>JABGQA010000150.1 GCA_018644665.1 Candidatus Poribacteria bacterium
CGGCCACGAACAGGCGGTCCACGTCGGCGATGGTTTCCGGCTTGTCCTTGTGCAGCACCGCGCGGCTCACCTTCGTTGCCCACGCCCGCACGCCCATGCCCGATCGCGCGCGCTCCAGGATGTGCGCGATCTCGTCGAGTAGCTGGTTCTTGGCGTCCTGCAGAATCTTCTCGGTGGCCCCGGCCTGCCGCCCGGCCTCGCTGTCGATGGCCTCCGGGGTGGGGATGAGGAACACCTCGCAGACGGCCAGCTTGATCGCCGCGGTGTGTGCTTTGTTCGCTGCCTTGTCCAGCGAGTCGGCGCCAAACCCGTTGACGATGGCGGCCACGTGGGAGCCGTCGGGGGCGTAGAATCGCACCTCGACGAGCAGGTCGGCGAAGGTCTGTTTGTCCGGCATGCCTGCGGCGCGCCCGGACGTGACGCGCTCGACGACGCGGGGGGCGACGAAGATACCCAGCCCCGCCAGGATGGGCTGCGCTGCGGCGAACACCGCGTCCGCGCTGCGGAAGTTGTACCGTTGCGCCTCGTTGGTGCCGTCCTTGCCGATGGGCTGGATCTGCCGCATGGCCTCACCCATCAGGGCGAAGATCTGCGGGCTCTCGTGCGTGGTTGTGTCGCTGCTACCAGACATCGATTGCCTTCCTCTCTACTGCGTCGGCGTCTTCCATCACCCACGGGGGGCAACCGAGCGCCTGCGGTTCGTTGGGGTGGCCCGGCCACGATCCCGTGGCTGTGCATATCCTGTGGATTTCCAGGGCCTTGCGGTACATGGTGCGCCCGGCTTCGAGCCACGGGTCGCTGTACGGGTGGTCGTAGTGAGCCACCGGGTAGGGCGGGATCTTCGACTGCGGCACGAAGCGGAATGAGCGGGCCACGCCATCGGCCGCCAGCAAGCCCTCGAGATACATGGCCGCCTGGAAGTGATAGCGGTACGTCGTCATCTCCCTTGACCACTTGCCCGCGTCCACGGTGTCGAGGCGCGTGGTCTTGTAGTCGCTGGCGAAGGTGCCCGTGAGCACGTCAGGGCGTGCCTTGCAGCGGATGCCGGACGCGGGGTCATCCCACACCACCGAGACCTCGGGGGCGCCCGTGAGTGAGGCGTGAGCGCCGTGGTCACACACGGCCCGGTACATGGCCGAGATCTTGACGTAGTCGGCATGTGACACGGGCTGACGGCCCTCGATGGACGCGGCGAACTCGGCCCGCTCATCCTTGCCGAGCTTCGTACGCGCGGAGTTCTCGAAGACGGGCTCGACGGCGAACGCATCGGCCCATGACTTCGGGTCCACGATGTGCGCGTGGGCGGCGCGGCCGAACGCGAACGCCGACGAGTCCCGGGGGTGGGTGCGCTTGTGCTGCGCCTTCGCCGGGGTGCTCGGCGGCAGCAGGTCGCGCAGGTACGACGATGACACGGCGTCCCACGCCAGATAGTCGGCGAAGGGAACCGCGTGGTAAATTCCGGGGTCGGGGGCTGGGATGGTCATGGCGTCTCCGTGGCGCAGGCGGCGTAGCGCTCGCGGGACTGATCGGCACCCATGCACTCGGCGATCTCGTGCAAGCGCTTGTCATGCGGACGGACGTAGGCCAGATGCCACGCGATGCCCGCGGTGATGGCGAGCAGCAGCAGCAGGGCGGCGGCGCGGGCGGTCATCGGCTGCGCTCTGCGTGCAGGTACTTCACGCCGCAGGACTCCCACCCCGCGAAGACGCTGTAATCCTTGCTGCTCTCGCTGCACGCGTTGGCGGGGTGTTCCGTCGTCGCCACGCTGATCGATGTCCACCCGGCCGGCACTGCCGGAATGGGGGCGTGATGGCTCACCTCGATGTGTAGATAGCCAGCGTCGGTCATGATCTCGGCGAGCCGGTCGCCCATCTCGCGCAACTCGGCCACTTCGTCGTTCGTCAACTCTCGCATGGTCCCTCCTACTCGGCGTCTACGCCGTTGGTTTCTATCTATCACGCGCCTGCGTCAGGGCTTGTCGTCGTGCCACCATCCGTCGGGCAACCACGCATCCGGCGGCCCGTCGAGGTCGTCATCCGGGTATTCGTCCTGCGGCTCCC
>JABGQA010000046.1 GCA_018644665.1 Candidatus Poribacteria bacterium
TGTCAATTGTCGCCCGAAAGTGTACCAGGAGTTTTCGTCCAAACTGGACCACCGGTTTTCGGGCAAAGTGTACCACCTGATGGCGGACTCCCGTGGGCCTCGAATCAGGCGTCGTCGTCTGTGTCTGTCAGCACCTCCTTCTCGAGCTTGCGGCGGTCCTTGGCGCGGTAGGAGTCGCCACGGATGACGACGACCTCGGCCCTGTGAGCCAGCCGGTCCAGACCGGCGGAGGCCAGCAGAGGGTCGCCGAAGAGGTCCGGCCACTCGGCCGGGGCGCGGTTGCTGGTGAGGATGACGCTGCCCTGCTCGTAGCGCTCGTTGATGACGTCGTAGAGGTCCTCGGGCCCCGGCGGGGTCAGGGGCTTGAGGCCGAAGTCGTCGAGGATGAGCAGGTCGGCACGCAGGTAGGTAGCCAGGCGCCGATCCCAGGAGCCGTCGGCGCGACCGCCGTTGAGGTGCTTGAGCATCTTGTCGGTGTCGACGATCAGCGCCTGAAAGCCCTTGCGGCAGGCCTCCTGACCGAGGGCCTGGGCCAGGTGGCTCTTGCCGGTGCCAGTGGGTCCGCAGAGGATGACGTTGCGGTGCTCGCGCACGAAATCGCACTCGGCCAGGTGCAGGATCTGCTGCCGGTTGATGGAGGGGTTGAAATCGAAATCGAAGCTCTCCAGCGTCTTGCCCGGATGCAGCCCGGCGCGGCGCAGTCGCAGGCCCAGCTGCTTCTGGGTGCGGCGTTCGACCTCGTCCTCCAGCAGCCGCTGCAGGAAATCGGTGTAGGTCCACTTGCCCTTGATCGCCTCCTGCTGACGGCGCTCGAGGGTATCGAGGATGCCGGACAAGCGCAGCAGCTTCAGCTGCGGGACCAGCTGATGGGTCAGTTCCATGAGCGGCCTCCCGCCCAGTGGCCGACCAGTTCCTCGGCGCTGCGCACGAAGGCGTGGGCCGCCGGGGACCGGACCGGGGCCGACAAGGCCGACGTCTCCAGGCCCTCCGCCAGGATGCGCTTCACCGTCGCGTAGCTGGGATCGCCGTAGTGCAGGGACCGCTCACAGGCGGCCTCCAGGCGCGCCTCGCTGGTGCGCACCGCCAGCCGCAGCAGGCGCTGCGCCGTGCCCAGCCGATCCACGACCTTGTCGTCCAGCAGGAGGCCGATCAGCTCGGTGGTGGCCGGGCCGATGGCCTGCGCCTGCTCGCGGCAGCGCCCCCGATCCATCGTCAGCCCGGGCAGCTTCTCCGGGGGCAGATGATCCGGATGCGTCTGCCGCTGCCCCGGACCGACGCGCTCGTGGGTGGCCACCAGCTGGTAGTCGGCGGTGAAGATCCGCACCTGCTGCAGACCGCCGCACACCCACAGCGTCTCGCCCAGCAGCCGGTACGGCGCCGAGTAGTAGGCCTTGTCGAAGACGACGTGGCAGTCCCGGTGCAGCTTCAGCTCCGCCCACACCGCCTCGTCGTAGCGGCCCTCGGGCAACGCCTGCAGGTGGTCACCCTCGACCTGCTCGAAACGCTCCAGGGGCCGTTGCTGGGTGGTGCCGTGGATGCGCTGACCCGCCGTCGTCCGGCACCAGGTCAGGACCTCCCGGTTGGCGCGGTGCAGGTCCGTCGGCGCCCGGCCGCCGAGGAAGTTGCGCTTCACGTAGTGCACGCCGCCCTGCTCCACCTTGCCCTTGTGCTGCGGCGTGCGCACCCGGCACGGCGAGATCAGGAAGCCGTAGTGCTCGGCGCACATCCGGTACGAGTGCTGCACCTTCGGGTCCTCGAAGCAGGCCTTCACGATCGCCGCCTTCAGGTTGTCGATCTTCAGACGCTGCGGCACGCCGCCCAACCACTCGAAGGCGTTGCGGTGGCACAAAAGCCACGTGGAGACCTTCTGGTCGAAGACAAACTCCACGTACTGGTGGCGGCTCCACGACAGCGTCATCACGAAGGCCCACGTCCGCCGGGAGCGACCCGTCTCCGGGTCCACCATCATCCCCGCATAGCCGAAGTCCACCTGGGCTTCCTCGCCCGGAGACGTCTCCACCCGCACCGTGGCCTCCGGCAGCTTCGGCTGCAGACGGCGAGCACAGCGGTAGACCGAGGAATACGACCCCTCGTAGCCCCGCTCCTTCAGCCGCTCCCAGATCGCCGCGATCTCCACCTCGTCGCCCAGCAACTGCTCCACCAGCTCCTCATAGGCCTCCACCGAGGACCGGTTCTGAGGCGGCTGCGTCATCGGCAGCGTCGCCTCCAGCAGCGGCTGCAGTTCCTCCAACGGTGGCAGATCCCCCTCCAGCAGGCCCTGCGCCTCCGCCCACACCCGGTACCGCTTTACGGTCACCCGATGGGCACCCAGCTGCCGGGCTACCTGCCGCTCGCTCAGGCCCCGGCGCAACAGCACCAGGGCAGCGCGTACGTCCATCGTACTCTTCCTCCTGTTGGGCATGAAATCCTCTCCGGGTGACAAAGGGGTCACCCGAGGATGGCTCAGCCCACAGGAGTCACGCCACCCGGCCAACTGGTACACCTTGGCCGAAAACCAGGTGGCACAGTTTGGCCGAAAAGACCCGGCACACTTTGGCCGAAAAGGGGTGGTACACTATCGGGCGAAAGATGACACATGCACCGCGTCATCGAGCACCTGCGCCTCTTCTCCCGCGAGCAGGAGGCCGACGTCCGCGGTCCCCTGGTCGTCGCCGATGCCGTCGATGGCGCCGTGCAGATGGTGGGGGCCCAGCTGCGCGCCCACGGGGTCCTGCTCGAGGTCGGTGTCGCCGCCGACCTGCCGCCGCTGACCGGCGACACCTTCCGCCTGGAGCAGGTGCTCGTCAACCTGGTCAACAACGCCCGCGACGCCGTCGAGGAGCGTCACCGCGACGCCCCGGAGGCGCCGATGCGGGTGCAACTGCACGCCGGTCTCGAGGACGGCGCCATCGTCGTCGAGATCGAGGACAACGGCGTCGGCATGGAGCCGGAGGAGCTGGAGCGCGTCTTCGACCCCTTCTACACCACGAAGGCGCCGAACCAGGGCACCGGCCTCGGCCTGGCCATCGCCCACGGCATCGTCACCCAGCTCGGCGGCCGCGTGGAGACCAACAGCATCAAGGGCGAGGGAACCTGCATGCGCGTGGTGCTGCCGGTCGAGGCGCAGCCAGCGTAGGCCTGCGGTGGTGCCGGCGCTGGCGCGGCGGTCCCGGGATCGACCTCAGCCCGGGTCCGGAGTCAACCGGTCGAGAAGAGGAGCGCCGGTCTCGAAGTCGAAGTGGGTCACGACGGCCAGGTTGAGGACGGCGCGCCGGTACCCCAGGTAGGCATCGAGGAATGCAAGGTCCGTCTCCTTCTGCGTGGACGCGGCCCGCAGTGCGTCCTGCAGCGACAGCCGCCCCTGCCGGTACTGCTCGGCGCTCACACGCATCATCTGCCGGGCACGCGCGGAATTCTCCCGCATGCTGAGGGTCCGTCGCTGGAATTCCAGCAGATCGGTGACCGCATTGACGATCTCCTGCGCAATGCTCTCTTGTGTCTCGGTCTTCCGAAGCTCCGTCTCTCGGAGCCCCAGTCGCTCAGCTTCCACCTCGGCCTGCCGGCGACCCCAGTCCCATACGGGCAGCGATACGCGCACACCGACCGAATAGCTGTTGTCATACTGGTCCCACAGCTGTCGCAGCCCTTCATCCTGCTTCTCGAGACCGTAGGTCATCTCCAGGTCGACATGGGGTCCACCATCCCCCTTGGTGTTCTCCACGTCGATCTCCTGCTCACGGATGGAGATGTCGTGGAGGCGCATGGCCGGACGCAGTGACAGCCCGTAGCCAAGAGCTTCGTCGAGATCCACCTCCAGCGGTGTGAGCCGTGTCGACGCCTCCACGTCGATAGGTTGGCCCTCCTCCATCCCGATGCGCTGCCGCAGACGGTCGGACTCCACCCGTTGGTCACGTTGGTTGGCCCGCAATGCCTCCTTGGCGTTCTCCAGCTCGATCTGCACCTGCACGGTCTCCATGTGCCGCAGGCTGTCGCGGTCGGCCCGGTCCCGAGCTGCCGTGAGAAGGTCCTCGAGGACCTCAACGTCCGCGGCAAGGACCTCCTCCTGCTGCGCGACGGCGAGAACATCGTAGAACTGATCCGCCACATCGTCGATCAGCTCGACCTGGTCCTCCAGGAACTCCAGGTCCTCCCGTTCCAGGGAGAGTTCGGCCTCTTCGAGGTCGTTCCTGAGCTCGTTGGGCCGGAACAGAGGTTGCTCGAACTGCAGGTAGTGCCGGTTGTAGTAGGAACTGATGTCGTCGTCGCCTTCGGCCTGGTCGTAGCGGTTGATGCGGCTGTTCAGCGACAGGTAGCCGTCCGTCGGCGTCCCGAACAGGACCAGCGGCTGGGACACCGACAGGCCCATCTCCCACAGGCGAGTGTTCTGTCGCACGATCTCGTTGCGCCGCAGGTTGGAGTTCCACTTGTAGTCGGACACCCCCTCGAACTGCGGTACCACCAGATCCATCGACACCGATGACTTGAGCTGGGCCTGCCTCGCCTTCAGATACAGACGGCTCCGGCGCACGCCGAGCTTGAGCTCACGGATGCGGTAGCTGTTCTCCATCGCCAGGCCCACGGCCGCCTCGAGCGTCAGTGGTGCCGGAGCCGCACCCCACACCGTGCAGGGGATGCTGCCGCAGGCCAAGGCCAGCAACCAGGCCCGGACACGCCGCCTTGCCTCAGCCACGGGGATCCTCCACCGCGGGCTCGCCCCGACCCCGGGCGCGAGCTTCGACGAGTTCGTCCAGTTCTTCGCGGGCTGCATCGCGGACGCGCTCGGACCGGTCCTTCAGGGACCGCAGAAGGGCCGGCACCAAAATCCGATCGTCGACGCCGACCTCACGTAGTGCCTGTAGCGTCCGCAGACGCACGTCGGGGTCTTCGTCGGCGAGGGTTGCGACGAGCCCCGCCTCGACCTGCTCGTCGTGGATCCCGATATCCCCCAGCGCGTCGACGACTTCCCACCGCACCTCGATCGAGGGATCGCTCAACGCCCGGACCAGCGCTGCGGTTGCCTGCGCGTCCCTCACGCGCAGGTCACCCAGTGCGTCGGCCGCTTCCCTCCGTACGGGCTGCTCGGAGCTGGAGAGCGCGGTGACGAGGGCCGCCACGGCCGGCGTCGACATATCGCCGAGAACATTCACCAGCTTTGCCTGCAGAGCTGCCGGTGCCGAAGGAAGGGCGGCAACCAGCAGCGGCAGCGCCGCCTCTCCCAGGGACACAAGCGCCTCTGCCGCCCGCTCCCGGACTTCGTCGGACGGGTCCTCGAGGGCCTCGATGAGCTGCGGGACCACTGTCTCCGGAGGGACCCCGGTGGCGGCCAGCGCCGCCGTCGCTGTGGCCCGGAGGCGGGCATCGTCGTGACGGGCCAGGCGCTGGAGCGGCTCTGCGGCCTCCCTCGCCGCGCTGCCGATGCGACCGAGGGCCTCCGCAGCGCGGCACTGCATCTCTGCGCCGCTCTCGTCCTTCAGCTCGGCAAGGAGCAGGGGAACCGCGTCGGCCGCTGCCTGGCCAAGTCCACCGATTTCTTCGACGGCAGCGAGGCGGACGCGACGGCTCGTGTCGGCCAGCGCCCGGGACAGCAGCGGCACCGCGGGCCGCCCGAGGGTGCCGAGGGCCCGAACCACTTCGAGACGCACATCCACGTCCGCGTCCGACAGCCCGTTGCCCAGTTCGTCGGCCAGCTGCGCGAGTGCGTTTCCCCCAGCGCTGGCCTGGCCTTGCGAGGATCTGAAGGTAAACAGGTCGACGCAGGCGATCGACGTGACCCCGACGAGACACAAGGCGACAGCCCCCCGGAGGCGACGGGGAGACAGCTCCGTTCGCCGGTCGCTGCTGAGAATGCCCGTCAGCCGCCGGGCCAGGCGGCGCCCGGGCTGCCCGAGGGCAATCTGACCCGAGGCTGCCCTCTGGCGCACCACGTCCAGCAGACAGAGGGCGTAGGCGCGAGGAGATGCCGCTTGCCGGGTGGCGACAGCGTCGCACAGCTCTTCGCTTGCCGCTTCGAACTCCCGCACGGCCACCCGGTACGGTGGATGGAAGAAGAGCAGGCAGCCCACCAGGCGATGCAGGAGGTTCCACCACTCGTCGTGCTGCTGCAGGTGAGCGAGCTCGTGCGCCAGGACAACGCGCAGAGTCTCCCGGTCCTCAGTGTCCAAGGGGAGTGCGATGACGGACGGATGACCGAGGCAGGCGAAAGGCGTCTGCAGTCCGGAGATGCGCAGGAGCCTCACGCGCTGCTCGAAGCCCGTCGCTATCTGTGCGTCCGCCATCGCCTCCATGGCAGCGCGGTCCGTGGCCGTGACGCCCGAGGCCAGCAGACGCCGAAGCCGCATGTGTGAGACAAGCAGCCGCAGGACCTGCAACATCACCCCGAGCAGCCAGGCACCGAGCAGGACGCGGAACACGAGGCTGCGGTCGAGGGACTCGATGCCGCCAACAGCACCTCGAGGCGCAGGTGCCACTCCGATCTGAGGCACATCGCCCACCGATGGCGCCGTGTCCACATCCCGCCAGCCCGCTTCACCCGCGTCACCAACCTGCTCTCGCACGGCGATCTCATCCTCGATCGCGAGTCCAGAGATGACGTCGGTCACCGAACCCGTCGGCACAGCCCTGGGATGACCCCGAAGCTGCAGAGCGCCGCTCCCGACCGGCGGCCATTGGATGAGAGCGAGATCCCCTCCCAGGGGCAGCGCCGCGAATGCCAGGGGGCACACCGCCGCGATCTGCCACACCCGGCGCCGCAGCGCGGGAGCGCCGACCCGCAGGAGCGCCAGCCCGGCCCAGGCAAGCAGGCACGCCACTGCGACCTGCCACGACAGATTCGCCAGCCAGATGATCGCTTGCTCAGTCATCGCTCGTCTTCCTGTTCCGCCAGGTATCCACCAGTTGCTGCAGCTCGGCCAACTCTTCGTCGGACAGGTCACCGCTGTCGATCAATGCCCTGACGAGCCGTGTCGGCGAACCGTCAAAGACCCGCTCCACCAGGTCGCGGGCCATGTTGCTCGACGCATCGTCCTGTGCCACGGTCGGGTAGTAGACGTAGGTCCGGTCCTCGGCCTCGTGGGCCACGAACCCCTTCTGCTCGATCTTGCGGATCACCGTCGCCACCGTCGTGTAGGCAAGGGATGTCGCGGGATAGAGGTCCTCCCACACGTCCCGAACCGTCGCTCTCTGTCGAGCCCAGATACGCTTCATGACTTCCAGCTCCAGCTTGGCCAGCTGCGGCTTCGCCACGTTCGTCCTCCGAGATTCAGCCGGTGTACAGAGCCCCCGAAGGGCCGCACCGTCTTGGCGAGGTCATAAATACTATCTATATAGTAGACAGGCGTACGGTAGCGTCACGCAACACACCGATGATGGCAGACCACCTGCTCCCCTGCAGGACGTCAGCAGACGCCTGGTCCAGCCATTCTACTACACCATAAATACTAACTTGATAGTAGTATGCTCAGCAACTCACCCGCCGTCAAGAGGCGACCTACCCGGGTGCCCAAGACGCGGGTCGTGGGTCCACCCCGAAGGCGGCGCCCGTTGCCCTGTTGTCAGCTTGTCTCAGTCCGTGCTCTGATCCGGCGCACTGGACTCGCTGGCCGCCAGGTAGCGCCTGACCTCCAGGCGCGCCTTCCGCCACACGGACTCGAGGTCCTCCACGAGGTGCCGCATCGGCCGCCACTCGATCTCGTGCGCGTATCCAGCCGAGACCGATGGCGGAACGCGAGGTATTCCCGCAGGCGTGCGTGGCATTCCTTGGAGAGAACGGCGGGTCGGTGCGATGCCGGCCTCGCCATGGCGCTGAGGAGTTCTGCGTGCCACCGCTCGCCAGCGGGACTCGCACCATCCACTTGCCTCGCGATGCGATCGAAGACACGCTCGAGTCCCGTGTAGAATGAGTTGAGGATCTGGGACAGAGCCGCCAGCCGCTCGAAGGACGGCTCTTCGCCTTTGGGCACATCGGTCAGCGCCGACGATTTCGTGACGAGCGCATCGATCTCGTCGAGTTCTCTCTCGACAAGCCGGCGCTGGCCCTCATCCAACATGGATGAGCTGGCCCTCTCGCTCCAGGTAGTCGGCAATGCGTGTGTCGCTGTCAAGGTCGATCAGGTCGACGGGCACGCCCACCTCTTCCATGAGACGCCCCAGGAGCCCGTAGTACCTCTCAGGCGGACAGCCCCGAACGGCAAGGTCTAGATCCGAGCGGATCCCTGGTGATCCAGCGACGACGGAGCCGAAGACGTAGATCGCGCGGCAGCCCTCTTCTTTGCAGATCGCCACGGCGCGCGTGACATCTCGATGGTACGCCGCTGGAATCGCGCTTGGGATGGTTGCCATGGCTCCGGTCTCTGCCGCGAGGACCTGGTTGTCTGACTCCAAGGTAGCCTGTTCCGGTGCCGTGGACCTACCCGCGCGGTCCTCCGTCCTCCTCGGCGTAGTCGATCACACCGACCAGGCAGTCGTGCGTGAGACCCACGAAACCATCACTACGCTCCACGGACCGCGTCGCGAGACGCGTCCGGATCAGACGTCGGAACTCGCCGAGCGCGAGATACGGGTTGATCGGGGAGAACACGCTGAGTCGGTACCCCATCCGGCACCCCCGACTCCTGTCGGTCTCCTGGGCGGTGGCCCTGTAGCCGGTCGGCGACTCATCCATGTCGATCCGGAAGGTGATCTCTTGCCCGCTCGCCGATGTGTGCGATTCCTCGATCGGGAAGTCGTCTTGCCAGCTTACCCATCCGTTGCCGCCGTGCGCGTCACTCATCCGTCGTCCATTCCCGCGGTGTGCCGCCCCGGTACCCTGCCCAGGACGCATGGTTGTAATGTGCGATGCGTCGGCCAGCAGACGCAGATACCCGGGGCCGAACTGAAACCGCGTCGCTCTTCCAGCCGCCTATTGGGCAACGAGATAGGACGGTGACCGGCGGTTGGCCAACCTGGATGTCAGACAGACGAGGGAGCAAGGAGTTATGCAGCACGCGGGCCAGGCCCGGGGCAAATGCCCTCAGAGTTACTGGAGGAGCCGGAGCGAGAGCATCGCGTAACTCGTTGTTTTTATTGGTGCCGGGAGGGAGACTCGAACCCCCACGAGGATCTCTCCTCAGCGGATTTTAAGAATTGCTCGGGGACGATCTGGCCCGGATTCGGCGGTGTCGCGTGTCGGCCCTTCTCTGGCTACATGCTAAATAAAAACAGCATGTTAGATAACTGTCGGAGCTTCCCATTGAGAGACGGCCGAACACCCTCGCACAGGCCTGGTTTGGCACACTCTTGGCACACTTCCGGCGGGCCTGGCGGAGCTGGATTTCTTGCTGGCGATCAACTTGGCCACACGAAGGCCGAGGGGGTCAGCCTGTGGTCGGCAGGATCTCGTCGAGGACGAGGTAGAGACGGCCGCCAAGGAATGGCATGCCGCCAGATATCAACTCGCCATGGACTTCGGTGATCGAGTCAGGATGGCGGGGCGAGCAACTTACGGCTCACACACAGAATCCTTACACACCCTCCCCGCCACGTGCACGCTCAAGTGGCTCACGAACCAGGCTGGCGATCTCCTTCACAACGTCCTCCAGAGTGGGCCCGTCGAGATGGTTCTTCCTGAGGAACGCACGCCACTGGGTCTGCTTGTCAGCATCGTCGGCGAACTCCTGAGTCAGGCCCGTCGGCAGCCCCGTAGGCAACGGCGTTGCTCGTCTGTGGAAGGTCGCGGCGATCGCCTCACCCAGCACCACCTCGTCGATCGCACCCTCACGGGCCAGGGCATGCAGGTCGAAGTAGTCCTTCATCCGGCTGTTGGCCATCCCCAGACTGGCAATAGCTTCGAGCTTCTCGGCGACCACGGTGGCGCGGGGGTAGACCCTTAGATGAGGTGCCGGGACATCGTCGAGGAGCGTGGGGAACTCAACCTCGTCGACGCCGGGGACGACGGAGTCGCCGAAACCCACATCGAGCTGCACTGGACACCTTGCCCTTCCAAGAAAGCCGAGCACCTTGACCCGGAGTCCGCCGTAGCGAACCCCCTCGCGGATCTCTTCGACGGTCACCGAGTCAGGGCCGAACTCGACCCCATCGTCGCAAGCGATGGCGCTCACCTGGCGGACCATCGCGGCGAGCGCCTCCGGATCACGCGGGCCGTGCCCCAGGAAGTCAGCATCCCGCGTGGGGCGGTGGGGTGAGTCGAACCAGAGCGTGAACAGCATGGCGCCCTTCAGCCACAGTCGGTCTCGGGCATCGGAAACCGACAGCCGGTAGAGCCAGCGCTCCAGCGCGTAGCGATCAACGACCCGGTTGAAGTCGTCGCCGCGCGACCGGGCCAAGTTCAGCAGTCATGCGTGGATGAACGCAGCCCGGCCCCCGCTCACGCCAGCGCCTCCAGGTAAGGACGCAGGACCTTCTGGACGCGATCGACCCGCGCGTAGCGCCACACCTCGTCGATCGTTGCCCTCCGACCCCGAATGGTCTCCCGCAGCGCCTCGAGCGCCACGCCGAGTCCCACCTTGCTGCGGAACTTGAAGCAATCGGCGACGGTCTTGGGCACTCCGGTAACGCGAAGACGTGCACCCTCGACCTCGCGCGTCTCCACACCGGCGGCAAGGGATGCCGTGGAGAAGCGCACCGTACGCAGTCTGGGGTACGACATACGAGGCGGGTGTTCCTTGTTCCCGATCGCGATCCAGACCTCGTGGGGTAGCTGCGTCGTGAGGTCATGGAGACGCAGGGCCGTCAGCAGACAGAAGACGACCCTGGGGGCTCGCTGCGCCACCTCGACCAGCGCGCTATGCTCCCCGCTCTGGTAGTCGGGCAGGGCATACAGGCCCCTGCCGAGGCGGACGAGCGTGCCGGCCGCCACCCGACGCGAGATGGCGGACCGAGAGAGGCCAGCAGCGACGAGGTCGCGGGAGCGCGCTGTGCGCCCATCGCGCAGGAGTTGGTCGATGTCGGGATTCGACGAAGTCATCAGCCTGTTCCGTAATATCGGTAATTGTTCGTTTTTACCGCAATTACGGAACGATGTCCGACAGATCCTCAGCCGGCTGGGCTACCCAGCGTCGGCGGTCTCGATGTCCTCGGACTCGGCCTGTGCAAGCGACCTCTTCACGTCCGCTACCTGCTCGGCCGATAGCTCGTAGGCGGCACCACCCTCGGTCACGACCTGAAGCAGCATCCTGCCGATGAGGTCCTGTCGGTCTTCGGGCAGTTCCGAGGCCTTCCGAAAGGCCTCCTCCAGAAGTCTCGTCATGGCGGAAGGATCTCCATCGTCAACGGCTCGTTCACCAGGTGCAACGGCGGTCCACCACAATATAGCCTCTCAGGTCGTGGTTCCCATCGTGCCGCGTGGTCTCACAGCGCAGCACCCGTAGGCACAAGACTCTACGACCGCGCACAGTGGCACAATTCTGGCACACTTTGCGTCCGGCGCACCGCAGAACGACCACAGGAAATCACGCCACCACCGAGCGTAACCCCCTGCAATTCAAAAACATAGCTGGTGCCGGGAGGGAGACTTGAACTCCCACTCGCCTTTCGGCGAAGCGAATTTTTAGCGTGGTCGGGCCACTCCCTCAAACTAATTGCAGGACAACATCTTACAGACACACTGCAATACACCCCAATCACTTGCGGTATTCCATCCAGCTACGCATGACTCGCATGAACTCCGCAGAGTTATGCATTCGTTGGGGCAGTATTGGGGCAAAATCTGGCACCTCTACACCACTCTCTCCGGAGGTGCCACGCCATGCCCCGCCCCAGCAACCGCACGCTGTCCGTCGGTCTCGTCACCCTTCGCAAGAAGGGCAAGTACTGGTATGCCCGCTACCCTGCCCCAGGCAGCCGCGGCGACGGGCGTGAGGAGCGCTCCCTCAAGGTAACCCAGCAGCGGCGTCGCCATCGATAGGGCGCGCCAGATCGATGCCCTGCTGCAGGAAGGCCGGTAGGCCGGTCTTGCCGAGCGACGTCGTGGCTCCCAGCTCACCTTCGGCGAGTACGTCGTCGAGTTCCTCGAGACCTACGACCGCTGGGCCGACACGACGCGGCGATCGGACCAGTCGCGGGTCAAGTTCATCATCGAGGAGTTCGGCCACTACCCTCTCGACGCGATCACACCTCGCATGGTCGAGAGCTGGCTCGCCCGCCTGCGTGACGAGCGCCGCAACAAGCCGTCGACGCGCAACCGCTGGGGATATCTCGGCACGATCCTCGATGCCTACCTGGGGTTCTCTGCCGGGCGCGCGCCGAGTTCTCCCGCGGATCAGTTCTACGATGTTCTCGCCGCGTCCTGAAGCGACAGCCGTCCCCAGCGCCCCGCGCAGTCCCTGACTCTCCTGCACCATCACCAGGTTGCGGACGCGCAGGGCCAGCAGATGGATACTGCTGGGGGCCAGAAAGCTCTTGCTGATGAAATCAACGGCGCCGTTGACTAGGCCCCAGGTGCGATCTTCGACGCTATCGTGCTGCATCAGGAAGACGACCGGAATGCGCGCTTTCTGCGGCTGTTGCTGGAGCCAGTGCTGCAGCTCGAACCCTAGCCGTCCCGGCATCCTCACATCCAGCAGCACCAGGTCCGGGGTCCAGCTCGACAGCGCCGCCAGGGCGGCGTCCACGCTGTCGGTCGTGCGCGCCTCCAGACCTTCGGCCTGCAACGCCGCCTGCAGGACCGTCAGCACGACGGGATCGTCGTCGACGAAGAGTACGAGAAGAGTACGCTGCCGGGCTGAACTGTCATTCGCCCCTCCATGGGATTCTTGTTCCGTGGTCTGGTCTGCCCCGTCCCCGCCGGGCCCGCTGCGTGCCGTACCCGGCGGGGACGAGCTGCGCAGGAGCGCACCGTACCGCGGGAGGGTTGCGGTCAGTGCGGAGGGCTCGCCCGTCCCGCGACGGAAGCCCTCGGTGCCGTCTGCCGGTCGCCGCCGCCGAA
>JABGQA010000044.1 GCA_018644665.1 Candidatus Poribacteria bacterium
CCCTCACTGGCGAACCGGCCGCGAACATCCTGGATGACGCACACGTACCCGCGTCGGGCGAAGTACTTCCCCCGCGCGCTGCAGCCGGGAGCCGACTTGTCGTAGGGCGTTCGTTCGAGGAGAACCGGGAACTCGCCGTCAACGGCGACCCCGCCGATCGCAGGACGGTAGATGTCCGCGGCGAGTCGCACGCCGTCGCGCATGGGCGCCATGACGTCGCTCTCGCGGACGGCTTCGTACTGTTGGCGCGATCCCTCGTACCCAGACGTCATGTCATCTCCCCGCGCCGCGACCTGTTACACGTCGCCCGCCCGGCTGAGCAGGACTGTAGCGTCTTCGTCCCCTAGCGAGACCCTGGGCGGCATCGACATCTCCAGCCGGAACGCGAGCACGTACATCATCCCCACACCGACGAGCCACCACACGATCTGCCACACCCACAGGCTAGGCAGACCGAAGACCGGCGGAAACGCGTGGTTGCCCAGGACGATTCCCGGCCCGATGGCGAAGACGAACCAGAGCGGCGTCAATACCCACATCAGCATCTTCAGGCGCCGCTTCTCCGGCGGGACGGCGGCGGTGTCTCGCAGGTAGTTGTGGAACTCGTCCGCGCGTACGAGTTCGTCACCCGTTCGCGCCGGTCCCAGGTAGCTCACCAACACGGCGATCGTCATGTTGAGCAGGATGCCCCATCCCGCGCTGTGGATCGTCAGTGGATAGCGGAAGCCCTGGATCATGTACGTAGCGCTGACGCCGATGAGTCCAGCCACCAGTCCAGCGACGATCCCCTGGCGCGTGAGCCGTCTCCAGAACAGCGAACCGATGAGCGCCGGATACATCTGGAACCCGTACGACACGGCGAGCCCGCCCAGCAGCACGAGTTGGTCGCCCGAGATGAACGCCACCATGAACGCCAAGACGGTGATGAACACCACGCACCCGCGTCCGAACCATATCTGTTCCGCGTCGGTGGCGTTCGGTCGGAGGAATCGCACGAAGAGATCGCGCGTGATCATGCCTCCGCCGGTGGACATGTAGGCGGCGCCGGTGGACTGCATCGCGGCCAGCGCTGCGATCGCGGCGAACACGAGCAATGGCGTAGGAAGCGTCTTCAGCATTAGGGTGGGCACGAGGGCGTCCGTGGCAAGCGACCCGTCCGCCTTGGACGGGAGGTCGAGATTACCCGCCTGATGCAGCACCTGCCCGCCAAGCCCCTGGAACGCCGTGAAGAATATCAGCACCGCGCCCACGACGAGCGACGACGCGATCACCTGCTGCCAACGGAACGGCCGCGTGGACTTGTTCGCGAACGCCCACATCGAAAACGCGGGCGCAGCTTGGATGCCCATCAGCGCGAACATATAGGTCAGCGTCTTCAGGCCCGTCCACTCGGGCCCGGAGGCCTTGAACCTGATGATCCCCGGCACTTCCAGGTACTTCGCTTCGAGGCCGCGAACAGACGCGGTAAACGCGTCCCATCCCCCGATCGCGACGATCGTCGATATGCCGATAACGATGATGCCGAGGATCAGCAGAAGGCATTGTAAGCAGTCGACCCACGCGACCGATTTCAGCCCTCCCGCCGCGACGTAGAACACGACGACGGCCGATAGGAGGATCGCCCCGGCGTACACCGGGAGGCCCGTCAGCTTGTTGAACAGCAGACCACACGCCCGCAGTTGCACGGCCAAATACGGCACGCTGAACACCAGCGCGACGAGCACGGTGAGGAGGCGCATCGCCTCGCTGTCGTAGTAGTGCCGAAACATCTCGCCGGGCGTGATGAAGTCGTACCGCTTGCCGACGAGCCACTGCCGCTTGAGGAACAGCACGCCCGAGAAGGGAATCGTGATGGCGTAGAACGACGCGAACGCGTAGGCGAGACCCGACTTAAACAGCGTGGCGGGATGCCCGATGAACGTCCAGCCGCTGAAGGACGTCGCCGTGGCGGCGAGCACGAACACCCACATCGGCAACTGGCGACCGGCGATGAAATAGTCCGACGCCGTCTTCGTCCCGCCGAACCCCTTGAGGCCCATGAAGATGCAGTAGAGCCAGTACAGACTGACGCCGAACCAAACCCACGATACGGCCGAACCCATACGTCTCGCCTCCGAATATCCGCCGTCCAACGTACCGGACTGAGCGGCCCGGGGCAAGCGCCCTTGCGCGAACTCTGGCGTCCCGATTTTGGGTGGGCGGGCACTAGGTCGCCTTCACGATGCGTGCTGTCACGTAGGCCGGCAAGTGTCTTCCCCTGGCAGGGGAAGATTAAGATGGGGTCCCTTGCGCACGGAACGAACGAGCGTCCGCTACCGCCGTTCCAGCAATCCTTCCTCCCACGCCACCCGCAGCACCTCCGCGACGCTCCACGCCTGCCACGGGCAGCCCCGCGCGGCGTGCGGTTCTCGCCCGTCGTATATCTCCGCGATCCCGCCGATGCCCCGGACGTCCCGCTCCGAGAAGAGCGCCGACAGCGCCTCAACGAGCGTCGTGCGGTAGGCGGCGTCACGGCCGTACGCGTTCCCAAGCGCGGTGAAGTACGGCCCCCACGGCCAACCCCAGACGGGCCCCTGGTGGTAGGAAGCGTCCCGTTCGGCCGGCGACCCCGCGTATACGGGGTTATATGCTGGATGGTTCGGCGCGAGACTCCGCAACCCCACCGGGGTTAGCAGACGACGACGGACGACGTCCACGACGCCGCGTTCGGCGTCGTTGGGGAGTGCGCGGTGATGCAGGCTCACGGCGATGATCTGGTTGGGGCGAACCGTGGCGTCGTCGCCGTCGGGTGAGTCGACGACATCGTAGAGGCCGCCGTTCGCGGCGTTCACGAACCGAGCGATGAACGACTCGCGGACCTGTTCGGCGTCGGCGGCGCACCTCGCCTCCGTGGGGCCGTCGCCGGCCCGGCGCGCTAAGCTCTCCACGGTGCGCAGCGCGTTGTACCACAGAGCGTTGATCTCGACGGGCTTCCCGACGCGAGGCGTCACTGCCCAGTCGCCGATCTTCGCATCCATCCACGTGAGTTGCGATGCGCCCTCGCCCGCGTGCAGCAGGCCGTCTTCCGCGACGTGGATGTTGTGCCGCGTCCCCCGCCGGTGGGCGCCGATGATGTCGCGCAGCAGCGTGTACCACTCATCGACGGCGATGCTGTCCTGCGGTCTGTGCTCCGCGTATTGACGAATCGCCTCGACGAACCAAAGGGTCGCGTCGGCGGTGTTGTAGTCCGGCTCTTCGCCGGCGTCGGGGAATCTGTTGGGTATCAGCCCATCCACGCAATGGCGGGCGTACGTGTCGATGATCTCGCGGGCCGCGTCCGCATCGCCCACCGCGAGCGTGAGGCCGGGCAGCGCGATCATCGTGTCCCGGCCCCAGTCGGCGAACCACGGGTACCCCGCGAGTATCGTTCGGCGGCTATCACCGCGCCGCACGACGTAGTCTGAGACGCGTCCGGCGATCTCCCGCAGGCCGTCGCGCACGGGCTCGGGGACATCCTCCGCGACCCGAAGGTTGGCGCATTGCCGTGATCGCCGGAGTCGCGCTGCATCGAAAACACTCGCGGCAGTCACGCTCACGTCTCCGCCGACGGTGGCGACGAGGGTAACGGTGTCCCGCGCGCCCCCGAGAACTGCCGAGAACTCCACCGGCGACAGGTGATCCTCTGCGCAGTCCTGTCCGCGCTCCCGCTCCACGGCGTACTGCGCGCCGTGATACCAGATCTCCGTGTTGTCGATGTCATCGGCGTCGTGTTGTATCACCAGATCGGGCGCGTCCACCCCGAGCGATGCGGCCAGACGGCGCCCATCGACGGTGACGACCGGATGATCGCCGGCCTCGTGCCGTCGGAGCGAGTGGTAGTCACGGCACACCAGCCGAGGCCGCAGGCGCAGTACGCCGCCCGGCCCGTCCGTCAGCCGGTAGCGTATGGCGACGGTGTTCTCCCCGTGCGCGAGCGCGAGTTCCCGCCGCAACTCGGAGCCGTTCGGCAGTCGCCATCGCCAAGTCGGGTACGGATCGGAGGCGAACTCCACTAGGTAGAGGTGACCCGTCGGGTGAACGACGCCATCGTATTCGAAGGCGCTCAGGGCGTACGCGTCGTCGTCTTGCGTGAGGCTAGGCGGGGCGAACGTCTCATCCATTGCCATGAGCGTGGCGACGCGATGTGTCGGTGGCCGCAGCGAGGCGACCAGCAGCGCGTGGTACCGACGCGTCGGCATGCCTGCGACCGTGCCGGAAGCGTACCCGCCGATGCCGTTCGTCTCGAGCCACTCGGTGTGTGCGGAGCGCGCGAGATCTTGGCAGAACGAGGCGTCGAATGTGGCCAAATCGGTTCCCCGCGACATGTAATATCGTCTACTCCGCAGGAGGCCGATCGGGCTCCCTGCGACGACGCGCGATGCCCTGCCGAAGCGCCTGTACGGCGGGTTCAGGCGTTCTCGTAACTTGAAGGGTCGCGCGGCGGTATGATAGCATGGATGGAATCGCCAGGCTCCGACGGGAGGCGCCGCGTGGACGATATCGGGAGCCGTTTCCGGGCGGTAACCGCGCGGGTCGCGGAGGCCGCTATTCGAGCAGGGAGGGACCCCGCCGACGTCACGATCGTCGCGGTGTCAAAACGCTTCCCCGCGTCGTACGTCGAGGCGGCCGCGGCCGCTGGCGTGACAGACGTGGGCGAGAACCGCATCCAAGAGGCGGAACCCAAGATACAGGAAGTGAGCGCGCCCGTTCGGTGGCGCTTAGTCGGAAGCTTGCAGTCGAACAAGGCGCGGCGAGCCGTTTGCCTGTTCCACAGCATCGACTCCGTCGATTCGGCCCGACTCCTGCGCAGGCTGGACGCGTTGGCCCTCGAGCAAGGCGTCGACGGCCCCGAGGCGCTCATACAGGTCAACGTGACCGGCGAGTCCACGAAGCACGGCGTAGCCCCCGGAGAGATAGAACCCCTACTTGAAGCCGCGGAAGAGTGCCAGCAGGTCCGCGTCAACGGACTGATGACCATGGCCCCCTTCACCGAGGACGAGTCGGTGGTCCGCGACTGCTTCCGGCGCACGCGCGACCTGGCTCGCAGCATCGAGACAATGGGACACGAACGTGTGCGCATGGACCAACTGTCCATGGGGATGACCGGCGATTTCGAGATCGCCATCGAGGAAGGCGCGACGATCGTGCGCCTTGGGACGGCGATCTTCGGACAGCGACCGTAGCGCGATCCCGCGGAGTTGAGATGTCCGCCGAACTCTCGTCACAGCGCGTCGGATTCATCGGCGTTGGTTTCATGGGCGAGGCCATCCTGAGCGGCGCCATCGCGGCCGGCGGCATCCTCCCCGAGAACGCATGGGTCAACGATGTGCGCCACGACCACGCTGAGGCAGTCGCCGAGCGACACGGCGCGCGAGCGGCGGAATCCATCGGCGATCTGGTCCGCGAGGTGGACTGGGTCGTGTTCTCCGCAAAGCCGCAGAATCTGGACGACATCCTGCCGAAGCTGGCCGAAGCTCTGAGACCGGCCCAATGGGTGCTGTCGATCGCCGCTGGCGTGTCGACGGAGCGCCTGGGCGCGGGACTTCCCGACGGAGTCCCCGTCGTGCGAGTCATGCCGAACCTGGCCGCCTCGGTCGGCGAAGCGGCGACAGCCATCTGCGCGGGGGCGCACGCGGGCGACTCGCACGTCGACCTAGCCGAGGAGTTGTTTGCCACAGTTGGCCGAACGGTTCGCGTCGAGGAGAAGTACCTGGACGCCGTCACGGGATTGAGCGGCAGCGGCCCAGCGTTCATCTTCCTCGCGATCGAGGCGATGGCCGACGCCGGCGTACAGCTCGGGCTAACCTTCGAGCAAGCGTGCCTGCTGGCCGCGCAGACGGCGCTCGGGGCGGCCAAGGTCGTCCAGGAGCGCGGCGTGCATCCGGCGGTGCTTAAGACGCAGGTCACCTCACCGGGCGGAACGACCGCCGCCGGGTTGCAGGAGTTGGAGGCGGGAGCCGTTCGGGCAGCGTTTGCCTCCGCCGTTCGGGCAGCCGCGGAACGCTCCCGAGAGTTGGGTGGCGGATGAAGCTGACGCCCCTCGACATCTACCAGAAGGAGTTCCGGCGGAAGACCCTGAACGGCCTCGACCCCGAAGACGTGGAGCAGTTCCTGTTCCAGGTAGCCGAGGGGCTGGAGGCGCTCCTCCACGAGAACGCGCGGCTCACACAACGGCTCGCCAGCGGCGGGGTGGAACCCGCGGGCGAGGGGACAGATGTCGGGGACGCGCCGACGCCACCGGGAGGGCGCCAGGAAGTCGACCAGGCCCGACAGGAGGCGCGCAGAATCGGCGACGAGGCGCGCGCCAAGGGCAAGACCATCGTCGACGACGCCCGAGCGGAGGCGCAGAGAATACTCGATGCAGCGCAGGCGCGCGGGACGCAGACTGCGACGCGCGGGCCGCAGCCCGATGCCCGGGCGCGGCAATTCGCGCGCGACTACCAGGCCATGATCGTGAAGCACCTCGCGCAGGTCACGCACCATCTGGCGGAAGAAGACGACATCCAACCCGACCCCGTCGGCGAGGAACCTGCCACCACTGACGAAGACCGCACGACCGAGGTCGGCGCACGCGCGTAATGACACACACCGCCCACGGCGAATCGGCGACGACGACGGACAGAGGATAATGACGAAGCAACCCTCGTACGATGAATTCGCCGAAGCGGTACGGGCTTCGCTGAGCGACGACGAGATCGTCCAGTTTTGGACTGATGGCGACCTGCTCGCCCAGTTGCGCCAGAAGAACAAGGGGCGCCAAAAGCAGGTCATCCATGACATCCCACGGCGGCCCCAGGCGGATCCGTCGCCGCACGACCTGGCGCACCGCGTCCTGAAGGACATCTACTTCAAGGCCGCGGCGTTGATGGGCTACAACGTCTCCTACACGCCCAGTTGGAACCTCTTCGACCCGTGCGCCGAGACGGTCAGCGCGCAGGAGACGCGCGAGAAGGGCTCCGCCGCCGACGCCGTCGATGTCCGACGCCGGTCCAAGGCCCAGGTCGCGGAGCGAATGCAGACCGAGAAGGAACTGCTGCAGCGGCTCGGGATATTCGCCGACTGGCGCGGAATCCGGCCCACGTTGGAGGCGCGTTACGAGGCGCGCCTGCTGGACGGGTTCGGAGCCCTGATGGAGCAGGGCTTCCTTACCAAGGACTCGAAGCCGAGTTATTGGTGCGTCGAGTGCCAGACGATCCTCACCACGGACGAGTTGGTGCACCGGCCTCGGAAGTCGGCCGCGGCGTACGTGCGCTTCCCCGTGCGCGCCGGCCTGGAGCGGCTCGGCGTCAACGTGAGCCTCATGGTCTGGGTGGTCGAACTGTGGGCGCTGCCGGCGGGGATCGCCGTCGCGCTGCCCAAGGACGGCTCGTACGTCGCCGTGGAGTACGAGGGCGACATCCTCATCATTGAGGAGGAGACCGCGCAGAGCGTCCTCGAAAGCGCGGATCTGCCGATCATCGAGCGACTCGACGCCTCCGAGCTACTCGAATGCACGTGCAGCCATCCGTTGGTGGATGTCGAGCTGCCGGTCGTCCATTGCCAGATGAACGGCGCCCCGCGACGCGGCACCGGGCTGTTCCTGGCCGTCCCAGGGCACAACCAGGACGACTACGTGGTGCGGCTGGAGCACAACTACCGCATCGTCTCCATCATCGACGACGACGGCCGCCTGACAGAGGACGCCGAGGCGTACTGCGGGTTGGGCGTGTTCGATGCGTCCCAGCACATCGCGCTGCACCTGGACAACCTCGGTTACCTGATGCTCGCCGACCCGGTAGAGCTGCCGTATCCGCACTGCTGGACCTGCGAAAGCCCGGCGGTGTTCAGGCCGGCGGACCAGTGGATGTTCGACCCGGCCAAGAAGCGTCTGGCCGCACGAGCCGCGCAGGCGTTGCAGGGCATCGACTGCTTCCCCGCTGGCTACCGAGACGAACTCGTCGACCGGGTGGGATCGCAGGAAGAATGGTGCGCGTCCCGACAGCGGGTGTGGGGGCTCCCGGTACCGGCGTTCTACTGCCAGAAGTGTGGCGAGCAGCTTGAAGTCGAGCGGTCCGTGAAGGCCGCGCGGGACTTCATCAGTCACAAGGGCACCGACGCCTGGTTCCCCGCCAAAGCCGACGACATCCTCGCCAACGACGTCATCTGCGCCGGGTGCGGCGCGAGAGAGTTCCGCAAGGACACGAGCATCGTCGATCCGCGCATGGCGACGCTCCTCACGACGCTCCTCAACATGGAGGGGCGGCGCGAGACCGCGGCCGTGGGCGACATATACATTGAGCAGACCGATCGCGCCGAGGCGTGGCTTGGCCGCCTCCTGCTCGCCCTCTACGCGACGAAGGAACACTTCCCGACGCAGTTCCTCCACGTGTGCGACGCCCGGGCCCAGGCGGGGCCTGAGGACCTGCTGGCGCGCAGGTCGCTTTCTTCCCTGCTGGACGACACCGCCGGCGGGTCGGACATGCTGCGATTGCTCGTCCTGTCCGAGGATGCCGACGCGAGCGACTCGGACGCCGAGGCGCTGGACCGCGTTGCCACCATCTACAGCGAGCTATCTGACACGCTGTGTCGTCTGGCATACACGACGCGCGACGCGGCAAGGATGGTGAAGACTGCCGCCCCGCCGCCGGCGATGACCCGCATGTTCGCGACGCACTTCGAGACCACGCGGCACGAAATCGTCCGCGCCTTCCGCGAATACGACTTCACCGCTGCGTGGGAGGGCGTCCGGTCGCTCCGTGCGGACATCGACGGCGTCTGCGCGACCGTTGACGAGATGGAGGAGACCGAGGAGGACGACCAGGGCCAAATCGACCGGATGAAGTCGATGCTGCGTGAGTGGGGACTGCAGTACCTGAAGCTCTGCACGCCGTTCGTCCCAATGTTGGCCGAACACGTGTGGCGCGCAGGCTACGGCGCGCCCGACGCCGAGAGCATCTTCCTCTCCGAGTGGTCGCTGCCGACTAACGGGAACGCCAGGCGGAGGCCGGAGTTGCCGCCCGTAGAGGAATCCGCGCCGTACCGCCCATGGATGGACGCCGCGACGGACATGCGGACCCGTGTCGAGTCTCGGCAGCGGAGACCCCGCAAGGCGGTGCTTATCGTCCAGGACGCCGAGACGCTCGCGACAATCACGCAGACCGAGGAGGATCTGTCCGCGTTTGTGGGCGTCCCGGTCAAAGTGGTCGCCGCCGCCGACGTTACAGAGGACGACCTCAAGCGGGACGTCGTCAGGACGAAGCTCGCGGCCCCGCCCGGTGGTGAGGCGCAGGCATGAGCCTCGATACGGAAGGGCCGGTCCCGGGGCGGTCGCTGACGCCGCACGTGCTCGTGGCCGTTCTCGCCGTGCTGCTCGTGGTCGCCGATCAGTGGACGAAGTGCGCCATCGTCGATATGTTCGCCGCTCGGGGCGTTGAACTGCCCGTGTCGTTCCAGCGCGTCCCGACGATTCCCGTGATGGGTGGCATCTTCCACCTGCGGATACAGGAGAACACGGGCGGCGCGTTCTCGGTGTTTTCCGGGCCGGGTCGCGTTAGCGTGTTCTTGCTGGTGACGTCGGTCTTCGCGCTTGGCTTCATCGGGTGGTACTACTGGTCTTACCGTGATAGCGGCTGGATGAGGATCGCGTTGGCGTTCATCGCCGGCGGCGCGGTTGGAAACCTGATCGACCGCGTCCGTCTGCGATACGTCGTGGACTTTATCGACGTCGATATCGGGGCGTACCAATGGCCGTTCTTCAACCTCGCGGACATGTTCATCTGCACCGGCGCTGGCATGCTCGTTGTATACATCATCCGACACCGAAGTCAGACGGCGCCAGAGCCGGAGCCGACAGACGGCGAGACGTGAGGCGTTAGCGTGAACACGGTTCAGACATATCGGACGCGCCTCGACGGGCGCGCGCTTGCACTGCTTGCGCTACTGCTCGTCGCGTGGACGACGACCGCTCATGGTCAGGCGCCAACCCCGCTGCCTGCCCCCGACCCGTTGACGCCCAGGGCGCCCGACGCCGTCGAAGCGACCGCGTCGGCAGGGGAGTCCGCCCTCCGCCGGTTCGAGATCGTGACGTTGACGGCGCTTCCGTTTACGGCGATCCACAGCTTCCTGATCGTCAAGGGCGTCCGCGTCGTGAGCGCGGGCAACCTCAGCGCGGGCGTTGAGGGCAGCGACTGGAACATCGTCGGCGCCAGCGCCGCTGGGCTGGCGATCGGCATCGGCCTATACGACTACTGGCGGATGCGCGGCCGGGACCGCAACGAGCCGCTGCTTCCCTCGCCGCCTCCTCCGACGAATCTGATGGAACCCGTGGCCCACGCTCCGCGTTGGAGCACGCCCCTGGCCTCGTTTACCGTCACGTTCTAGCCCAACCTCATGGGGCTGACTATGGCGCGCGATACGCCTGATGGCGTGAAGGGCCGGTACACCGTCGTGGGCGGCCCGGGTGACAAGCCACGCGAGCGGTTCACGGTGCGCGTCGAAGTGCGCGAACCCAATTCTGACGACCTATGGCTCCAACAAGCCGCGCGTCGCAGGCGACTCGTGCTGGGCATGATCGCCCTGACCGTGGTGATAGCGTTCCTCTTTATGTGGGTACTCTGAACATCGAGCGAGGGAGACGAATGGCCGAGCGCCCGACACTGAAGCAGTTCACCGAGTGGGTGAACTTCGAACGGCGGGACGAGTTGCTGGCCGCGGACCTGACCGGCATGGTGATGACCGGGGCGGAACTTTGGGGCGGCAACCTCAGCGGACTGAACTTCCGCGACTGTGACTTCGCCGGATCCAACCTGTTCGGCAGCGACATGAGCGACGCGGACCTGCGGGGCGCCAGTTTGGTCGGAGCGGATCTCCACCGGACCAATCTCAGAGGGGCCATCTACGACGACGACACACGGTTCCCGGCCGAATTCTCGACGGAAGAGCGCCATATGGTCCACGGGCGGGACCTCCCCGACGCAGAGTCAGACAACTGATGCTTCGCCCATTGCGCGTCGCCCCATAGCATGATCGAACGGCTGTTCTTCGCGGTATCCTGGGTCTTGTGGCGCGTCTTCTTCGCCCGACGCGCGGTCCCGGCCGACCCACGGTCCATCCTCGTCATCAAGCTCGACCACATCGGCGACGGTATCCTCGTCACGCCCGTATTCGAGAACCTGCGACGTCGCTATCCGAACGCGCGCATAGACCTGCTCTGCGCGCGGTGGAATCGACCCGCGTTCGTCGGCAACCCGCACATCGACCGCATCATGGAGTTCAACCCGCGGACGTTCCGACGTGACGGGAGACCGTGCGACGCCGCCGCCCGCAAGTGGCGCGCGCTGGAGGCGATGCGCGGCCAGTACGCCCTCACGTTCACGCTCCGCGGCACGTGGCTGACATTGCTGCTGGCGTGCCGATGCTGGGTGGATAGTGGCGCGTTGCGCATCGACGCCCGGGTTTCAGGCGGGCGGCCTCCCGCGCATGAGACGGATGCGGCCCTCGCGCTCCTGGAGCGAGTCGGCATCCAAGCCCCCCAGCGACTACCTGCCTACTACTGCTCTGACGCCGACTCCGCCGCTGTCGCCGATCTCCTGGATCGACTGGGCGTCCCCGATGACGAGCGGCTTGTGGCGCTGCACGTGGGGTCGCCAGTGGCGGCGAAACGATGGATGCCCATGCGATTCGCTCGCCTGGCCGATCAGCTTGCCCGCGCAGGCTACACGGTGCTGCTGGTCGGCGCCATCGTCGAGGAGCCGCTGATCGTCGACGTGCAGGAGTTGGCCGAGTCCCGCCCGGTCGGGTTAGCCGGCAAGACGACGTTCTCCCAGACCGCGGCGCTTCTGTCACGTTGCCACGGCTTTGTCGGGAACGACTCGGCCCCGAACCATCTCGCCGCTGCGGTCGGTATCCCCACGGTCGGCATGTATTACAGGTCGGACCCAGTACGGTTCGGGGCGCGAGGAAAGCATGTGCGGCTCCTGACGGCGCGCGATCCGCGTGCGATGGAAGTGGACGACGTCTACGCCGCCCTCGAGCAGTTGATGGCCGAGGCCGCGCCCGGGTGTTCCTGACATCTGATGGGTTTGCGCGCGAATCGCTCCCGCCCGTTGTCATCCCGAGGAGCATCGCGACGAGGGATCTCGCGCGCCCACGCGCTCAGTGGAGCAACAGCATCACCTGCAGAGACACCTGGCGTGGTTCCGCCTTGCGCGCGAAAGGCCGTCGGGCGATGATCCGTAGCCGTGCGGACAAGGTGGCCCGGACGACAAGAGGGAAGGCGCGGCATGAAGGCAATCATGGTCATGTTCGACTCGCTGAATCGGCACATGCTGCCGCCTTACGGATGCGATTGGACGCACGCTCCGAACTTCGCGCGCCTGGCGGAACGCACGGTGACGTTCGACAAGTCGTACATATGCTCCATGCCCTGCATGCCCGCACGACGTGACCTGCACACGGGGCGCCCGAACTTCCTGCATCGCAGTTGGGGGCCGCTCGAGCCGTTCGACGACTCCGTGCCGGGAATGCTCCGTGAGAACGGTGTCAGCTCCCATCTGATTACGGATCACCAGCACTACTGGGAAGCCGGCGGAGCCACCTATCACACGCAGTACAACACGTGGGAGTTCCACCGCGGCCAGGAAGGCGACGCTTGGATCGGCCAGGTCGCCGACCCGCCCGAAGTCGACGCGATCGGACGAAACGCAGCGCCCGGAGGCGCGCATCGGCAGGATCGCATCAACCGACTGCACATGGGACGGGAATGCGATCAGTCGCAGTCGAGGACGTTCGACTCGGGCGTGGAGTTCATACG
>JABGQA010000065.1 GCA_018644665.1 Candidatus Poribacteria bacterium
TCGTGACGACGGTGTTCATCCTCGAATACGCGGCGAACGCGTACGTCACGAAGCCGACCCGGAAGTACGTGCTGAGCTGGCGCGGGCTCATCGACGCCATCGCTATCGCACCGGTGCTCCTCACGTGGGCGGCGCTGCCTTACGTGAAGCTCGCGCGGGGTATGCGGGTGGTCAGGTTCGCGCGCGTCCTGCGCTTCCTGCGGCTCCTACGCCTGGCGCGTGTGCTGAAACTCACCAAGGACGTCGCTGGGGACACTTACAAGACGGTCGGTGTGACTCTCCTTGGCGTCGGAGTCGTAGTTGTCGCTATCTGCCGCGGTTTCCGCGCGCTCCTACCCGAAGGCGCGCTACGACCGTTGCTCATTGTCGGAATCATCTGCGTCGTGGTCGGCGACGTCGTCTACATCCTGGCGATAAGGCGTTCGCGGCGAGAACGCCTGCAGCAGGGCTAGTAGTCCACCTCAGTGATTGTGCTGGAGTACGGTTCGTCCAACGAGGCATGAGTGCCTTCTCCTTGCAGGAGAAGGCGAGGATGAGGTCGGGTGGCGCACCCCGCAAAGCCCATGTGTCAGCCAGTAGCGGGCTGACCGGCGGGCACACATCCCTACCACGTCTCGCAGATACTGAAGCGCTGGATGCGGCGCTACAACCGATGGGCAAGGGAGTATGGTCGAACGCGTATTGTGCCGTATCGCCTGCCCAAGGCGAGTCCGTGGCCGAATCCCATCGAACCCCATTGGTTGCACTGCAAGCGCGCCGTATACGCCGTCGACCACATACCCACCATCAAAGAGATCCAGTATTCCGTGGACGACTACTTCGACATAAGGAACGCGCGGAATGCACGGAAAGCCGCGAACTCATGAACGCTGGTTATCGCGGGGATCGCGCTTGTGGGAATCGGCGACCTCCTCTACATAGGCGCGCTCCGTTTGCGGCCCGTCGCGTCCCGGGATGACGGGCCACGGGAGCGCCGTCGTTGGGCGCCAAGCCTGCGTAGAGGACGCGCACAGGGGGACGACTCGGGTCGCGGCGATTCGACCGGCTAGCGGCTGCGACGGCCGGGCCCCGCTCAGGTTCGGGACGGTCGAATCGCGCGCTTTCCCACGCGATTATCCAGATGGTGAAAACTTTCCTGTCCTTTCTCCAAAGAGCCGGATAGTATGCCGGTGAACGAATGTTCGTTCACATGGGGAAACCCGTCCCGCTCAATGGGAGCGATCGGGATTTCGCTTCGTTAGGAACGAACGGAAAGTCTAAGCGACGATTCCATGTCTCGGGATCGGCTTTGGCAAGATCGGCGACCTGCTCGACGCGACCGACGGTTTGGACCTTCCCGTAAGGCTCACCCCCGCCTGTCTCGCGCGCTGAAACGCTTTTCCTGCATCGCCTCCGTGACCGTCCTTCGCGACTCTTCTGTTTTATTCGACACGAACCGCGCGATCGTCGCGCGGCCATCGACTTCGCAGCATAAGCATCCGAGAGTCGGACGTAGCTGCGGAACCTCAGGAACGCAAACGGAGATACGATACGATGGCGAAACGCCTTTACGTCGGGAACCTGAACTACCAGACCACGAGCGACGGCCTCTCCGAAGTCTTCAGCGAGTGCGGTGAGGTGTCGGAAGTCACTGTCATCGAGGGCAAGGGCTTCGGCTTCGTCGAGTTCTCGGACGACGCGTCCGCGGACAAGGCGATCGAGACACTCAACGGCGTCGAGCTCGACGGACGCGAGATCCGCGTCGACGTTGCCAACCCGCGCCCCGAGCGTGGCGGTGGCGGCGGCGGCCGTGGCGGCTACGGCGGCGGTGGCGGCCGTGGCGGCGACCGCTGGTAGACAGCGCGCGTCACACAGACGATGCGGAAACGGGCCCGCCATATGGCGGGCCCGTTTCCACGTACGAACACATCGACGGAACGTAGCCGCTTAGAACGGGGCCTCCCGGACCTGGTCGGCGGACATGCCCGCGCGAAGGGCGATCACGTGTTCTGGCGCCACCGTCTGGTTCTCCGGCAGTGGCACATCTCCCGCCGCCTTCCCGAACTCCGCCACGCTGGACAGGTTCTTCAGGGTCTCGGACCCCGCAACAGCGGGCGCGTCGCTGAAGTAATCGAACCACGGCAGCCCGGCGTCGTTGTACTCCCTCGATGTCGGAGGGACTGTGGGTGGCTGCTCACCGGTGATGGCGCGCCACACGAGCGAGTTGGCGATGTGCACGTAGCACCGACTCGCGTTCTCGACATCCCAGTCGGCCAGGTCGAAGGGATCCACGTAGATCTCCTGGCGCATGCGGCCTCCAGGCGCCAGCCCCATGTCGGCGGCCATCGCGGAACACACGACATCACCATCGGGCGGTTCGACGCGAACTCTCCGCGTGATCGGCGGGAATTCGCGGTCGAAGGCGGCCCGCTTCATCGGGATCACCTCGATCTGCAGACCGCCGTGCTCGGCCTCGCCCGTCACCTGCTCCTCGGCCGTGTAGCCGGCTCCCAGGGGCATCGCGACGAACTGCCGGATGAACCCCTTCTCGACGCAGTATCCATCGAGCCAGGGCTGCTCGGTCGACACCATGTAGTTCTGCGGCTCGCGCGACAGCGCTTCCGCGCAATCCGCTCCCGTGACTGCGTCCACCTTCCCCGTTGCGACGCGGATCGCAAACGGGTACTCGGCCCACCTGTCCCCAATGTACGACCCGGCGAACGACAGCCACATGGCCTCCGACTGGTACATCGGGAGCATGACGCCGCCCTGGCTCACCCACGAGGCCGGGGCATTCGCAAGATACCGGTCGGTGTGACGTAGCGGGAACGAGCCGAGGCCGGGCGGCAACGGGTAGTCTCGTCCGTCGTCGGGGATGCGTAGTGTGCGTTGGAAGTCGATGCTCAGGGCGGCATCGTCGTGGATTTGGGGGAAGGAGAAGACCAGGCTGTCGGGACGCAGGCGGATCATGGCGCGACCTCCGGGTGTGTGACGGGACGTCCTTTGGCCGCGGTATGGGACGCGTGCGGCCGAGCGTCAAGGCCCGAGGGTCAGACGTCGTGGTATCCGAGATCGCGGGCGAGGTCGCGCGTGAGGGGGCTCAGTCGCATATCCGGCGGATTCGCACGCCATGCGTCCGCGCGGGATGCGTCGAGTTCCGTACGGACGCGGAGGTTCGGGTCGCCGTGGGCGTCCTGCATGCGGTCGTCGGCGTACGGCCGCGTCATGCGCTCGTCGTAGGGGATGTCCAGGAACCCGCAAATACGCGCGCACGTGGCCTCGGGACGCCCGAGCACGTCCTCGAACGCGACCCAGAGCGCCCGTTCGTCTGGAACGAGGTCGGCGAACTCCGTGAGATTCCGGTACGTCGCGGACCACCACTTCTCAGCGTAGCGGTAGGGATCGTCGTCCCATACGCCAAGATGGCGGCCGAATAGCGTCCCGTGGAACTTCATCCGAGCCCAGGACTCGATGACCGCCATGGGGTGCCGGGTCAGACAGATGTATCTCGGCTCGGAGAACAGCGCCTCCGCGTGCCGGAGCACCCGCATATCGAGAGCGTAGGGAGGCGTCTTGTCGACCAGGATGGCGGGCGCGGCCGCGTCCACGAGCATCCGGTAGACGTCGCTCATCGGGGTGTCGGCGGTCTCCAGTCGCGCGAGCGTGTCGTCGATCGCGGCCTCCGTCGTGATGCCGAGTTCGACCAGCGTGCGACGGAATCCACGGTCGAACCACTCGTACCCGTGTGCGTCCATGTCGCGGCGGCGGGCCGCGAGCGAGTCCCACATCAGCAGGAACAGCTCTGGGGCGGCGAACAGCCGTGGGTTGCCGTGGAGCATGACACGCGTCAGCGTGGAGCCCGCGCGGGCCGCGGACAGCAGGAATACGGCCGGGGACAGACGATTCTGCGTGGGGCGCGCCACGGGTGGGGCGAATTCCCAGCGAGCGTCCTCGAACGGGTCGGCGAACGAGCGGTCGCTGATGGCGCACGCTCGCATCTCGGTGAGGACGTAGTCGATTACCTCGCGAAGCGTCGTCCGATGTTCCACGGCGGATCCCCCGCCGCTACGTGACCAGAGTTCGTAGACGTAGTACTGGCGGCCGAGGGCGGCCTTGAGGCAAGCGTCCAGAGTTCCCCGCCAGTCGCGCGTGGCGCGGCTCGCCCACTGGGGGTGTGGCGCGTCGAGCGGCGCGTCCAGATCGATTTCGGCGGGCGGCACTCCGATCTCGCCGGCCAGAGTTGCGCGCGCGGCGGCGGCCAGACGGCCCGCGGCTTCGAACTGCGTCAGGCCCAACAACTCTTCGCGGGTGGGGTGTCGAATCGCCGTTGCTCCCTGCTTCGTTCTGCGGCGGACATCGGCTTGCGCGGATATTCTGGCACATCGGGGACGCGCGAGGAACGCGCCGGGGCATGTCGTCGCCTCCGGCTGTAGATTCCGGTAAAGACGTGCGCACGTCCGCGTATTGTCTCATCGAGTCGTGAGCAAGACAGCGCATGGCCGATCGGCCATCCCCGCCATGCGGTGGTGGCCGGTCGGCGCGCGCTGGGTCTGGACGGCTACAAGGCGCCGGCAGAGGACGCCGGTCGGGACGCCAAATGCATCGGCCACCTGTCGCACGGCGCCATCGAGGCGCTAGCGTATATTGAGGACGCCGTCCGGCCAGGTATTGCATCGCCCGACGCGGAGAGGGTGATCGCCACAATGAAACCGATTGCGCATAGCAGGCGTGCGAGGGCGCCGGAAAGCGGCCATACGCGCCCGACGCTGCGCCTGCCACTTGCCATCCTCATCGCCCTCATCGCCCTCATCGCCGCCTTGGCGACCCCGTTCTGCCTCGCCAACGCCATGGAAACCAAGGCAATCGGACGTTTCGGTTTCGACGGCGTCTATACCATGGTCTGTTCGCCCAGCACCGCCATGGTCGGCGTCGCGACGGAGCTCCCCGACGTTCAGGTGATAGATGGCAGAACCGGCAGGCCAGTGGTTGCGTTCCGTGAGGTCGCCGGCCGGCCCGTTTTCAGCCTCGACGAACGAGCCCTGATCGTGCCCGGCCGACTACAGGTCGGTGACTACATCAGCCTTTGGGACATCGAATCCGGGCAGGAAACGAGGCGGCTACAGGGTCGCGGCGTTCGCCTGACGCCCAGCCCAGACGGCGACACCATCGCGGGCGTCATCCAGGCGCACGACGCGGACGACGAGCCCGTGCCCGGCTACGGAGACATAGCGCTCTGGAGCGTCGCCGCGGCGAGGAGAGTCGCGGTTCTTGGCAGCCACAGGTGGGTGCGGCACTTGGCGTTCAACCCCGACGGAGGCACGCTCGCGAGTTGTGGCGACGACGACGCCGTCAGGCTGTGGGACGTAGCGGGCCGACGAGAGATCGCTACGCTCGTGGGACATACAGGCGGCGTGAAATGCGTCGCGTTCAGCCCCGACGGAGCCATCCTCGCCAGCGGCAGTGAAGACGCCACCGTGAAGCTATGGGATGTTGGCGCCCGGCGCGAGATCGCCACGCTTGCGGGACACGCGGGCGCCGTCCGTTGCGTGGCATTCAGCGCCGACGGCGGAGCCCTCGCGAGTGGTAGCGACGACACCATGGTCAGGGTGTGGGACGTCGCCTCGGCACGCGAGACCGCCGCGCTGACAGGGCACGACTACGGCGTCGTGATGGTCGCGTTCAGACCCGTCGACGGCGCGCTCCTCAGCGGGAACGCTCTCCCGAGCGTTGGCGGCTGGGACGCCGCCGGAGACACCATCAGGGTCTGGGACGTGCCTTCACAGCGACAGGTCGACTCGTTTGGCCCTCCTGCGGTGCACGTGGCCGACATCATGTTCAGCCCGGACGGACAGACCATCGTCTCGTCGGCCGCGGGCGAGGCGCTCCTGTGGGACGTCGCGACCGGACGGCGCGTCGGCGCGATCACCGCCGCGCGCGGATGGGTGTCTCATCCCACGTTCAGCCCTGACGGGGAGATTCTGGCGGCCGAGGGCTCGGTGGGCATCACTCTGTGGGATGTCGCGACGCGCAGCCTGGCAGCAACCTTGCCCGGGAACGGCCGCCCCGCCTTTACGCCGGACGGGGCGATCCTCGCGGTCGGCAGTAGGGATCGGGTCGTCACGCTCTGGGATGTGGCGTCGCTGGAGCGGGTCGCCACACTCGTGGCGCACGCAGACACGTCCCACACCCTGGCGTTCAGCCCGGACGGAAGCGTACTCGCCGGAGGTAGCCACAACGGCATTCGGGGGCCGCCCAACACGGTCTGGCTCTGGGATGTCGCCCGGGCGCTCGACGCGGCGAGCGCGATCGGCCCGGACGTGCCCTTGATGGCCGATTTCGCGCGGTGGCATGGACACAGGGACATGGTCCTGGACGTGGAGTTCAGCCCGGATGGTCGGCTCCTCGCGAGTGGGGGGCGCGACATGACCTCGCGGCTGTGGGATGTCGCCGCGAGCAGGGAGGTGGCGGTCCTGGACGCCCCGTACAGAGCCCGAGGGATCGCTTTCCACCCAGACGGACGGACCTTGGCAAGCGTCGGGAACGGGGGTCATGTCGAGCTGTGGGACGTCGGGTCGCGTCGGCACATCGGTACTCTCGCCGGATCCGACCGGGGCTTCCCGCACGCGATCGGGTTCAGCCCAGACGGGACGCTGCTCGCCACCGGGGACCGCGGGGTGTTTCTCTGGGGCATCGGCGATTCTCCCGGAGAGCCGCCGACGGCAGTAGACCCGCAGGGCAAGACGGGCTCCACATGGGCGCAAGTGAAACGGGCAGGTCCCACGCCGGGTGGGACGGCGTTCCTCCCCAACTACCCGAACCCATTCAACCCCGAGACGTGGGTTCCATTCGACCTCAGCGAGAGCGCCAATATCACGGTGTCGGTGTATGACGCGGAGGGCCACGCCGTCCGCCGGCTCGACCTCGGGTGGCGGCCGGCAGGCGCGTACCGCGCGCGCGATCGCGCCGCTCACTGGGACGGCCGTAACCAACAGGGCGAGGTCGTCAGCAGCGGGGTTTACTTCGTGGAGTTGATCGCCGGAGGGCGCCGGATCACACGCCGCATCGTTCTGCGGAAGTAGGCGATGTTGTGTATGGCAGCGACACGAGGGACCGGCCCGTGTTTGAACCCGCCGCTGCGTATCGACGCTTCGAGCGGCGCGGGACGTCTAGCGTATCGGAGAACGTATGATCACCGAACGGACTAGGCGCGAAGCTGAGGGCCGCGTGTCGACGACACTCCTGCCACTTGCCCTTCTCATCACCACGCTCGCGATCGCGCTCTTTCCGACCAACGCAAGCGGAGTGCAACTCAAGGCGATGGGACGGTTCGGGTTCGACGGCGTCCATTCGATGGTCTACTCGCCAAGGGGTAATCTCATCGCCGTGGGAACAGGCCGCGGCGAAACACAGGTCATCGACGCCAAGACTGGCAGGCCGGTCGCCATGTTCCCCAGCCGAGTGGCTTTCAGCCCAGACGAGAGGACCATCGCCAGTCCCGTCTCGAGCTTCACGGACTACATCAGCCTCTGGGACGTCGACTCGGGCCAGGAAACGGTAAGGCTGGCAGGAGGCGGGCGCTCCCTGGCATTCAGTCCAGATGGAAGCCTCGTCGCCGGGGTCGCATCGGAGTTTGACGAGAACGGGGACTGGGTGTCCAGGCACGGTGGTGACATCGTGGTGTGGAGCCTGGCGACGCGGACGAAGGTCGCCATCCTTGGGAGCGACAGAAACGCCCGGTGGCTAGCGTTCAGCCCAGACGGCGCCACCGTCGCGACCGGCGGCGGCAGCGAGGACCTCATCAGGCTTTGGGACATCGCCTCACGACGAGAGATCGCCACGCTCACCGGACACACGGATACGGTGCTGACCGTCGCGTTCAGTCCGGACGGAAGGGCCCTCGCGAGCGGCAGTAGCGATGGCGCCACGAAGCTGTGGGACGTGGCCCTGGGGCAGGAGATCGCCACACTTACGGGCCATACGGACGACGTAAGCGCCGTTGCGTTCAGCGCCGACGGAGAGACCCTCGCGACCGGCAGCCACGACCACACAGTCAGGCTATGGGACGTCGGATCTGCCCGGGAAACGGCCGTCCTTACCGGACACGAGTCGTGGATCCTGATGGTGGCGTTCAGCCCGGACGGCGACTCACTCGTGGGTGGCAGTCAGCGGAATGACGCGCCCAATGCGTCGTCGTTGGAGGACGCGATCAGGGTATGGGACCTCGCATCGCGACAGCAGATCGACTCGTTCGGAGGTCTCGTTGACCATGTGACTGAGCTTGCGTTCAGCCCAGACGGGAACCTCGTCGCGACCTCTGGGGGCCGCGAGGTCGCCGTGTGGGATGTGGATTTGGGACGGCGTGTAACGACGCTAGCGGCCCCGGGTACACGGATCGATACGCCGGTATTCGGCCCGGACGGCGCCATCCTCGCGACCGTGAGTCCGGCGGGCGCCACCCTCTGGGACGTCGCGTCATGGCAGCCCGACGCCGTGCTCGCGGGATCTTGGAGAAGTATCGCCTTCAGTCCCGACGGGAGCTTGCTCGCAACCGGGGGCGGAGACGAGTCCATCGCGCTGTGGGACATCGCCTCGGTGCAACGGGTCGCCACTCTCGTTGGGCACGCCGATGGGACCTCCACGCTGGCATTCAGCCCAGACGGAGGCATGCTTGCCGGCGGCGGCTTCGACAAGGCGCGGATCCCCCGCTTCGGGGTCTGGCTCTGGGACGTCGTTGTGACGGTCGCCGCTGCGCGCGCGATTGGCCCGAACGTTCCTCTCCTTGCCGACTTCGCGCGATGGTATGGATCCGACGATGGGATCCTGGATCTTGCGTTCAGCCCGGACGGACAACTCCTTGCGTGCGGCGATCGAGCCCAGGCGACAAGGCTTTGGGACGTCGCCACCCGTAGGCAGGTCGCCATCCTGGCGGCTCCCGATAGGTCCAGGGCCATCGCGTTCAGCCCGGACGGTCGGATCCTGGCGAGCACGGGGAACGGTGGCAACGGGACGCTTTGGGACGTCGCGTCGCGCGAGGAAATCGGGACTTTCAAGGGAACCGGCCTCGGACTCGCAGGCGCGTTGGGATTCAGTCCTGACGGCACGTTGCTGGCCACCGGTGACCGCGGGCTCTTCCTCTGGGGCGTCACCGATTCCCCGGTCGATGTCCCGACGGCGGTAGAGCCACAGGGGAAGGCGCGAGCCACGTGGGCGCAAGTGAAGCAAGCTGCGCTGACACCAGAGGCGACCGCGTTCCTCCCCAACTTCCCCAACCCGTTCAACCCGGAGACGTGGATCCCGTTCGACCTACGGGACCATGCCCAGGTCACGATTTCCATCCACGACGTCGCGGGACGCATCGTCCGCAGGCTCGACTTGGGCGCGTATCCCGCCGGCACGTACCGCACGCGAGACCGCGCGGCCCATTGGGATGGGCGCAACGAGCAGGGCGAACTCGTCAGCAGCGGCGTGTACTTCGCCGAGTTGAGAGCTGGGGACTACCGGACCACTCGACGCATCGCTCTGCGGAAGTAGGGCTGTTCATGGCCGCATGCCGAATCACCAGGCGCGAAGCCGCCGACCGCGGCGCCACGATGCGCCTGCCGCTCGCCTGTCTTCTCGTCGTCGCGTTGGCCGCGACCCTCCTCCCGTCCGACGCGCCGGCAATGCAACCCAAGGCCATAGGGCGTCTCGGGTTCGATGGTGTCTCCTCCATGGTTCATTCCCCGATGGGGCATCTCATCGCCGTCACAACGGGGCAAGGCCACATCCAGGTGATCGACGCCACCACTGGCGGCCCGGTCGTCCTGCTGATGGACGCCGGTCAGGCTCCGGCGTTCAGCCGAGACGAGAAGGCCTTGGCAAGCACAGGTAGGGACGGCACGGAGTGGTACATCCGCCTCTGGGACATCGAGTCCGGCCGGGAAACGGCACGACTCGCGGCACAGGCCAACACGCTGGCGTTCAGCCCTAGCGGGGCGAGTCTTGCCAGCGGAAGTCTGCTCCCTGGTGGCGGCGACATAACGCTCTGGAACGTCGATACGCGCAAGAAGACGGCGACTCTCGTGGGGCACGACCGCGGCGTCGGCTCGTTGGCGTTCAGTCCCGACGGGAGCATCCTCGCAAGTGGCAGCGGCGACGGCATGGTCAAGCTCTGGGACATGGGCGCCCGCCGAGAGGTCGCCACGCTCCCGGGCCACACGGGCGGCCTCGAATGCGTCACGTTCAGTGCGGACGGCAGTATCCTCGCAAGCGGGAGCTACGACGCAACCGTCAGGCTGTGGGACGTCGAGTCCGGGCGGGAGATCTCCACGCTCACGGGACATGGCGGCGGGGTTCACTCCGTGGCGTTCAGTCCCGATGGCAGGACACTCGTGACCGGCAGCGATGACCACACGACCATGCTCTGGGATGTCGCATCGGCCCGCAGGACGATGACCCTGGAAGGACACGACGGGCGGGTAATCATGGTGGCGTTCACCCCCAATGGCCACGCCGTCGTGAGCGGGCGCGCCGTGAACGACTGGAGCGAGACCACAGACGACGCCATACGGCTCTGGGACGTCGCCTCAGGGCGGCAGGTCGACTCGTTCGGCGGCCCGATGACCCTGGTGCGCGCGCTGGCCTTCAGCCCAGACGGGGAGATCGTCGCGACCTCGGCCGGGTCCTTGGCCGAAGAGGTGACGCTCTGGAATGTCGCGTCCGGCCGGCGCGTCGGCGCTCTCGCTGGCGGGGCGAGTTCCCTGGCGTTCAGCCCGGAAGGGACAATCGTCGCCGCTGGGGGCAGGTCGGGCACGACCCTCTGGGACGTAGCGTCACGGCAGCTTGCCGCCACTCTCGCCGGCCAGGGCTCCCCGGCTTTCAGGCCGGACGGGGCCATGCTGGCGACGGCCGGCGGCGAGATCATCGCCCTTTGGGATGTCGCGTCTTGGCAGCGTGTCGCGACTATTGCCGCGCACCCCGAAGGGAGCTTCGAGCTGGCCTTCAGCCCGAATGGGACCACGCTCGCCGGCTCCGGCAGGGACTACACGATCCGCCTCTGGGACGTAGCCGTGGCGGCGGGGGCCGCCCGGGCGCATGGAGCAGACGTTCCTCTGTTGACCGAGGTCGCGCGGCTGCAAGGGCACACGGACAGCGTCCTCGATCTCGATTTCAGCTCGGATGGCCGGCTCCTCGCAAGCGCGGGTCGGGACATGACGACGAAGCTCTGGGATGTCGTCGCGCACCGGAAGGTCGCCAGTCTTGACGCGGGAGGCAGGTCCAGGGCCGTCGCGTTCAGCCCGAACGGACGGGTCGTGGCAAGCGTCGGCGAGGGAACCAACACGAGGCTCTGGGATGTCGCATCCCTTCGAAGGATCGCGACTGTCGGTGGGCACGCCAACAGCTTCGTCTACACGCTGGCTTTCAGTCCAGATGGCACGCTCCTGGCTTCCGGCCGCTACGGGGTCCTGCTCTGGCGCGTCGCCGATACCGCCGTCGTCACGGCGACGGCGGTAGACCCGCGGGGCAAAGCGGACGCCACGTGGGCCCGGGTGAAGCAAGCTGCTCTTACGGCCGATGAGACAGTCGTCCTCCCCAACTACCCCAACCCATTTAACCCCGAGACGTGGGTCCCCTTCGACCTCAGCGAGAACGCGAACGTCACTGTCTCGGTGTATGACGCGGAGGGCCGCATCGTCCGCAGGCTCGACTTGGGCGCGTACCCCGCCGGCACGTACCGCACGCGAGGCCGCGCGGCCCATTGGGATGGGCGCAACGAACAGGGCGAAGTCGTCAGCAGCGGCGTGTACTTCGCCGAGTTGAGAGCTGGGGACTACCGGAGCACTCGACGCATCGCTCTGCGGAAGTAGGCTGTCCATGGCCGCATTCCGAATCACCAGGCGCGAAGTTGCCGGCCGGGGCGCCACGACGCGCCCGCTCCTTGCCCTCTATATCGTGGGTCTGTCTGTGCCGCTCTTCCTCGCCAACGCGATGGAGCCGGTAGCTATCGGACGGGTCGGTTTGCCGGGTGTCCGGTCCTTGGTGTATTCGCCGCGGTCTGAGCTCATAGGCGTCGCGACTGGAAACGTTGGCGAGTCACTGCTTGACGCTCAGGTGATCGACGCGAGGACCGGCAAGCCGATCGTCATGTTCCCATTCATCCCGCCGACGCCCCACGGGTACCCGGGCTACAGTTCGGCGCCTGCGTTCAGTCCAGACGGCAAGACTGTGGCGTGCGCTACCACGGAGGAGTACGTCAGTCTCCTGGACATCGAGTCAGGACGCGAAACAGCAAGATTCGAGGGACGGTCCGGCCATCTGGTATTCAGCCCAGACGGCAGTGTCCTCGCCGGAGCCTACCGCGACATAGCGCTGTGGAACGTCGGTCGGCCCGCAGAGGCCCCCGTACTCCTGGGTCACAGGTTCGTCAACTCGCTGGCGTTCAGTCCAGACGGGAATACCCTCGCGAGCGCCAGCGGCGACGACACGGTCAAGCTGTGGGATGTTGCGACCCGGCAGGAGGCCGCCACGCTGGCAGGACACACGGACAACGTCCAGACCGTCGTATTCAGTCCGAGCGGGACGACTCTCGCAACCGGTGGCGACGACGGTACCGTCCGTCTGTGGGACGTCGTCGCCCAGCAGGAGATCGCCATTCTCGCCGGGCACAGCGACGCGGTCCGTTCGGTAGCCATGAGTCCCGACGGGAGCACACTCGCCAGCGGGAGCGCGGACCACACGATCAAGCTCTGGGACGTCCCATCCGCCCGCGAGACCGCAACCCTAACAGGGCACGAAGGGCCGGTTGTCATGGTGGCGTTCAGCGAGGATGGGGCATCCCTTGTGAGCGGGCGTTCGGGCCCCTGGATGTGGGACGAGACCGACACCGGTGAACCCGTGATCCGACGCTGGGATGTCGCCTCTCGGCGGCCGACCGGGTCGTTCGGAGATCACTTCCAACATGTGTGGACGCTGGCGTTCAGCCCGGACGGTAACACACTCGCGACTACGGACGGGGGCGAGAGCATCGTCCTCTGGGATGTCCCATCGCACCGACGCGGCGCCATTCTCGCCGGGGACGCCCAGGAGGTCTTCTCTCTCGCGTTCGGTCCAGACGGCGCGGTCCTCGCCGCTGGAACCGAGGACGGCGTCCACGTCTGGGATGTCGAGCGACGACGGCAAGTCACCACGTTCGGCAGCGGCGGGGTGGCCTCGCTCGCCTTCACGCCGGGCGGCGACACCCTCGTGACCGCGGGCGAGAAGGTCATCCTCTGGGACGTTGCATCAGGCGGGCACGTCGCCACTCTCATCGGACACGCTGAACGGAACCCTACTGTGGCCATAAGCCCAGACGGAACCATCCTGGCCGCGGGCGGCGGCGACCATACGATCCGCCTCTGGGACGTTGACCAGGTGATGGACGCCGCCAGCGCGGTTGGCCCGGAGATCCCCTTGTTCGCCGAGTTCGCGATGTTGCGTGGACACACGTTGCACATCATGGAGCTTGCGTTCAGCCCGGACGGGCGGACCCTCGCGAGCGGGAGTCGAGACGGAACCGTGAGGCTGTGGGACATCGCCACGCGCAGCGAAGTGGCCAACCTGAACGCCCTCGGCAGGTCCCGAGCGATCGCCTTCAGCCCGGACGGTCGCATCCTCGCCAGCGTGGGCTATGGGAACAATACCAGGCTGTGGGATGTCGCATCACGTCAAGAAATCGCGACGGTCGGTGGGCACCGCTACCCGTACATATACACGCTCGAGTTCAGCCCGGACGGCACGCTCCTCGCCTCAGGAGGCGACGGCGTCCTCCTCTGGCGCGTAGCTGATTCCCCTGTTGGCCCGACGGCGGTAGACCCGCAGGGCAAGGCGAGCTCGACATGGGCGCACGTGAAGCAGGGAGGCCTCACGCCAGGCGAGACGGTCTTTCTCCCCAACTACCCCAACCCATTCAACCCCGAGACATGGGTCCCCTTCGACCTCAGCGAGAGCGCCAATGTCGCCGTCTCGGTGTATGACGCGGAGGGCCGACTCGTCCGTCGGCTCGACCTCGGGCGGCAGCCGGCAGGCGCGTACCGCACACGCGACCGCGCCGCCTACTGGGACGGCCGCAACCAGCGGGGCGAGACTGTCGGCAGCGGCGTGTACCTCATGGAGTTGAACGCCGGGAGGCATCGCAGCACGCGGCGGGTGGTACTGAGGAAGTAGGCGGGCGTTTCCGGCCACGCCCAGAGTCGATACAACCGCGCGGCCGTTCCATCCCTCACTGGGGAGTTCACCGATGGCCCGTTTCCGAACGCTCGTTGCTTGTGTGCTGGCGCTCACGGCCTTGGGGATCGCGTGCGGTGGTGATCAAGAGGATCCCCCAACGTCCGTGAACGATGCGGACGCTCTCGCCTTCGTGTACGCGAGCCGGCCGACCACGCCCGTGCTGGTCGTGTACAAGTCTGGCGAGGCGTTGACCGTATTGAGCGAGGATGGCGGCGCCACGGCTTCCGGCGCGGTGTTCAGCGCACCCGGTCTCGCGGCTCTCCTGGTGGAAGGAGGCGATGACGACCTACCCGCACGCGCTTACGTTCAAGGCTACACGTTCATCTTTCGCAACTGGCACCCGACCATGGTCGACGTGGGCGTTGTCGATCCCGCGGGTCTCGCAGCGGGGTACACGCGCGTCCCCTGGCCGGAAACGCGCATCGCCTCGCGGTTGTTGGGCGGATCCGCCTCCGCGAAGTCAGCCGTCAGGGCTGGCCGAGGACTCATCAACGCCGCAGCATGCGTGATAGGGGAGGTAGCCCCGATCCTGAGTGGCGACGGGCCGCCTCCGATAGCCGCGGTCGCGTGCCGGAGATTCGCGGCGAACGCCACGGTGATGGTCCTGATAGAGGGCGCGCCAGATTCGCCGTGGAGCGAGGGCATGACCCTAGCCGACACAGCGCTTGCGAACGCCGGCTGCACGCGCTCACACCTTGGACCCGCAACAGGATGTGTCGACGCCGTGCTGATGACCACGACGGCCGCCGTCAACGAGGCCAACGGCGCCGCGCGCCTGACTGGACAAGCTCTCCGCGCGCTGGACGACCCAGTGCGCGTCGGGCCGGGCGATCCGTGGACGGGCGGTGAACTGCTCGCAACCCTCCCGGCCGGCTCGGGGTATATCAACTCCACGGTCTTCTCACCTGACGGCGATATCCTCGCGACCGGCGGCGCCACCGCGGTGAAGCTCTGGGACGTCAAGGCGCGAGCAGAGATCGCCAAGCTACACACATTGGAGAGACCGTCGAAGATGTCCGTGGCCTTCTCGCCGGACGGCGACACGCTGGCGATGGGCCGCGGCTGGGGGGTGGCGCTTTGGGACGTCAGGGCGGAAGAAGAAGTCGCAGTACTGCGAGGACACGAGTGGAACGTCTGGTGCGTCGCGTTTTCGCCGGACGGAAGGACGATCGCAAGCGGCGACACCGACGACACCGTGAAGCTCTGGGATGTCAAAAGCAGACAGGAAATCGCCACGCTGGAGGGGTCGACTTTCAGTGCAAATGCCGTGGCCTTCTCGCCGGATGGGCGCATCCTGGCCACTGCCAGCTACGGCCGGGAGGGGCTGAAGCTGTGGAACGTAAGCCGTGCAAAGGAGATCGCGACGCTGGAGGGGCACGCGGATAACGCCCGTTCCATCGCGTTCTCACCGGACGGTGCGTTCCTCGCGAGCGGCAGCGACGATGGCACGGTGAAGGTCTGGGACGTCAAGACCCAACGGGAAGTCACAACCCTGGACGACGGGCGCCCGCGTGAAGGGCGGTCGGGAGCCGTCTACGCCGTGGCTTTCTCGCCCGACGGACAGACACTCGCGTCCGGGGTCCGCGACCGAACGGTGCACCTCTGGGACACCGACGGCTGGCGCGAGATCGCCACGCTCACCGCGCACACACGGGGTGTGTTGTCCGTCGGGTTCTCACCCGACGGCGAACTGCTGGCGAGCGGAAGCGGTGACGGCAGCGTGCGGTTCTGGGGCAAGACACGGTAGAGCGCCACTCAGCCACCCAGCAGACGGGAGTCCATCGATGACCCGTTTCCAGACGCTCGTCCCTTACGTGATGACGCTCACGGTCTTCGCGGCCGCGTGTGGTGGCGATCACGACGATCCGCCGACTTCTGTGGAGGATGCGGACGCTCTCGCCTTCGTCTATGCGAGCAAGCCAACGACCCCCGTGTTGGTCGTCTACAGGTCCGGCGAGGCGTTGACCGTCCTGAGCGACGATGGTGGCGCCACGGCTTCCGGCGCAGTGTTTGGCGTCCCGGACCTCGCGCCTCTCCTGGTCGAAGGCGGCGATGACGACCTGCCCACACGCGCTTACGTCGACGGGTACACGTTCGTCTTCCGCAACTGGCAGCAGACCACGGTCGATGTCGGCGTGGTCAATCCAGACGGCGTCGCGGAACTTTTTCCAGGCGTCGACTGGTCCGACGTGGACATCAACTCGCCGATGCTCGTGCAGGGCTCTCCCTCGGCACAATCAGCCATTGGGGTGGCTCAAGGTTTCATCAACGCGGGAGCATGCGTGATAGGCGAAGTCGTCGCCGTCCGGAACGGAGGCCTCGCGATACCGATTGGCGAGATCGCGTGTAGGACGCTCGCGGCGCCGGCGGCTGTGGTCGTCCTCGAGGAAACTGCGCCGGACTCTCCGTGGGCAGAAGGCGTGGAGATCGCGGGCAGCGCCCTTGCGGCGGCCGGATGCGCCATCGCGGGCCCTCGATCCGCGGCGGGGTGTCTTGATGTCGCGCTGACCGTCGTTACGGGAGCCATCGATGAGGCTAGCGCTGTTGCGCAGTCGGCCGGAGAGGCCCTCCAAGAGCTGAGTGACGCTCTCCGATCGGCGGATGTTTGGCAAGGCGCTGAACTGCTTGAGACGCTACGACACAGAGGATTCGTCAGGTCCGTGGCGTTCTCGCCCGATGGTGACACCCTCGTGAGCGGAAGCGATGACACCGTACGGCTCTGGGACGTCGATGCGCGACAGGAGATCGCAGCGCGACCTGTACCCGGCTCCTACGGGTACGTGGCCTTCTCACCCGACGGGGACACCCTCGCGATCGACCGCGGATGGTCCATAACGCTTTGGGACGCCAACGCGCGAGAGGAGATCGCCGTACTGCGCGGACACGAGCGTTCTGTCTTTGCCATCGCGTTCTCGCGGAACGGAAGGACCCTCGCCAGCGCAGGCGGCGACGACACCGCGAGACTTTGGGATGTCAGAGGCAGACAGGAGATCGCGACACTAGATATTCCGGGATTCGTGGTCAATGCCGTGGCCTTCTCACCGGGTGGCGGCATACTGGCGACCGGCAGCTACATGGCGGAGCCGCTGAGGCTCTGGGATGTCAGGACCGCGAAGCAGATCGCGGCGCTACACGGACATACGGACAACGTCCGTGCGGTCGCGTTTTCGCCCGACGGAATGATCCTCGCAAGCGGCAGCGACGACGGAACAGTGAAACTCTGGGACGTCCACGCGCGACAGGAGGTCGGAACACTTGACGACGGGCGTCCTCGACAAGGTCGTTCGGGAGCCGTCTATTCCGTCGTGTTCTCGCCCGACGGGCAGACACTCGCCGCCGGGGTCCGCGACGAGTTGGTGCACCTCTGGGACGTCAACGCCCGACGGGAGGTCGCCGCTCTCGCCGGACACAGACACGGCTTCGTTTCGGTCGCGTTCTCACCAGACGGGGAAACACTCGCAAGCGGCAGCGGCGACGGCATGGTGAAGCTCTGGGGCAAGACGCCGTAGAAAGTCAGTGTGCAGCGCCGTACTGGCACCACGCGTGCTGTCCTGCGACCGGAGCGTGTGGCGGCGAGCCGAGGCGCGTCCCATCGGGGTCCCGGAGATGGCGGGCCTCGAGCTGCCGACAGAGGCCACTGAAAGGCCAGGACGGCGAGGTCGCTCAGTCCACCTCCTTGCCTAGCTGATGGCCTGTTCCCGCGATGCTGAAGCCCTCCGCCGCGTACAGCATGATCGCGCGATGGTTGTCCGGCAGGACGCACAGACTCGCATTCGTGAAGCCGACTCGTCGAGCTTCCCACAGGGCTCGCCGTAGCAGGTAACGGCCGTGGCCGGACCGCTGAAACGCCTCGTGTACCTCGAGGTCGTGCACAAACACCGCGGTCTGTGCGGCTTCTGCCTGGAGGAAATGTCCGCGCGACTCCAACTCACAGGAGCCGATTCCCGTTCCGTCGCGCATCAGCCGAGTGACGACATTCGGCCGCCGGCCCCTGCTCTCGCGCGCCTCGACGTCTACGTTCATCGAACGGTCCCGCAGGGCCGGCTTGTCCACGCCGATGCGCTCGCATGTCATGATGTGCTGAGTGCGTTCTACGGCGTACCTGTTCAGGCGCGCCAGGCTGAGCAGATGCGGCTGTAGGGTGGACGGTTCCTCCCTGCCCGAGTGCATGAAGCGAACGCCCGCGGACCACGGCGCGAGCACGATCTTCTCAACGGGATCAGACATCAGCCGCGCTTCCGACGCCTCCAGCAGACACTGCCCCGCTGCCCGATCGCCGGGCGCAAACGCGAAGAGTCGGATGAGGCCTCGTCGCGTATCGCGTCCGTCTGTCGTCACCGCTTCCGTGGCGATGTGCGATAGCGCGACCGGCTTGCCGGCCCGCTCGACCGCGAGGAGGCGCAGGGCGTGGACCCCTACTGCGCTCATGGGACTGTCGTGCCTCAGGGTCTGCGTCAGCCCGACCGCGAATTCCTGCTCAGTCACGGGATGGCAGTGCGGGTCGGAGCCGTCGGCGAAGCGCTCGTTGTAGAGAGACGCTAGGTGGCGACCGTCGTCGATAGTGTGCTCGATGACCTTCATGGAGCGGCGCCGGGACTGGCGATCGGAGGGATTTGCATCGCGTTCGTTCCTGTTGCAACGTGTATGGCGCGCGCCGTCACCCGCGCGAGCCGGAGAATCGACGGGTTGCGCCTATACCCACGCCTAGAGGCATCTCGTCAGGCCCTGCGTGCGTGGATCGCCGACACAGCGCGGCGAGCGCGTACTAACGGGACCAGGATGGCCGTACAGGCCCGCAGCGCAACTGCGCAACGGGCCACGGACGAGAACAGAACGCGGGAAGCCCCATTTCCGCTCGGCCAGAGGGAGCGCGACGTGCAGATGGGCGGCGGCGCCGACGTGGCGCAGCATGCGCAGCCCGAGGGTGTGGAAACGCAGACGCGTCAGACCGTTGTGCAGTTCGGATCGGCCCTTCGTACGCAGGTCCACGGCATGGGCGTAGCCGTCGTCCTGAACGTAGTGCAGGGAGGAGCCTCGTGTGGCAGGCCCGTCTCGTCGTAGTCGTCCAGCTCGCGCGCAACATCAGTAAGGACTAGCGTGTCGTCGTCGGAAGGGAGATCGCGGGCCATATCGCACACAGGCGCTCCGCCACTTCCGTGGCCTTCGCACCCGACGGCGAACACTCGCGACCAGCGGCGTAGGCGGCACGGTGAAGCTCTGGGGCAGGACACCGTAGCGCGCGACTCAGTCGCTACGCCCGGCACAGGGAGTCCAGTGGTCCGTCAACCGAACAGATATCTTTGGACGACGTCTTCCCGCACAGTGACGCCTAGCCCTGGGGTGTCACGCACGGCAACGTGGCCGTTCTCCGGGATCCACGGGTCGCTGACCAGTTCGTGCTGCATAGGCGATTCGTGGGGCTTGAAATCCATGCAATCCGCATGCCTCGAACTCGCCAGCATGTGCAGGCTTGCGGCGGTGTTCAGAGCGCTACTCCACGTGTGCGCGCTGAAGCGCAGGTTCTCGGCTTCGATCAGCTTGATGACGTGGTGGCTGCCGGTGAGCCCATGGCAGCGCCCTGGGTCAATCTGAATGATGTCGACCCCACCGGACTCGATGAGACGCTTGTAGCTTTCGACGTCCCATTCATCTTCACCGGTGCCGATGGGCGTTGACACTGCCGCCCGCAGTTGAGCGTACGCGGGCAGATTCTCGGGTGGCAGCGGTTGCTCGATCCATTTGAGTCGGTAGGGCTCGAGATCGCGGAAGCGCTGAATCGCTGTCGGGACATCCCAGAGCCCGCGTTGGCCAGGTGTATCGACGACCAGCTCCAGATCGTCGCCGATGACGTCGCGGACAGCGCGGACGACTTCGATGTCACGCGCTCGGTCCAGACCGAATACCGCCTCCGGTCGCATTCCCCAGCCGCCCTTTACAACGCCATAGCCTTCCTCGCGCAGCCAGCGGAACTCGTTCACCGTCCACTCGATATCTTCCATGTCGAAGATAATCGACGCCATTGCGGTGACTCGGTCGTGTAGCTTGCCGCCGAGCAGTTGGCAGACAGGCGCCCCAAGCGCTTTGCCTTTCAGATCCCACAACGCCATATCCACCGCGCTGACTGCGAACGCGGCGATGCCTTCTGGACCGTACCACCAGATACGGTCAAGCATTTTGTGCCAGAGTCGTTCGACATCCAGCGCGTTTTCCCCGGCGAGTAACGGCGCGAACCCCTGTTCGATGATCACCTTCGTTGCGAGCGTCGCCTCTGGGAATTGGGAGATGCATTCTCCCCACCCGACGAGCCCGTCGTCGCTCTCCACGCGGGCGAGGGTGATGTACCGTTCGATTCCCTTGTAGTGGGGTTCCGGGTAGGCGAGCGGAAAGGCCTGGATTTCGCGAATTCTCATCGTGCGCTTACCTCAATGAAACAGGCATTTCCCGTCTGGATGACAGGGAACCGACACCTCCGACTTATCCCGCGCCCACGCTAGCAGGTCAGGCTTCCCGAGGCAACGAACTGGCGTCGTACCGGGATTCGCGGGCAATGTCGCGGCCTGCTTGCCGGATGGCCGGGCCCAGGTGTGCGACGTGTCACGATAGGCAGTTGGACGCCGCGAGCGCTATCGCCGGTCGGAGATCGGCAGGGCTACGTGGAGATGGTCCGCCGTGCCGACGTGGCGCAGCGTGTGGAGCCCCAGGGCATGGAAATACAGACGCGTCAGACCGTTGTGCAGTTCGGATCGGCCCTTCGTGCGCAGGTCTACGGCGTGCGCGTAGCCGTCGTCCTGAATGTAGTGCAGGGACGACCCGCGCGTGGCGAGGCCCATCTCCCCGTAGTCGTCTGGCTCGCGCGCGATGTCGGTCAGGAGGAGGGTGTCGTCGCCGATCACGGCCGTTCCGACAGCCAGTCTCAGGCACGGGTGCAGTGTGCGGAGTTCCCGCCGTACCTCGCCCGTCTTCGCGTTGGCGCCCGATATGCTGAGGATGGCGTAGACGCAGTAGCCTACCATCAGAGCGACGATCGTCAGGACTCGAGGGCGCAACGGCCGTCGACGCCTGCGCGACCGGCGTGGCAACACGCGCGTGCACACGGCCAGCGCGACGGCGACCGTGATCACGCTGGCGCCGAGACCCACCCACGCTCCCAGACCGAAACGCGCGTAGAACTCCACGGCTACGCGCGGCACGAGTATGCCCACAGCCACGATCGGGAGCACGACCATGAGCGCCAAGCTGACCATGCCTTTGAGAATGCGCGTCATTGCGGGCTCCTCGGACTGGATTCGTGGAACGAGGATGCCCCGGGGTCGCGGACGACACCCAGGACGCTTACGGCCGTCGAGGCCCTCGCGGTACGGCCACGGGCGTCCGTCGGCGGCCGGTACGTTCTTCATGTCCGCGGCGGTCGCAATTGCTCGGTAAGCTGCATGTCTCGTGACCAGCCCTTTCCTTCGGCACGGACGGACAGTCGCTTGCCGTCAGAGGCGATGGCCACGTTAGCCGCGGCGCGGCCTGGCACGAGGAGCGTCGCCATGGCCATGCGCGTCTGCTGCGCGCGCGTGCACCAGCGCAACATCGTGTGGGGCGCCTGCGTCGGGGTGGTAGGTGCGGTGGTCGCCGTGGTGAGGAGCGCCGGGACGCTGCACGCGTATGCCACACGCATCCGTTCCGAGCGTCCCTTCAGCAGCGCGCTGGCTTGGAACGCGTCTACATCGACGGGCGAGAACATACGCGATTCGAGGCGTCCCGCGCGTGGCAGGATCGCGTGGTCGACGATCAGGAAGGCCCGCTCCGGCAGCAGGAGGACCAGGCGGCCGCAGAACGTCGCCGCGGGGCCGTCGCGCATTGCGCCCATCGCCGATGTCGCGACCATGCGGACGCCTTCGGCGCCATCCACGGAAGCGCGCTCCGTGCGGTCGAGCGCCGACCCTATCGCGATGCCGACGCCGTTCACGAGCAGCGTGTTCTTCGACGCGGGGCCGACCTCGAACAGTTCCTCTCGGCGGTTCGAGAAGGTCGTATCCAGGTACTCGCCGACGCCGACGTTCTCGATCAGCCGTTCATCACCGACAACGCAGTGAAAGCTCAGCAGGTCGCGATGCCCGTGGGGCACTTGTGACGTGCCACCACGCACCGTCATGTGCAGCGACGGCTCGGCGGCGCGGTCCGTCAGCTTGGCCCAGTCCAAGCCGCGATACAGCTTCGCTCTTGGGCGGTTCGCGCTCGCCGATGCCGGCTGCGCCTTGCCAGGGTGGAACGCCAGCCACTCGGCAGGATTGGGGGCCGCGCCGCCGTTCGCGAGCCGTTGCGTGATCCTGTCCAGATGCCCGTCCAGGTCCGCCATCACGTCGGGCAGGTCGAACCGCTCCGCGGCGGCGTAGTGGAAGGGCGCGGGGCGCCAACTGTTGCTATCGCCGAACCCACAGGCGATGCCGGCCGGGCTGAAGTCCAGCGGGAAGCGTAGGGTGTCGCGCATGCACCGCTTGCGCATCAGAGGATGGGCGGCGCCGCTCGCGCGTTCGTGGCTCGTCAGATAGCGGAAGGCGTACATCATCCCGTACGCCCAGTACCCAACTCCCTCGCTCCATCCGCCGTCGGAACGGTCGGCCTCCTCGACGAACGCCGGCATGGAGCCTTCGGCGAGTTTCAGCGCTCTGCGCGCCTCAGGCAGATCCTCGTGTATCGCCAGGGCGAGGACGCCCGCGCCGCCCGCACACACGGCGTTCCAGTTGTTCGTGCCGCCGTACCACGACGGCGGCTTCTCAGTGTCGACGTGGTGCACGAACGGGCCGAGAGCCCGGCGGCGCGCAACATCGACCATCATCGCGCGCTCGTCTTCGGAGAGCGCGTCGTACAGCAGGTCGTACGCCAGGGCGAGCGTGACGCTGTTCTCGCCATAGCTCAGGTCGAAGATGGCGTTCGGGTCGGGATCGTCGCGTCGCCATGTGATCCACGACCAGTACTCCCACGCGTCCATCATCTCGACATGCGCCAGCACCGCGTCGCGGAAGCGCGCCTCGCCGGTTTGGGCCCACCGGGCCAGCAGTGCCAGCACGCGGGTCTGCGCCTCACGCGCGCGTATCAAGTGCTCGTTGTGCACATTGCGGGCGTAGGTGAGTGGCGGCATGTCGACGTAGCGGTCGGCGTCTAGAACGACCTGCTGGGCCGCGAGATTGAGGAACGGCGTCGTCGGCTGCGTGCGGAGACGGGCCAACTCGGGCGCGCCGAGGTAGAGTCGCGGATGCGGCGCGAACGAGGCGGCGGGCATGGGATGCTCCCGTCTAGCGCCGTTGCGGGCGCGAGTGTCCCTGGTGCATGTAGTCGATGCGCGCGTCGAGGAAGACGGCGTCTGTGGTGAGCACGGGGTGGTCTAAGAACTCCTCCGCGCCCTTCTCGAACTCGATCCCGCCGCTGCCCAACCATCCACACTGCTGCACCATGGCGAGCATCGGCCGCGGCGTGTCGGAAGTGTTCGGCATGCCGCCGTGCCACACGCGCATGTCGCGCAGGACGACATCTCCGCGTCGCGTCAGGACGCGCTCTGACGGACGCACGGTCTCCCGTTCCGCGATCATGTCATCCGTGGGGAAGCGATCGCTCCCGTAGAACCGGGGGTCGTGGTGCGTGCCAGGCCAATGGACCGTCGCGCCGTTGGCCTCGGTCACGTCGACGAGCGGGATGTTCACGACGAGGCGAGCGCAGGGCGTCGGGCGCTTGAGGCTTGGCCACAACTGAGTGCTGTCCGTGTGAACACGCTGCGGCTTGGAGCCTACGAACGCGGTGTTCGCACCGTACGTGACCTGCCGGACTCCGTCGCCCAGGATGCGATGAGAGATGGCTATGACGATCTCGTTCAGGACGATGTCGGCGAAGAGGAACGGGTGGAACGGCGGTGGCCGCAGGCCCTGGTAGTTGTTCCCGATCTCGTTCGTCTTGGCGTACACGCGGATGTCGTCGAGCATCTTGTCCGCAAGAGCGTCGATGTGGTCCGTGTCGACGATGCCGGGGAGGGCGACGACGCCGTCCTCCTCGAACGCGCGCAGAGCCGCGTCCATACAGGTCGCGTCTACCGCGCCGGTCTCGATGTCTCGTGGCGGGATCTCGACGAACTCCATACGCGCTCCTCACCGGTGGCGCCACTGGACGACGGCGGCAGGATCGTACATGCGCGCGGAGATGGTGGCAAACTGGCGGTGGCCGTCGGGTGTGGCCACAGACAGTCTGTGAGCGGGGCTGTCGGAAGATTATGGACGTACGGCGAGGCCTGGACCCCATCGCTCAGAAGCACACCGTGCTTCTTCGTTCCCCAGCAAGGGAAGACGTTCACCAGTTTCGCCGGCCGGTGGAAGTCGGCGGCCCGGCTCGCGCGGACCACCCCATGGCCAGACTCGACGCGGCCCTGCTACTGCGCGTCGGTCTCGTCAGCGACTTGCGCGAGCCATCGACCGGTGACGCGTAGCACGTCGAGCTTGAGGTCGAGGTTCTGCCTGCGCGCGGGCACCATGTCGGCGACGTCGAAGCCGATCGTCTGCAATACGCCTTCGAGGCTAACGGCGCACTTGGGACCCCCGCCGCCTCCGCCTCCCGCGACGCAGATGCCGACTGCAGGCGTGCCGACGATGCCGTGTTCGCCGTTCTCATGCGTGCAGATGCGGCGGAGCCGGTCGAGGAACGCCCGAATGCTCTCGCTCAGGTCGCCATAGTAGACGGGTGTCGCGAACGCGACCATGTCCGCGGCTCGGATCGCTGCCACGAGTCGGGCGAAGTCGTCCTCGATCACGCACGATCCCTCGGCGCGGCACTCTCCCCAGCCATCGTCGTCACACTGCCGGCAGCGTTCGAGGTCCACAGCCGGCAGGAAGACCGTGTCGCACGTGGCCCCTTCGGCCTCCAGCCCCTCGGCCAGAGCTGCCATGGCTTGCGCGGTGCGCCCCTCGAGGTCTCGACTGCCTGAGATGATCAACGCGTTCATGCTGTCGCCCCTTCCCGCGTGCTGACTTGGTAGGAGCGTTAGCCCGCGTCGCGGGGGAGGTCAACCCGCGGACGGTCGGAAGGCGTCGATGTCCACGTGCGTTTCGGCCAGGCGCTGCCACGCGTCCACGGTCTTGGGGTCATCGCCCGTGAGGAGCGGTTCGGCGGCGTCCACGCGTTCGGCGACCTTGAACGTGTCCTGCGGCGCGAGTAGGAGAGGCACGTTCTCGACCGAGGCGCGAGACAGGATGTTCGGCGGCGGGACGATGTCGTTCGAAAGGACGATCCCGACGCAGCCACTCTCCAGGGCCGCTAGGATCATGTCGCTGCGGTCGCCACTGGTTATGACGAGCTTGTTCGACGGACGGAAGGCGGGAAGCCGCAGCACCTCATGCGCCGACATGGCCCCGACCACGACGGTACCGACCGTTTGATCCAGGCCCTGCTCGCCCGCAATGACCTTCGCGAACAGGTGTTCCGCCAGGTAGCCCACCGAGAGTCGTTCGAGACTCGCCTCGTATGGGATGGCGCCGAGGAGCCGCACCTCCATCTGATCGAGGGTCCGCGCGTGCGTCGTACGGAACTCGTCGCCGTCTGGCAGCCGGTTCGCAATCAGCCCCTTGATGCGTACGTCGCCTGTATTCACACGTCGTGAGAAGAAGGTCACGTCGTCCATGATGGACTCGCCATCGCCACTTGCGACCAGCACGAGTTCGGCGTCGAGTTGCTCCGCCACCGTGAGCGCATCGAGGTGGACAGAGGCGCCGTAGAGCAGGTCGCGTCCGCCCTCGGCGAAGAGAATGTCCACGCCGGCGCCCGCGCGCGCGGCAAGGTCGCTCAGCCGTTCGGCGGTCGCGGCGGCGTCGTACATGTAGTGGAGCTTCGACGGGTCGAACCCGATCGTCATCGCCTCGGGGTCTGCCTCCATACCGAGCGCCTTCGTCACGGCGGATGCGTCGAGATCCCAAAGCCGCTTCCTGCGGTATAGGAGTCTGTCGCCCAGCGGCTTCAGGTACCCGGCCGACTCTCCAAGAGCGCGCGCCACGCCCACGAGGACGCCGGTCTTCCCCGCGCTCGGCCGAACAGACGCGAAGAGAACTCTACGCATCGCCTCCACTCCCTGGGTCGTCGAGAATCACGCGCACATCGACCGCTCGCGTCCCCTCGCCTTCGTCGTACACCACCAATGGGTTGATCTCGATGTCCGAGATGTCCGGGTTCGCGGCGAGAACGGCTCCCACGCGCAGCACGGCGTCCACGACCGCCTCCACGTCCTTCCGCGACTCGCCGCGCACGCCCAATAGCAGAGGATACGACCGTACTTCCTTGATCATCGTCAACGCTTCGGCGCGGTCCAGCGGGTATGCCCGGAACGCCACGTCCTTCATCACCTCGACGTAGACGCCGCCGAGCCCGCACATCACCACCGGACCGAACGACGGGTCGCGCCTCGCGCCGACGATCGTCTCCGTGCCGGAGCGGACCATCTCGGACACCTCGATGCCGTCGATGACCGCGTGCGGCACTGCCTGTCGGCAGCGGTGCAGGATGGCCTCGTATGCCGCGATCAGCTCGCCGCGGTCCTCGAGGTCGAGGGCGATACCGCCCACGTCGCTCTTGTGTAGGATGTGCCGCGACACCACCTTGAGCACCACGGGATAGCCAATCGCCTCGGCGTGACGCACCGCGTCCTGCATGCTGCTCGCGACTGCCGACGCGGGCGGCCGGATACCGGCCGCGATCGCCAACGCTCGCGTCTCGTGAGCGAGCAGGAACCCGCGCTCCTCGGCCCGAGCGCTGTCGACGACCTCGCGTATCGCGGCGCCGTCAATGTCCGCGGGTGTCTCCGGGGCCGTCATCGTCGCCGGCCGACGCTCGTAGGCATAGAGCGCGCCCAAGGCGGAGACGGCCTCGTAGACGTCGCCGTAGATGGGCACGCCTCGCGGCCGCAGCTCCTCGACGACGACGTCCATGGCGGCGCCACCGAGGAACGACATCACGACGGGCGTGTCGCTCGCCGCGCGTTGGGCGACGGACTCGAGCGTCCGGGTAAGCGGCTCGGGTTCGAGAAGGGCCGTCTCGCAACCCAGGCAGATCACGGAGTGGATGTCCTCGCTGGCCAACGCCGCGTCCAGAGAGCGCCGATAGTCGTCGACCGTGCCCTGCCCCGTGATGTCCACCGGGTTTCTCGTGGACCCGAACGCCGGGACAGCGTCGGAGAAAGTTTCGTTGAGCGTCGCCAGATCGTCGTAGAGGCCGACGCCGAACCGCTCCGCGGCGTCGGCCGCCATCACGCCGATCCCGCCTCCGTTCGTGATGATGACGGCGTTGCTTCCACGCGGTCTCGGCGATGTCGCGAGGAACTTCGAGAGGTTGAGCGCCTCCGCGATCGTGTCGACGCGAAGGACGCCGCATTGGCGCATGACGTCGGAGAACACCTCGTCGGCGCCCGCGAGTGAACCGGTGTGTGACGCCGCCGCGAGGGCTCCGCGTCGGCTCCGTCCCGACTTGATGACGAGGACCGGCTTTCTCGGTGTGACCTCGCGCAACTCGCGCACGAGTCTCTCGCCGTCCTGGATGCCCTCGACGTACATCAGGATCGCCTTGGTCGCCGGGTCGTCCGCGAGGTATGACAGCAGGTCCGCTTCGGCTATGTCCGCCTTGTTGCCCACGGAGACGACGGCCGAGACGCCGATGTTCTCCGCCCGAGTCTTGCCCATCATGGCGATGCCAAGGGCGCCGCTCTGCGTGATGATCGCGATGTTGCCCGCCTGGATGTCGCGGGGGCCGAACGTGGCGTTCATCGAGCACGCCGCGGAGTAGATGCCGAAGATGTTCGGGCCCAGGATGCGCGTGCCACGCTCCGCCGCGTAGGCGACCATCTCGCGTTCCTCGGCCAGAGCGCCGACCTCGGCGAAGCCGGAGGTGATGACCGCAACATACGGCACGCCGCGGTCGGCGCAGGCGCGCACGGCCTCTCCCGCGAACTTGGCGGGAATGGCGATGCACGCGAGGTCGACATCGTCGTCGATCGCGTCTATGGAAGGGACGGCCGGCAGGTCGAGCACCGTTCCGCCGGAGGGGTTCACCGGGTAGACGCTGCCCTTGTAGCCGCTCGCAAGGATGTTGTCTACGAGCTTGTGCCCGATCTTCGCGGGGTTGCGCGACGCGCCGACAATCGCCACGGCGCGTGGTTCAAAGAGCCGGCGTATGTCCTCGGCCATCGCCGTCAGTCTCCGGGGAATGTCATGCGCAGTTCGTAGACGCCCGCGTCCGCGCGTCGCTGGATGTCGAAGCCCATCCCCTCAAAGAGCGCGAGCATGGGCCGGTTGTCCACCAGCACCTCCGCGGTGAACCCGAGCAGCCCCTGCCGCTTCGCCAGGAGCGTGAGGTAGGCGACGAGTTCCGCGCCGATGCCCGTGCGCTGCATGTCGTCTCGCACAACTACGGCGATCTCCGCCGTGCGCGTCGTCTCCTCGATGCCGTACTGACCGACGCCCAACACCGGCGCGCGATCCTCCTCGGACTCCACGGCGAGCAGGACCATCTCCCGCGTGTAGTCGATGACGGCGAACTGCTGCAGCCGCTCGTGCGGGACGTCCGCGCGCGCGGATATGAACCGCCGGTACAGCGACCTGTCCGACAGGGAGTAGAAGAAGTCCTTAAGCACCGGCTCGTCGCTGATTTTCACTGGCCTCAGGAACACCTGCGAGCCGCTGCGCGTCGTGCGCCACGCCTCCATGTCCTGAGGATAGTGCCCGCGCTTGCCCGGCACGAACGCCTGGTCCGAGTAGATGAGGTTGCGCCGCTTGGCCTCCTCGATCAGCCACGGCTGGAACTTCGGGTCGGCGATGCCTATCAGCTCCATCGCGCGTTCGCGCACGTTCTTGCCGTGCAGGTAGGCGATACCGTGTTCCGTGACGACATAGCGCGTGTCGCCTCGGTTCAGAGTCACGCCGGCCCCCTCACTCAGGGCGGGGGTGATGCGTGAGACGGAGCCGTCCTCAGCGGTCGAGGGGAGGGCGAGTATGGTGACGCCGTTGCGCGCGAGGACGGCGCCGCGCATGAAGTCGGCCTGTCCGCCGATGCCGCTGTAGAAGAGGGCGCCGATGGACTCCGCCGACGCCTGCCCTGTGAGGTCGATCTCGAGCGCGCTGTTGATCGCCGTCATGTTGTCCTGGCGGGCGATCACCAGCGGGTCGTTCGTGTAGTCGATCGGCTGAAGCTGCACGCCGGGGTTGTCGTCGATGAAGTCGTACGTGGGGCGCGTGCCCATGCTGAACGACGCGACGGTCAGCCCGGGGTCGACCGTCTTGCGCGCGTTGGTGACGGCTCCGCTCTGGATGAGTTGCACGAGGCCGTCGGACAGCAACTCCGTGTGCACCCCGAGGTCGCGCTTGTCCGTCAGGTTGGCGCAGACGGCGTTTGGGATGCTGCCGTAGCCGACCTGGATGGTCGCGCCGTCCCGCACGAGTCGGGACACGTTGCGCCCGATCTCCGCGGCCAACTCGGTGTTGGCGTCCTGCGCGTACTCAAGGATCGGCTCGTCGTATTCGACGATATAGTCCACGTCCCGCACATGAATGACGCCGGAGCCGTGCGCGCGCGGCATCTGCGGGTTCGCTTGCGCGATCACCGTGCGCGCGGCCTGCGTCGCCGCGAGCGCTATGTCCACGCTGACGCCGAGGCTCATGTAGCCGTGCGCGTCCGGCGGAGAGGCCTGTATCAGCGCCACGTCGAGCGTGACGAAGCCGCGGCGGAACTGCTCGGGCACGCGGGACAGGAATATCGGTGTGTAGTCGGCGAGGCCGCTGTTGACCGCCTCGCGCGTGTGGTCGCCGACGAAGAAGGAGTTGTGACGGAAGTTGGGGCGGTACTCGCGGCGGGTGTACGGCGCCACGCCGAGCGTCCACAGGTGCAGCACTTCGGCGTCGAAGATCTCGCCGGGGTTCGACTCGACGTATCGGACGAGTTCCTCGATGAGGCGGCGAGGCTCGCCGCAGCCAGTGCTGACGAAGATGCGGTCGCCCCGGTGGATAGACCGGAACGCGTGCTGCGCGGATACAACACGGGCCGCGCCCTGCCGACCGCCGTTCTCTTCCCCCGCGCTGCGCATGGCCCTGCCCACTCCCGGTACATGAGTAGCCTACAGGCAGGCTTCGCGGACAGTCTGTCCGTGGCCGTTGCGCCAAGGTGTCATGGGGATCGCCGCGCGCCGTTACCTCACGACGATCCCGCGGCGCATCGAGTAGTGCGCCCCGGCCGCGGGTTTGTGCACGTACACGCCGCTGACCTTTCGCTCACCGAGGTCATTCGAGTCGTCCCCGCCGACGCCACGATGCGCCAGCCGGTAGTCTGATGTTTGCTCGGGGATCGCCACGGCTGTAATTGGCGGCACCCCGGGGATCAGGGGATCCCATGCGGAGTTGGTGCGCCCTTCCTAATCAATGTGTAATATGGTATATTAAGCCGTCGCGGAAATCTGTGAAGCTGCTGCCCGCATACATTCCGCGTCGCACGGAGGGAGAGTTAGATGAGCTTCGATGACTCGCTTCGGCAGGGCTATGACGAGAACTTCCTAGGGCAAGAGGCAGTCGTCCCGCTTCCCACGCCCGGCGTCGCGCTGGCGGGCGATGTGCTCGTCAACGACGGGCTGGCGGACGGCTACCGCGTCGACTACATGCACTACTCCGTCGTCATGAGCGCCACGAGCAGGCTGGCCCTGTTCTCGGCTGCCAACCTGGATCAGGGCAAGTACCGCACTGTCAAAGGGCGGAGGTGGTTCGTCGATCACAGGGTCGGGGCCGCAAACCAGATCGGCCCCGATGCCTATAGCGACAACCGGTGGGATCGCGGACACCTCACGCGCCGCACTGCCGTGACGTGGGGCTCCGCGGGCGTCGCCCGGCGCGCGAGCAACGACTCCTGCTCCTACGCGAACGCGTGTATGCAGCACGCGAACTTCAATCAGGACGAGTGGCGCGTCCCCGAGATCATCGTCCAGAAGTTCGGCAAGGACAAAGACGGCCGTCTGTGTGTGCTCACCGGCCCCGTGCTGACGGACACCGACCGCTGGTACACGCGCGAAGGCATCAGCAACGCCGTGCGCATCCCGTCGGGGTTCTGGAAGGTGGTCGCGTACATCGACAAGACGACCGGGAAGCTCGCGTGCCAGGCGTACGTCATGTACCAGGACGATCAGTCCATGGCGGACATGCGCGGGGGACGCAAGGCGAAGCCCAAGACCTACCAGGTCACGATCACGGAGGTGGAGCGCGTCACCGGGCTCGAATTCGCGGACGGGCTGTACGAGGGCAACCCGCTGTTCTACACGGCCCGGGCGGGGATCAACGAGACGGGGCCCGAAGGGTTCGTCGCGCCGAGGGGTCCTGAGGACCCGGCGTTCGAGGCCGGGGTCGTGTTCTCGCGAGAGGATCTCGATAACCCCGCCGTGGCCGGAAGACGCCGCGACATCCGCGAAGCGGCGTTGGACTCCGTGGCGATCTCCTGACGGCCGTTCACGCGCGAGACCGTCGGGGACTTCGAGCGTCCCGTGGCGGCCTCGCGCGCGAAACGCCCGACGCGGCTCAGCGAGGCTCCTCGGTCTTGACGGGCGGGACGGGCGGCGTCGGGGGCGAGGGGGGCGACGGGATGCGTGGCTGCTGTATGGCCGCCATACGTCGCCGTATCTCCTCGATGTCCGTCAGCTTGTCCGCCTGGATGTCCTCGACGACCTTCGTGATTTCCCGCTGCATCATGTCAACGCTCGATACGACCTCGGCGTGCATCCACTCGGGCATCGCCTCGCGGACGAGTTCGCCGATGTCCTTGAGTTCGCGTCCGGTTCGTGGGACGTCGGGCAGTTGTGGGTCGGGGTCGTCGAAGCCATCTTCGACATAGGCCGCCAACTGCTGCGCCGCGACGGCCACCTCACCCATCGTGCCGGATTCCTCGTCGAGGGCGTCGAACAGGTCGGCCGGGACGACGCCCGTGGCGCCCAGGCTGCCCTGAACGGCGTTGTACAATCCTGCGAGTCGGGACCGGCCGCCTCCGAGATGCCCCGTCATGCTTGCGCGCTCCGCCATCTTCCCAACCGCGCGCAGGATGTGGTGCGCCGAACGGTAGGGGTGCGTGGCGCCCTCCTCGGCGTCTTCGTGGGCGCCGTCGAGGCATTTATCGAGCAGGCCCGCCGAAACGGCAATCGCGTCATAGCCTGCATCCTCCGATAGCGGCGCGAAGGCGGCGCGATAGACCGGGTCGTCAAGCAGGCCTTCGCCGATGCAGTGCCGAGCGATGTGGTTGTATTGGCGCACGCAACGCGTCTCGCCCCCGTCCAGGGCGCCGGTCATGGACGCGTGCTGCGCCTGTCGCGCGATGGTGTGCAGCACCTTTCGTAGCCGCGCGTGTTCCGTGTTCGGTCGATCGGTCATTTTCCCGTTCCTTTCAGACATCTCCCGAGCCTCTCGCGCAGATGCTTGCGCGCCGTATGTAGTCGCCACTGAACCGTCGTCACGGGCAGATCGAGGAAGGCCGCGATGCGCTTCTGAGGCATGTCCGCCCAGTAGTAGAGCTGCACGACCTGACGATGGTCCGCATCGAGGGCGTCCACGGCGTCGCGTAGCTGGCGCATCGTCTCGTCCGCGTCGACCTGCTGCGCTGGCGTCGCGACGAGATGCCGCGTAGACGCGAGGATCAGTTCGTCGACGTCCTCGCGGTACTCGACGCGTCCGCCACGCCTCGCGTATTCCAGCGCCTGTCTGGACGTGATGGCGCGCAGCCACCCTCCAAACCGTGACGCGTCGTCGAGTTGTGGCAGCGCCTTAAACGCAAGTATCAGGGCGTCTTGGACGACGTCCTCCGCGGCCTCTGGCTGCCGCACGACGCGGTAAGCCACGCTGATTAGCGCCCGGCGATAACGCCGAGCCAACTCGTCGAAGGCGTCGAGGCTCCCCACTAATGCGGCGAGCACGAGCCCCTCGTCCGAGTATGTTTCGTAGGCGGTCGCCATGCGCGGTTCCTGCTGCTCACCTGTTAGGAGGGACGTGGGCGGCGGGCGCATAGGGCGAATGTCACGCGATGGGGAAGGCGGACGGTCGCTCGCCTGGCTGGCGACGCACGGCGAAGAGGTCCACGGCCACCTCCTTGCCCTTTAGCGCCGTCGCCCCCAGCGCTTCGGCGGCATACGCTTCGGGCAGGTTCAGACGGCCCATGAGGTCGCCCGATATCAGGAGATCGACCCCGAGTTCGCCACACTTCTCCTGGATGCGCGAGGTGGTGTTCACGACATCGCCGTTGTAGACGATCTCCCGCTTGATGTCCCCGATCTGCGCGCTGATGACACGGCCACAGTGCAGCCCAGCCTTGTACTCCGGCACCACGCCATACTTCTGCCGGTACTCCTCCGCGCGGGCGGCGACCGCTTCGTTGATGAGCGTGTAGACTCGGATGCAGTTCGCGTCACGCACGCCACGATCGAGTTCCCACGTGAGCACGACCTCGTCGCCGACGTATTGGTATATCTCGGCGCGCGCCATCATGACGGGGTGAGAGATGTCGTGGAAGAAGTCGTCCAGCAGTCGGTAGTACGTCGCGCCGAGCCCCTCCGCGATGGTCGTGCTGCCCTTCAGGTCGAGAAACATGAAGACCCGGTCCTCCTCGGTGGGGCGATGGTATCGACCTCGGAGGAACTTCATCAGCACGTCCTGCCCCAGAACCCGATTGACCTGCAGGAAGAACACGACAAGAGCGAACAGGGCCAGGGAGACGACGATCAGCGTCCATTGCTCGACGTCGAGCAGAGCCACCCAGAACTCGTCCATCGTCCTCCCGTCGCGCAGCCCAAGGACCAGGCTCAGCGTGTTGACCACGACGAACGTCCCGACAGTGTACAGGGCCGCCTTGACGACTATCAGTCGTCCGAAGGACATCGACCGCAGGCGCCCGCCCCACCTGTCCAGCACAAACAGTTCCGATACCCCGACCAGCAATCCGATAGGGACGCCCACGACCACGCTGTCGAACGTCAGTTCGTCGTTGTCGACGAGTTGGTACAGCACGCCCGCGCCTGCGGTGAAGGCACATATCAGCAGCAGGAGCTTCAGCTTACGCACTAACACCGGTGACACGGGCCGTCTCCTCCGGCAAGTCGTCATGATGGCGTCTGCGGGATCACCGCGGCCCGTGGTGGGCGGCACACATCTGGCTTCGGCACTCCCGCTAGCCGGCCCGGCGGCCGATGGCAAAGAGTTCCACCTGGCGCTCCTTGCCCTTCAACTCAGTGGGTCCCAATTCCTCGGCGGCATACGCTTCGGGCAGGTCCAGGAGGCCCATCAGGTCGCCGGACACGAGGAGATCGACACCGAGTTCGCCGCACTGCTCCTGGATGCGCGACGTGGTGTTCACGACGTCGCCGTTGTAGACGATCTCGCGCTTGATGTCGCCGATCTGGGCGCTTATCACGCGGCCACAGTGCAACCCAGCCTTGTATTCGGGCACGACGCCGTACTTCCGGCGATACTCCTCCGCGCGCGCCGCCACTGCGTCGTCTATGAGCGTGTAGACCCGGATGCAGTTCGCGTCCTGTAGGCCTCGATCGATCTCCCAGGTGAGCACCACTTCGTCACCGACGTATTGGTAGATCTCCGCGCGCGCCGTCATGACAGGGTGCGAGATGTCGTGGAAGAAGTCGTTGAGGAGCTGATAATACGTCGCCCCCAACCTCTCGGCGATAGTCGTACTGCCCTTCAGGTCCAGGAACATGAACACGCGATCCTCCTCCGTAGCCCGCAAGTATCGGCCGCGGAGGAACTTCATCAGGACGTCCTGGCCGACCATCCGGTTCATCTGCACGAAGAAAGCCATCATGCCGTAGGAGGCGAGCGTCACCAGTAGCAGCGCCCAGTTCTCCCCGTCCACGAGCGACACCCAGAATTCGTGGAGTTCCTTGCCTGTGAAGAGGCCCTCGAGAAACCCGATTGTGTGTGAGGTGGTGAACACGACGAGCGTGTAGATCGTCGCCTTCGCGAGTATGAGGGGGCCGAACGCGAGAGAGTGCAGTCTTCGTCCCCACGCCTCGAGAGCGAACAACTCCATGACCCCGAACGACAGCCCGAGCAGGCCTCCGACAATGACGCTCGAAATGCCTAGTGGGTCTGGGCCCACGAGCTGGTAGAGCACGCCGACCCCAGCCATGAAGGCGCACATCACCGCAAGCAGCTTCATCTTGCGGATCAATACCGGCGACAAGGGCCATCTCCTCAGACAGCTCGGCGCGCGCAGGTCAGCGCGCGCCGTTCAGTTCCGCGCGCCACTTGCGCGTCTCCTCGAGGACATCGTCCCGCCCGTCGAACGGCTTGTAGGCCACGCGCGCGCGGAACCCGTACGTCTCGCCGACGGCGTAGTCCGGGATGAGATACTGGAAATCCCACGCGGGATTCGTCGTTCGCGCCTCCGAGGAGTCGCCGCCTCCGCTCGGAGAGTGCGAGAAGCGGACGCCGCTCATCCGATCGAACATCAGGATGTACGCCATCCCATGGAAGCGGGCGTAGTAGAACGGCTCGTCGAACCGGAACGGCGATTCGTTCGAGTAGAGCATGTCCGGGTGATCGCCGGTGAACTCGGGCATGCGCTCGTCGTCGGCGTTCGGCAGGACGGTGCTCTCATCGTTGTGGCGCTGCGTGCAGAACTGCGCCCAGCGATCCCGGCTCAGGAAGTAGATGCTCTTGTCGAGCGGGGCGTTGATGTAACTCGCCCAGAACAGGCCGATGTAGCCGTGGCGGTAGACATCCTCGTGGGCGACGCACTCGAAGGTCATGTCGATGTAGTGCGGGGCGCGTAGGGTGAACGTCGTCGTGCTTTCGAGCCGGAAGTGGGGTGTCGGCGGCTGATGCAGCCTCGCCGTGCTCGCGTCGACGCGCTCGAAGGTCATCGGCGCCGTGCGCGGCTCGAAGATGAGACCGCGATCGAAGGCGGCCCCGTCGAACACGTGCTCCAGGTTGAGACCCGAGTACGCAGGCACGAACAGCGTCTCGTCCTCGTGCCGGGACGTGAGGGAGAAGACCCCGTTGTACCCGGCGCGATGCGCGCCGTGCTCGCCGTTGTCGCCGATCACGGCGGTGAGATCGCCGACGCTGAACCTGTCGCATGCCATGCGCATACCTCCCATCAGGCGGTTCGGGGCGAGTCGCAGCTTACGACGGTTCTCGTGCGCGCAGAAGCGCGGCGTTGCGGTCGCGCTTGTGTTGGTCTATCACTGGAACGCGTCGCACACGATGCCTCACGGGAAAGCCGTACAATGCCCACTCTCCCCCGCCGCGCCCTGTTCGTCGTATTCGCAGCATCGATCATGGGAAGCCTGATGAGTCTCACCGCCTCCGCGTCCGGCCAACGCGTCGAGATCACGCGCGATGAGTGGGGCGTGCCACACATCCATGCCGATACGGAGCTGGGCGCCATCTACGGGCAAGGGTACGCCGTCGCGGAGGACCGGCTGGCGACGGTGATGCGCCTCTACCGAATGGCGCTGGGTCGCATGGCGGAGGCGTTCGGGCCTGACCACGTGGACGACGACTACATCAGCCGCCTGTCACGACATGAGGAGATCGCCCGCGAGCGATTCGGCGACATCCCTCAGGAGTATCAGGACGCCCTGACGGCCTATGTGGCAGGCATCCGCGCGTACATGGCGGAACACCCAGAACGCGTGCCGGACTACGCGATCGACCCCGAGCCGCATCACCCGGTGGCCGCGGGCAGGCAGTTCATCTGGGGATGGCCCCTCGGTCAGGCGTTCGACGACCTGTCCCACGCCGACGACGAGGAGCAGGAGGACTCGGGTCGAGGCTCCAACCAATGGACCGTGTCCGGTCGCCGCACGAAGGACGGCCATCCGATCCTCGTGTTCGACCCGCATCTCAGTTGGCGCGGCGCATCGCTCCTGTGGGAGTCACACCTTCACGGAGGCGACCTACACGCCTACGGCTTCGGCGTGCCGGGTACGCCGTACATCGGACTGGGCCACAACGACCACGTCGCGTGGGCGATGACGACCGGCGGGCCGGACACGGCCGACGTGTACGAACTCACGCTGAATCCACTGAATCCGATGCAGTATCGCTACGATGACGAATGGCGACCCCTCACGCGCAGGACGATCGAGATCGCGGTGAAGACGGACTCGGGCGTGGAGACGGTCAGCCGTCCCGCGTTCGCGTCACATCACGGCCCCATCGGCGAACTACGCGGGAGCAAAGCGTACGCCTTCAAGCTGGCCCACATGGACGAAGTCGGCCTCGTGGAACAACTCGCCGAGATGAACAAGTCTCGGAACGTCGGCGAGTTCCTCGCGGCGATGTCGATGGCGCAGCTCATGCCGCAGAACGTGATGTACGCGGACGTGCACGGGAACACCTACTACCAGCGCACAGGACGCGTGCCGATACGGCCGGACGGGTACGACTGGCGCAAACCGGTCCCCGGTGACACGTCGGATTCGGAGTGGCTGGGCATCCACGATACAGCGGACCTCGTGCAAATACTCAACCCGGCCGCGGGGTGGATGCAGAACTGCAACATCTCGCCCGGTACGATGACCGAAAACAGCCCGATGACCGCCGATCGCTACCCCTACTACATCTACATGAACTCCACCGACGGCGCGAACCCGCGCGGCCGGCGCGCCGTTGAGCTTCTGTCGGTGGCCGAGGGGTTGACGCTCGCCGACGCGACCGCGATAGCCAACGACCACTACGCACACGGCGAGAAGCCCTGGCGCGAGGCGCTGCTCCGCGCGTTCGACGCCGATCCCCGCGCGGAGTTGAGCGATGCTGCGGAAATGCTCCGAGCGTGGGACGGACACGCGCATCGAGACTCGGTTGGAATGACCCTGTTCCTCGCCGTCTTACACGCCTTGGGCGAGGAACGGCGCGCCTTCCGCGGCGCGGCTCTCAACGGCGAGGACGCTCTCACCGCGTCGGAGACTGAGGCACTGCTCAGCGCTCTGGCAGGCGGTGTAGCTCACATGCGGGACACCTACGGTCGGCTGGACGTGCCGTGGGGCGACGTGTGGCGCGGTCGGCGGGGAGACGAGAGCTGGCCCGTGAGCGGCGTTTCGGGCGAGGCGGGGCTGTCAACATTGCGAGCGGTGAACGGCAGTTGGGAAGACGACGGTGTTGGGTACATCCGCGCGGGGCAGCTCTGCACGACGGTTGTCATGCTGGAGCCGGGCGCTGTGCGGTCGTACAGCGCGACGCCGTACGGGCAGAGCGACGATCCCGAATCACCTCACTACACGGACCAGGGACGCCTGCTCTTCGCGGAAGAGAAGCTGAAGGACTCGCGGTATCGGCGGGACATCCCGGCGGATCAGGTGGGGTCGCGCGTCGTTCTACAGTACGGGGAGTGAGTCGGCCGTCGGATAGGGCTTATTCGGGGGGCGGGCGTATTCCGCCGCGCGCTGCCAGGGCCGCCGCCGCGCGTGTCGCGATCTCCAGGCCAACGGCCTCCTCGCCTATGCTCTGCAGGGGCCCGCGTTCGTACTCGTCGACGCCGAGGCCGTCGACATAGTGCGCTAGGGCCCATCGGTCGCGTTCCGCTAGAGCGTCGCCGAACGACGGCATTGGCGTCCCGGCCAATCCGGTGACGAACACCCGGTAGAGGTCCTCGACGCGGTCGCCTGTCTTGCGCGGTCGATAGCTCAGATCGCGAGGCTGTATGGAACGGCCTTGCGCGTCCGTCTGGGAGAATGCGGACGGGCCGTCGCCGTAACCCCTGTCGCCGTGGCAGCGCGGGCACTCCATCTGCTGGTAGAGGCCCTTACCTCGGCTCATGGTCTCGTCGGTGCGCGGTGGGGCGTCGGCAACTTGCAGGAGTTCCGGGGCGTCGTCACCGCGGGGTCGCCGGATCAGGCCGAGGAGGTAGTCGGCGAGAAGCCAGGCCTCGTGCTCGCTGAGCTGGGCCTGAGGCAGCATCGGCGTCGTGGCGACGCCCTGCGTGATCGAGCGGAACACGTCCTCGCGGAGCGGCGGCTCGCCCTGGGCGGTCGTCCTGAACTTGTATCGGCCCGATGTGAAGTCCGGCGGCTTCGTCCGCAGCTTGTAGACGAGCACGCCGTCACCTGCGCCGGTCACGCCATGGCAGGGCGCGCAGTCCTCCAGGTACAGGAGCTCCACGGGCCCTAGGGGCGGGCCTTCGTCGCCGCCCAGCGCGGGGATGGAGGTCACCCAACTAATGGCCGCCAGGGCCAGCAACAGCCGTCGCATGTTCGCGTGGATCTCCCGGGGCGCGCGCCTGAACCTACACCCAAATCGTAGCTCGTCCTCCCCGGAGACCCATCGCTCAGAGGCCCACCGGGCCTCTTCGTTCCCCTGCGAGGGGAAGACGTTCGCTGCTCGCCGACGCTAACGACTCGATGCTGTCGGCGCGGAGCGGAACGCCGTGGATCATCTCGTTGACCAACGGGTCGAGGTAGTACCGCGCGATCCACTCGATGACGGGGACGCATACGGCGTCCCCGAAGCCGAAGAGGGCGCGGTTCAGGGAGCCGTCCAGCCGGTAGTCGTCTGCGCCCATCAGTCGAGCGCACTCGCGACCGGATAGCAGACGGACTGCGTAGCGCCCTTTCCCCGCCTGGAACAGGATCTGTCGCGCGCTGCCTCCGCGCGGGGTCCGAAGGCATCCCGCGATGCCGTCCGTGCGTAGTTCCGCCCGCGTGACGCCCTTACGGACGCGCCTGAACACGGCTCCGTGGCTGACGCGGCCGCCATCGATCATCCGGTCGGCGATCTCTCGGTGCTTGGGACTCATCTGACTGAGCAGGTACGATGCGCGGTCCTCGCTCCACCAGGCGTCGTCCGTCGGCGGGAGGTCATCCAACACGTCCGACAGCGCCAGATCCGACCGCGGGGGCTGAGGAAGCGAGCGCACTGCCCATCGGATGCCGGGTCGTCCGTCGATGAAGTCGAAAAGCGCGCGGGGGCGTAGGTCGCTCTCGTCCAGCGGAGCGTCGGCGGACGGCCGCTCGTCCAGGCAGCCGTCCAGCGTAGCCACGATGAACACGCGTCGACGGCTCTGCGGGACGAAGTGGCGCGCGTCGAGCGCGAATACATCGACCGAGTATCCGAGGTCGTTTAGGGCGCCGAGGGCGACTTCGAGATCGGCCCCTTTCCGCGACGTAAGGAACCCCGGCACGTTCTCCAGCATGATGAGCGGAGGCCGTCGCTCCCGCATCTCATCGATGACGCGTGTGAACCCCCAGAACGCGGACGAATGGGGGCCGGCCAGGCCGCGCCGCCCACCGGCCAGCGACAGGTCGTTGCAGGGAAACGACGCGATGGCCAGCGACACGTCCGGCACATCGGACGCGGATAGGTCGTGCACGTCGAGCACGTGGTAATGGGGGTCGTCGTCCCGGAAGTGGGCGTCGTGCATCTCTCGCTTGGCGGGGTCGATGTCGTTGGCGAAGACGGTCGACCACCCATGCCGCTCCAACGCGTACCGATGCAAGCCGATACCCGCGAAGAAGTCCGCGACGGTCTTGCGCGGCGCCAGCGCGCGGCCGGTAGGGGCCGTGTCGCCGTCGACGGCCTGCATCACGGTGTCCGCGCACGCATCGACGTCACGCTCAACGGAACTCTCCCACAGCCTGACGACCGTCCAGCCGTCGCTCAAGAGGTCGCGCGTGACCCGGGCGTCGCGCGCCATGTTCCCGCGTATCTTCGCCAGCCAGTAGTCACGCCTGCTCGCGCGCGTGAACTGATCTTCCAGGCATGCCAGGCCGCGCCGTCGCCATTGCCCGCCGTGCCAGTAGTCGCCGTCCACGAAGACGGCCAGTTTGCGCGTCCGGGACGCGATGTCCGGCTTGCCCGGCAGGTCGGCGTTCCCTGTGCGGTATCGCAGTCCTCGCGCCCACAAGGCGCGACGCAGCGCGACCTCCGGCGGGGTGTCCTTCGACCCGACGCGACGCATTCTCGTAGACACAGATGCCGGGATTGCCTCGGTCATGCTCAGTCCGGCTTGGGACGCGTCGCGGACGCGGTAAGGGAATACGGCAGCCACGGCCGGTCGGGTACGTCCTTGGACTTACTCCGCGATCAGCGCGTGCAGATCGCGCCAGCCGACGAGTTTCACGTTCTGCTCGTCGAGGAACTGCGCCATCGCTGGGTCGGTGAAGATGCGATAGTCGTTGTGCCGCCGACGCCAGGCACTCGTGATCGCGCGCGTCTCCGCGCTGTCTGTCGCGAGGTGCACGATGATCTGTGTGACCCCGGCCGGCAGGCCACGGATGACGTCGCGGTAATCCTGCGTCCGGGCGTCGAGTTCGTCGTTCGCAACTCCCGTGATGAGTTCGTCGATGGCGGGCAGCGGCCCGTTGCGTACGATGTCGAGATAACGGTCGTCGATCGGGTAGCCCTCCGCCTGCGCCCGCGCAATGGCGGGGCCTGTCGGACTGGAGACCATCACGGGAATCCCGTATTCGACGCCGAGCCGGTAGTAGACCTCGAAGAACTCGGGCCGCGCGTAGACCGCGCCCATATGCGTGTCGAGGTGCGTTGGGTCGATGCCCAGCGCGATCACGCGGTCGATCTGAGCGCGCAACTCGCGCTCGACCTCCTCTGGCTTGGCGCGCAGGGCCACGCTGACGATGTCCTTGTACATGTAGCCATCGTCGTCTAGGAGGCCGGGGACATCGGCCGCAGATGCCACGGATCCCCAGCGGTACCGTTTCCATTCGGACGTCAGGGCCAGGTGCACGCCGACATCCCAGTCAGGATTGTCGCGGCAGAGCGCCGCGATCTCGGGCAGCCACGGCGCCGGCGCCATGACGCTGAATGAGGATACGGACCCGGTCTCGACGGCCTCTGCGGTCGCCACGTTGACCCCGTGGGAGAGACCCACGTCATCAGCATGCACGATGAGCAGACGCGTGTCCGCGTCGTAGCCGAGACGCTCCGCGAGGTTCATGGTCGAGGACGCCGCTGCGAGTGCGAAGGCGAGCGTTAAGCCGACGTGCGACATGGTTCCATCCTATCGCCGTGGACGCCTGTCGGCGCCTGTTGGGGCGTAGGGTAACATAGTACCACGTCAGTCAGGCCGCCCAGCGCATCGCAAGGGCGGTCGTAACCCTGGGGAAGGGCGAACAGTGAACAAGGGTTCAGCAGTAGTGTGGCTTCTGGGGGCCGCGCTGGCGGTCGGGTCGGCGCCCGCGATCGGCGCCGAGCATGATGCGGCGGACGTGGATTCATACCCCGTGGTCGGACGCGGGCCGATCGAGATGGACATCGACCTCGAGTTCGGCGACTGGCGCCTCGCCAACGAGGTGCTTGTGATGGGCGAAGATAGCTGGGAGCCGCTGGGCGGGACATGGGACGACGAGGACGACCAGTCCGCCACCCTACAGATCGTCTGGGAACCGGGCGGGCTGTTTTTCAAGTTCATCGTAAAGGACGACGAGTTCATCGCCCAGGGCGGGAACCCGTGGGAGAACGACGGCATCCAGATGGCCATCGATGGGAGCGCCGGTGAGATTCCCGCCGGCTTCCCGAACGGGACCACGCATCTGTACAACTTCGGCATCGCCGACGGCTGGCAGCCGGAGGCGGGCGACTTCCAGGGCGACGCCGAGATCGTCATGGAACGCGACGACGCGGCGGCAGAGAATCAGTTCGAGTGGTACATGCCCGTAGAGATATTCGCCGAGAAGGGCACGGTGCTGTCCGGGGGCATGGAGATCGCCTTCGCCATCATCGTTAACGACTCGGACCCGGGCGCCGAGGGGCAGACCGGGTGGATCGGCTGGGGGAACCACACGATTGTCTTCGGGAAGCAGCCCGAGGAGATGCAGACGCTGGAACTGCAAGACGAGGTGCTCGCCGTAGACGCGGCTGGCAAGCTCGCGACGGCGTGGGGCGCGCTGAAGCGCTAGATCACCGCACGCATTGGAGTGAAGGGCGCGGGGAACCGCGCCCTTCACCACTTCAGACGGGGCCGAACCATGCGGGGCGGCTGGCCTCTACTGCGTCAGGCTGTCGTAGAGCGACCCCACCCACCGGTCGGGGTTGATGAACCCGCCGCCCCACTCGTCGTCGTAGTCGGCGTTTGGTTTGGCGGCGATCGCGTCTTCGCGGCTTGTCCCGGCGTCGATTAGGGCCTGCACCCGATCACGACAGGTCGTCAGCACGGCGCGGTAGTGGCGGAGGTCCCCCGGGCCGGAGAGCGGGCCGTGACCCGGGATGATCTTCGTGTCGCTGTCGATCAGAGGCGTGACCTCGTCCACCGCGGCAATGGCCCCAGCGATCGACCCACCGCTCCCGACATCGATGAACGGGTAGCGACCGCTGAAGAACGTGTCGCCCATGTGGATCACGTTCGCGTTGCGGAAGTGAACGACAGAGTCGCCGTCCGTGTGCGCGTTGGCGACATGGAAGACGTGGATGTCGTCGCCGTTCTGGTGGAAGGTCACGGCGTCGCGGAACGTGAGGACCGGCAATGCTCCGGCCGGGCCGTCGCTCAGGCGGACGCGGACGTTCTCGTGAGCGACGATCGCCGCGCCTGCCGCCGCGATGTTCTCGTTGCCGCCCGTGTGGTCGCCATGATGATGGGTGTTTATCAGGAAGCGCACCGGCCTATCCGTCACACTGCCGACGGCGGCGAGTATCTTCTCCGTCAACGGCGCGAACTGGTCGTCTATCAGGAACGCGCCATCATCGCCGACGGATAGGCCGATGTTCCCGCCTTGCCCCGTGAGCATGTAGACGCCGTCAGCGACTTCGTTGACGCCGATCGTGACGTCGTCATCTTGGGCCGAGGCTGCCGATACCAAGGCGGCGAGCAGGCAAGCCGAAACCAATGAGCGCGCGTTCAGTAGTCGTGCGTAAGGCATAGGGCCCCAATCGTGTGGTCGGCGCTCTCATAGCTGATGTGCGCCAGCGTTCCATTGCAGCCCGCATGCTACGTTCTGCGGCGGTCTTGCGGCAACGAAGGGCGGCAAACGCACAAACGAACGAGGGAGGTCTCGAATGCTTGGACAGAGGGTCGTCTCGATCGCTGCGATTGGTTGGTTGGCGGTGTCCATGTCCTGTGGGAGGCCCGCTGGCGTCGGAAACCAAGAGTCGCCAGATGCGCGCCCTCCCAAACCGCAGATCAGGAAGCCCCAAGTGGAGCAGCGGCGCGAACGCCCCGCCGACCCGGCGCCGCCAAGCGGTGGCGGGGGGCGTCGCGACCCGATTTGGGCGATGAACACTGCGTGGGGCGAGAGCGACGACGGGCCGGCGGGACTACACTCGGCGGATGTGCCAGTCCTCCGCTACACCCCCGGAGATGCGCCTCACGCGTCGGCAGTGCAATGGCGCCGCTCTTCGGAGGGAGGGGACAAGGTGATGATGGCGCTAGGCGACTATGACGGCATGAATGGCGTGGTGCGCCTGTTCGATGACGAGACACCGGAAGCTCCGGCGCGGCCGAACGTCGGCGTGCAGTTGCACCCCAAGGGCCCCAGCTACTTCGTCGGCGGCAATGTCGGCATCGGAACGACGGAGCCCACGGCGCGCCTCGACGTCGACTCGGACGCGATCCGCGTGCGGCGGCCGCGCAAGAAGGGCGCACTCGGGCCGGGCGAAAGGGGCGAGATCGTCTGGGCGCGAGACGACGCCGGGAAGCATTACATCTACGTGAACGTGGACGGCACCCAGTGGCAGGGCGTAGAGCTGACTCTGAGCGAGCCCGCGCGTCCGTGACGTTGGCCGGGCGCGCGGCCGCCTGTATGCTTGACGCCTGCGCGCGCTCCGCCATAAACCGACCACCAACCGGACACGCAGAGTGGACACCGACACAGCACTACAGGAAGCCCACGCCCTCTGGCGACAGGCCGATTACGAAGGGGCCGAGCGCACCCTCCGCGCCATCGTGCGGCACGATCCGGCGCATGTCGACGCCACGCACGAGTTGGGGGCGCTTCTCGTGCACGTCGGGCAGCATCAGCTCGGTGTTTCGGTTCTGAAGCGCGCGGCTACCCTGGATCCCAGCGCCTCGCGGCTCAACGCTCTCGGGCTGGCGCATGTGGCTGCCGGCGATCTCGCGCAGGCGCTCACCGCGTTCCGGGCCGCTGTGGGCGTGGACGCAGAATTCGCAGAAGGCTACAACAGCCTGGGCCGTGTGCTGGCGCATGCCGGACATATCGAGCCGGCGGCGGGCGCTCTCGCCCGAGCGCTGCAACTGGACGAATACTCCGCGTCCGCGTGGGACAGGTTCTGCGCGGCCCTGCGGGAGGCCTCCTCGCCCGGGGCGAATGACCTCCTGGCGGACGAGATCGCGCGAGGGCTGTCGATCGCCGGGGCGCATCGGGCAGAGCTTGTCACGTTCGCGATAGGGATCGTCACGGCGGATACCGCGCTGCAAGTGATCCTGCGCGCCGCCGCGCTGGGTGAGATGGAGACCGTCCGCGCGAACCTGATGGGCGACGCGGTCGCGCGCGTCATGGACGGCTCGTTGATGGCTCGGCTACTCGCCGTTGGCGTGCTCCCAAGTCGGCCGTACGAAACGCTATTCACGGAGCTGCGCCGACGCTTCGCGCTGGACATCCATGCGGGGCAGTTCGGCGCGAACCACGACAAGCTGCCGTTCCTGTGTGGTCTCGCGCGGCAGTGCTTCCTCAACGGGTACGCGTGGCACGAGCAGGACGACGAATTCGCCGCCGTGCGCGCCCTCGTAGGCGAGACGGCCGCCGAGATCGAGAGCCCGACTCCTACGACCCCGCTCCGCATCGCGATACTCGCCGCGTACGCGCCTCTGAGCGCCTTGCCGTACGCCGCCGGCATCGCTCGATACGCCGATGCGCAGGCGTCGCCAGAGTTGCATGACCTGGTACTCGCGCAGATTGAGGAGCCCGAACGCGAGCTGCGCCTCTTGGCGGGGGACGCGGCGTCCGCTGGCGAACTCCGGGGTGGCGCGCGCGTGCGCTGGGTGGATCCGCCGCCCATGCAGCCCGTCGCGCTGACGGCGATGCTCGGGCTACGGTTCCCTGACCTGCGCCGTGAGGGGTTCAGCGGGCTCGACAGCCCCCGAATCCTCGTGCACGGCTGTGGGCCGGGGAAGGACGCGATCGCCTGGGCGCGGAACGTCGAGAACGCGTCCGTCGTGGGCGTCGAGCAGAACCCGGCGGAACTGGGCTTCGCCCGTCGCAAGGCTGAAGAGCTGGGACAGGCGAACGTGGAGTTCGCCGCGGCCCCGCCAGAAGGCGGCTTCGACCTCGTGGCGTGCCCGATGCTTCGGGGCTCTGGGGGAGACGCCGCGTCCGCCCTTGGCGCGTTGGTCGACTGTGTCCGACCGGGCGGATTGCTGCACGTGAGCATACGGGCGGAGGCCTCGCGACCTCACATCACGGCGGTTCGGGAGTTCGCGCGCGAGGGCGGCTACGACGACACGGCAGCCGGCATACGCGCATGCCGACGCGCGTTTCTCGCCCTGCCAGACGAGACCGAGTGGAAGGGCGTCTCCACGCACTTCGATGTTCACACCCGCGCGGGATGCCACGCTCTGTTCTTCGACGACGGATCGCCATACACGACGATCCCAGCTCTGGCCGCGGCGCTGGAGGCGCACTCGGTTGAGTTCCTCGGGTTCGAGGACGAGGGCGCGTTGGCCGCGTACCGCAACACATTCCCGCGCGACGAGACCGCCCGCGATCTCGACGCCTGGGCCAAGCTCGAGGGCGACGCCCCCGCGTTGTTCATGCCGGTGTACACGTTCTGGGCGAGAACCGCCGCGTAGCCATTCCCGGCCACTATTCCGTTGCCCCGCGGGCGACGAGGAAATCGACGATCTTGCCCTTCTCGCTCTGACGCGCGTAGTGCAGCGGGGTCTGTCCGAGGTCGTCGCGCGCGTTCATGTCCGCTCCGTGATCCAGTAGCAATCCGACGACGCGGACGCCTGAGTTGCGGTCCGCCGCGAGATGTAGCGTGGTCCGGCCGTCCTCGACGCGGAGCGATGGGTCAGCGCCACGGGCCAGCAGCCACGTGGTCGCCTGCACGTCCTCGTGCCGGGCGGCGCCGAGAAGGATGGGCGCCAGGTCGTACTCCCCGTGTCTCAGCAGCACGTCGCAGATGCGCGAATACCGGTCGCCTTGCCGCCGCATCGTGCGCAACGCCTCGTACAGCGGCCCCTCGTCGGGAGGATTCGCGGCGCGGTCCAGCAGCAGTTCGACAAGCGGGAGATTGCCACTGTGACCGGCGGCGACGCTGAGGGGTCGTAGGTAGGACTCCGGGGCCGCCTCGGCGTCGGCGCCCCAATCGATGAGCAACCCCGCGATGTCCGCGAGGCGTGTCTCAACAGCCCCGTCTGACCGGCCGAGCGCCGACTGCGCGCAATACACCAGGGCCGTCATGCCGTTCTCGTCTTGCGCCTTCGCGGTCGCAGGTCGGACGTTGAGTTCCCGGCGAACCGCGTCCACGGCGCCGAGGGCCGCTGCGGTATAGAACGTCTCCGGCGCCCCGCGTTCATGGAGCAAGTCCACCAGGCGCGCAACACCGGATCGCGCGGCGAGGCAAAGCATGGGCATACCCATCGCGCCCCGTGCGCCTGGATCGGCTCCCATGTCGAGCAGGTATGTCGCGACATCGCCAAAGCGCGACGCCTTTGTCTCCGTCGCCCAGGCGAGGGTCGTGCCGAGGAGGCGTGTGAGGTCAGGCGATCCGTCGCGCTCCACGGCCGCACGCAGAGCCGCGATGTCGCCCTTCTTCGCGGCCGCTTGCGCGCTCATCGGCGCACGGGGATTCGTCCGCGCGCGCCGTGTGGACGCCCGTCTACGACGGTTGACGCACGCGCGGCATCGCGCCGCCTTGCCGTCGGGCGCCTTGCTGCTGCTGTTGAAATGCCCGAGTGGCTTCTCCTCGTTGCAGCCTGGGCAGAGCTTCATCGCGAACGCCTCCTATCCCGTCACCCGGCGCGGTCCCAAGGGGATACGTGGACGTGGACGGCGACGGTACGGCCCGCGTGGGGCTGTGCGTCAGCGCTGGGCATGCCCTACAATCTGCGCTGGCACGACTGACCTGGCTGATTGGCGTCGAGAGGACAGGCATGAACGCGTTGCGAGTGGGGATCATCGGATCGGGCGGGATGGCGCGGGCGCACGCGAACGTCCTCGAGAACACAGCGGACGCGCGCGTGGTCGCCGTGGCTTCGCGAAACGCCGAGACCGGCCAAAGCCTCGCCGACGACCACGGAGCCACCTTCTACCCGAACTCCCGTGACGCGATGCGTCGTGATGACATCGACGGCGTCATCATCTGTACGCACAACGACTCCCACGGCGAGATCGCGCAGGACGCCCTCACCCACGGTAAGCATGTCCTGACCGAGTATCCGCTCGCGCGATCGATCCAGGAAGGCGAGGACACGCTGTCTCTCGCGGCGTCCGAAGGGCTGGTGTTGCGCGTGACGCACTCCGAGGTGACTTCCGCGGGGCACCTCGCGTTGCGGGAGGCCGTCGCGAACTCGGGCGACCTCATGTTGTATGCGTTCCATCGCCTTACGCCCGGTCGAGGCGCTCGCCCGGAGATTCTGCTGAATCTGCCCGTGTCGGGGCCGCCCGCGCACTTCTTCATCTACCACATCTATGCCGCGGTCGACCTGTTCGGCCCCGCCGAGTGGGTGGAGGCGTCGGCGCAGTACGAAGGGCTCCGCGAAGGCGGCCGCTACGACTGCTTCGTGAACACGATGACCGTGGGGTTCGCGCGCGGCGGGCTCGGGACGTGGTCGTGGGCCGGCGGTGTGGCTACGGAAAACGCCGACCAGCATGAGCGCATCGTCCTCACGGACGCCACCCTCACGCGCGAGGGCGGGCGGTGGCTCCGTTCCACCGGGGACGGCACGGAAGACATCGCGACAGTGGATGCCGATCTGCCCTCGAAACATGACCTGTGGGTCCGCGAGGCGCTGTCGGGCGACAACGATCAGGCGCTCGTGGATGGGCGCGTCGCGCTCGACGCCATCCGCGTCAGCCTATCCGCCGAACGCGCGATGAACGAGGGACGGCGCATCGAGGTATAGGCGCGGAGAAGGGATGATGGGCGACGGCGCGCTATCCATCACGCTGCCCGGCGACGGGCCGACGGTGGAGTTCGTGACCATCCCCGAAGGCCCCTTCCTCATGGGCGACGTGATGGGTCGCAGCCCCGAAGCTGACACGCGGCCCGTGCACGAAGTTTGGCTCGACGCGTATCGCCTCGCCACGACGCCCATCACCAACGAACAGTTCGCGTGGTTCACGCGAGAGACCGCGTACATGACCACCAGGGAGCAACCGGGCGGCGGCCCTCCCTACTGGCATCAGTATGCTGAGCCCGGCCGGGAACTCTACCCAGTCATCTGCGTCAACTGGATCGATGTGGCCGCCTTCGCCACGTGGGCCGGATGCCGACTCCCTACCGAGGCGGAGTGGGAGAAGGGCAGTCGTGGCGGCATCGAGCGCGCCGACTACCCGTGGGGCGACGCCGAGCCCGGTGACCACTGCAACTGGCGCGGAGCCACCGTCAAACCCGACGTCGTGGCGCTGAACGGCCACGGGTGGGGCATAACGCCCGTAGGATCGTACCCGCCGAACGGCTACGCCCTGTACGACATGAGCGGGAATGTGTGGGAGTGGTGCTCCGACGCCTACAGCTCGACCTACTACGCCGACGCTCCCGCGCGGAATCCCGCCGGACCGACGGTCGACGAGCACGGCTCGCCGGCGCCGATCGTCACGTGGGACGGCTCCGACCACCTCGACGCCGACCCCGATGTGTACAGGTCCATTCGCGGTGGGTGCTGGGAGAACAACGCGTTCGGCATCCGCTGCTGCGAGCGCATCTACGCGCGGGCGGGCTCGCACCGTAAGCCGTTGGTGGGCGGGGGTCGCCTCGCGATGAGCATCGACGCCTAGCCGGCCATCCCCGGCAGCAGCAGTTGCGGCGACGGCGCGGGATGGCTCTTCGGCGGGGGCGTGACGGGCGGCATCTCGTCCCACGTCCTGCCTTCGAACTCGCGTCCGGCTTTCTTCCTGTGCCGTCCGCCCCACTGCATGAAGTAGAAATGCACGCCGTCGGCGACGCACCGATCGCGCACGTCCGTTGCCCACGAGGCGTCCATTGGACGCGCGCCGGGCCCGGACTCGCCGCCTACGATCACCCAGTCGATGCCTGTCAGGTCGATGTCGGGAAATGGGCCGAGTAGCGGGACTAGCGACAGGAACTTCACGTGGCCCGTCGTCGCGCGGAGCTGATCGACGCGCCACGCGTAGTCGTCGTTCTCGACGCTGACGCCCATCCAGATGTGCGGCGCCCACGGCAGTGTCGGGTCCAGGTCGAGGAGGCGTTCCGAGCGTTTCGTCAGGATCTGGTACGTGTGCCAGTCCGCGGCGCGCATCGTGTCGAACATGCGGAGAATGAACTCGTCCGGCACGTCCTCATGCAGGAGGTCGCTCATGGAGTTCACGAAGATCATGCGCGGCCGCTTCCACGTGAGTGGGATCTCCAGCGCGTGCTCGTGCAGAGCCAGGTCGAAGCCCTCGGCGTAGTTGCGCTGGCCCATCGCTTGCAGGCGCAGGGCTACGCGTTCGGCGTAGCAGTTCTTGCACCCCGGGCTGATCTTAGTGCAACCCGTGACGGGGTTCCACGTCGCTTCGGTCCACTCGATGTCAGACTTGTCGCCCACGGCGTGCCCCGATGGGAAGGTGTGCGTGTGGAGGCGGCCGTCAGATGCCGCGCAAGGTCAACTGCGGCATTCTCAGGCGCCGCGTGTCGGGCGGTCTAGGCATCTCGTCCCATGTCCTGCCTTCGAGGTCTCGTCCCGCCTTCTTCTTGTTCACGCCGCCCCACTGCTTGAAGAAGAAGGGGACGCGCTTCTCGCGGCATCGGTCGCGAAGGCCCGTGACCCACGTTGGGTCCATCGGTCGCGCGCCGGGGCCGGATTCGCCGCCTACGATCGCCCAGTCGATCCCCGTGAGGTCGATGTCGGGCAGGGGGCCAAGCAGAGGTTCGAGCGAGAGAAACTTCACGCGCGCGCCGCTCTCGCGCAGGTGGTCGATGCGCCACGCGTAGTCGGCGTTTTCGACGCTCACGCCCATCCAGATGTGCTGCGCCCACGGGAGCATGTCGCGCATACTCGCTACGCGCTCTGAGCGCTTCGTCAGGACCTGGTACGTGTGCCAGTCGGCGGCGTGCATGGCCTGGAACACGCGCAGGATGTAGTCGTCCGGGACGTCCTCGTGGAACAGGTCGCTCATGGAGTTCACGAAGATCATCTGCGGCCGCTTCCACTTGAGCGGGTCGCGCAACGTGTATTCGTGCAGCGTGACGTCGAAGCCGTTGGCGTATTTGCGCTGACCCATCGCCCGCAAGCGCAGGGCGAGGAGTTCGGCGTAGCAGTGCTTACACCCCGGGCTGACCTTCGTGCAGCCGGTGACGGGGTTCCACGTCGCTTCGGTCCACTCGATGTTCGACTTCTCAGCCATGCCTGCCTTTGGCGCCCAGCACGCACACGCATAGCGGCTTCAGCGCGGGATACATGGGTCAGGTGTCGGATGGGAACAGCTTCATATCGTCATTGTGCCGACGCGTGCCTCTGACGTCTTCCCATCCAACGCGGCCATCTTCGTCTAGAGTCTTCACCGCAGCATTGTAGTCCCTGTCCGCGTATTCCATGAAGTGGCTCTGGGCGATCCTCACTCGCACCTGCCGACGGGACTGGCCTGGGAACTCCGTCACCGTTCTAAGCACGACATCTCGTAGGGCGGCCTGGTGGTTGTTCATCTCCGACTCTCGAATGCCTGGCAGGGTACAGTCCCACCTAGAGCCTTCGACTGCTTCATGATACGCGCGATGCATGTTGTCATTCATGATCACAAGCGCGTCCTCATGCCGAGAACAGAAAGTGACGATGCGCTGGATCTTGCCATCGTGCCCATCTCTTATGGGACATGAACCGGTATATAGCATCCCCGCCGACTGAAGCTGGCTTCGGTAACCCGACATCACTGCGATTATCCGTTCCTCCGCACTGGAGCCCGTGTCCCACATGAGGTCTTTCCAGTAGTCACCACCCAGCACGGCCGACAGCCTGTCGTGGTAGCTCCGCATCGTCGACGGGTCCTTACGCCCGTCCAGCACAACGTTCCTCGTGGCCAATCGGTGAATGGCGCCGGCGTCCAGGCTCGTCAGGATCTCGGTGCTGTATCGGCGGTCGCGATCGAGGAACGGCTGTAGGATCGAGAACTCGCAGCCCTTCAGTCCAAACGGGTCCATGTATAGGAACACGGTGCGGTCGCCTAGCTGTGTCCCAAGATCCTTCAGCCATTCTTCCGCGGAGCCCCTCAGCGTCACTACGCTCCCCGCCTCAACCCATCGGCTGAGAAGATGGCTGAGCTTGGTGTGCGACCCCCTGTCCTTGTTGATGAAGACAGCGTCGTAGCGGCCCTTCGCGTGTTTCTCGGCTGCCTGGCAGATGATAAGGGGCGATCCGGCGGTTCCATCGTCGAACTTCCCGGCACCGGCAAAGGCGTCGACGATGACAATGCGGCGGCGCCGTTTGGCGACCTTGGCGAGATATGGTGGCAAGTAATCCCCGAGTGTTCTGTCCTTTAGCCTCGACCAAGATCTCTTGCCGGCGAAGAAGCCCTTGTCTTGCACGTCGTTCCTCCGACTCCGGGATACGTCGTACGACCCCTTTCTACACTGTGCGAATCATAGCTGATAATCTGGGCAGCTGTGTTAGGCGCTGCCTACATGCGAATCAGCAACTGCTCCGGCAGCGAACCCGCTGGGCGTGGCGGCACAGGCGGCAAGTCCCGATGTCGGATGCCCTCCAGCGCGCGTCCGGCGCGCTTCCTCCTGCGGCCGCGCCGTTGCTTGTGGGTGAAGGAGACGCCTTGCTCGTCGCATTGGTCACGGATGTCCGTCACCCAGCGTGGGTCCATCGGTCGCGCGTTGGGGCCGGATTCGGGGCCGACGAACACCCGGTCGATGCCTGCCAGATCCAGGTCGGGAAGCGGGCCGAGGAGCGGCTCCAGCGACAGGAACTTCACGCGCGCGCCCGTCTGCCGCAGATGGCCGATGCGCCACGCGTACTCCGCATTCTCGACCGTGACGCCCATGGAGATGTGCGACGCCCACGGGAGAATTGCGTCGATGCGTGAAAGGCGTTCCGCGCGCTTCGTGAGCGCCATGTACGCGTGCTGTCGCGCGGCGTGCATGACGTTGAACACGCGTAGGATGAACTCGTCGGGTACGTCGTCGTGGAAGAGGTCGCTCATCGAGTTCACGAACACCCGACGCGGGCGCTTCCACTTGTGCGGCCGCTGCAACGCGTCCTGGTGCAGCGTCACGCGGAAGCCGTTGGCGTACTTCGGTTGGCCGATCGCTTGGAGGCGCAACGCGATCCTCTCGGCGTAGCAGTGCTTGCAGCCGGGACTGACCTTTGTGCACCCCGTGATGGGGTTCCACGTTTCGGTCGTGCATCCAGAGTTCGCGTTGTTACGCAATGACCGTTCTCCTAGCCGAACCGACATGACCGGATGCGTGCACGGGCGCGCGTCGTCAATGGCCGACTGTCGGGCCAGAACGCGCGTCGATCGCTGTGTGAGGACGTTTCGCAACTGAATACAGGATCGAGGATGCCGCGCCTATGCCCGCCCTCCCCGTTCGGCCCGACCACGACCTTCCTGCCGGCGTAACGCTTCGGCGGACGTTCCGCGGTCATTCAGGAGCTGTATGGGACGTATCGTGGTCGCCCGACGGCGATCGTGTGGCGAGCTGTGGCGGGGACGATCACGTCATACGCGTCTGGGATGTCGCGACCGGCGGGCAGATCTACGAACTCGAGGGACACACGGAGAGTGTGGAGTGCGTCTCCTGGTCGCCCGACGGCGAGCACATCGCGTCCGGCGGATACGATGGCTCCGTGTGCGGATGGAACGCCCGAAGCGGCGAGCAGACGCAGAAGTTGGAAGCGAACGCGCATCACATCCACACTGCGTCGTGGTCGCCCGACGGGCGCTTCATCGCGGCCGGTGGCGACGATTGCGAGGAGCCAGATGCCGACAGCCCGGTGCGCATCTGGGACGCCAGGACCGGACAGGAAGCACGACGGCTCACGGGGCACGTGGACACCGTATGGAGCGTGGCGTGGTCGCCTAACGGGAGATTCATCGCGTCGGGCGGACGTGGTGGCGTCATACGCGTCTGGGACGCGGAGACAGGCGAGCAGACCCGAGCACTCGCGGGACATGCGGGCGTTTCGGAGGAGTACACGGGGTATGTGATGCGCGTATCGTGGTCGCCTGACGGGGGTTCTATTGCGTCCTGTGGCTCCGACAGGCTTGTGCGCATCTGGGACCCGGAAACGGGGACGGAGACGCGGCAACTCGAGGGACACCCGGACGGTGTAGACAGCGTCTCATGGCTGCCCGATGGCAGGCGCATCGCCTGCGACGAGGGAGATGGCTGCGTTCGCATCTGGGACGCGCAGGGAGGCGCCGAGGTTCGCAAACTAGAGGCGCGCTGGGGCGTTTCGTGGTCACCCAACGGCAGCCTCATCGCATTCTGGGACCGCAACTGCGCAGTGTGCGTCGCGGACGCCCAGACCGATCAGGGCGGCCGCAAGCTGGGAACACACACGGGCTGGGCCAAGAGCGTGTCGTGGTCGCCGGACGGCAAGCTCATCGCGTCGTACGGCCACGATCACGTTGTCCGCGTCTGGGACTGCGAAACCGGCGAGGAAACCGCGACGCTGGTGGGGCATACCGATAGCGTGCAGGACCTTGCCTGGTCACCCGACGGACGGTTCATCGCATCCGGCGGAGAGGATCTCGGCGTGCGTGTTTGGGATGTCCACGCCAGCACGCAAGTCTGGAGGTCCCCATACCGCAGGGGATGGGTGCTAAGCGTTCATTGGTCGTCGGACGGGCGATGCATCGTGTCCGGCGATGCGCTTGGCGTCGTGCGCGTCTGGGATCTACAGACCGGAAAGGAGACGTGGACGCTCGCAGAAGCCGCCCCCTGCTCCTGGTCGTCTGACGGCCGGCTCATGGCGCGCGGGGACTCTCGAGGCGCTGTGCGCGTATGGGATATGGAGACAAGGAAACTGAGGCGGACACTCGACGGACACACGGGACGCGTGGGCGGCATCTCGTGGTCATCCGACGAGAGATTGGTTGTGTGTCGTGACTCCGCCGGCGTCGTGCGCGTCTGGGATACGCACGCGGGGGAGGAGATCCACAGGCTTGAAGAGCCTGCGGGCGCGCTCTCCTGGTCGCCTGACGGGCGACGGCTTCTGTCTGTCAGCCACCGCGATCTGCGGGTGTGGGACGCGCAGACCGGACAGACCGCCGAGAGACCCCTCAAGGCAGAGCGGCGCCGCCTACTCAGCATCTCGTGGTCGCCCGACGGACGAATCCTCGTCTTGAAGCTGGACGACGGCGCACTTGAGGTCTGGGATACGGCCACGTGGGAGGTCGTCGCCGCCGTGTACGAGGGTGGCATCGGCCTTCCCTGGCAGCCGCCGGACGAACGCGCCTTCCACCCGACGCGGCCGCTCTTGGCGACGAAGGGTGTCCGCCCGTCCGAGCGCATTCGCATACTGGAGTTCGATGTCGACGCCCTTGTCGGCGCAAGCGGCTGACGAACGGCAATCGCGCCCGCCCCACGGCTGACGAAGCAATCCCACACAGCACGCCAACGCCTCAACGCCCATCGGCGTTAGGCATGGCAGGAACTCATCGCGCCGGTGAGTAGAACAGCCACGGAGAACCCGCCATGCGACTCGCTACACGTATCGCCTTGATCGTCTGCCTGGCATCTGCGTTCGTAGGGTGCTTCGCGCTCTCACGCCAGCGAGCCAAGGAGGAAACCGCGGCCGCGCCTACCGCAAACGCGCCCGCCACGTCGGCGCCCGCGGCGGGGGCCGACGCGACGCCGGCTCCCGTGGTCACGCCAGAGATCGCCGTGGAGGCGCGCGAAAATAAGAGGGGGGCCGCGGCGTCGGAGAGTGAGGTCGCGCCGCAGCGAGGCGCCAAGCTCGAACGGCTACAGACCGCCCAGCAGCCATCGCGGGGGCGCCTATCGGTCGACACGCTGCAGGACGCGAGTGCAGGCATCAGGGTGAGCGGCAGCGCAATGAGTTCGGGTCGCGCGATGAGCCAGTTAGCCGCCGCGCCAGGCCTGCTCTACTTCGTCGCCCCCGGCGAGATGCAGGAGTCGTACGACGCCATCACGGACAACAGCTTCCGCTCGCCCATTGGTCATCCGCTGTCCACGTTCTCGATCGACGTCGGAACGGCGTCGTACAGCAACATCCGCCGGTTCATCAACCGCGGCGACAAGCCGCCCATCGACGCCGTTCGCGTCGAGGAGATGATCAACTACTTCCGCTACGACTACCCGGAGCCCGAGGGCGACGCGCCATTCGCCGTGTACACGGAAATCGGGGACGCGCCGTGGAGGCCGGAGCATCACCTCGTGCACATCGGCCTGCAGGGAAAGCGCGTCGACCACGCCGACCGCCCCGCGAGCAACCTCGTGTTCCTGATGGACGTGTCCGGCTCGATGCGGTCGCCGAACAAGCTGCCCCTCCTGAAGCAGGCGTTCCGACTGCTCGTGGGCGAACTCGACGCGCGAGATCGCGTCGCGATCGTGACCTACGCCGGTCAGGCCGGCCTCGCCCTGGAACCGACCTCGGGAGCGGAGAAGCAGCAGATACTGGAAGTCGTTGCCGCCCTGGGAGCCGGGGGATCGACCGCGGGAGCCGACGGCATTCGGACGGCGTATGAACTCGCGCGCAAGAGCTACATCCCCGGTGGCATCAACCGCGTGATCCTCGCCACCGACGGCGACTTCAACGTCGGCATTTCGGACGACGGCGCGCTCGTCCGCATGATCGAAGAGAAGCGCGAGGGCGGCGTGTTCCTCACCGTCCTCGGCTTCGGCGAGGGCAACCTCAAAGACGCGAAGATGCACAAGCTCGCGGACAAGGGGAACGGGGCGTACCACTACATCGACTCGATCTTCGAGGCGAAGAAAGTGCTCATCGACGAGATGGGCGCGACGCTCCAGACCATCGCGAAGGACGTGAAGATACAGGTCGAGTTCAACCCGGCGCACGTCGCGGCGTACCGGCTCGTGGGGTATGAGACTCGCCTGCTCGCGGCAGAGGACTTCGCGGACGACAAGAAGGACGCCGGTGAGCTGGGCGCGGGGCACACCGTGACGGCGCTCTACGAGGTGATCCCGCGCGGCGTGGACTCGCCCGAGCTGGAAGGCTTGCAGATCCCGCTCAAATACCAGGAGCAAGACCTGAGCGAAGCGGCCGAGGGGTCCGGCGAGATGCTCACGGTGAAGCTGCGCTACAAGCAGCCTGAGGGCGACACAAGCCAGCTCATCACGCAGGCGGTGTCCTCGGACGCGGGCGGCGGCGACTGCACGGACTGCTTCGAGTTCTCGGCAGCGGTCGCGCTGTTCGGGATGCTGCTCCGCGACTCGCCGGCCGCGGGCGACGCTACGTATGACGACGCGGTCAAGCTGGCCCGAGGCTCCCTCGGCGCGGACGAGGATGGGTACCGGCGCGCCTTCGTGGACATGGTCGAGATATACGGGAAGCTGGCCGCCACGCAGGTGAACTAGCCCCGCAGCGATGCGGCCGGCGCGCTCATGTTCGGCGCCGGTCGAGGACGGCCGCGTTGGCGACGAACTCCGGCGTCCCACCGCGGCACACGGCGAGAACGTCCCGCGCCAACCGACGCGACAGCGACACCCGCGTGGCGTCGGAATACGCCGCCGTATGCGCCGTGAGCGTCACGTTATCCATCGCGCACAGGGGATGATCGGCGTCGATAGGTTCCGTCTCGAACACGTCGAGACCGGCACCCGCAATCTGGCCGTCGCGCAACGCCTCGACAAGGTCCGCCTCGTTCACGACGGGGCCGCGACCAGTGTTGATGAAGTACGCCGTCGGCTTCATGTGGCCGAAGAACGTCGCGTCGAGCATGGCCCGCGTGGCGTCGTTCAGCGGGAGATGGCACGAGACGTAATCGGAGCGACTCGCGAGCTGCTCCAGCGTGACGGACTCGACGTCGGCCTCACGGAACGCGTCGGCATCGGCGTACGGGTCATGCGCGATCACGGACATGTCAAGCGCCTGGCCACGCAGCGCCATCGCCCGCGCGATGTTCCCGAAGGCGACCAACCCGAGCGTCTCGCCGTGGATAGACCCCATGGGCGCCAGGGAGAAGCCGCGCCACTTGCCGTCGCGCACGGCGCGGTCCTGGATCACGAGCTTCTTGGCGCCCGCGAGCATGTGCGTCAGGGCGTGGTTCGCCACCTCTTCGATGCAGAAGTCTGGGAAGTGCCCCACCATCACGCCGTGTCTCGTCGCGGCGTCGAGATCGACCGTGTCCACGCCGACGCCGTACCGGATCACCATCTTCAGCTTCGGGGCGGCGGCGAACACCTCGTCTGTGTACGGCTCGGAGCCGCATAGGGCGACATCGGCGTCGCGCACTGCCTCGGCCACCGCCTCGGGGGTGCGGCACTTCCCGGCCAGCCGGAATTCGACGTCGGGGACGTCGAGCCCCTCGCGTTCTTCCGTCATCGCGGCGTCCGGCCCGGCGGCGGTGTGTACGGCGATCTTCTTCATACGCGCGGACGTCCCCCAGGTGGCTGATTGGAGCGTGCTTCTGGCGTGTTCTCGTGTGTGTCGCGGGTCAGTATATCACCTGTCCCGCCGACACGTTCAGGTCGGCGCCGACGATCCATCCCGCACGATCCGAGCAGAGGAAGACGATCGGGTCCGCGATGTCCCGCGCGTCTCCGATGCGCCCGAACACGACCTGCTTGCGCACGCTCTCCTCGCGCGCGGGGTCGGAGAACATCCACTCGGTCATTGGGCTGCGCACGTTCCCGGGCGAGACGCAGTTCATGTTGATCCCATGGCGACCGAGACCGCGGGCGCCGCCCAGCGTGAGCTGACTGATCGCAGCCTTCGCGGCGCAGTACGCGCTCATGCCGCCCTGACCGCTGTGGTTGCACAGGGACGAGACGTTCACGATCTTGCCGTAGCCCTTGGGGATCATCGCGCGATCCGTTACCTCCTTGATGCACGCCGCCGTCCCACGAACGTGCACGGCGAACTGCCGATCCCATCCCTCGACATCGGCCACGGACGCCACGCCTCGTCCCCCGATCCCGGCGGTGTTGATGAGGATGTCGATCGTGCCGAACCGCTCCAGAGCGGCGTCGACCATGCGCGTGACGTCGTCCGGCTCGGTCACGTCGGTGTGGACGTATAGGGCGTCGCCCAACTCGCGCGCGAGTTCCTCGCCGCCGTCGTCCCGAAGATCCGCGAGGACAACCTTCGCTCCCTCATCGATGAGGATGCGCGCGCACGCCTCGCCCATTCCCCCGACCGCGCCCGTGATGACAGCCACCTTGTCCGTCAGACCCAGGTCCATCCGCGCCTCCTCTACGTGTTCACGGTCGTCGCGTCGGCGTTGTCATCGGGCCGGCGTTGGATCGCCGACGACGATGCCCCTGCCGTTCGTGGCGAGATACACCCGCCCGAAGACACGCGGGTCTCCGATGACAACGCGGTCGATGCCGCCATACTGATGCCGGTCGTCGTTTATTCGCGTCCACGCCTCGGCGCCGTCGGTGGAGCGATAGACGCCCGCCACACCGCGCACCGTGCCGGTCATGTAGACCGTGTCGAGTGGGTGGCCCGGCGCGGCTTTCCCGAACCCGACTGCGTACGCCTCTTCCACGCCTGGCGCCTTCGAGAACGGTTGCCCTCGCGCGGCGGCGCGGTAGAGGCCGTGCGAACGGACGGCGATCCACAGATCGCCGGCTTCGCTCGGGGCCGCAGTGAGTTGTCCTCGGCCGGACGGTAGCCCGGCTGCCATCACCGTGAACGTGACGCCTGCATCTACGGAGACGTGCACATCGCCATCCGCCGGGTCGCGCGCGTAGAAGACGCCCGCCGCGTTTCGATCGGAAATGGCGGCCGCGCGCTCGGGTAGCCCCTTACAGCGGCGCCATGTCTTACCTAGGTCATGCGAGACGTGGGCCCGCGCGCCGTCCGGCGTCCAGACGATCGCTTGGGCGTCAGCGGAGATGGCGACCGCCCCGCGCCCGTCCTCGTTCGCTGGCTCCGTCTCGAACGCCGTCCATGCGCGGCCGCCGTCCATCGAGTACGCACCGTGAGGATCGCCGTCGCGGGTGCTGCCTACGCGCACCACGAACTCGGGGTCGTGGGCGGCGAAGTCCAGGCTCGTGCCGGTGACGAAGCGCGGGTCGTCGAACGCGCCATCCGACGGCGACTGGGTGATGTCATCGTGGCGGAATCCGCCGAGATCTCCGAGGGCACTGAGCAGAGGCGCGCCCACCGGCGGGCTGATGAGGTCGAGCACGGCCGTCTCCTCAATGCCCATCGCCGCCACCTTCCATCGCGTCGGCTGCCCGGCGTCAGCGGCGGTCAGATCGTCGGAGCCCCACACCGTCGCGCCTGTTGCGTATAGCGCATTGTCGGAGTCGTACGGGTCGATGCCGATGGATCCGATCCAATGCCCTAGCTCGACGGATTGACGTCCCCAGCGAAGGTATGGCGAGGCGGAGCCGTCCCGGGCGGCCGTCTCGCCGAGCGCAGTCCAATGCGCGCCGGCGTCGGTGGTTCGGAACAACTCATCGCGTGGCCACCAGCGGTTCATGGTTGCCACAACAACGACGCCAGGCATCTGCGGATCGACCGCCAGCCCGGCGTAGCCAAAGTCGCCTTCGCTACCCTCGCCCGGCGAGATTGGCGTGACGTCGTCCCACGCTCCGACGTCGGGTCGGTGGCGCCAAACCGCGCCGTCGGTCATGCCGTTCGGGCCGGGCGCGGAGGCGTACGTCACGTAGAGGTCGCCGGCGCGGCCGAACGCAACGTGATGCGGCAGAAGACCGCGTGGCTGCCCCGCCACTGCGAGCCATGACACGCCCCCGTCGTCCGTGTGATAGAGGCTGACGGCCGGGTCCGCGACGGCGACATACACGCTCTGTGTAGGCACGCCCGGCGTGCTGACGCGTGGGTCGAACGCAATGCCCGTGACGCCGATCTTCGCAGTTCCGCGGGCCTGGAAGCTCGCGACCGGCGTCCACGTACGGCCGTAGTCGTAGCTGCGCCACAGGCCGTCGTCGCGCGTGCCGAGATACAGACAGCGGCCATCGTTGCGATCGACGACGAGCCGCTCTCCCATGGAGCGTCCGTCCTCGTTGCCACCCATCCGCAGCGGGAGGTCGATCCTCTCCCAACTGTCGCCTCGGTCCTCGGATCGTAGGATCGCGGCGTTGGGCGCCCAGTCCTGGTTGTATGCGCCGGCCGCCAGATACACTCGGCGGGCGTCGCTGGGGTCGAGGGCCAACCCATCGATGCCGAGCAGGTTCCAGTCCGACATGCCGATCCAGTCGGTGAGGGGCGTCCAGCGTTCCGCTGCCGGGCCCCACCGATAGACTCCGCCGATGTCCGTCCGCGCGTAGATGAGGTCCCGCTCCGCCTCACTGAACGCGATGCCCGTCACGAAGCCGCCGCCGACGATGGCGACATTGCGCCACTCGTATCGCTCGGCGTCTCCCCACGGGGCGGACATCGCGGCGAGTGCCACCAGAGCGAGGAGTAGCATTGGGGCCGCGCTACGCCGGACGGCAGTCGCCACGGATCGCTCCTCAGATTCGATAGGCGGGGTCACAAACGCGCGGCGAGTATAGCACCCGCCCGCGCCGACAGATGTCGCGCGGCGTTGTGACCGGGGCGCTCTGATGGTAGACACAGTGCGATGCTCACACGGTCAGGCCCACGGGGACGAAATCATGCGTTGGAGACTCACTAGCGAGACGCGACGCGCATTGCTGCGGCGGGCCGCCGGGTTCGTGTGCGTCGTGTGCCTGGCCGCATCCGCAGGCCCAGCAGTCGGCGCTACAGGCGGTACGACTGGAACCACAGACTCCATCCAAATCGTGACAACTGAAGAGGAATTCCGCCAGGCCGTGGACGCGGCGGGCCCGAGCACGACCATACTTGTCGCGGCCGGCGAGTACCCCGGGAGCATGCGTTTTTCCAACGTCCAGGGGGCGGAGGGCGCGCCGATCGTCGTCGCTGCGGCGGACCCGGACAACCCGCCGGTGTTCCGATCCATCCAACTCTCTGACGCGGCGTACTTGGAACTGCGTAATCTAACCTTCCGCGGATCGCCCACGAACGGGCTGAATATCGACGACGGCGGCTCCTACGACACGCCGTCGCACCACGTCGTCCTGCACGGCCTCACCGTCACGGATGTCGGGCCGGACGGAAATCGCGATGGCATCAAGCTGTCAGGCCTGGACGACTTCCGGGTGGAGGAGTGCCACCTCGAACGTTGGGGCAGCGGCGGCTCGGGAGTCGACATGGTCGGCTGCCATCGGGGGCTGATCGTCGACAACGTGTTCCGCTACTCGAACGACGTCTCCGCGAACGCCGTACAGATGAAGGGCGGGACGTCGGACATTACCGTCCGCGGGAACCGGTTCGACCATCCGGGCTCGCGCGCGGTGAACGTCGGCGGCAGCACGGGATTCCCGTATTTCAGGCCTCCTGTCGCCATCGACGGGAGCGAGCCGGTGAACGCGGAGGCGCGGGACATCGTGGTCGAGGGGAACGAGTTCATCGGCGGCATGTCCCCCATCGCCTTCGTCGGCGTGGACGGCGCGATCGTGCGCTACAACACCATCTACCGGCCCGGGCGATGGGCGCTGCGCATCTTGCAGGAGACGCATCACGAGACGTTCGTGCCGTCACGGGGCGGCGCGTTCACGGACAACCTCATCGTATTCCGTTCCGACGAGTGGGCGTCGGGCGGGGTGAACATCGGCCCGAACACGGACCCCACGACGTTCTTGTTCGCCCGGAATTGGTGGCACTGCATGGACGACCCCGGCGCGAGTCGGCCGACCCTCCCCACGGACGAAGTCGACGGCGTGTACGGCCGCGATCCCATGCTCGCAGACCCCGACGCTGGGGATCTCCGCCCGGCAGAGGGCAGCCCCGCGAGTCGTGTCGGCGCGACGGCGCTCCCGGCGGCACTCCCGGCGGCACTCCCGGCGGCACAATGACGACGAGGATCGCGCCCCGTGGATAACGGCGCCGTGGTGAACATCGGACCTCGTGAGCGAAGGCGTCGGCTGACGATGGGCATCGTCACGCTCGTCATCGGCGCTTTTCTCGGACTCGCCATGGTGCTGTACGGTCTGGACCGCTGGTGGCGCCTCGGTCTCTTCGTCCCGTTCTGGCTGGGCAGTCTTGGCGTGCATCAGGCTCGCGAGAAGACCTGAGTGGTCCTCGCTGCGCGAGGTTCGCGCAACCCAGACACCGGCGTCGAACCGGTCGACGATCCCGACGAACAGCGGACGCTGCGTCGCCAGGCGCGGCTCGTGTATATCCAGACCACGGCAGCTTCGCTGATACCTACCGCGCTGGGTTTGGTTATCCCCGCTTAAGGCTCCGGGCGTACGAAAGGATGCGATGTGATCATCGAGTGGAACGCGCATATGTTCAGTTCGGACACGTCACGGTACCCGTTCCACCCGCGGGCGGCGTACACGCCGGACGCGTCGCGGTTCGAGGCCGACCCCCTGGCCGCCTACGTGGAGCGGATGGAGGCGTTCGGGATCGACCGCGCGGTCCTCGTGCACCCGGAGCCGTATGGCGACGATCACCGGTTGGTCCTGGACTGCCTCGAGCGCGAACCCGACCGTTTGCTGGGGACGAGTCTGTTCTATCCCAGCGATCCCGGCGCGGCCGACAAGCTCGGTCATCTGGTCGAACTGCAGCCGCGTATCATCTCGACGCGTTTCCACGCGCATCGCGGCAAGGAGACCTACCTCGACAGTTTTGCCGACGAAGGCGTCCGCAGGCTGTGGCGCGCCGCAGTGCACCTCGGGTTGATCGTCGAGTTGCACATCGGCCCGAATTACGCCGCGCAGGTGCGCGACACGCTCGAAGAGATGCCCGAGACCACCGTCCTGATAGATCATCTCGCTGAGCCGCACATGGGGGACGCGGTCGAGTACGCCGGGGTCCTCGACCTCGCGCGGTACGACGGCGTCACTATGAAGCTGTCGGGGCTCGGCCACTTCGCCAAGGACGAGCCGCTGTACTCATCCGCGCGGGTGTTCACCCGGCAGGTCGCCGAGGCGTTCGGGCCGGACAGACTCGTCTGGGGCAGCGGCGACCCGGCGATCGTCGACCACCACCTGGCCCACCTATCCGACGCCGACCGCGCGAAGGTCAAAGGCGGCAATCTTGCCCGCCTCTACGCCCCAGGGTAGGCGCACCCGGCGCACGCCGCGACGCCCGAAAGGCGCCCATCGGCCGGCCCGTTCCCTGGCACGCAGATTGCGTCCTGTCGTGCATTCGGCGGGATTCGGCGATTTTCGTGTCTGAATGATGCACATTCGTGCATCTATAGTATGAGGGCGTTGCGCGGTACGACGCTGCGGGCAGTCTGGACGCGCGGGAAAGTAGGACGGACATGAGCGACGCGATACGGGGCGACCGGGTCGCCCACGAGGCCCTTGCCTCGCTGCCAATACGCTTGCGCACCCCATATGTAATGCGACGAATGGCAGACGCCACGGATCGCGATATATCCGAGGCGCTTCGCGTCCCCCCGGCGCGGGTCGCGCGGCGGGTGCGTGTCGCGGAGCGCCGTCTCTCCAGCAGCTTCCGCCAAGCCGGCTTCAACACCGCGTCGATGGACGCCGCTCTCGACACGTACCTGACGATCCCGCCTGCGGCTGACTTCGTGCCCCGGGTCATGGCGGCTATTCGTCGTCTGCCGCCGCATCCGGCGATGCCGGCGCAGACGGAATCGCGCTGGACCTCGCGCGTGGCGCCCTGGCTTACCCAAGCCATCATCGCCGTGATCGTGCTTGCCATCGTGATGTACTACGCCCGCCTGGCGAACTCCGCCCTGAGCGGCGGCTGGCCCAAGTAGCCCATCGACCGGGGCCCCTATGCAGCTAGCCGAAACCTACCGGCGGGCAAGCTCTACGCTGATGCGCAGGGCGCTGTCGGTCAGCGAGACCTCGCGCTCGACGTCAGCGTAGCCGTCGCGCGTGACGTGGACGCGGTAGTCGCCCATCGGCAGGTGGTAGCGACGCTCGGCCGTCCCGGTGGGCTCGACGCGTAGCGTCTTCAGCAGGCTGTCGGCGGCGGGCGGGCCACCGACGATCCTCACCTCGGCATCGGGCGGGGTCACCGCGACCACGAGGGAGCCGAACTTCGGCGCCGCCTCCTCCGCGATCGGGCCGGCGACCAGCACGAAGCTGCTGCCGGGCTCGTTCCCGAACAGCTCGCCCGTGCGTGGTTGCGGGTCGACGCGCTCCAAGTGGAGCACGATTTCCTCGAGCGTGAGGATACCGTCGCTGCCGCCGAAGGTCCGCAGCGCCGCGAGGAACTGCCGCGCGAACGGCGAGTGTTGGCCAGGTCGCCCGTCGGGGACGTACTCTTTCCCGCCCGCCGTGATGTACCTGCGCGTGCGGTATTGCAGCTTGCGGCGGATGTATTCAGCCTTGGGGATCAGTCCGTAGGCATTGTCTATGGCTCGGACGCCGGGAGCCATCGCTACCATCGGGTCGAGCGTGCCACTGAAGCACGAGTCCACGACGAGCAGGACGTGGTTGCAGTCGAGCCGTTCCAGTAATACGCGCACGTCCTCATGGCTCACGAACGACTGCATGAACGGGTCGTTCTCAAGGGGTTGGCTGTCCTTGAAGGCCAGGTAGCCGCGCCGGATGCGCTCGTCGAAGTAGCCGTGGCCCGAGAAGAAGACTAGGAGCTGCTCGTCGTCGGCGAACTCGCGATCCGCTAGGCCGTGGAGCGCGGTCAGGAACTCGACCTTCGTCGCGTCGAGGAGGGTTGTCGTGTCGCAGCGGAAGACCTCGCGTAGCTCCTTCTCGACCGCTTGGGCGTCGTAGGTTGGGTTGATGAGATCGGCGTGGTGGTCGTAGGCGTTGATGCCCACGATTAGGGCGCTGCTGGGGACGGGGCTCGTCGACGCGGACGCCTGAGTAACCGCGGTCACTGCTTGCGACGTGCCGGGCTCCGGCGTCGAATCCACTCGTACGTGCTGAACGGGTGGCGTCGCTGCACCGGCATAGAAGGTGACCTTGACACCTCTGCGCACCAACTCCGGTATCTGGACCGCGAGGGCCTCTTCACTAAGCGGGTTGCCGCGTATGAAGAGCTCGTCACCGGGCCCAATGCCGGGGTTCTCTACAAGCGGCTGGAGATCGGCTATGAAGTTGTGAGAGACGTTCACGTATGAGAGCTGCGGCATGTCGGCGAGCACGCGGATGTCCGTGAGCAGGTTCCGTTGCAGTGCCACATGCTTGAGCAGCGGGGTCGCAAGCAGCGGCCGTATGTCCTCAATCTGGTTGTTCCCGGCCGCTAACTGCTCCAAGCGTGGCGTTGCAGCAAGGCCGGAGAGATCGTCCACACCGTTTCCTTCGACGCTGAGGAACACCAGTCTGGGCATTGACGCCAGGAAGGCCAGATCATCCACGCCGGTATATGCCAAGTGCAGAATGCTCAGCAGCGGCAATTGTGTCAACGCCGTGGTATTCGTCATCGGGTTCCGGGTTAGATCGAGGTGATCAAGCTCGGTGCGATGGGCGATGTCCGCCAGATCGGTGATCCCAGTATCTGACAGCACAAGAGCCTTGAGCTTCCGAAGCGACCGTAGGAAGCCTAGATCCGTGAGTTCTGTCTGGGTTATGTCCAACAGACTGAGATTGCGAAGGTCAGAGAGGGAGTCCACGTTCTGGAGAGGATTCCGGTGGAGGCGCAAGCGCTTCAGACTGCGGCACTTCCCTAGCCCTGTCAGATCCTCAATGCCTTCGTCTGCGGCCACGATCTCGACCACAGACGCCAGGTCCCCGGCTGTGAGCTGGCCGTCCAACTTTCCGGCGGCGTCTCGGATCACTCGCTCAAGA
>JABGQA010000067.1 GCA_018644665.1 Candidatus Poribacteria bacterium
CTTATCCAGGACGGCAACATCGGCCTGCTGCGGGCGATCGACCGGTACGACCCGGCGAAGACACCCAAATTTGCGCCCTACGCCGTTGCGTGGATCCACCAGGCGGCCGCGCGGGCGTATGCCAAGCAGGCACATATGGTCCGTGTCCCGCAATACAAACGACGCCAGATTCGAAAGTACGAACGAGCGCATCAGGGTTCCCAGGACGCGTACCTCTGGGCAGATTCCGACGCGGCGCTGCAACTCGGCCTCACAGCCGAACGACTCGAACAGATCGAGGCGATGAACGCGGGCTGGCTGTCGACGGCCAACGTGGGGGACGACGTCTCCGTAACGTACCTGGATTCGACGACAGCGGCCGACGAGAACCCCGAAGACCACCTGATCGCCGCAGAGGGATCCTCCATTGTGGAGGACGTCCTCGACAGACTTCCACCACGCGAGGCGAAGATCCTCCGATGGCGGTTCGGAATCGGCGTCCGCCAGCGTACCGTCCGTGAGATCGCCGAGGAATTCGGCGTGAGCTGCGAACGTATTCGCCAGCTGAAGAAGCAGGCGTTGGACCGACTCGGCCAACCAGGGCGGGCGCCGACCCTCGCTGAACGGCTTTAACGCAGGAACGGATAGAGTGGCGGGAGTCGCCACTCTGGACCAGCAGGGGATTGGAGAGAGCCATGAGATGCTTCCACCCCATCGAGCAGCCATTTCGTATGCGTCCCTCAATCGGGCTGGTCAGCGTCGCCGCACTGATGCTTGTAGCGTCGTCCCCGCTGATGTGGCCCCCCGTAGTTGGTACGCGGGACGAACCCAGACCTAGCGCCGCGACGGAACACGGCGCCTCCCAGGCATCGAAGAACGCCACGAGCGACCACGCGAATCCAGCAGCGGGCGTTCCGCTCGCCGCAGCGATGGACCCGACACTGACACTTCTAGACCAGGCGCTTAGGTCGGAGATTCAGTCGTGGGTAGCCGCCGCGCGGGAATACGGACGCTACGCTCTATCCGCTCTGTCCTTCGGGCTCGCCATCGGGGTGCTTTACAACGCGCTGATGCGCAATGTCGACAAGCGGACGGAACAACGACAGAACGACAGAGAAGAACGACAGACCGGGACGCGCGTCCATAGGGGGCGGATTCATGTTAGGGCGAAGGGCCGTTAGTAGCGTCGCGTTCGCCATCGCGATAGGGATCGGTGCGCCGGCGATTTCCGCGCTTGCGCTCCACTTACCCTCGGAACACGAGCTGGGAATCCACCAGATTCTGTATGCGCGACCACTCCTCGCGGTCGGGCAGCGCATCCAACCAGCCAGCCGGCAGGCCATGCCGGCCAGGCACAATCCCGATGTCGCCGCGACAGACGATCGCCTAGGCGTCGGGACCGCCCTGGCCATCTTCGCGTTCATGGCCGCGTGCTGCTGCGTGCTGATACGGCTCATGGCGGGGGTGACACTCGCCGCGTGTCTGGCATTTGCCATGCTCAGGGAAGCCTGGAGGAAACGCCACGTCGAGACCCCGGAGAGCCATGCGCCACCGAGGTCTGCGTAATTGCCGTCGCTATGCGCGCCGGCGGAAATATGGATCGAAACCGTGTGGCACTACTGGGTCATGCTCTTGGGAGCGAACGATGAAAAAGGTAACCGTGCTCGGCTACGGCAACGAGCTAAGAGGAGACCAGGTCGCAGGGAGGGTTGTAGCGGAGGCGATCGCCTCGCGGCGGATGCCAGGTGTCCGTGTCGCGACCACGCGTATGCTGACTCGGGGACACATCCCACTAATCGCCGACGCAGACATGGTGATTTTCGTCGGCACGTATGACGCCGACAAGGTGGAACCTGTGCGGGTGGCACGCGTCCGTCTCGGCAAGACAGCTTCAGGATACGTCAAAGATCCCGCCTCGCTCATGGAGATGGTTTCGCAACGTCAAGGACACGCGCCCGAAGCGTGGTCGGTGATGGTGCCCGCGACCCATCGCGGACTCCAAGCGCCGCCGTCGCCGCAGGCCGAGGAGGCCATCGACGAGGCCATCATGCAC
>JABGQA010000069.1 GCA_018644665.1 Candidatus Poribacteria bacterium
GACCGCATCTACCACGCGCACATGAAGGACGTGTGGTGGTCCTCGAAGCCGATGGAAGCGGGCGTATTCGGCGGGCACACGGAATTCGGCGACCGTCGCCGGTTCTGGGACTTCCGCTCCGTCGGCCGCGGCAGCATCGACTTCGAAGAGATCATCCGCGCGCTCAACGAGATCGGCTACGACGGCCCGCTCTCCGTCGAGTGGGAAGACAGCGGGATGGACCGTGAGGCAGGCGCTGCCGAGGCGGCGGCGTACCTCAAGAAGATCGACTTCAAGCCGTCCGACATCGCGTTCGACGCGCAGTTCGCAGAATAGCGACCGGCGTCAGACAGCATCGAGGCAGGGGCGGGCATTGCTCGCCCCTTTGCCGTGCTCGGGTGCGTGTGTGTCGCCCCACCAACGGCCTGCTGCTGCGGCCGAGTGCCGCCGCCGACATGGGCGCAAGCAGACGCGGCGCTGGTCTACTCGCTGTACGTTGGGGTCTATGCCGCAACGGATTCGCGCACGTCGCGGGACGAGGAGAGCCTGGCTGCCTCGTGTAAGGTGGTCTACCGGAGCGCCGGGGTCCACGCATCGGGGGCATGGGCGTGAGACGCGGCAAGGCGAGACGAGGGCAGCGCAGTGACGACCCAGATTGCTGGCGCTACGCGACAGCGCTGGCTCCGGAGCGCAACTGTCGGCACCCCCGCCGAATCCACTTGGACGCCACCTTCTCGGAGACGCCGAGTCGTTTGCCGAACTCCACCAGGGAGCGCCCGTCGACGGCCCACAGAAGGACAGGTGTGCGGCAGTCGCCGGGTAGTCCGTCCACGGCGGATCGGAGCGCTTCACGACCGAGAAGCCACGCGAGACCGTACTGCCACGCCCCGACGTCCCGGTTCCCGATCTGATCCAGCATTGCCCGCGTGCCTGAAGGCGTCTCCCTCTGTCTCGCCAACTGGCGTGTGCGAGTACGCGCGCGGTTAATGGCGATGCGGGCGATCCAAGCCAAGAACCGCGCGGGATCATCCAGCATTATCCCGTGCGCGCTCAGGAACGTCTCCTGGATCTCGTCGTCCACGTCACGGTGGTCGTCTAGCTTCTGATGTAGCAACGACGCGACAAGCGGCGTGTACCGCTCGGCGAGGAGGCGAAACGACCGGTGGTCTCCCTGACGTGCGAGCAGGACGAGACTGCGATCCGCTGGCGTGTCCTGGCGTTCTTTCTGGTGCAATGTCACCGACCCAGAGTTGAGGGGGCGTGGGTTAGAGGGCGTGCGCCCACGACACCTGATCGCGCCGTAGGCCCGCCTTGTGCCGCCGCTACTTGCTGATGACCATTCGTCTTAGGGCGCGTTGGTTGCCTGCTCGCAGTTCGTAGACGTAGACGCCAGTGGCGACGCGTTCTCCGGTCTCGTTGCGTCCGTCCCAGTAGGCGGCTCCGTCCCGGGAGCTGTGCATTCCAGCGGCGCGATGCCCGAGATCGAGCGTCCGGACGATCGCAGCGTCGAGTCCGTAGACACGGACGGTGACGTCTGCATCGTCGCCAAGCTCGAACGGTATCCACGTTTCCGGATTGAACGGGTTTGGGTAGTTGGGCAAGAGGCGTGTGGCAGACGGCGCCGTCGGGGACACGCGCACTCGAAGGAGATGCGTCCCGGGTTCGAGACGTGCAGTTGTGCCTTCGTGCATGTCGATCGCGCGGCCGTCCGAGTCTATGTGCATACGCCACACTGCCCTCGGGCCGTCGTGTGACCGTGCGATCACTCCGCCCGTGTTCGGTAACCGCACCGTGACATCCCATTCCATGCCGCCCGGGAGCGGCGCCTGAACACTCCGCGCGAGGCGTACTCCCTCGTGGCGCGTGGTGACGAATAGCTCTGGACGGTTCCTTGCGGGTGGAGGCGGAGGCGTCGGAAGGTCGAAGGGGTCGAAGCCGGCGCGCGCCATCTCACTCACCCCAATCTCGACTGATCGGCGATCGCCATCGTGAGACGTCAGAGTAATGTGAGCGGACCACGTCGGATCCAGATCCTTGGGCGCGCTGGAGACCGCAGTCACCGACATATCACGCGGCTGAGTCAGGCGCACTGTCGTCGGGCCGTCGGTGTGGTTGAACACCCAGTAGCCGCGCCCCGCGACCATCTCATGTGCACGCCGGTAGCTCATCGTTGTTGGGTCGTACCTGTAGACCATGCTGAACGTCGCTGAGCCGTCCGTCAGGGCGGACACGGGGAAGGGCGCATCCGTCGCAGCGCCCCACGGCGCACCGACGAGATTCCATCCCTGCTGCAGGACAACCGGCACGGTACGGACCGTCGAGTCGTCCACGTCCACATCGATCGTGACGGTCGTGCCGACATCTGTCGTGAGGAACATGCCCGTGGTGACCGGAGCGAATGAGTCCCCAGCGGCCGGCGAGGATCGGTAGGCACGCGCCTCGGCGTCCCAGATGTAGGAGCCCAGGCTCACGTGGTCAAGGGCGGCCGGATCCGCGATGCCAGGCAGGGACACTAGGTTCCAGCCCGGGACAAGGCTGTAGGTGAACTCCATCACTGCCACGTGCGGCTGGATCACCACGGAGCCGACGGCGACGCTGCTTGCGGGCGAACTGTTCAGCACGGCCCTGGACACTGCGAGGCTCGTCTGCCCCACCGACCCGGGCAGCGCCTCGAACAGGACGTTGACGAAGAGCCCGGCCCCGCTCGCGGGCGTGGGGCTGGCCATAGGGATCCGGATTCTTCCCTCCTCGAACACGCGGGTGGACGCGAACCACCCTTGCGAGAGGGTTCCAGGGGTGCTGATCCCGGTCGCCGTCACGAGAGTCGCATCGTATTCAATCTCGAACGTGGCGGCGATCACCTCGAGGCCGGTGAGATCCTCGACCGTGATAGCCTGGACGAATGCCTCGCCCTCGTGCGTCGCTACGTCTGGTAGCGTCACGCCGACGAGCGCGTCAGCCGTCCAGCACGGTACTCCCGTGAACAAGATCAGCAGTGTCAGATGACTAAGGCGCCTCACCGCGCTTCTCCGCAGTCGTAAATGGCGACGACGCTGTGGGCAGACGCACGCTGCGGCACGCCTGCCCGTACGGGCCCGCGTTGGCCTACTTCATGATGACCATGCGTCGGGTGGCGTGATAGTCACCGGCAGCGATCTCGTAGACGTAGACGCCGCTGGCGACGCGTTCGCCCCGGTCGTTGCTGCCGTCCCAATACGCCGCCTGGTTCTGACTGGCGTAGATGCCCTGTGGCCGCGATCCTAGATCGAGCGTCCGCACACGAGCGCCCCCCACGCCGTAGATGCGGATCGTCACGTCCGCGTCCTCGGCGAGTTCGAAGGGGATCCACGTCTCAGGGTTGAATGGGTTGGGATAGTTCGCCATCAGTTGGAACCGGTACGGCTCGATGAGGAACCGGTGCTCGAACGCGTTTTCAGTCCGCGTCCTGTTGAGGATGAGCTGCCGCGCGCGAATGCGCGCTGGAACCACCCCATCCGCTCCTGGAGCCGCTTCGAACACCGCGTAGACGACGCCATCCTCGATCGGGGTCGCCGACGCGAAGGCAATGCCAAGATCCCCCGACCGTGCGCTATGGGCGATAAGCGGCGCGGACGAGGATTCGATGCGGACGTCCACGGGACGCAGCGCCGCGTGGTCGTAGTCGATCCGCAGCGTGCCCGCGTACAGGTCCGCTATGTCGGCGAGGTCGAGCGATAAGGTGACCTGCGCGCCCGGACGCGCGGATGTCGCCGCGACGCGGAACAACTTGCTCGGGTTCCCCGCGATCCGGGCGGGAGCCGGGTCTATGTAGCCGCTTCCCGGGAACGTGGTGATGATGCCAACGGCGAACTGGAGCATGTACGCCGCGTCGAGAGCGGTGACGCCAACAAGACCCGTCGCCGCGCCCTCGATAGACCCATCCTCATCCACGTCTGCCACGGCGTACGCGCTGAACTGGTTCAGCGGGACGACCGGGTCGTGGTTGATAGTCGCGCCAGAAGCCAGCAGTCGGCCGGTCAGCGTGCCAGTGCCGCCCCATGGAACCGAGGTCTGCACTCCGAGCCCACTAACGAGGGATGGAACGCTGATGTCCGCGACCGACACGAGGTCCAGCGTCTGCTGCGCGTCCGCCGCCGTGATATCGCCGTTGCCCGTCACATCGCCTTGGACGATGCCGGAGCTTAGGAGTGACACGTGGAACGCACCGGGATCGACGATCGGCGTCTCGTTCACAGATGACGACTGCGGGGTGACCGTGCCGCCGCCCCCTCCACTGTCGAACAGATGCTCCCCCGCGGGCAGGTCACTGGTGGGGCCGTAAGGGATAGTGTATGTGAGTGTGAGGATGTCGGTCGCCGCATTTGGGGGTATCGCTGTCCCCGCTCCCCGCGCGAGGGCAATGTCGAGAGCGTCGTCGCCGAGGGCACTACTCCCAACTGTGTATGACCAGTCGGCGCCTCCTGCGACCAGTGCCACGGCCACGTCATCGGTAACAACTCCGTCGCTATTGGCATCCACGCTGGACGGGAAGACGAGATGGTCGAGGTCGATAGAAGTGGCGGCCGTATCAGCCACATCGTCCGAGGTCAGCGAGAGCGTGCCGATGACCGCCACCGTCTCCCCTGGCTGAACGTACGGAGTGGGGGTGGATGTGAATGAAATACCGACGCTCCAGGCGGCGAAGGCAGACGATGTCGCAAGCAGACACGCGAGCGCGCCGAGAAGAGAGACCGTAACTGACCAGCGAGAAGCAAGTTGCATTGCATGTCCTCTATGGGCGAATTGCTAAGGGAGCGTATGGGTCTACTGAGCTGAGTGTGGTCCTGGGCCAGCGCGCCATGCCGGCGGCATCGAGGTGGCAGGCGGTAAGATCCAGCAGAATACACTCGCGTCGACGGACCGGTGGGCGAGGGCTGCAGCGGGAACGCGCCTGCGGTTCGTATGGCGGCGCCTGGCTCTGAGCGCCGCACGCGTCTATGCACATTGGGTGACTCCTGACTGAAGATAGCTGGTATCACGGACAGGGTGTGAGGGGTAAACCCCCACACTATTGGGTAGGTCGCAGCAATACCTTACATAGGCCCCTGGCATGGGCAAGTAATCTGGCCTGGAAGGGCATTGGTAGACGTTTGCGCATGTGGCGTGTCCGCATCCTGGATCTGCGGAGGCCTGCCGTTGGGGTCCTGTCAGCCGCACGCGGACACGACGCATTCTGGGAAACGCGGTACAGCGCGCGCGACCCGACGATGCCCCGGAGGCGGATGCCGTCCGCCACGTGCAGGGATCGCGCCTAAAACGCGCTGGTCCTAGGATCACTAGGTCGACGTCTAGGGCGGGCCGAGATGGGCAATCCGCTATCGGAAGCGGAGCGGTGCTCGGCAGGAATCCACACCACTTCGGCCTCCCCGCGCGTCGAGGAGTCCTTCAGCCCTGCATGGCGCTATAATGGGCGACCGTGCCATCTAGCCACTGCTCTTGGGCGCCGCCACACCGACATCTGCAGCGCGCGCGGACCCGCACACGTCCAGACACAGGGACTGCCGAATGGAACAACCGCCGGACACCCTCACTGGTCTCCAAAGAGTTATCAGCGTCGTCTCGGCGCGCGATGATCGGGTTGGCCATCCGAAGTTCGCGGACTCGATCATTGCCGCCGCCAGGGCCTTGCTGCGCGAAGAGCTTCGGGCCCGCTCGGAGCCCGTGGACCCGGCGCGGGAGCAGTACGTCCGCGACTTCTGTGCGTTCGTGTTGCAGGACTTCCCCGCCGTGTTGAGGCAGCCGTTCCACAAGCTGTCCCTCAAACGCGACTTCGAGGAGGGGGACCAACAGATCGATGCGGCGTATGAGCATCAGGACGCATGGGCCGCCAAGTGGCTCTTTACCTTCCGCCCGGACTTCTTTGTAGACATCGGGTCCCGCGTCTGTTTCGTGGCGATAGTCTCCCGCCTCATCCGCTGCATTGCGATCGACGCGCGTCCCACGCGGCTACGGATGGACAACCTCGAATACCGCGTCGGTGAGGGACAGAGCCTCCCGTTTGAGGACGAATCCGTTCCCGCGCTGACGTGCCTGCACGCGGTCGAACACTTCGGGCTGGGGCGATACGGCGACACCGTGGACAACACGGGCTGGGTCAAAGCCTTCGAGGAGTTCCGGCGTGTCGTGATGCCGGGAGGCTGGCTGTTCGTCTCAGTACCGGTCTGGCGCGTTCCAACGGTTGCGTTCCACATTCAGCACATCTTCGACCCTGAGATCATCAAGGATCAGTTCGCGGGTTGGGGATTGCATGACGAGCAGTTCCTGTGCCCGGGGCCGGTGTCGCACGAGGAGTACATGCGCCTCACCGCTCCCTTGCAGAGCTACGGAACGTACTGCGCGCTCTTCCAGAAGCCGGACTGACACATCCAGGCTGCTTCCGTGGCGCCACGAGCGTGTATAGCTCGGGCGCCCGCCGGGAGGCATAGCCACCCTCGCCCGCCCATGGCGTTGATGTGTCCTGCGCGCCGAAGGGCTCGCCGCAGCTCCCGATGATGGACTGCCGTACCGGCGTGTGCTTGGGCCCCTCATGGCGCGCGTTGACGGGCGACCGCGCCATGGCAAGATGGGCGTCGCACTCCGCTGGCGATCTGGCTCCACCTCAGGCTACCGAACACGGTCCAGATCCACGCCCAACGCCTCGAGCGTGATACGGCCGACGACACCGTCCACGGCTCCCGGTCGATCCGAGTACGGGCGGAAGGAATGCTCTTGGAAAGCCAGGACGGCCCGATGCGTCTCGGTCAGCAGGTGTCCGTCTATGCGACCTGCGTAGTGGCCAAGGTCCGCTAGTTCCTTCTGCACGAGGCCAACCGCGTCGCCGACCGACCCGAACAGCAGCCGCATTGGCGAAGCGTCGCCCTGCCGGACGGCGCGAAGCGCGTCGCGCCCGGTTAGCAGGATGTACGGGAACACCTGCTGCTCGGTAGCGTAGGCGTTCCGCTGAAAGCGCTGCCAGGGCCCGACGTTGGGGGCGCCGTCGCGAAGTGGACACTGCGGGAAACCGGCGACCACCTGGCATCCGGCGCTCCCGTACCACGGGTAATCCACGCCCATCGCCCACCCGGCATGCAGGTTGTTCGGCGGGTTGTAGTGCCGAGCGGAGGCCGCGTAGTGGTTGCCCGACCCGTCCTCGTTGCGGAGAACGGGGGCCGCGGATATCTGACGGAACGCGTCGTGCTCCGTCGGCATCCCCGCCCTGTGCATGCCCCGACGATACTCGAAGCGGCCGGACATCATCAGGTTCGTGCCGATCCCGGCGTCCACGTAACTGACGTGGTGCACGGTGCTGCCCGGGAAGATGGCGTACCGTCCCTCCGAAGGCGTCCACTGGAGAATGGCGCATCGCAGGTGGCGATGATCGATGTCGACGGTACAGATGTCATGACTGTCCGCAAAACCGCCTTCATCGTCGACGGGGATCGCTCCCCGCAGTGCGACGAAGACCATCCCGTGCTCCGGTATCGGGAGGCAATGCGAGCGGCATAGATGGAGCAGATGCTCCGCGGTCAGCGTGAAATCCACGGGCTGATCCCCGCTGAGGTCGGGAAGGGGTAGGCTGTCGCAGGTAACCGTGCCGCGAAGCGCCCGCCGGCCGCAAGCTCAGCGGAGTGTGCGACGGGCGCCGGACGACATCGCGTGCGTCGCCCGCCCCTTCGCCGTGCTCGCACACGCCCTTCGTCCATCATCGACCCGCGGCCGCGGACGAGTTCCGCCGCCGGCGCCATGGGTCCGAACGGCTGCGGCTCGCAGCTACTCGCTGCATGTTGTGGTTGCTGTCGCAGCGGATTCGCTCCAGTTACGCGCCTGTCGCTGGGGCGCCGTCTTCAATGTGCGGTTGGGAGCGCGCGTGGAGCGCGAGGTAGGACGGATTCGGGCCACAGAATCCCAGGGCCACCGGAGATTGGGGCGGCGCCGGCACGCATCGTCCCGGACTGACGCCTGATCTGTGACAACGGCGCCATGACTCTCGTATATGAGGTGTGCGCCACCGGGAACTCAGGGGATAAGGATGAGGACACTGCGCCGGACACCCGTGTCGGACGACATCTCTCGGACACGCGTCGAGCCGTTCAGCGACGGCGTCTTTGCGATTGTGGTCACGCTGCTGGTGTTCGACATCAAGTCGCCGAATCTAGGCGATCCTCAGTCCGCAAGCCATCTTGCCTACGGACTGGCGGAGTTGGCGCCAACTTTCGTGAGCTGGGTCATCAGCTTCACGACGGTGTGCGTCATCTGGCTGAACCACTGTCGGCTGTTCGATCTGATCGTGCGCGTCGACAACACGCTTTTCTGGCTCAACGCCAACCTCCTGCTGTGGACATCCTTCCTGCCGTTTCCCACGGCGCTCATGGGCGATTACTCGGACAACCCATTGGCTGTCGCGTTCTTCGGCAGCGCGATGCTTCTAGCCTCCATCGCGTTCATTCTGTTTCGGTTGCACCTCCAGCGTCATCCAGAGCTGCTACGCGAGGACGTGGATCTCGCCACGTTTCGCGCGGGCACTGTTTCGACTAGCGTGCTCGGGCCTCTCGCGTATGTCATTGGCATCGGCTGCGCCTGGGTACACGAGGCGTTGTCCTTCGCCGTGTATGCCGGGGTCGTCGTGTACTTCGTCTTTCCCCACGCGATGCGGGCCACACGACGCGAGTCGGAGTGACCCACCCACCGCGTGTCCGCCCAGGGCCGAAGGCGAGCTTCCCGACGGCTGCGCTATGCGACACGGCATGGGAATCGGCCATCCGACGTCGCTTGAGGGCGATCACACGGGAAACCAGTGTCACGCGGATCGCCCCGTCAGAATCTGGCGCAGATTCCCGGCCCAGCCCTGCGGCTCGACTGGAACGCGATGTTCTTGGCATACGGGCGAGACCGATCAGCCAGTGGTCGACCACAGTGCTTGTGTTGGACGCCGCGTGGCGCAGCGGAGCGTGCATGCCTTCCCTTACTGGGGAAGGTTAGGATGGGGTCCAAGGGTGGCCCACAACTCCGTAGTGGCGGGCACGTGGGAAGAAAAAGGGTAGGCGGGTCGGCCTCCTGTGCTATGGGCATGTCTTGACCGCTCGTGAGCCTTTCGTGTGCTGAACCATGTTGGGACGTCGACGGAGACGGCGCAGAATCTGAGATCTGTGGAGGATTCATGATGATTGGCAGCACCTGTGCGTGGTTGGTCAGTGGCGCGCTGTTGAGTTCCGCGCTCCCCTCAGATGCAGGGGCCGCGGGAGAGATTCAGGAAGCCGAATTGGCGGGCTATCTGATCGTGCCAAATGAAAGAGTCGAGACGACTTACGACGCCGGTTTCTCGATGTACGTGGCCGCTTGGCCGTTGCTCGAACAGTATCCGGGGAGCCGTTTCCAGACCGGCCTGGCCAGCACCTGGATGTTTGCTCAGTATGACGAGCCACCGTCCATGAAACTCTATTCCGACATCGAGGGTGGTCTCGGATGGTGGCGTGACACGCGCTTCGCCACTGTCACGCCCAAATTCATCATGGGAGGGGTCGCGCTGGGTTTCTCCGCCTGGGCCAATGGGCCAGGCGCCGGCAAGGGCAGGGACTGGAGCCGCCCGCAGGGCAAGTACGCTGTCGTGCAGCTAAGCCCATGGCTCCTCTGGCCACCCGACGGGCTCAACCTGAAGCAGGGAACCAGCGGCGAGTTAGTCGGGTATGGCTATCTGCCATTGCCGTTGACCCGACCGAAATCCACCACGGCAGGCAAGGACGTGCCAACCGGCGATCACTGCTGGACGCTGTTCCTCAATACGGAGAACTTCAAGGGACCGGCGACGTTCTTTGCCCCCTACTTCTGGTCACGGGCCTCGGTCGAGGATCATGACCTGGGCGGGATGTTCCTCGACAGTCGTCCCTCCGATCCCAATCGCTCGCTGCAGATGGAGACACAGTACATCCCTGCAGCGGTTGCGTCTGACTCGGAGGGGCAGAGCTACGCTCGTATCGCTCCGACCGACTTCCCGTCTGGACCCAACGGTGAAGGCGTCCTCGCACACGGAATCATGTCGTACAGAAAAGAGGCGCTATGGGATGCTGTGGCCAACTGGTTCCAGGGCGGGCCTCCCGCCACAGGTCACGTCGATCCCCAGGCGGCTAGCGTCCACTCGTTCCCCGGGCGCGGCTCGGCGACGTGGCGAATCTATACCTCTGACACACCAAAGGAGGAACGCCCGCCCGTCGATTGGGACTCCTTTGCGACTCCCGTGGCACAGGATCCCGCGACATTCGGCTACCGGTGGGAATCGGAACTCACTACGACGGCGGTCAGTGGGAACTCTCAACTCGCCAGGCTTCCTGAGTACTACCGCCTGATAGATGACGGTGGTGAATCGCGGTGGGCGCCGATACCTCCTGAGCAAGTTCCAGCGGAAACAGGGCTGACAGAGTACAGGTTCCGCCCCCCCGCCGAGCCGACGCCGGAGGCCTACGTGACGCCTGAGGAGCCGGATAGTTCCTGGAAGAACCCCGGCCCGGTTGCTGGGCCGTTCCAGGTCCGTCTCTATGATGGCAGTCTGGTGACCTATTCCTGGTATCGGTTTGCCGACCAGCCGGCCTTGCTGAACGCCGACTTGACCGACGAGGAGCGTGAGGATCTGCAAGCGCGGGTGGAGAAGCTACATCAGAGCTGGCAGAAGGATCGGGACTACCTGCCGCCACCGGAAGTCGGAGAACTGGCGAGCATTGACCCGGCCCTCCTCATGACCCCGCCGCCGGGCCTGGAGGTAGGATACGTGCCGATCGTGACGCGACAGGAGCCAACCGAGTGATTCGCTCCTTGAAACCCAGGTCGCCTAGGCGCGGCTAGGGACAAGTACATGACGCTCAAAGCCACGTGGCGGCATCTGTGGCACAGGTGGACGGCCGCCGCCCGATAGCGGCGATTGCGTGGTAAACGGCGACGGGGCGATGAGCCGCATCTAGCTGAACGCGACCGGGGCCGTCGTGGTAATCGCCCGGCGCCGTGGCAGGACCCGAAAGGGCGTAGTCTGTCGGCCCTACGGACGCCCGTAGATCTGTGGCCGTGCAGGCCACCCGGATTCTGCCTGATTGCTGACCGCTAGACGGTAGAACCGCCCGCGGCAAGGCGCCCGGCGGGCCGCGGTCATCCCCGAACGCCGACGAGCGGCAGCGTCACGTGTGAAGGCCGTTCCGCGTCGTGGTAGATTGCCTGCTCGGCGATCCTGAAGCGACGGTCCAGACCAAGCGGCCCGCCGGTGTTCGGATTCACGTCGAACCTCGGCCAGTTGCTGCTGCTCACGTCGAGGCGGATGCGATGACCCGCGCGGAACACGTTCGCCGTCGGGTATAGCTCGAACCGCAATTCGTACGCCTCGCCCGGTTCCATCAGTTCCGGCTTGTCCCAGCCGTTGCGGTACCTGGCCCGCAGGATGCTGTCCGTCACGTTGATGGCGAGTCCCGCTGGGTAGTCGCCGGAAGGCGGGTGCAGGTCGATGAGCTTCGCGGTGAAGTCCGTGTCCACACAGGAAGACGACGCGTAAAGCGTGACGCTGATCGGCCCCGTGACCTCCGTGTCCTCCGTCAACGGCTCCGTCTGGAAGGTGAGCACGTCGTCTCGGGCGTTCAGCGGCAGGCGGTCGTCTGACCCGAACACGTCGGCTCGTCCCACCTGGTCGTACCCGCCGGGGCGCATGATCGGATCCCCCGCCGAGATGCCGCCACCGATCGTCGGCACGGGATTCCGTGGGTCGAACGTGAACCGCGTGGGCTCCGCGTCGGCATCTTCTGGCGCCTCGACGGCGAGTGATCCGTCGGCGTGCAGGTAGAAGGCGGTCGGCGCGCTGTTGGGCAGCGGGAAGTCCGGCTCGTCGCGCCAGACGCCGCCGTGGTCGATCCGCCCGGCGTCGGTGCTACCGCCGTCGCCGTGTCCCATGATGTACAGCCGCGCAGGTCCCCAGTCCGCGGCCTCGGTGCGCATGCCCTTCAGCGTGTGGTCGAACCACGCCAGCCGAAGGTCGTTGTAGTTGATGACGCCGTCCGGGCCGAACTCCAGGTCGCCCGCGAACGGCGTCTCGTATGCCCCGTGCGTCCACGGCCCCATGAGCAGCGCCTGTCGCGACCGCTTCGCCCGCGACAGCGCGACGTAGTTTTCGCAGGTCGCCCGCGCGTACGAATCGTACCACCCGCCGAGGTACAGGGTCGGCACATCGGCGTGCTCGTCGTAGTACTCGGAGATGGCGTAGCCACGCTGACGCCAATACTCGTCGTATTCGCCATGCTGGAGGATGTCGAGCGCCCACTGCTCGTAATCGGGAACCAACCGCAACGGCGACGTGCCGCGCCTCAACGGCGCGCGTCGTACCCAGTCCCCGACCTCCGCGAACGCCTTGTCCAGCGCGGCCTTGATATCGGGGTTCGCCAGAGCTTCCTTGCTCGTAGTCGCCATGCGGAACGCGTAGATCATGAACCGCTGTTCGAGCGCGCCGTTCTGACGCATCGAGCAGTGGTAGTAGCTGCTGGCGCCCACGGCCACGATCATCGTGCTCAGGTGTGGGGGGTTCAGCGTCGCGAGAGCGCTCTGGTCGCTGCCGCAGTACGAGTCGCCCATCGTCCCGACGCTGCCGTTGCACCAGGGCTGCGCGGCCAGCCATTCGACGGTGTCGTACCCGTCCGGCGCCTCCTTCGCGAACGCGTACCACTGCCCCTCACTGG
>JABGQA010000041.1 GCA_018644665.1 Candidatus Poribacteria bacterium
GGTGAAGGAGTTCCTCTACGATGTTCCGAATTAACACAAACGTCCTCTCCATCAACGGCCAGCGGAATCTCTTCCAGACGACCAAGGACATCAACACGCGCATGGAGCGCCTGTCGTCCGGTCTGCGGATCAACCACGCCGCGGACGACGCCGCGGGCATCACGGCGTCGGAGTCCATGCGGTCGCAGCTCGCCGGTCTGCGCACGGCGAACGACAACTCCTCCCGCGCGATCGCCCTTCTGCAAACGGCGGACAGCGGCCTCGAACAGATCGGCATCATGCTGATCCGTCTCAAGGAGTTGGCCGAGCAGTCCGCGGACAGCACGCTGAACCTGAGCAACCGAAGCGGCCTGTCCACCGAGGCTGCCGCGCTGGTCAAGGAAATCGACCGGATCGCCTCCGCGACGACCTACAACGGCATCAGCCTGATCGACTCGGTCGGTGTCACGAACCTGACGTTCTACGTTGGTGACGGCACGCCGCAGACTGCGGCCGCCGACCAAGTCGTCGGTCTGGCCCTCAAGGGTGTGGCGTTGGACGCTGCGGGACTCGGCTCGATCGGTGGCGCGCACATCGGGCTGACGGTCGCCGACTTCCTCATTCAGTCGTCGGCTGAGGCGTTGGTGCCGATCATCGACGCTGCGGTCACGACCCTGGCGACGGTTCGCACCGATGTCGGCGCGTTCCAGAACCGCCTCGAGCGGACGCAGGAGAACATCCAGGCGGCCATCGAGAACACCGCCCGCGCCGAGTCGAACATCCGGGACGCCGACTTCGCGCTGGAAGCGTCGGCGATGACGCGGGCGCAGATCCTGGCGCAGACGGGCGCGTCGATGCTGTCGCAGGCGAACGTCCTGCCGCAGTTGGCGCTCAGCCTCATCCAGTAGTAAGCCGGTCTCCCGCACGCCCTGTCGGCCATGCGCCGGCAGGGCAGGCGGCGCCATCGGTTCCCCGAGCCATCCGCAAAGTCCTGGCGGATGCCTGAACGCCACGGTACCGATTGGCGGGACGCCCCTAAGTAGGTGAAGGAGTTCCTCTACGATGTTCCGAATTAACACAAACGTCCTCTCCATCAACGGCCAGCGGAATCTCTTCCAGACGACCAAGGACATCAACACGCGCATGGAGCGCCTGTCGTCCGGTCTGCGGATCAACCACGCCGCGGACGACGCCGCGGGCATCACGGCGTCGGAGTCCATGCGGTCGCAGCTCGCCGGTCTGCGCACGGCGAACGACAACTCCTCCCGCGCGATCGCCCTTCTGCAAACGGCGGACAGCGGCCTCGAACAGATCGGCATCATGCTGATCCGTCTCAAGGAGTTGGCCGAGCAGTCCGCGGACAGCACGCTGAACCTCTCCAACCGAAGCGGCCTCTCGACGGAAGCTTCCGCGCTGGTTCTGGAGATCGACCGAATCGCCTCGTCGACGACCTACAACGGCATCAGCCTGATCGACTCGACCGGGGTCACGAACCTGACGTTCTACGTCGGTGACGGCACGCCGCAGACTGCGGCCGCCGACCAGGTCGTCGGGCTTGCACTCAAGGGCGTCGAGTTCGGCGCGGCGGGAGTCGGGACGATCGGTGGCACGTCGTTCGTGTTCACCGTCGCGGACTTCCTCGGGCAGGTTTCCGCGCAGGCGCTGGTCCCGAACATCGACACCGCGGTCACGACGCTCGCGACGATCCGCACGGATGTCGGAGCGTTCCAGAACCGCCTCGAGCGGACGCAGGAGAACATCCAGGCGGCCATCGAGAACACCGCCCGCGCCGAGTCGAACATCCGGGACGCCGACTTCGCGCTGGAAGCGTCGGCGATGACGCGGGCGCAGATCCTGGCGCAGACGGGCGCGTCGATGCTGTCGCAGGCGAACGTGCTGCCGCAGTTGGCGCTCAGCCTGATCCAGTAGATCACCAGTTTCGCAACTCCCTCCAACCATCACCGGTTGTGGGAGACCGTTCTCACATGGAGGCGCCGGAAACGGCGCCTCTTTTCCGTGCCCGGCTACCGCCCGCGGGAGGCCCAGCTACGGTAGCGACACGGCGCGGGCGGTCGGCCATAGATCCGCTCTATCAGTACGTTTTCGGCCGCATGTTTGGCCTCAAGGCCGCTCTGGTACCTGCCGATACATAGAGTGCAAGTCGGGCCGTCCCACGCGACGCCGGCTTCACTATCCCCGCGGTCATGCGTAGCGTCGGTTCCGTCCTTTGGCGGCCGTGCTACCGCGTTGCTTGTCCTATCTTACAGTCCGGTAGTTGCGCGCTTGGGGCAACGTCTCCATGCGCTTGCGGAATCCGTGCGCTGATACGCGCAGGCGATAGCATCACCGCCTCGCGACGTCGTCGCCGAGTCGCCATCTACGTAGCCTCCTTCGCTCGGCGATTGTGGGGCGCGGACGCACGTGCGTGTAACTTAGTCCCTAGGCTCCGTGCGCAAGCAGATGTTGTAGTCTGTCCGAGCATGGGTGTTCTTAGGATTCCGCCGCCCGCAGCCAGGAAGCTTCGGGGGCAGGAGTACTTCTACCATGTTCCGTATCAATACGAACGTACTGGCCATCAACGGCCAACGTAATCTCTTCCAGACTGCCAAAGACCTCAATACGCGCATGGAACGGCTCTCGTCGGGTCTGCGGATCAACCATGCCGCCGACGACGCCGCCGGCATCACTGCATCAGAGTCGATGCGGTCGCAGATCGCAGGGCAGAAGACGGCGAACGACAACATGTCCCGCGCGATCACGCTGCTTCAGACTGCCGACAGCGGTCTCGAGCAGATCGGGAACATGCTCATCCGGCTCAAGGAGTTGGCCGAGCAGTCCGCGGACGGGACCCAGAACGCCGATAACCGCAGCGGTCTCTCGACGGAAGCCGCCGCGTTGATCGCCGAGATCGACCGCATCGCTTCCTCGACCACGTTCAACGGCATCAGCCTGATCGACTCCGCCGGCGCCGCGACATCGGTCACGAACCTGACGTTCTACGTGGGTGACGGCACGTCGGCCACGAACCAGGTGCTCTCGCTCGCCCTAAAGGGTGTTGCGTTCGACGCCAACGGCATCGGGACCATCGGTGGCACAGCGTTCAACTTCACGCTGGACGACTTCCTCGGTCAGGTGTCCGCGCAGGCGATGGTCTCGAACATCGACACCGCCGTGACGACGCTCGCGACGATCCGCACGGATGTCGGCGCGTTCCAGAACCGCATCGAGCGCTCGCAGGCGAACATCCAGTCGGCCATGGAGAACACGCGGAACTCCGAGTCGACGATCCGTGACGCGGACTTTGCCATGGAGGCCTCGGCGATGACCCGCGCGCAGATCCTCGCGCAGACGGGCTCCTCGATGTTGCAGCAGGCGAACATCCTGCCGCAGCTCGCGCTGACGCTGATCCAGTAGGTCACCGGTTTCGGATCTCCCTCCAACCACCGACGGTTGTGGGAGATCGTTCTCACACGGGGCGTCCTTCGTGGCGCCCCTTTTACCGCGCCGTAGGCCTGCGAGATCACCAAGCTCGCGGGCAATCTTCGTGCCCGGGCTCAAGTTTCCGGGCGACGCGCCGATACATACATCGGAAGCAGTTGCGGGGGTGAAAGCAACAAGTTGCTCCGCTGCTGCTGCCATGTGAGAACGATCTAACACAGTCTGGTGGTGCTCAGCACCCCAATCATATCCAATGGTGGTGAAGTCGCCCCTGCAGGCGTATTGCGCTTGCGCAACGGCGGTGGCTGAGGGAGCTTGGGACGCATGTTCCGTATTAATACCAATACGTTGGCCATCAACGGTCAGCGGAACCTCTTCCGCACGGCGAACGACCTCTCCAAGCGCATGGAACGCCTGACATCCGGCCTCCGGATCAACCGCGCGTCCGATGACGCCGCCGGGCTGACCGTGTCGGAACTGATGCGTTCGCAGATCGCCGGCTCCAAGCAGGCGAACCAGAACATCTCGCAGGCGTTGACGCTCCTCCAGGTTGCCGACGGCGGCCTCGAGCAGGTCGGTGGGATGCTGCGCAGGCTGAAGGAACTCGCCATCCAGTCCGCGGACGGCACTCTGAACGCGACGAACCGCAGCGGCATCTCGCTGGAAGCCGCCGCGCTCATCGCCGAGATCGACCGCATTGCCGAGACGACCACGTTCAACGGGGTGAGTCTGATCTCCTCGGCGGGTTCTGGGTCCACGAACTTCACGTTCTACCTGGGCGACGGCTCGGCGAGCATCGCCTCGGCGAACCAGCAGGCCGGCGTGAACATCAAGGGCATCAACTTCCTGGCCGACGGGACCGGCAGCATCGGCGACAACCTCGTCGCGCTGACGGTCGCGGACTTCCTCAGCCAGACGTCTGCAGCCGCTCTCGTGAGCGTCGCGGACACGGCGGTGAACAGCGTCGCGCAGATCCGCACGGAACTCGGCGCGTTCTCGAACCGCCTCTCGCGTTCGCAGATCAACATCCAGACGATCATGGAAAACACGGCGAACGCCGAGTCCATCGTGCGTGACGCGGACTTCGCGGCGGAGGCGTCGGCCATGACGCGCGCGCAGATCCTCACGCAGTCCGGGATCTCGATGTTGTCCCAGGCGAACCTGATCCCGCAGCAGGCTCTATCCCTCCTGCAGTTCTAGCCTCGACGCTGGGCAAGCCGCCTGACTCTGACGAGTCAGGCGGCCCTGTCCGGGCTGTGAGAAGCGTCTTGGAATGAACTGACAAGACGCGTCGCGTTCGAACGGGAACGACCGATCGCTTGTGCAGGGCGAGTTCACGACGCCGTAGAGCGGTCGTGAAGGGAGCCACCGGCAGATGTTCCGGATCAACACGAACGTCCTCTCCGTCAACGGCCAGCGGAACCTGTTCCAAACCTCGCGCGATCTGTCGAAGCGCATGGAAAGGTTGACGTCGGGTCTGCGGATCAACACGGCGGCGGACGACGCTGCTGGGCTGACCGTCTCGGAGTTGATGCGTTCGCAGATCGCTGGCGCCAAGCAGTCGAACCAAAACATCTCGCAGGCGCTCACGCTTCTACAGGTGGCCGATGGCGGGCTCGAACAACTCGGCAACATGCTGCGCCGGCTGAAGGAACTCGCGATTCAGTCCGCGGACGGCACCCTGAACGACACGAACCGCTCGGGGATCTCCCTGGAAGCGGCTGCCCTCGTGGCGGAGATCGACCGGATCGCCGAGACGACTACCTTCAACGGCATCAGCTTAATCGCCACCGCAGGCACGACGGACTTTACGTTCTTCCTGGGCGACGGCACCGCCGCGATCGACGTCACCCAGCAGACCGCCGGGTTCAGCATGAAGGGCGTGGACTTCACGGCGGCGGGGGTTGGGACGATCGGCGGGACCTCCTATGTGCTGACAGTATCCGATTTCCTGAATCAGGTGTCCGCTGAGGCCCTGGTTCAACTTGCCGACACCGCAGTGAACGGTGTCGCCCAGATCAGGACAGAGGTCGGGGCCTTCATGAACCGCTTGGAGAAGGCCCAGATCAACATCCAGACGATCATGGAAAACACTCACAACGCGGAGTCCGTTGTCCGAGACGCGGATTTCGCGGCGGAGGCGTCCGCGTTGACTCGCGCGCAGATTCTGGTTCAGTCCGGCTCGTCGATGCTGAACACCGCGAATCTGGTCTCGCAGTCGGCGCTGTTGCTCCTCCAATAGGTCTTGCCTACCGGTTCACCACCGCGTAGGTAACCGGCGCAGTCGCGGGACGTGGTTCGCTACCGCGTCACCGGCACGCGCAAGCCGTCCCTAACGGCTCTCACCACCGTTAGGTACCACCAGATGACGGGCGCCCGATAACCTCGGGCGCCCTTTTTCCATTCCCGGCGTCGGCCTGGGTAATTTCTTCCGGTCGAGTCGGGCCGTCGGCCCAAGTTTTCCCACCGCATTGCCCGCCCTATCCGTGGCCCTATTCCGCGCAGATCCGCCCTATCAGTGGGTTCCTGCGTCCCTATCCTGCCGTGGCACGCATGTTGCTCAGTGGCTCCCCAAGAGACGAGAGGAGTCATTCCGAATGCTGCAAGGTATCTATACGGCTGCCTCTGGCATGCTGGCGCATGAGGCTATGTCCGAGGTTATCTCGAACAACCTCGCGAACGCCTCCACGCCAGGATTTCGCCAGGATTTCGCCACTTTCCACATGGCCGGGCAGAAGCCGGACGCCAAAGGCGGAGCCGCGCTTTCCCCTATGCTGGTCTTCCGTTCCTACACCGACTTCGAGCTTGGAAGTGTCCGCACGACGGGCAACCCGCTGGATCTGTCGTTAGCCGACGACGGCAATGGGTTCTTCACCGTCGACACGCCCAAAGGTGAGCGCTACACGCGCGCAGGCAACTTCACGCTCAGCCCATCCGGCACGATCGTCACCGCGAACAATCTCCCCGTGCTTGGCACGGCGGGACCGATCACCGCTAACGGCGGTGATATCGAGATCACCGACACCGGCGAGGTGTACGTCGACAAAAACTACGTGGACCGATTGAAAATCGTCCGATTCGACCGCGTCGACGGTCGAGTACCGCTACGTAAGGCCGGTAACTCTCTCCTCACGCCTCTTGACGACCAAACCATCCCGCAGATCGCAACCGATCCGCAGGTTCGTCAGCAGACGCTCGAGGGGAGCAACGTCAACATGGTTCAGGAGATGGCGAAGCTCATCCATATGGTGCGTGGATACGAAGCGTACCAGCGGGCCATCCTCGTCTCCGACAACAGCCTAAACATGCTCATCCAACGTGTGGGTGGAGGTAATTAGACATGATACGCGCACTGTACTCTTCGGCATCCGGGATGAACGCGCAGGAACTCGCGATCGACACGATCGCGAACAACCTCGCGAACGTCAACACGAACGGCTTCAAGCGAACGCGCATCGACTTTCAGGATTTGATCTACCAGACGCTGATGACGCCCGGAGCCACGTCCGGCTCGGGGACCGAGATCCCAACCGGGATTCAGGTCGGTCACGGCAGTCGCGTCGCTTCGACGCAACGCATCTTCTCACAGGGCGAGTTCAAGCAGACCGACGCGGACCTCGACCTCGTGATCGAAGGCGACGGCTTCTTCCGCATCCAGAACAACGACGGCGAGGAGGTGTACACGCGCGCCGGGTCGTTCAAGCTCGACAGCCAGGGTCGCATGGTTACGTCCGACGGGCTGCTGCTGGGTGATCAGATCACCATTCCGCCGGAAGTCACCGGCGTCAGCATCAGCAAGGACGGCATCGTCCAGGGCACGTTCCCGGCCAGCACCGCTCCCGAAGAGCTCGGCCGCATCCAGCTCGTGAGGTTCGCCAATCCGGCGGGGCTCGAGGGCATCGGCCAAAACATGTTCCGTAGCTCACAGTCGACCGGGGCTCCGCAGACTGGCACCCCCGACATCGACGGCTACGGTTCGATCCTCCAGGGCTTCCTGGAGCTGTCCAACGTGAAACTCGTCGAGGAAATGGTCTCCATGATCGTTGCCCAGCGGGCCTACGAGATCTCGTCGCGCAGCATCCAGGCCGCGGACGAGATGCTCAACGTCGCGAACAACCTACGCCGATAAGAGGCAGCCACCCCCTAGCAACGGAGCCGATGAGATGACGGGAAGAAATTTCCCACGACGAAGGCCGCACGGAAAAATGCTCCGGCGTGCCCTCTCGCCCATCGGCAAGAGCGTTGTCGCGACGATGCTGATCGGGGGATTGGGAATAGCGCTTCAAGCGCATGCCCGCGTAAGGGCGACCGTCACGTTCGAGACGGACGCGACGGTAACGGAGACATCGGTTCGACTCGGCGATCTCGCGAAGGTGGAGACGGACGACGCGGCCTTGAGGGAGAACCTCGAGGCCCTCGTCGTCGGTCCTTCGCCGCGCGTTGGGGATACGTGGAATCTGCGCTCGGGCAGTGTCCGGCTGGCGGTGCGTAGAGAGCGGCTACGACTGGGGTTGAGCGACTCCGAGATGGAGTTCGCAGGCGCCGAAGTGACCCGGGTCGCGGTCGCGAGTCAGGAGATCACACCACAGGACATCATCGACCGGGTTCGCCCCTGGATCGATGAGCGTATCGGCGTCATGGCGCGCGCCGACCGCATGGAACTCGACTTCGCGTCGGTTCTACGTCCTGTCGTGATTCCCACCGGCGAATGGGACGCCGCCCCGGCCTCTACATGGGCGCCGCGGCGCGTCTCTTCCACCCTCTCCGTGCCGGTCCTCATCACCATTGATGACGCGGCCGTGAAGCGAGTAACGCTGGCACTCAACTTGCATCTCTACGCGACGATTCCCATGGCCAACCGGGCGGTTCACCGCCATGAAGCGCTTACGGAGGCCGACGTGGAATACGTAGAGGTGGATCTGACGACCCTCAACGGAGGTTCTCCGATTCGCCCGTTCGCCGAAGTCCTCGGCGTGCGCGCGACTCGGGAGATTCGGACGGGTGAAATCCTGACGAATCAGAACAGCGAGACGATCCCAATGATCGCAAAGGGCGACCAAGTGACGATATATCTCGAAGCCCCCCGACTGTCGATACAGACGGTCGGTGAAGCCTTGCAAGATGGTCGCTACGGGGATTTCATCCGCATCAAGAACCTCCGGTCCAAGCAGGTCATCCAGGGCAGAGTCGTGAAGGAACGGCTCGTCCAGGTGGATCTCGTGCTGCCGACGGCCGCGCATGCGTCGCCGGTGGCCCTGGCTCGTTGAGGCGGCTCTACTTCTACCCTGAGAGGAACAGGACATGGTAAGGCGCGGGTTACGACGCCGAGACGGCTTGCCCATCGCGCTCTCCCTGATGTTGGGCAGCGCGGTGATCGGCGCGGAGGCGCGATCGCTCTATGCCGACGTGAAGGCAGTCGATGTCGGAGACGTCGTAACGATCATCGTGATGGAATCCACGCAGGCGAGTCGGTCGGCTTCGACGCGGACGAGCCGCGCGAGCGGGTTCAAATTGAACGCCGGCTTCGCGAACCGCAGCAACACGAGCAACACCTCGACCGCTATGGAGGGTGGCTTCACCGGAGGCGCGGAGCATAACGGTGACGGCGTCACGCGGAGCAGCGGCGCTCTGACGACGACGGTCACCGCGACCGTCATGGAAGTGCAGCCGAACGGCTTCCTGAAGGTCGAAGGGTCGCGCCTCCTCCAGATCAACGACGAGAAGGAAACGCTCACTGTCTCGGGTCTCCTTCGCCCGGTCGACATCTCCCGGAACAACACGGTCTTTTCCACCCAGTTAGCGGATGCAGACATCAGCTATACGGGCGAGGGAGAGATAAGCAAGCAGCAGAAGCCCAGCATGTTCGTCCGCATACTGACGACCATCCTCCCGTTCTTTTAGGAGCAGATCATGGCTCAACCGATGACAGATACCCAACACATCGCCGGCACGGTCGGCCACGGCAAGCGCGCTTCGGAAGTCGGCGACATCGTGACGGTTATCGTCAACGAGTCGACGCAGGGCGGTCGGTCGAAGACGGACGATGGCGCGACGACGTTCGATTACCCGGACGGCCTGGATAGCGAAGCGCTCACGCGTCTCCGGTTCGCCAAGCGGGCATCGATGGACGACCGTCGCCACCTGCGGGCAACGATCACGGCGCTCGTTACAGAGGTCACCCCGAACGGTTTCCTCAAGGTAGAAGGCCAGCGCCAGCTCCGCATTAACGACGAGATCGACACGCTGACGGTCCACGGCATCCTGCGCTCCGAGGACATCAGCGCCGATAACACAGTCTTTTCCACGCAGTTGGCGAACGCGGACATCACCTATACGGGCGATGGTCTGACTCCCAAGTCGGAAAGCGCCCCGGAAGAGGCAGACGTCGCCAAGCCCGCGAAGAACGACAAGAAGTCGGGCCCGGTGATGCGCTTCCTCGCGGGATTCATCCCGTTCCTATAGGAGTCGACGAATGACGACGTCTGCAAGGACATCTCGGCGACGCTTCTCGACGGTCGGCTCTTGGCTCCTCGCCGCGGGTCTCCTCTTCGGCGCACAGCACGCCGATGCGGCGCGCGTCAAGGACATCACCAGCATTCGCGGCGTGGAGACGACGCAGCTCGTAGGCTACGGGCTGGTAATCGGTCTGGGCGGCACGGGCGACCAGACGACGAACGTCCCGTTTACGCGCCAGGCGATCGAGAACTACCTCCGCAACATGGGCATGACGGTCGACGACTCACGCGGTTCGTTGCGAACGAACAACGTGGCGTCCGTAACCGTCACCGCGGAGATTCCGACGTATCTCCCACTGAACAGCTCGTTCGATGTGGTGGTTTCATCCTTCGGTGACGCCCGCAGCCTGCACGGTGGGCAACTCCTGCAGACGGAGCTGCAGACCCCGGACGGATCCGTAGTCGCAATCGCCGGTGGCGCGCTAGCGACGGGCGGGTTCCTCGCGGAATCCGGCGGGAACCGCGTCCAACGGAACCACGTGGCTGCCGCGAGCATCCCCGAGGGCGCAACGCTCAAAGTGGGACTCGGACCCGCGAGCATCACGACGGCCGACCCGAACGCAGCGGACCCGGCCACCGCGGCCCAGTTGCTGACCTACGGACTGCTCAACCCCGACTTCACGACCGCCGCGCGCGTCAGCGATGCGATCAACACGGCGATCGGCGCGGGAACGGCCGTCGCGACCAGCCCAGGCACGGTGCAGGTCACCGTACCGGCAGGTCAGGCGCTGATCCCGCTGATCGCGCAGATCGAGGCGCTCGATGTTGCCCCCGACCAGCGCGCCCGCGTCATCGTAGATGAGCGCACCGGCACCGTGGTCATGGGCAGCAACATCCAAGTTTCGGAAGTCGGCATCAGCTACGGAAGCATCAGCGTGAACGTGTCCAGCCAACCGATGATCTCTCAGCCCGGCCCATTCAGCCAGGGTGAGACGGTCGTGGTGCCGGACACCGAGATCGTGGTGACGGAGGAAGGCCCGACGCTCACCGAGGGTGGGTCGGTCCATCTCCTTCAAGCCCCGACGCTCAACGAACTGGTGCAGGCGTTGAACGCGATCGGCATCGCCCCGCGCGACCTGGTGGGCGTGCTGAAGAACCTCAAACAGGCCGGCGCGCTGCAAGCCGACCTCGAGGTTCGATAAACCGCACGGGACACGGAGGGTACGGACGTGATTGCCATTCAGGGACTGCAGGCGGCGCACACGACAGCGATCGCCGGACTTACGCACACAGCTACCGCGAACGACCTCGGGGTGTCGGCCGAGGAACGCGACGAGATGATGGAAGCGGCGCGCGGCTTCGAAAGCATCTTCATGCAGTTCATGCTGCAGAAGATGCGCGACGCCGTGCCTAAGGGTGGTCTGTTCAAGGAGTCGTTTGCGGGCGGCATGTACGAGCAGATGCACGACGAGCAGTTGTCACGGCAGCTTTCCGGTGATGGTAAGGGTCTCGGCCTCGCCGAGATGCTCTACCAGGACATCACTCGGCAGCGATTCGGGCGTCTGGCATACCAGGCATCCGCCGCTGAGCGAGCGACTGAGATGAGTGTTGGAGCCGTTCCGGGCCTGGCGCGGTAACTCCGACGCCATCCGGTTCGGTGGAGAATGGAGCTTAAGAGGCGCTAACGACACGCCGATAGAGAGGTGAGAGGATTCATGGGACAGCCCGACATGATGATCGAACGCCCAAAACGCCCAGGCGCATACTCAGACCTAAACCGCACTTCGCGGGTCTCGGCCCGTAAGGGTGGGGATAAGGCAGAGAGCGCCGGAGCGGTCGAGGGCGCGAGCACGGAAGTCCATGTATCCGACGAAGCCCTCCTCTTCATCGAAATGAAGAAGCGCCTGCAAGCTCTACCGGATATCCGGGAGGATCGCGTGGAAGTCGTGCGGCGGAAGCTGCTCGACGGAGTCTACGCAATGCCACCGGCCGAGGCCGTCTAACCACCTTCGTTAGCGGTCGCATCAGGTAGGAACAATGCAGGATAACGTCGCCCCGCGGCCTCCGTCCGCGACGGGCGCAACACCATCGGTAACGGCGCATCAGATCGTCGAGCAGTTGCTCGAGCGAGTCGTTGCGGTCGTCGAGCAAGAAGCGCAACTCACGTCTGCGCTGCTGGGGTTGGCCCAGGAGACGCAGCAGCGGCTGCTCGTGGACGATTGCGTCGCCCTGCTCGAGACGTCTCAGCAGCAGGGAGCGCTGGCGCAGCAACTGCGTCAAGCGGAACACCAACGACTCATGGTCACCCGACGCCTCACGCCTTTTGTGCCGGGGCTCGACCAACTGCGGCTGTCAGAATGGCCCGCTCGCATCCCGGACCCCTACTCGACTCGGTTGCGCTCTCTGTGCGACGACTTCCGCAACACCACGGATCAGCTACGCGTGCTGAACCGGCAGAACATGGTCCTCATTCAGCGTTCGCTCCGCTACGCGGACATGGCTCTTGGGATAGAGGCGTCGACGTACGGGTCACGAAGTGAGTCGGTACACGAACTTCCCCAACTCGTCGACACGACCCTGTAGGCACGGGAGCGAACAGACTTTGGAATAACGGCTTCGTCATTTCGGGGGGCTTCGAGAGAGCGAATTGGCCCTACGCAAGCGCCGTGGTTCATGTCGTCACCGTGAACACGGCCACCGGGATCTCTGGCGGGAGACCGGTTGTAGAGCGAGTTCGGCATCGGCGTTGATTCATCGACCGAGGCGGTACTCTCATTCTCCTTTGACGGAAGGCGTCGTATGAGCATCC
>JABGQA010000082.1 GCA_018644665.1 Candidatus Poribacteria bacterium
GCTTCTGCTGAGCGAATTCTGCAGCCGCATCTTCTACCCGCTCGAATCGCCCCTGTTCCCGCCGCACGCGGCCGAGACTGTAGTGAGGCCAGGCGCTGTCGGGGTCGATTGCGATGGCGCGTCGGAAGGACGCCGCCGCGTCGTCGTACTGCTTGAGACGGGACTGCGCGACGCCAAGGTCATGGTGCGCGGCGGCGTGATCCGGGCGCAAATCAATGACGCGGCGGTACGCCCCAATGGCGTCGGTGAACTGTTCCAGTTCCGTGTGCGCGGCAGCCACGCCGTAGTGCGCTTCCACCAGGGCAGGATCGAGACGGGCGGCGTCCTGATACGATGGGAGAGCGCGCGCTGGCTCCCCGAGCGCGAGGTGCGCGGCGCCTAGCAAGGCGTGCGCGCGGGGGTCGTCCGGTTGCGTCGCTAACGCTTCGCGGCACACGTCGACGACAGCGGCGTACTGCCCCGCCGCGATCAGGTCTCGCGCGGTCTGCACGTACGGAGACATCGCCAGCGTGGCTGCTGGCGATGTCGACGCGATTAGAATCAGAGCGGCCGCGCTAAGGGCGGATGTGCGCACGAATCGCCGCGCGAGATGGGCCACCCCGCTACCGTAGGGTTTTCATGGCGCCCCACGTGGTGGCTGCCTTACCTGCCGGATCGACGGCGAGGAACTCGTCGTCCATGATGGACGCCACCTCGTCTGCCGTGATGGCGCGGTTGAACAGGAACACCTCGTCGATAGTGCCGCTGAAGAACTCCTGTCCGGGGTTCCGGGCGGCAATCATGATGGCGCCGTCAATGGGGTCAACTTCCGGGGGCTCATTGCCTTCGTACGCGGGTTCGCCGTTGAAGTAGAGGATGATGTCGGCGTCAACGTCGTGCGTCAGCGTGACGTGGGTCCAGTCAGTGGTAAGGGGAGCCGTCGTCTTAGCGGCCTGGGCCCACGCGCCGCCGGATCGGGAGTAGACGTACACCGTCTGGTCCGTGTTGTAGATCGTGGCCCACATCAGCGTGCCAGCCCCGATCATGTAGTTCCAGTCAGCCGGCTGGTCGTCGGAACGCTGCACCCAGAACGCCGCCGAGAACGCGGTAGTTAGTTGCAGCGTATCCGTCACGGGCACCGTGACGTACTGGCCCTGGCCGGCGTCGAACTCAAGCGCCGACCCGGAGCGGCCGGGGACCCACGACGGATCGCCGACCAACTCGCCGTCGTGGCCGTATTGGGAGCCGTCGCTAGCGCTGTCGCCGCCGTCCTCATCGAAGGACAGGTAGAGAACGAGTGAGTCGTCGTCCAACCCCGCGTTGGCAGTCCATGTAGCTGCGAGCAGCAGACCGGCGACGCATCCGCGTAGCAGAAGGCGGGATAGTGTCATAGTGCTTTCCTTCGGGCTGGGGCCGTGCCTGGGCGCTGCGCCATACAGCACCGACACGGTAGGCTAGAAACGGCACACAGGCAACCTGTGACCCTCCCGGCGGGTCCTATTCGCCCACCGTCAATACCATGAATCCGCGCTGCGGTATGTTCACGGTAGCCGTCCCGTCGGCCCCGGGCACGACATCGCCACTCCCGGTGGGATACAGGATCCGCGGCCCGCCAGCAACGCCCGTGACGCGCGCGGTCGCGCCCTGATCGTTGAAGTTCGTCAACGCCAGCCGGTCACCGAAGCGGTACACCCCCACCTTCGAGCGGACATTGACCTGCGGGGCGTCCGCGAGCAGGCAGGATCGCAGGCGATCCACCACGAGCTGAGGCAGGCCCGTGAGACTCACCGGCTCGGCGCTGGTGACGCGACCCGACCCGGCGGGATACCGGAAGGTTGAGGCGCTTATCACCACCACCTGCCCGGCCCCGACCGCGCGACGTGTGAGCACGGGCGCGACTCCCTCGGAGTGGACAGCCGTGACAAGCGTCTCCGCCGTCGTGGGCAGCAGTTGCGACGTGAAGCGCACGTGCTGCTCGCCGGAGACCGCCTGCCCATCCACCGCGAATCGGAAAGTCCACAGGTCGCACGGCGCG
>JABGQA010000094.1 GCA_018644665.1 Candidatus Poribacteria bacterium
GTCGGCGATAAGTCCGGAGACCTGCCACAGCCAGTGTCCAAGTCGCCGTGGGGCGACCGAGGATGCGTCGTTAAGGACTCGACCCGCCACGCGGAGTCGGGCCCTCGCGCGTAGCTCGGCGAGCCGCGGTGACCACGAGAGTACGCCGTGGTATCGCACTGCGCGAGGGAACGGTGCAGCCAGACAGGGGTCGGCCAGCGTGCAACGCGGCCGGCGATCGGCCTGCGCTTCCCGCCCACGCTATGCGTTCGCCACGCGTGCCATACCCACACATCGCCATTCCGCGTTAACGACTAACGAGCCGGCTCCGCGCCCACAGACGCGTGGTGTCGCCGGCCGATGAGGAGCACTGCGGATGACGATTACTGATCTCGGGCGACGGATGAAGTGGGTGACGTTTGCCGCGCTCGTGCTGGGGGTCGTGGCGTGCGGCGGCGATGAGGACGGGCTCAGCGACGACGGCCCCGAGTCGACCGGCGGCGGCGTCTACATTCTCAACGAGGGCGGCTTCGGCCAGGGGAACGCAAGCCTGTCGTTCTATGACGCCGCGACCGGCGCGCTAACGGAGTCCGTGTTCACCGCCGCCAACGGACGGCCGTTAGGGGACACTGCCAACGACATCCTCCGCAGCGGCGACCAGCTCTGGATCGTCGTGAACAACTCACAGACGATAGAGGTCGTGGATATCGCGTCGCACGCCTCGGTCGGCACCGTGACCTTCGACGCTGGGGCATCCCCCACGACGGTCGCCATTGACGAGGCCGCGGGCAAAGCGTACGTGGCGTTGCGCTTCGGAAACGCGCTCGCGAGGATCGACACGACATCCCTCGCGCAGGAAGCGGTCGTAGAGGTCGGCGCCATGCCGCAGGAAGTCGTCCTCGCCGACGGCAAGGCATATGTCACGAACAGCGGTTTCGGCGCGGGCACGACGGTGTCGGTCGTTGATTTGGCGACCTTCACCATCAGCAGCATAATCGAAGTGGGCACGAACCCGACGGCCGTTGTGGCGCGCGACGGCAAGGTGGTCGTGCTCGCCAGCGGCATCACGTGGGACAGCCCGGACACGCCGGAAGACGACACCGCGCCCGGCGCCATTGTCGTCATCGACACGGCGTCCGACACGGTGACCAACTCCCTTCCGCTGGACTCAGGCGCGTCCGACCGTATGGAACTCGGCCCCGACGGCGTCGCGTACTTCTTGACGTTCGGCGCGGTCGCCAAATTCGACACGAACACCCAGAGTGTCACGGCGGACTTCATCACGGCGTCCGCCCATGGGGCAGGGGCATTCTACGGGCTGAGCGTGAACCCGGATAGTGGCCTCATCTACGTTAGCGACGCGAAGGACTACGCCACGTCCGGCGACGTCTACGTGTTCGAGCCGAACGGCACGTTCGTGCGCCAATTCGAGGCCGACCTGCTACCGCGAGCGATGGCGTTCATAGGCGACCCGGGCGCCGCCGACGCGCCCTACTAGCCGCCCGAGTGGCTCCTTGCCTTCACTTCTGGGGGTCAAGTAACATTGACCAAATCCACTCTTGACCCCCATATCTGAATGTCCTGCTCGGAGGCGAGGACCGACGGTGAGCGAAGAAACCGGCGATCTCATCGCGCAACGACGGCAGAAGACCGCCGAGTTGCGCGCGGATGGTGTCGACCCGTACCGCTACATGTTTCGGCCGACGCACACGGCCGCGGCCATCCTGGCTCAGCACGACGGGGTCGAGGTGATCGAGGACGCGACGGAGGTCGTCATCGGCGGGCGCATGATGACGCGCCGTCTGCACGGCAAGACCTCGTTCGCGCACTTGCGAGACGCGACGGGGGACATCCAGATCTACGTCCGGCGCGACAACGTCGGAGAGGGCGCCTACGAGGACTTCAAGCGGCTCTTCGATCTCGGCGACATCGTCGGCATCACCGGCACGGTGTTCCGGACGCGCACAGGGGAGATCACCGTCGAGGCGCGCTCAGTGGAGATGGTCACCAAGGCGCTCCAGACACTGCCGGAGAAGTGGCACGGGCTCACCGACGTCGAGACGCGGTACCGGCAGCGCTACGTGGACCTCATCGCGAACCCGGAGGTCCGCGACACCTTCCGCAAGCGCACGCAGGTCATCCAGGCGATACGCGAATACCTGAACACCGCGGAGTTCCTAGAGGTCGAAACGCCGATCCTGCAACCCCTGTACGGCGGGGCGAACGCTCGGCCGTTCACCACCCACCACAACACGCTTGACCAGACGCTCTTCCTGCGCGTTTCCGACGAGCTGTACCTTAAGAGGCTCGTGGTCGGCGGCCTGGAACGCGTGTACGAGTTCTGCAAGAACTTCCGCAACGAAGGCATGGACCGCTCGCACAATCCTGAGTTCACGCTCATGGAGGTGTACCAGGCGTACGCTGACTACGGTACTATGATGGACCTCGTGGAGGGGCTCGTCGCGCACGCCGCCAAGGCCGTCAACGGGTGCACGCAGGCCCCCTACCAGGGCGAGACGCTCGACTTCACCCCGCCGTGGCGACGGATTTCGATGGCGGAGGGCATTGCCGACTCGACCGGCCTGGATGTCCTGAGCATGGACTGCGACGCGCTTCGTGACGCCTTGGAAGCCCGCGGCGCCGAGGTTGAGGACCACGCCACCTCGTGGGGCCTCCTCGTTGCGGAGCTGTTCGACGACGCAGTCGAAGCCAAGCTGGTACAACCGACGATCGTCTATGACTACCCCGTCGAGACGTCGCCGTTGGCCAAGAAGAAGCGCGATGACGACAGGTTCGTCGAACGCTTTGAGCCATTCGTCGCGGGCATGGAGATCGGGAACGCCTACACGGAGCTCAACGACCCGGACGACCAGAGGGCGAGGTTCGAAGATCAGGCGGCGCTCCGCGAGGCTGGCGACGACGAAGCGCACGTCCTCGACGAGGACTTCCTACGCGCGCTTGAATACGGCATGCCCCCGACCGGCGGCCTGGGAGTCGGGGTCGACCGGCTGGTTATGCTGCTGACGGATTCCGCGTCCATTCGCGATGTGATCCTCTTCCCGCAGATGCGCAGCTAGGCGCGAGCATTAACCGTCCGCGAAGGCGCGCGTGAGGCAATACGAACTCTTCATAGGCTGGCGCTACCTGCGCGCGAAGCCGTTCCAGACGGTGATGTCCATCATCGGCGTGGTTCTCGGCATCGTCGTGCTCGTCGTGGCCTTCTCCATATGGAGCGGCCTGGAGGACGCTCTCCGGGGCCGGCTACTCGGCTCCGAGGCGCACCTCGTCGTGTGGAAGGCCGGCGGGGGTTTCCGCGACTACGAGGAGTTCATAGACCTTACCGCGGAGATCCCAGGGATCATCGCGGCCGCGCCAACGGTCGTAAGCGAGGTGCTGCTGCAGAGCCGCACGGCCAAGCAGCGAAAGGCCGGCGCGCAGGTACGAGGCGTGGACGCAGCGCGGGCCGGCAAGGTCGCGAACATCAGCGAATACCTGAGCAGTGGCGAACTGCGGTTCGACCGCGACGAAACGATCCGCGCGGGACGGTCGCGGCTGTCCAAGGACGACACCGTAAAGGGCGGGATAATCGTCGGGTCGGGCCTGGCGCGGAAGCTGGGTGTCACCGTTGGCGATCCCGTCCTGATGTACGCCACGTTCGTCAAGGGCCCGACGGGGTACATGCCCGTCATGCGGAACTTCGTCGTGGTCGACATCTACCAGTCCGGTCTGTATGAGATAGATGCCGCCGTCGCGTACATCGACTTCTCCGTCGCGCAGGACGTGTTCGACCTACCGGGCGTCGCGACCCAAGTCGAGTTGCGGGCAGGCGACCCGGACGCCGCGGCCGGAATCAAGCGGGAGATACTCGAGCGCCACGGTCTCCTGTACATCCCGAAGACCTGGCAGGAGATGCGTGGGGTCTTCTTCTACTGGCTTCGGCTCGAGAAGATCGGCGCGATGATCATCTTCGGCGCGATCGTGCTCGTTGCAGGATTCAGCATCGCTATTGCGCTCGTTATGCTGGTCCGCGAGAAGACCCGGGAGATAGGCATCCTCCGGGCGATGGGCGCAGGCGCACGCGGCGTGCGGGGCATCTTCATGCTTCACGGGACCGTGATAGGCGTGATGGGCGTCGTCGTAGGGACCGGGCTTGGACTCCTGATATGCGCGCTGGTCGTCCGCCTGGATGTGCCGCTCCCGGGCGATGTGTACCAAATCGAGCATGTGCCGGTGGCGCTGAGTTGGCGCTTCATACTCCTCGTCGACGCGCTAACCCTCGTCATGTGCTGGCTGATGTCGCTGTTGCCGGCGACCCGAGCAGCGAAACTGCACCCGGTGGAGGCGCTGCGGTATGAGTGACCGCCCGGCTTTCATCCACGTCGAGAATCTGGTAAAAACCTTCGTGGACGGCGATGAGCAGATCGCCGTGTTGCGCGGCCTGACGCTCTCCATCGCTGAGAGCGAGGTGCTGGCGATCGTCGGGGAGTCCGGGGCCGGCAAGAGCACGTTGCTGCACCTGCTTGGCGGCCTGGACAGTCCGACGTCCGGGAGCGTGCGGTTCGAGGGTCGCGACATTACGGCGCTCAGCGCGGCGCAGTTGGACCTGTTCCGAAGCGACGAGGTCGGTTTCGTGTTCCAGTTCCACCACTTGATGGCGGAATTCACTGCGCTGGAGAACGTCGCGATCGGGGGCATGATCGCCGGCTTGGCGCGTCCAGTCGCGGAGGCGCGCGCGCGGGAACTGCTGGTGAGCGTCGGCCTCGAAGCGCGACTGACGCATCGGCCACCGAAGTTGTCCGGCGGCGAACGCCAACGAGTCGCCCTCGCACGCGCGTTGGTGAACGAGCCACGCGTTGTGCTGGCTGACGAGCCAACGGGCAACCTTGATCGGAAGACGAGCGAAGCCGTCCACGATCTCATTTGGGACCTGCGCGACAGGCTCAGGCAAACGTTCGTGATCGTGACGCATAACCCGGGCCTTGCGGATAGGTCCGACCGGACCGTGGAACTGGTCGACGGGCGCATCGCTGAGGGCGTGTCAGACGTCGTATAGCAGCGGGGTAGGGAGCGAGCGAGGAAGACGAAGCGGGGATACGATGCAGATATATCTGAACGGGGAGTTTGTCCCGAAGGAACGTGCCTCGGTATCGGTGTTCGACCACGGCCTGCTCTATGGCGACGGCGTGTTCGAGGGCATTCGCGCGTACAACGGGCGCGTATTCCGTCTCGCGGAGCACGTACGGCGCCTTTACGACTCCGCCCACGCAATTCGGCTCACGATCCCCATGTCGATGGACGAGATGGAGGAGGTGGTCCGGGCGTCCTTCCGCAAGAACGACATCCGCGACGGCTACGCGCGCCTCGTCGTGACACGTGGCGTGGGCGACCTCGGGCTAAACCCGGACAAGTGTCCCGTTCCAACCACCTTCTGCATCGCCGACACGATCGCGCTTTACCCGGCGCGGTACTACGAGGAAGGCCTGGCCGTCGTCACTGCCGCCACGCGGCGCAACACGCCGGAGGCCCTCAATCCTCGGATCAAGTCCCTCAACTACCTGAATAACATCCTCGCCATCATCGAAGGGCAGATCGCGGGCGCGCAGGAGGTGATCATGCTCAACCAGGAGGGCTACGTCGTCGAGTGCAGCGGCGACAACATCTTCCTGGCCCGCGGCGATGCGCTCATCACGCCACCAACGCATGTCGGCGCGCTGGCGGGGATAACGCGGGACGCCGTGATCGAGTTGGCTGACGAGATCGGGGTGCCCACCGAGGAGCGCATCTTCACGCGGTACGACGTGTATACGGCTGACGAGTGCTTCCTTACGGGCACGGCTGCCGAGGTCGTCCCGGTCGTGTCGGCCGACAGCCGCCCCATCGGCGATGGCAAGCCGGGGTCGATGACTGGCAAGCTCATCGAGGCGTTCCGTGAGCTGACGCGGACCTCCGGCTCTCCCGTGTACCCGGACGTTCTCGACGCGTGACGCCGCGCCGCGCAATCGCGTGTGACGTCGCGGCGTTCTCGCCCGTTCATTGTTGGGCAGGCCCAGGGCGGCTACTAATACGATGGGGCGCGCGCCGCGGCGCGGTGGTGTGCGACCTCGCCGGTTGCGTCTTGGACCACTGCACGGCTGACGCTCCATCTTCGTCGGGTTGAGGGGAACACATGGCGGACAGATACACCGAAAGCGCGCGCCGAGCGCTGGGCGCCGCGTATAAGGAGGCCTCGCAGCTCCACCACACGCAGGTGGATACCGAGCATCTGCTTCTGTCACTCCTTCGAGACGCAGAAGGCAAAGTCGCCAAGTGTCTGCAAGAGCTCGACATCGACGTCAATGAAGTCCGTGGGCAGCTCGAGATGCTCATGGCCGAGCGCCCGAAGAACCCCTACTACACCGGCAAGCTCGATTATACGTACCGCATCCAGGAAGTGATGCGCCTGTCTGCCGAGGAAGCTCGCGCGTTCAAGAGCCCCTGGGTCGATACCGAACACCTCCTCCTCGGCCTTTTGCGCGAGTCGCGCGGTCTCGCCGCGATGGTCCTTACCAACCTTGGTCTCGACGGAGACGGCCTGCGCCAGGCGATCGCGAAGAAGCACGGCGCCGCGGAACGCGCGGCCCAATCTGCTGGCCCGGACAAGGAGCCGCAGGGCTCACTTCTGGAGCAGTTCAGTCGCGACCTCACCGTGCTTGCGCGCGAACGCGGCCTAGACCCCCTCATCGGCAGGGCGCGAGAACTGGAGCGGATCGTGCAGATCCTGCTCCGTAGATCGAAGAACAACCCTGTCCTGATAGGGGAGCCAGGGGTCGGGAAGACGGCCATCGTCGAGGGGCTCGCGCAGGAGATGGCGTCAGGTCGTGTGCCCGAGGCCCTGGTCGGTAAGCGTCTCCTTGCGCTCGACCTGGGCGCCCTGATCGCCGGCACCAAGTACCGAGGCCAGTTCGAGGAGCGCCTCAAGGCGATCATGAAGGAGATCAGGCAGCTCGACGATGTCGTCCTCTTCATCGACGAACTGCACACCATAATCGGGACCGGCGCCGCGGAGGGCGCCATTGACGCCGCGAACATGCTCAAGCCGGCGCTGGCGCGCGGCGAGATCCAGTGCATCGGCGCAACGACCTTGGGCGAGTACCGCAAGCACATCGAACGCGACGGGGCGTTAGAACGGCGGTTCCAGCCCATCATGGTCGAGGCGCCCACCGAAGAGCAGACTATCGAGATCCTCCTCGGCCTCAAGTCGCGGTACGAGGAGCACCACAACGTCGAGTACGCCACGGACGCCGTCGAAGCATCGGTCGTTCTCTCGACACGGTACATCCAGGACAGGTTCCTGCCCGACAAGGCGATCGACGTCGTGGACGAAGCTGGATCCCTGGTGAGGCTGCGCGAATACACACGGGCCGAGGGCGGGAAGAACAGCGCGGCCCGCGAGGCCGACGCCGCGATCACGAGCACGAGCACGGACGGCGTTGAGGCAGTCGACTTGTCCGACTTGGAGGCGCACGCCGACGATGGCGAGCGCGTGCAGGACCGGCTGGCGGTGAGCCGTGACGATGTCGCCGAGGTCGTGTCGCGGTGGACGGGCATCCCCGTTGCGCGGCTGGCCGAAGAGGAGTCGGCGAAGGTTCTACACCTGGCCGAGCATCTGCGGGAGCGCATCATCGGCCAGGACGAGGCGGTCAATGCCGTCTCGCGCGCCATCCGACGGTCCCGGGCCGGGATGAAGAACCCGAAGCGGCCCATCGGGTCGTTCCTGCTAGTGGGCCCGACGGGCGTCGGGAAGACGTACCTCGCGCAGCAGATCGCCGACCTCATGTTCGACAGTCCCGCCGCTCTGATACGCCTGGACATGTCGGAGTTCATGGAGCGGTTCAGCGTGTCGCGGCTCACCGGGGCCCCTCCCGGATACGTCGGCTACGGCGAGGGTGGCGATCTCACCGAGCGTGTGCGAACGCGGCCGTACTCCGTGATCCTCCTCGACGAGATCGAGAAGGCGCATCCAGACGTGTACAACCTCCTCTTACAGGTGCTTGAGGACGGGCAGCTCACGGACAGCGTTGGCAATGCGGTGGACTTCCGCAACACGCTGCTGATCCTTACCTCGAACGTCGGCACACGGGACATCATGCGCGGCAAGTCGGTGGGGTTCGGGTCTCAGGACGAGGAGATGCCGTACGACGCGATGCGGACGAAAATCAAGGACGAGGTCGACTCCGTCTTCAACCCGGAGTTCGTGAACCGCGTCGACGAGGTCGTCGTCTTCAGACCGCTCGATCGCGAGTCGATGGTGCGTATCGCCAGGCTGATGGTCGACGACGTCAAGGATCGCATGTTCGAGCAGGGCTACCAACTGGTCGTTGACGACGCTGTGTACGAATACCTGGTAGAACACGGGTCGTACGCGACGTCCGGCGCGCGGCGTCTCCGTCGGGAGGTCCAGCGCAACATTGAGGACGGGCTGGCGGAGGAGTTGCTCCAACACCGTCCGCCGCCCGGCGCGACCATCCAGGTGACATGCGGCGAGAACGGCGTCGTGATCGAGACGGAGCCCGTCGAGGTTGCCGTCGTTTGAGGGCCGCCAGTTCGGCGACCGTGTCGTCCGGCTTGGGCTACCATAGGCGCGCCTGCGTCAACACGCGTCGGCGCCGCCGCGTTCCACGCATGACCACATGCCGCCCCTGCCGCGGCGCGCCACCGCGAGAGTTACCAGCCCCGGAATCCGCTGCAATGCACCCGATGAGTCGTCTCCGTTTCGCCGCCTGCGCTCTCGCGTTCTTTCTCAGTACCGTGTTGTCCGCGGCGATCGCCCAGGAAGCGACGTCGGAGGCCGCCGGCGGCGCGGAACAGACGCCGGCTGCCGTCGACGCACCGGCCGGCCCCGGGCCCGACGCCGCGGACGCCGACCTCGTAGTCACCGGTATCCACGTGACCGGGAGTGAGAACGTCGACAGCCTCATCGAGGGGCTATTCGCGCAGAGCGGGTACTTCGGCACCCGCGTGGGCGACGAGGTATCGCTCCAGGCCCTTTCGTCGGACGTGCGCCGGGTGTACATGGACTACGGCCCGTTCGCGGACGTCCAGGTGGACGTGTCGCCCGCAGACGAGGGCGGCCTCGTGGTGACGTTCCGTCTCACGGAATACCCCCGTGTGCAGGGCGACGTCGAGGTCGTAGGCAACAGCCGGCTGAGCTACAAGAAGCTGAAGAAGCTGTTCACGTTGCGCGATGGCGAGCGGTTCAGCGAATACGAGCTTTGGAACACTGCCCGCGCAGTCGAAGAGAAGTACCGGGACGAGGGCTTCTACTTCGCGGCGGTCACGACGCATACCGAAGCCACGACGAACGAGCTAGGCGATCCGGCGATACTCGCCAGAATCGAGGTCGCCGAGGGCGAGCGCATGAAGGTGGCGGAGGTCCGGTTCGAGGGCAACGCGTTGGTGCTGTCCGAGGACCTCGAAGACGCATGCCAGATACGCGAGGGCAAACGGTTCCGCGATGATCTGTACGAACAGGATCCGTTGCGCATCCGCGCCCACTACAACGACGAGGGCTGCCTCAACGCCAAGGTCGTGGCCAGTCGCCGCGAGGTGAGTGAGGACGGAGCCGGGTTGGTCGTGACGTACGTCGTCGACGAGGGCCCGCAGTTTGTGTTCGACGGCTACACGGTCGATTTCGGGGGAGTCGATTCGCAGGTCTCCGAGGGCAAGATCCGCGGCGAACTCGACCTTCGGCCCGGCGACGTGTTCAACGCAACGCAGTACCGTGACGACGTGCTGCGCGTCGACGAGCTGTATAAGAACCGCGGAAACATCCTCGTGGACATCGTCGACACCCTCCAGCCCGACACGTCCGCCGAGTCCGTCGGGGCGACGCTCAGCATCCGCGAGGGCAGCACCATCACCGTCGGCGAGATCGACGTGCAGGGCCTGTCGAAGACCAAAGAGTACATCATCCGTCGCGAACTCGAGCGCATGGGTATCGCTCCGGGCGAGCCGATGCTGGCGTCCAACCTGCAGAAGGCCGAGCAGAACATCATCCAGCTCGGGTCCTTCATACAGGGCCTGCGGTTCATGCCGCGGGGCACCGACGTCGATGACCGCAAGGACCTCGTCGTCGAGCTGCGCGAGAATGTGCGCACCGGCCTGTTTACCATCGGCGGCGGGTATGGCTCCGAGAGCGGTGTGTTTGGCGTCGCAGAGATCGGTGACGGGAACCTGCTCGGCCGCGCGTACCGCGTGAACGTTCGGGGCGAACTCGGTCAACGCGCCCGGCGGGTCGGACAGGTGAGCTTCGCCACGCCTTGGGTGCTGGGTACGCCCACATCGCTCAGGGCGCAGCTGTACAGCATCAACCAACGTCGATTCCTATACAGCTACGCTGGCGCGATAACGGCGGACGACTCGTACGAGGATTTCCGCCGGGGATTCTCCATCTCGCTGGGAACGCCCATCAGCCGCGACATCAGCACGTTCGTGACGTTCCGCGACGAGCAGGTGGAGGCCAACTTCATCCCGCTCGTTGAGGGGGCGGACGACGACCTCAATTCGTTCCTCGTCGGCGCGCGCGAAACGCGTAGCATCACCGCGGGACTGAGTCGAGACACGCGGCGATACCGCACGAGCCTGTTCGACCCAATGGCGGGCGGAGAGGACACCGTCTCCTTCGAGCATTCTGGTGGCCTTCTAGGTGGACGGAACGCATTCCGCAAGTACTCGGTGGAGAGCAGCCGGTTCTTCCAGTCATGGTGGAAGTTCGTCCTCGCCCTACACGCGCAGGCCGGGTACTTGCAGGACCGCAGCGGCATCAACCCTACGTTCCTGTTCTACGAACGGTATTGGCTGGGGGGAATCGACACGATCCGTGGGTACCCGGACTTCAGCCTTATCCCATCCCGCGCGGGCGACGTTGCCGTTGGCGACGACACCGTGGCCATCACCCCCCGCATCGGCGGGAACAGGATGTTCTTCCTGAACGCCGAGTACCGGATACCGATAAACCCGATGATCCGCGGTTTGGCGTTCGTCGACGTCGGGCAGGTGTGGAACGAGGCGACCACGAGCATCCGCAAGGACTTCGATCCCATCGTCAGCGTCGGCGTGGGGTTGCGTCTGGAACTCGTGGCAGGCTTCCTAATCCGCATGGAATACGGTATACCGCTCACATCCGTGCCGGTCTTCGACACCGCGACCGGCGCCGTGGAGCGGCGCTCCTTCAATCCGCGCCTGCACTTCTCGATGGGCCCCTCTTTCTAGCAAGCGTCCAAGCCCCGACACACACATGGGAACCAGACATGCGCAAGGTGATCGCGACAGGTATTCTCGGCTGCGTAATTGCGTGCGGCCTCGCCGTCGCCGTGAGTGGCCGCAGCCAGGGAGGACCGACGATCGCGGGCGTTGTGGCCGTCGTGGACACGGAACGCGTCTTCCAGGAGTACACGGAGACACAGAAGGCGCAGAAGGTCCTGGACGGCGCTCTGAGCACGCTCGAGGAGCGCGGCAAGGAACTCGACGACGAGATTCGCGCGCTGGAAGAGCGCCTGACCAAACAACGGCTATTCATTGAGGACGAGAACAAGGTCAGGCTGATGGAGGACGAGATCCGTCAGAAGCGCACCGACCTACAGGATCTGGTGCGGCTCGGCCAGGAGGCCCTCGCGGAGAAGCAGGACGAACTCACCGAGCCGATCTTGCAGGAGATCCGCGACACGATTCGCACCGTGGGCGAAGAGGACGGCTTCGATCTGCTGCTCGAACGGCGGCTCGTGGTTCTCTACCACCGGGACGGGATGGACATTACAGACCGGATCGTCACGCTGCTTAACGACGGAGCTGCGGCGAGGGCGACCGACGACGCCACGACAACATCGGAGTCTGGTACTCCGGCCGATGGCAACGAGTAGCGCATCCCAGAAAGCGTGCGTATGCGATTCCACGGCGCGACCAGCCGCCCGCACAAGACGCTAGCGGAGCTAGCCGACCTCGTCGGCGGCTCGGTTGTCGGGGATCCAGGCATCTCTATCTCGGGCGTGGCCGGAATACGCGAGGCCAAGCCGGGAGAGGTGACGTTCGTCGCGAATCCCAAGTACGCCGCCGAAATCGCCACCACGAAGGCCTCCGCCGTCATCGTGGGTCACGATGTCGACGCCGGCCGGATACCCGACGGGTTGTCTGCACTGCGCGTCGAGGATCCGTACCTGACGTTCGTGGATGTGCTTGAGGTGTTCGCCGTCCGCAAGCGGCGCAGCCACATCGGCGTGCATCCATCGGCCGTCGTGGGTGACGGGGTGGCTATCGGTGACGGAGTGTCGATCCAGGCGCACGCGGTCATCGGCGACCGCGTGACAATTGGCGACGGCGCTGTCGTCGGCCCTCTCGTCTTCATCGGTGACGACGCGCGCATTGGCGCGGATTGTCTCCTGTACCCGAACGTCACCGTGCGCGAGGAGGTCACGCTCGGCGACCGCGTCATCGTGCACAGCGGGGCCGTCATCGGGAGCGACGGGTTTGGGTTCGCCAAGGTGAGCGACAGCCATCGGAAGATACCGCAGATCGGTACGGTGATCGTCGAGGACGATGTCGAGATCGGCGCGAACGCCACGGTAGACCGCGCGACCATGACCGATGGGGCGACCGTGATCGGCCGCGGGACGAAGATCGACAATCTCGTGCAGGTAGCTCACAACGTCCGAATCGGCGAGAACTGCCTGATCGTATCGCTAGTGGGTCTCGGTGGCAGCACGGAACTCGAACACAACGTCACGTTGGCGGGCCAAGCCGGGACGGCCGGCCACCTGCGCATCGGCGCCAACACGACCATCGCCGCCAAGGCGGGTGTCACCAAGGATGTGCCACCGAACGTGTTCTACTCTGGCTTCCCGGCTACAGACCACTCCACGGATCTGAAGCAGCAGGCGTTCGCTCGTCGCGTGCCGGACTTGATCCAGGAGATGCGCGCGCTCCAGCGCCGCGTCGAGGAGCTGGAGTGCGACGAGGAGCCGCGCCTCCAGGCGGACTCGTAGCCAACACACGCTCGGCCGACGCGATCGACCGGCGAGCCACGCCGGGCCCGATCCACGTTCTCACATACCACAAGATCGACACGCGGCCGGACATCGGCATAAACACGGTGTCCCCCCGACGCTTCGAGCGCCACCTAACGACGCTGCTCAGTCTGGGACTGCAGCCGTTGGACATGCCCTCCGTCATACGCGTCGCTGCTGAGGGCGTCGCACGGCAGGATGCCGGAGTGCACATCACGTTCGACGACGGCTACCAGGACTTCTTGGACCACGCGTGGCCGCTGTGCGTCCGGCACGGATTCCCGGCGACGGTGTTCCCGGTTGCCGCATACGTCGGACGCAGGAACACGTGGGATCTGAGCTTCCCCCGTACCTCGCATCTGACGTGGGCAGGCCTGCGGGAGCTGTCCGACGCCGGTGTCACGGTCGGCGCGCACACGGAGACGCACCCCTTCCTGTCACGCATCCCGCTCGAACACGCCCGTGCCGAGATAGTGGACTCCAAAGCGCGGCTGGAGGACGGCATCGGGCGCGGCGTGTCGGTGTTCGCGTACCCTCACGGGGACTCGTCGCCGAGCCTCGCGCGGCTCGTAGAGGACGCGGGGTACAGCGCTGCATTCTCGCTCGACCCGTCTGTCCCAATGGGCCCGACCACGCGGTGGCAATCTCCGCGGACGGCCGTGTACGCCCTTGATGGCGCGCGAGGCATCGCCGCGAAGGTAGGCCGTCGAGGGACGGGACCGATGCGGCGCGCCTGGGCGATCAACCGGCTGTTCCGCCGGTGCGGCTACGCCGGGCTGCTCGTCCCCGGACGCCGCGGGCCGAGTCGCATAGTCGAGGAGGACGGTGTGTGCGGCACAGGGCGATGACGGAGGCCACGCCCGGGCCGCGAAGGCTTCGTCCTGCGCGGTGGTGGTGGGACGCCATCGCGTTGACACGCCCGACGCTGTTGATCCCCCTGTGGACGATGCACATCCTCGGCGCCATGCACGCCGCGGACGAGCCCTCGCGTGTGTGGATTCCCCCCATGCGCTTCGTCGTGTTGAGCCTGGCGCACACGCTGTTGATGGCAGCCGCGTACGTCGTCAACCAGGTCGCCGACGTCGATACCGACGGCCCGAATGCCAAGCTCTTCCTCGTCGCCGATGGCCTGGTTTCTCGGCGCCTGGTGGTGGTGGAAATCGCAGCGTTGGTGATCGCGTCAATGGCCCTCGTGGCCATCGGTGGGGTGGCCTCTGGAGCCGTCATCGGGCTGTTCGCCGTGTCGGCGGGGCTCGGGGCTGCGTATTCCCTGCCCCCGCCACGGCTGAAGGCGCGGCCTGTGTGGGATATCGTGGCGAATGCGCTTGGGTACGGGTGCGTCGCGTTCGCTGTCGGGTGGGTGTCGGTCGGGCCACTGACCGGCACGGTAATGGCGCGTTCTGCTACCTACGCGTTGTGTGTCGCGGCCACCTTCATGTTCACGACGATCCCCGACATCCCTGGCGACGCCGCTGGAGGAGCGCGGACATCCGGCGTCGCTCTGGGCGCGGGCGCCACGGCCTGGGTAGGCGTCTTCCTGTTGGCGGCAGCCCTGTCAGCCGCGGTGATCCAGCGACAGTGGCTCGCGCTCCCGGCGGCAGGACTGGCGCTTCCTCTGTACGTGCGGTCGGCGCGGAGCATCCGTCGCGGCGACGGCGCCGTCGGCCTGACGCGCGCTACGCAGGTTGTCATCCTGGCGCTGTCCGTCGCGGCGGCGTGGATGTGGCCCTGGTATGTCGGCCTGCTGGCCGTCGTAATCGTGTGGGTGCGGTGGTATTATCGAGCTTCCTTTGGCGTGCGCTATCCGTAGGTTTGCAGTCGACGGACGAGGTGGAGAACTCAGGATGCAGGGAAAGCGGCCGCTAGTCGTCTACATGTCGAGCAGCGCGCATAGCGATTGGCGCGACCCGGTGCGAGAAGCCTACCGGGACGACCCGCGCGTCCGCTTCGTCGGCCCGTGCGAGAGCCACGGCCTCAGCGACGCCATGGGCTCCCCCGGGGACGAGCGGCCCGGCCACAAGCTGCGCATGACTCAGATGCTGAGTAAGGCGGACGTCCTGTTGGCGTACATCCCGGACGACCAGTACCGCTCGTTCAACGTCATGATTGAGATCGGCATGGCGCACGCATGGGGGCGGCACGTTCTGTTCGTCAACGAGGCGCGTTCGCTCGACGTCGTTGTCGGCTCCGCGACGCCGTACGTCACCGATTCCTACGACTCGCTGGACGACGGCGTACGTCGACTATCCGAACTCGTCGCGACGGCGCCCGCGTCTCCGCCGCAGTCGGCATTCACCGTTGGCCCGCCTGTACAGTTCGGACACAGCGTCTACCTCACGGGCAGCCCGGACTCACGTTGGCTCGACGCCGTGCGCGATCGGTATGTGGACGCCGACGATGTGTCGATCTCCATCGAAAGCGGCCCGGTAGCTCTGGCGCAAAGCGACATCGTGGTAGCGTGCCGAACCAGCGCCGAGGGAAGGCTCTTCAACCTCTGTGTCGCCGTCGGGTACGCGCGCGCCCTAGGCAAGAACGTGCTCTTCGTGAACGAGGGGGACCACTACTCCCACGCGTACGATTACCTGAAGCCGTTCGCCGATGGGTGCTACACGGATCTCGCCGAGGCCCTCAGGTACCTCGACTACGCGCTGGGGATAGAGGGCCGGCTGTAGGCGCCCAGAAGGGAGAGGCATGACGCGAGTCGCATCCGTGCAGATGGACGTGCACATCGGCGAGAACGCCAAGAACACCGCCCGCGTCCTCGAGAAGCTGAGCGTTGCCGCCGGCGAAGGCGCGGAGGTAGTCGTCTTCCCGGAGTGCGCAACATCCGGGTACTGCTTCGACAGTGTGGACGCCGCGATGCCGTACGCGGAGACCGACGATGGCCCATTCGTCGAGGCGTTCGCCGACGGGTGTGCGCGCGCAGGCGTCACCGGAATCGCGGGCTTCCTCGAACGCGGGCACGGCGCCATCCACAACAGCGCGGCGTTGGCGACCCCGGACGGCCGCACGAGGGTGTACCGGAAGACCCATCTCCCGACGCTTGGCATCGACCGCTACGTCGAGCCGGGGCCCTCCATCCCCGTGTATGACACGCCCGTCGGGAAGGTGGGTATCCTGATCTGCTACGATGTGCGCTTCCCGGAAGCAGCGCGCGCGCTGGGGTTGCAGGGCGCCGACATCATCGCCGTGCCGACGAACTGGCCGATTGGGGCGGAAAGCAGCCCGGACTTCATCACACGCGCGCGAGCGTGGGAGAGCCGCGTGTTCGTCGTGGCGGCGAACAGGGTCGGGGTCGAGCGCGGTCGGGTGTTCATCGGGCGGAGTCAGGTCGTGGCGCCGAGTGGCTCGGTTGTCGTGGAGGCGAGTGGGACCGACGAGGCCATCCTCTACAGCGACATCGACCTCGCGGAGGCGCGGATGAAGGCTATCGTCCACGAGCCTGGGGAGTGGGAACTCGACCTCACGACTGACCGGCGGCCTGAACTCTACGGCGTGCTCACGGACCAGGGCTAGGCTGGCGCCGGCTCGCCGTCACCCACGACGCGCCCGTCCTGCATTTGGATGACCTGGTCGGCGTCGCCGTGCAACGCAAGGTGATGCGTAACCACCACAATCGCGGTGTCGTGTTGCTCCCGCATACCGCGGATCAGGTCCATCAGGTTCTGCGACTGCGTGCTGTCCAGGTTGGCAGTGGGCTCGTCGGCGAAGATGACGCTGGGTCGGTTGGCGAGGGCCCGCGCGAAGGATACACGCTGCTTCTCGCCGCCAGACAGTTGCCCTGGCCGATGGTCCACACGGCCGGACAGACCCACATCGCCGAGCAGTTCCTCGGCGCGCGTTTCGGCCTTAGATCCCGTGACCCCAGCGATGTCCAGAGCGAGGAGGACGTTCTCTGCCGCCGTCAGGTAGGGGACGAGGTTGAACATTTGGAACACGAACCCGATTCTCTCTGACCGCAGACGCGGCAACGCTTTCACGTCGCCGAACGGCACGCGCTCGCCGTCCAGTAGGACATCCCCGGAGGTAGGGGTGAGGATGCAGCCCAGCATGCTGATGAGTGTGGTCTTACCGCAGCCGCTGTCGCCCATGACCACGACCATTTCGCCGCGGCCCAGAGTCATGTCGACCCCGTCAACCGCGGTGACCTGCCCGCCGCCTTCGCCGTAGCGCTTCGTGAGACCAACGCCCTCGAGCACGATGGACATGGGTGCCTCCTACACTTCGCCGCGGAACGCAACCATCGGGTCCACTCGCAGGGCCCGTCTCGCCGCGATGAGGCCGCCGACAACGCAGACCACAACGCTGAGCGCGCACACTACGACCGCCTCGGCGGGGTTGAGCATTACGTTGATCGGGAACGCAGGCACGGCGGCAACTGCCAGCCCAAGACCCAGCAACACCCCGCCTGCCGACGTCAGCAACACCTGCCACAGGAGTAGGCGGAGCACGTAGCTGTTCGTGGCCCCGATTGCCTTCATCACGCCGATTTCCTGCGTCTTCTCCATCGTCGTGACGTACGTGATCATGCCGACTACAAGCGCTGTCGCGATCCACAGCATTACGCGCAGGAACTGGACGCCGGCCATCGGTTCATCGACGAAGTTCTTTAGGATCTTGTCGATCGTGTCCTCGGACGTGTGCGTGTCGACGGCGAACCGCCGGATGCCCCGCTGCGGGTCGTTGTACATCTCGGCGACGGCCAAGGGGTCCTGCCCCTCGGCGACCTTGACCAGGAAGGTGTTCACGTAGATGACGTCCTCGAGCACCGTCTTCTGCGCCGTGCGGACGTCCATGAAGATCATAGGCGTGTCGAACACGAACATCATATCTCTAATGATGCCGACGACCTTCAGCTCCTGGCCGCCCACCTCCACGCTCTCACCTACCTCCAGGCCCATGGAATCGTCGACAACGCACTCGAGTTCGACCTGCTGCTCCGGCGAGTAGACTTCCGCGCTCTCGACGAAGAGACGCCCTCTAACGAGGTCTGCCCGCGACGGGCCGCCGAGTTTGCCGGCGCGGTATCCGACGATCACCGCCTTCACCTCGGAGGCCACCCCACTGCGGCGTATCGTGGGGCGCGCGTGGGCGAAGACAAGTGGCGAAACGCCAATGTCGCCGTCGATGAGCGGCCCACCGATGAACTGCGCCGAGGTCTGCACGAGCTCGGGGTTGATAAGGGAGAAGCCAACGAATACGCCGCCGGAACGCTCGCGCGAGATCCACAGGTCCGCGCCGGTCCATGACACGTATCGCTGGGCCTGCCAGCGGAGGCCGTGCATGATGCCGCCGAACAACAGGATGAGCATGGCGAGCACGGCGATGCCCAGAGCCGTCAGTGCGACACGCATCGGGCGGTACGCCATGTCCTTCACGAAGAAGCGGCGCATTACGGGATCACCCCATCAGGGACAGCAGAACAGCCTTCTGCGCGTGCAGCCGGTTCTCGGCCTCGTCGAAAATCACGGATTGCGCGGAGTCGGCGACGCCGTCGGTCGCCTCCTCGCCCCGATGCACGGGCATGCAGTGCATGAAGAGCGCGGACGCCGGCGCGCGCGCCATTAGCGCCTCGTTGACCTGGTACGGCCGGTACGCCGCCAGTCCCTCTTCGGACGGTGTCTCGTGCATCGAGAACCACACGTCCGTGTACAGAACGTCGGCGTCCGCGGCGGCTTCGGCGGGGTCATGCGTCAGCCTGGGCTCCCAGGCGTTGTTCTCACCGGCCTTGCGGGCGGCGGCCAGAGCCACCGGGTTGAGCGCCTGGCCCGGCGGCGAGCACACGGTGAGTTGGACGCCGAACAGCGGGCAGGCATGAAGGAACGAATTCACGATGTTATTGTCCGCAGCCCCGTAGAAGGCGAGGCGACATCCCCGTAGCGACCCGAGATGTTCCTCGATCGTCATTAGGTCGGCGAGTATCTGGCACGGATGGTTGAAGTCGGTCAGCCCGTTGATGACCGGCACGCCGGCGTGCTGGGCAATCTCCTCGATCTGCTCGTGGCCGAACACGCGCGCCGCGATCCCATCGACGTAGCGCGATAGCGTCTTCACCGTGTCCGCGATCGTCTCGCCCCGCCCCAACTGCGAAGTGTCCTCGCTCAGATAGATGGCGTTCCCACCGAGTTGGTGCATGCCGGCCTCGAAGGACACACGCGTCCGGGTCGAGTGCTTGAGGAACACCAGGGCGAGCGTCTTGCCGCGGAGCGCGTCGCCGCCTGCGGTGGGGCGCGCCTTCAGTTCGCTGGCGTGGTCCAGAAGGTCCCGCAATTCCTTGTGCGAGAAGTCTCCAAGACTGAGAAAGTGCATCGCGTGTCCTCCTCACGTTTACCGCGCCGGAGGCGGCAGAGGCAAACGCCCGTTCTGGGAAAAGAGGGATGTTATCGCGCCCCGATGGGGTCGTCAAGATCAAGTCTCAACCGGACGCAGGCACGCGTCTGCCCAAGGAAGGCGGGCGCCTGTTTATTGGGCAGACGCCCGCGTGCAATTTGCGCAGCCAAGCGCCGTCCGCGACACGGCCGCGCGCGGCGGCGCCACGAACCCGCCCGGTGGGCGGGCATCCCGGTTGGGCAGCGATGTTGGCACAACGCTTGCGCCACTCCCGCGTGACGGGCGATGGAGAACACGCCGAAAACCGGGAGGGTACGCCGAATGAAGTCACTGCCGCGGGGCGCGAGGGCGCTCGCCATTTCGTTCGTAGGGCTGGCGCTCGTGCTGGCAGCCGTGTCAGGCCCGGCGCAGGCCCAGGAGGCCGAGGTCAGCGAGAGTGTTCGCAACTACGTGAACGAGGCCTTGCAGGGCGACGGAGACCACTCATTCAACGACTACCTTTGGATGATGGTCGCGGGCTTCCTGGTCTTCTTCATGCAAGCCGGCTTCGCGATGGTCGAGGCGGGGTTCACGCGAGCGAAGAACGCCGTCAACATCCTGATGAAGAACTTCATGGACTTCTCGGCGGGATCGCTGCTCTTCTGGGCAGTTGGGTTCGGCCTGATGTACGGCACGTCGAAGGGCGGCTGGATCGGCACGTCCAACTTCTTCCTGTCCGACGCGGTGGCCGGTGGGACGATCAACAACTGGTCGTACGCGGAGTGGTTCTTCCAGGCGGTGTTCGCGGCCACGGCGGCGACGATCGTCTCCGGCGCCATGGCGGAGCGGACGAACTTCCGCGCGTATCTCATCTATAGCGTCTTCATCACAGCCTTCATCTACCCGATCCAGGGACACTGGACCTGGCAAGGCGACGGCTTCCTGACCCAACTCGGCTTCCACGACTTCGCCGGTTCGACAGTTGTGCACTCCGTCGGCGGATGGGCCGCGCTGGTCGGAGCGATCATACTTGGGCCGCGCATCGGCAAGTTCGGCTCCGACGGGCGCGCGCGTGTCATTCCCGGCCACAACATCGTACTCGCCGCCCTGGGCGTGTTTATCCTGTGGCTCGGATGGTTCGGGTTCAACCCAGGGTCGACGCTTGGCGCGGATGTCAGCTTCGCCCGGATCGCGGTGACAACGAACCTCGCGGCCGCGGCCGGCGGCGTCGGCGCGATGTTCTTCGCGTGGATGAAGGTCAAGAAGCCGGACATCGGTCTGACGCTCAACGGCGTGCTGTCGGGCCTGGTGGCCATCACTGCCGGGTGCGCCGTCGTCTCGCCCGGCTCCGCTGTGATAATCGGGCTGGTCGCGGGCGTGCTGTGCGTGCTGTTCGTGGAGTGGGTGGAGAAGGTGTTCAGAGTGGACGACCCCGTGGGCGCGTTCACGGTCCACGGCGTGAATGGCGTCTGGGGGACGCTGGCGGTCGGTCTGTTTGCGCAGAATCCGTACGCCGCAGGAAGCACGAGCGAAGGGCTGTTCTTCGGCGGAGGCCTCTCGCAACTCATGCCACAGGTCTACGGCGTCCTTGTAGTCGCCGCCTGGACGATCATAACCAGCGGCTTGGTGTTCGGCGGACTACGGCTCGCGGGGATCCTGCGGGTCACCGCGGAGGAAGAGCGCGAAGGTCTGGACATGGGCGAACACGGCTCGTCCGCCTACCACAACGAGGAGCGTGCTTTCTAGGTCGGTCGTCCTGTCGGTGAGGCCGGGCCTCCCGCCGGTCCCACCGGCGCCCAGAAAGCACTATCGGGCCGTCCACTCCACCGTGGACGGCCCGTTCTCGTCCGTGCCGGGCTCCGCTCCGGCCGCCTACGACCCGCCGCGTATATCTGCGATCATCTGGCGGTAGTAGAGAACGAGCCCGGTCGCGTCGACGAGCGACGCAATGTACTGCACGCCGATCGACGCGAGCCACCGAGCCATCTCAGCGTCCTTGGCGTACGAGCCGACGAACCTGCCAGCCTCGCGTGCCCTTGCGGTGCACTTCACGATCGTGTCTCGGACCCGTGGGTCATCGACCTGCCCCGTGATCCCGAGTGACTGCGAGAGATCGTACGGGCCGAGGAATATCACGTCCAACCCGTCTACATCCAGTATCTCGTCGATGTTCTCGACCGCGCGCATACCTTCGATGTGCACGACGACCATCTGTTCCTCGTTGCACCGCTGCGAGTGATCCGGCGACCCGGTGTACGCGCCGGCGCGGGTGAATATCGACACCCCACGCTCCCCAAGTGGCGCGTACTTCGCGGCGCGCACGGTGTTCGTCGCCTCCTCGCGTGAGCCGACCTGCGGCACCTGCACGCCGCCCGATCCGATATCTAGCGCGCGGAGCACCAACTCCGGCCGGTTGTCGCCGACGCGGATGATCGATGTCGCGCCGCCGCATTCCGCGCCGCGCACGAGGTCTTCGCACGTCTCGATGGTCAGTGGGCCGTGCTCGGTGTCCAGAATGACGAAGTCGAGTCCCGCCACGCCGAGGGCCTCGACGACTGTCGCGCTGGGGAGGATGCAGAACGTCCCGATGGCCGTCTCGCCGCTGGCCATCTTCTCGCGCAGCTGGTTCGGATTCATGCCTGCTCCTGTCTCTGTGTGCGGGTCGGCGCGTCATTCTATCCCCCGCTCACCGAGGGTGGAAGACGGCGGGTGACGGCGGCGCGCGTGGCCCTTCGCAACCGCCCAGCCGGGGCCTGGCCAACGGCAACGCGAATTGATATTCGCCCGTACGCGCCCTATACTCCATGATTGGGACTCGTTCTTCCCGCATTGCCGCCTCCGCCCGAGACTTACAGAACACGAGGAACACGACGAGTATGACGACCCGACTTCAGGAATGGGTGGACGACGTCGCGCGCATGACGCGGCCAGACCAGATCCACTGGTGCGACGGCTCGGAAGAAGAGATTGAGCGCCTGAACGGCGAAATGGTCGATTCCGGGGTGTTGCACGCCCTGAACGGCGACGCGTACCCGAACTGCTTCCTCCACCGAAGCGATCCGCAGGACGTGGCGCGCACCGAGCATCTCACGTTCATCTCCTCCGCCGATGAGAGCCAGGCAGGCCCGACGAACAACTGGTTGAGCCCCAAAGACGCGCGCGAGAAGCTGACGCCCCTGTACGACGGGTCGATGAAGGGCCGCACGATGTACGTCGTGCCGTACCTGATGGGCCCAGCCGGCTCGCCGTTCAGCAAGGTTGGTGTCGAGATCACGGACAGCCCATACGTCGTCGCGAACCTGCGCATAATGACGCGCATGGGGAACATCGCGCTCGAGCACCTCGCGGACAGCGAGGATTTCGCTCCCGGCCTGCATTCGCTGGGCGATCTCTCCCCTGACCGGCGGTTCATCACGCATTTCATGGACGAACGCCTCGTGTGGAGCGTCGGCTCCGGGTACGGCGGAAACGCGCTGCTGAGCAAGAAGTGCTTCGCCCTGAGAATCGCCAGCGTCCTCGCGCGGGACGAAGGTTGGATGGCAGAGCACATGCTCATCCTCGAAGTCGAGCTGCCCGACGGGAGCCTGAAGTACATCGGCGGGGCGTTCCCGAGCGCGTGCGGCAAGACAAACCTCGCCATGCTCATCAGTCCGCTCGAGGAGCAGGGCTACAAGGTTCGCACGATCGGCGATGACATCGCGTGGCTGGCCCCTGGCGCAGACGGCCGCCTCTGGGCGATCAACCCCGAAGCCGGATTCTTCGGAGTGGCTCCCGGCACCGGCGAGGACACGAACCCCAACGCGATGCGCACGTTCAATTCCAACTCGATGTTCACCAACGTCGCGATGACGGACGACCGCCTCCCCTGGTGGGAGGGCATCTCCGAGGACACGCCGGACGGATTGACCGACTGGCGAGGCGACGCGTGGACCGGCAAGGCCACGGCCTCGCATCCCAACGCGCGGTACACGTGCCCGGCGAGCCAGTGCCCGAGCATCTCGCCCCGGTGGGAGGATGCCCAGGGAGTACCGATCGACGTCTTCCTCTTCGGCGGCCGGCGCGCGCGCCTGGCTCCGTTGGTATACGAGTCGACGAGTTGGGAACACGGCGTGTTCATGGCGTCGACTATTGGCTCTGAGACTACCGCGGCCCAGCAGTCAGGCGCGATCGGCGTCACGCGGCGCGACCCGATGGCGATGCTACCGTTCTGCGGCTACCACATGGCCGACTACTTCCACCACTGGCTGGACATGGGCAAGAAGCTCACGAACCCGCCGAAGGTGTTCTGCGTGAACTGGTTCCGCAAGGACGCCGACGGTGGATGGCTCTGGCCAGGCTTCGGCGAGAACTTGCGGGTCCTGCTATGGGCGCTGCAGCGTGCCGAGGGCGAGGCCGACGCGGTCGAAACGCCGATCGGTTTCTTGCCCAAGCCCTCTGACCTGAACCTCGACGGCCTGTCCGTATCGAGTGGCGCCCTGGACGAGTTGCTCGCTGTGCGAGCAGACGAGTGGCGGGGCGAGGCCGATGAAGTCGGCGAATTCTACGCGAAGTTCGGGGACCGCCTGCCGGCATCGATGACGGAGCAGCTGGCGGCCCTACGCGGACGACTGGGATAGCCGTTCCAGATGCGAGCGAGGCGGCGCGCGTCCTGGTCGCGCGTCGCCGTCCCGGCCGTTGCTAGCTTCTGTGAGAGGCGATGGACTGTCGACCGGAAGCGCTGATGTCCCGTCAATACCCGTTCTCGATGGAGTTCGTCGACCGCGAACTCGTGTCCATCCCGCGGGATGTGGGGCAAGGGGTCACCGTGCCGCAGCACGTCCGCGTGGACGTGCCGCTGTACCGGAAGTCGGTCGCGTGCCTGGCGGACCTGCCTGAGAATCAGCGCAAGCAGGCGATCAACACGGCGGTCGAGGAAGCGAAGCTCGTCGCCTACGAGAAGTTCGTCCTCTCCCTACAGATCATCGCCGAGTATGAGCCGTACTTCCGTCTCGACGGTTTGCGCGAGCACGCGGAGCGCGAGTATCTGCTGCTGCTGCCGCCGTCGCATTGGAGCCACCTTCGCCTTCAGGTCGCGCTCCCGGGCCGAGGCCGATCACTCCACGCGCGGTACGACGAGTTCGCGTTCGAGATCCTCTCGCACTCGCGCCTGCACGGCAACGAGGCGTACCTCGTCAGCAACCAGAAGTACCAGCTGTACCTGCACGTGCGCGAAGGCTCCGACGAAATCCGCATCTCGCGCAGCGAATTCCTCGATAGGTCGCCCGGCAGCGCCCCGCCAACCGCGCTGCAGGCACACCACGTGTTGACGGGCCTGGCGGAGCGGGATGGACTTGCGGCGGACCCGGACATCGTCGCCGTGGAACAGAGTGTCCCCGAGGCCACCGAGGAGAAGCGTCCCGAGGGCGGGGCGGCGTGCCCCGACTGTGGGGGCGTCATCCACCACTTCTCGTCGCACGAGGCGTTCTGCCTGGACTGCGCATGGGACAACCTGAGCCGACTCTCGGAGCTGGGGCCCACCAAGCGCGAGCCGGCACGGTAGGCGCGCCAGACCATGCGTAAGGGCCGGTCGGTCTGCGGTCGTTCCTACACCTGTCCGATGCGTGCGGGTTGGCCTTGTGTTGTGGGTAGGGGGTGGGTGGTTGCGGTCGAACATGCGAACACCGCTGATCGTCTCGGTCGCCCTTCATGCCATCCTCGCGTGCTTCGTCGTGACACTGACGGTCGTGGAGGCGCCCCCGCAAGAGGCGACCGGTGTGATAGTCGTGAACGCCACGCCAGGCCGCGCCCGGCGGCCGCTGCGGCTCAGGCGCCCATCCCTCACGGAGCGTAAGTCGCCCGGCGTCGCGAGCCTGACGCGCGCGCGCCCTACGGCAATCGAGGCCCCCGCGGCGGCGGCAGCGCAGATGTCTCCCGTCCACGTGCCACGACCGCGCGCGAACGTCGCCGCCGCCTACCGGAATTCAGACGTGCCTACGGCGCGGCCCGTCGGGCCGGCTGTGCTGGATGGGGCTCCGGAGGATAACGGCCTCCGCTCCGGCGGTGGCCCTAGCGAGACCGTCCGACGCGTCGCCGAACCCACACCACGCGGTCGCGCAGGGCTGGCCATGTCCACGCAGATGGCGTCGTCCGCGTCGCCCGACTCCCCGGCCCAAACCGCGGGCCTCGAACTAAAGACCCCGTTGGACCTGATAGCGGAGAACGTCCTCCGCTCGCAACCCGGCAGTACGCCGATCGACATGGTTTTCCTGCTGGACATCAGCCAGAGCATGCAGGACAACATCTACGCCGTGGCTCGCCATCTGGAGGGCATGGCGACGCGATTCGATGCGCACGACGTCGACTTCCAGGTCGGCATTGTCACGTTCCACCACTCGACAATGCACTCGATCCTCCGGAACACGATCAACGTGACGCAGCTTACCGACGATGTCAGCAAGGTCCGCAAGAAGCTTCGTGGCGTCAAGTGCAGCGGAGGCGAGAAGGCGCTGAACGCGATAATGGAGGCAGTTCATCGAGTCAAGTTCCGCGACGGCGCCTCCCGCCGCTTCGTGTTTGTCACCGACGAATACGTGGATGGCGACTACCCGAAGCGCGAGGTTTCCGGCGCGCTGTACCGCTCGCGCATCCACGTGGATGTGATCGGCATGGACGAGCCGTTCCAGCGGTCGCTGGCGGCCCAGAGCGGCGGCATGTGGATCCCGATCGCGAGCCTTACGAGCTAGGCGCAGCGGAGCGCGACGCCCGCCTCTTGGCGGCCGCGCGGGCGTCGGCGCGTAGCTCGCGCACGACATCGCGCAATCGGCGCCGGCCCGACTCCGGGGTGACGGTGGCGAACGCCACGTCCTGAGGCAGCTTCGCGTTCTTGCGGTACGCCTCGACAACGGCGTGCAACTGGGCCGGCGAGAACCCGTGGAGTATCACGACCTTGCCACGCTCTTCCCCGTCCTCGTCGTCTCGATCTACCTTCGTGTAGTTCTCTTCTGCCACAGTCGTCCCTTCGCTCAGGTCCGGACGTCGACCGCCCTGGTCAGCGCAGCGGCAACGCGTCCTCGGCGGTCCAGGCCAGACGCAACAGCTTACGCTGCGGCGACGCGAGAGCGTAACTGCCGATCGCGTCGACGTCCACCCACTGCGCGTCCGCGCAGGTCACGGGGATGGGGTCGCCGCCCTGCGACGTGGCGCGGAAGCCGTACAGCCGCACACGATAGCGGGTGATGGTGTGTCTTATCGCGCCGAACGGCCGCGCGTCGCGCACCGAGAGCCCGCATACTTGCATCGGGGCGCGCAGCGCGGCGTCCGCTAGGGCCTCCCCGTCCTCCCGCCGCACGCGTGGGAGTTCCCAAAGTCCGGCCCATCGCCCTCCCTCGGGCCGGCGCACCAGCGCGACGCGACTGCCGCGCTCCACGAGCACCGCGACGTCCTCGACAGCGATGGGCGGCGTGCGGCGCGGGAGCTCCGGGTATCTCTCGGTCTCGCCTCGCGCGCGGGCTGTGCACAGGTCGGCGATTGGGCACTCGTCGCAAGCTGGCGTGGGAGTCCGGCAGACGAGAGCTCCGAGCTCCATCAGGGCGGAGTTCCAGTCGTGCGGAGCCGCGTGCGACAGGAGTTCGCCAGCGTGCGCCCACAGCGCGCGGCTCGTTGGACCCGATTTCGGGTCGCCCGGCACGGCGAAGACCCGAGCAAGCACACGGGCGACGTTGGCGTCGACGACTGGCGCCGGCTTGCGGAAGGCAATGCTGGCCACGGCGCCCGCGGTGTACGGGCCGACACCCGGGAGCGACCGGAGTTCCTCGACCGTGTCCGGGAGTTCCCCGTCGAAGCCGTCCACGGCGCGGATGGCCGCGCGGTGCAGGTTTCGCGCGCGGGAGTAGTAACCCAGGCCCTGCCAGCAGTGGAGGACGTCATCGGCGTGGGCGGACGCAAGGTCGCTGATCGTGGGGAACGTAGCCATGAACCGTTCGAAATACGGGATCGCCGTCGCGACCTGAGTCTGCTGAAGCATCATCTCGGACACGAGGACGGCGTACGGGTCGTCGACGTCACGCCACGGCAGATCGCGCTTCGCGCGGCCGTACCACTCCAGCAGACGGCGCTGGCACTCGGCCTTCTGGTCGGGCGTCAGCAACCGGGTCGGCCTCCACAACGTCCTGTTGACGCACGCGGCCTATGTCGGCCACAATCGACCGTTGCGCCCGCGACTCACGGAGGACTCCATGCTCCAGCACGAAGCGCTCCTCGCCGATGTCACGAGCTACGAGTCTGCTCCGGGCTCCGTTGCGTTCTGGTGGATGGGCCAGCACAGCTTCATCGTGCGACTTGGCAACCACACGATATACATCGACCCATACCTGACGCCGAGCGACTCGCGCAGAACGCCGCCGCTGCTGCGCCCGGACGAGGTCACGAACGCCGACATCGTCCTGTGCACCCACGACCATGGAGACCACATCGATCCCGGCGCGGTTCCAGGCATCGCCGCCGCGTCGCCCGAGGCGTTCTTCGTCGCCCCGCGCACGGCACGACAGAGGATGCTGGATCTTGAGGTCGATCCGGTGCGCCTGGTGAGTCTCGATGCCGAAGACACGTACGTCGCAGAGGGCATCCGAGTTACGGCCGTCAAGGGCAAGCACGAGTTCTTCGATCGCGACGAGGCGCTCGGCTACCCGTACCTAGGCTATGTCATCGAGGCTGGCGATGTGACGGTCTACCACGCCGGCGACACGATTCTGTACGACGGCCTCATCGCCACGCTGGCGCCGTGGCGAATCGACGTCGCGTTCCTGCCGATAAACGGGCGCGACGCGCGACGGCTGAAGGCGAATTGCCTCGGGAACTTCACGTTCCAGGAGGCGGTCGATGTTGCGGGAGACATTGAGGCCGGGTACGCCGTGCCGACGCATTACGAGATGTTCGAATTCAACTCCGCCGACCCGCAGGACTTCGTGGACTATCTCGCCGTGAAGTTCCCTGCGATCCGTACGTGGGTGGGAGAGCCGGGTACACGCGTCGTCGTGGATTCGGGGCATTAGGCAGTTACGCCGAGCCATCACCGTATAGGGGTCAGGCGATGCAGTCACCCAAGTCAGAGACGAACGCCAGCCGCAGGATCATGACCGGCATCATCCTGGCCATCGTGATCGGCATCCCCCTAGGCGGGTTGGCGCCGGACTTCAGCAAGCAGATCTACGTGCTCGGCGAGCTGTTCCTTCGCGCGCTGAAGATGATCGTCGTCCCGCTGGTCATGACGTCGATGATCGTTGGCATAACCGGTCTCGGCGACATACGGAAGCTGGGGTCGATCGGCTGGCGCACGATGGTGTTCTACATGGCCACCACGGGCATGGCCGTCCTGGTCGGGCTCATCCTGGTGAACATCATCCGGCCCGGCGTCGGTGTCACACCCGGCGAGAACCACACCGACGCCGCGTACACGGTCGCCGGCCGTACGGTCACGCTGGCATCAGGAGAGTGGAACCGAGCGGGGTCCTCCCAGTATTCCGGCGACTACGTCTTGCGATTGGACGATCAGGACGTCTACGGAGAGATCGCGGACATCACCCCGCGCGGCGCCACTGTGCGCTACTGGGAGACCGACGACATCGGCGACGAGCCGCGCGTTGCTACGGTTGACGGACCGGCGTTCCTCTGGCGGGACGGGCGTCTCGTCTCGGCCGAGCCGGCCGTACGGTCGAGCGGGGTAGGCCTCCGCATTGACGTCGCGATCGCCGGTCGGATCGAGGGCAAGGAAGGGCGCACGTTCGGCAGCACGCTCAAGGACGTCGTCATCGGTATGGTACCGAGCAACATCTTCGCCTCGATGGCGAACATGGAGGTGCTGCCGCTGATCGTCTTCTCGCTCCTGCTTGGGGCCGTGCTGTCCGTGCTGGGTGACAGCGCGAAAGTGGCGGTCGACGTCTTCACCGCGCTCAACGAAGCCATCATGCGGCTGGTGCACTGGCTGATGGTCGTTGCCCCGTTCGGCATCCTCGGGCTAGTCGCGGGTCGGATCGGGAACGCAGGCGGCTTCGCGGGTTTCCTGCCGGAGTTGGTCGCCGTTGGGAAGTACAGCCTTACCGTTGTGCTTGGGCTCGGGATCCATGCGCTCGTCACGCTGCCCGCGCTGCTGTACTTCCTCGGCCGACGCAGTCCTGTGAAATACGCTACAGGGATGGCGAAGGCGCTCATGAACGCATTCTCGACGGCTTCCAGTTCCGCGACGTTGCCGTTGACAATGGAGGGCGTTGAGAAGCAGAACGGTGTGTCGAACCGCACCGCGAGCTTTGTGCTCCCGCTCGGGGCGACCATCAACATGGACGGTACCGCCCTCTACGAGTCGGTGGCCGCCATGTTCATTGCGCAGGTATATGCTCCCGTGCTGGGGATAGAGATCACGATGGCCCAACAGGTCGTCATATTCCTGACGGCGACGTTGGCGGCGATCGGCGCGGCGGGCATTCCCGAGGCGGGCCTTGTCACAATGGTCATCGTCCTGAAGGCCGTGGATCTGCCGATCGAGGGCATCACACTGATCCTCGCCGTCGACTGGCTGCTGGACCGGTTCCGCACCACAGTGAACGTCTGGGGCGACAGCGTCGGCGCCGGTATCATCGAGACGCTGGAAGGCCGGGCAGAGCCGACGCAGGATGCCGCTGCGTGATGCCACATCGAACGCGAACCCGCATCCTCCGGCGCCCTTCGGCTTTCTGCGTCGTTTCCACGGTTCTTCTCCTGACCGTCGCCGTCGCCCGTGGGCAGCATGTAGGTGGGTCGGGTCGGATGGCCGACCGGCCGCTCGCGCGGGCGTTCGCGCAGATCGGCGAGAGCATCGCGTGGTCGACGGTGTCCGGCCAGGCGGACATCTTCATCGTCCTAGACACCAGCGCGACCATGATGGACCGCATGGTGGGTGGCTCCAACCGCGTGAAGGCCACCGGAGAGTCCCTCGAGTTCCTCGTTCAGAAGCTCGATCAGGCAGAAGTGGACTACCATCTGCGTCTGCTTGGGTTTCACGACTTCTACGACGAGCAGGCCCTCGAGCTGTCGCGGTGGACGCCGCACCCAGACGCCGTTCGGACGCGCATAGCGGACTTCGGCGTCATGGGCGAGGAGCAGATTCTCGACGTCCTCATGCAGACGCTTGACCTCTTCCAGCACCGCGTGACCGCCGACAAGCACCTCGTTCTCGTCTGCGACTCCAGGGCGGCCACGTCATGGGAGGCGGAGGGCGCTGTCGCCGAACTCCAGGATCGCATCCGCAGACGTGTGCTGATGGATGGGATCCGCGCGCAGATCGTCGGGTACGACGAGCCGTTTCAGCGTCGGCTTGCGACCGAGAGTGGCGGGGTATTCGTCGAAATGCCACCGTCTCCCCCGGCCGAAGCGCGCGCGATCGCGCCGCCCGCCGGCCGCGTACGTCTGGAGCCGTCCGCTCTGGATGGCGGGTTCGCGAGTATCGCCGAGCATGCGCTCCAGGCGGATGCGTCGGCGTTCGCAGACGGGGACCTCGTTCTCCTCCTCCTGGACTACAGTCTCAGCATGCAAGGCCGCTTGCGGGCGACGTTGGAAGGCGTCGCCGTCCTCGACGCGGCCCTGCGGGCAGCCGGACTCGAGCCCGAATACGCCGTGTCCCGCTTCGGCGAGGCCGACGGCACAATGGCTGGCGGGCTGATGGACACCAATGTGACCCGGCCGATCGGCCTGCTCGAGGACCTGCCCCGCATGTTCCGACACCCGGCAGCGGGGAGCGAGGATCTCAAGGCCGCCATGGCTCGGGGAGCGCCCTGGGCGCGCGAACACGGCGCGCGCGTGGTGATCGCTGTGACGGACGAGCCCCCCGCCACGAAGACGGCGGCGACTGTCGGTCTCGCCGACGCAGTCGCGGAGTCAGGCGCGCGGTTCTACGCAATCATGCCGCTGCGGGAGACGGCGGCTAGGCAGCCGGCGCCGCTGCAGGCTCTCGTCGACGCTGTGGTTGCGAGCGGAGGAGCCGTGTTTCCCATGCCCCGCGCGTCGTATACCGCCTCGGCCCGTCGGTAGGAGCCAACTGCCCACGCACGTCCTTCCATTGACGCCGGGCAGACTGTCCCCGCCGTGTCCGGCCCTGTATACTCGTCTGTGTCGAGCGTAGTACCCGGATGCACCAGATCGGGAGCCGTGCGTATGGCGCGCCGTCGCCGCAGGAAAGGCCTCCCGGCTCCGCTGTGGGTCGGCCGGGGCAGCCGCGCGCGGCGCAAGCGACGCTCGCCGATCGTGATCTCGCTCGTGATCCACAGTCTACTCGCCGCGCTTGCGGTGCTTGTCCTCTCGACGGCGACCACGCAGCACCAAAGCATGGACACGGCGATGGCCGTGCAGTTCGTGGACCCGCTCCGTGTGGAGCCGAAGCCGGATCGCCCGCTAAAGCGTCTCGTGCGGAGCGCGCAGGCCAGCCCAGCCGCCCCGGATTGGCAGCAGGTAGCGTCGCCGACCCCACAGACTATCGAATTCGCCGACCGACCCGTGATGAACGCCGCAGACCCGATTGCGCCCGATATGGCCGCCGCCGTGACCCTCGTGTCGACGAACGCGAAGACGAGGACCGCTCAGGACGCGCTGCCTGCACTGCGTAGCCTCTCGTCGAAACCGACCGCGGGCCAAGGGGCGTTGACAGGCGTCCAGAGGCCGCAGGGCCGTGAGGGACGGAACGTCACCAACTCCTCTGGGGCGGCCGAAGTCGGTCTGCCCGGGGGAGTCGGCACCGGCGCGGGCCGGGGATCCGGAGACGGGTCGGGCACTGGGATGGGGTCGCCGTTCCGCGATGCGCTCGCCCGGATCGGCGACAACATCGCGACCGCGAACGTAACAGGGAAGGTCGATGTCCTGTTCGTCGTCGACACCAGCGGCAGCATGGCCGACAACATCGCCGCCGTGGCGGACCACCTGTTCAGCATGACGGACCGGCTCGAGCACGAGGAGATCGACTACCAACTGGGTGTCGCCGTGTTCCGAGAGCTGGGGACCGGGGCGAAGCTGGAGCTGTCCGGGTGGTCGATGGATCCGCAGACGCTCCGCGCGCGCTTGCGGGGCCTTGGCGTCGTCGGCAATGAGCGGGCTCTGGATGCCCTGGTACAGACGCTGCAAGTGACTCGCTTCCGACTGGACGCCGACCGGGCCATGGTGCTCGTGACCGACGAGCCGGCGACGACGAAGTGGGAGGCCCCCGGAGCCACACAGGAGATGCGCGATCGCGTTCTGACGGAGACCACGCGCGACGCGATCCGGGTGCAAGTGCTCGGATTCGGCGAGCCGTTCCAGAGAGAGCTAGCCGAACGGAGCGGAGGCGTCTTCCAAGTCATCCCGAGCACGCGCCGCGGCCCGTCGGGGGTGGCGGCCGAAGAGGGGGGCGTGCTGCTCGCCGCGACCGCGTTGGACACTGATTTCCGGTCGATCGCGGGCGAGGTACGCAGGTGGGCGAACCCCGACGCAAGCACACGCGGCGATGTAGACGTAGTTCTCTACGTCGATATCAGCCACAGTATGCAGGGCCGGTTGCGCGCCGTGCTACACGGGCTGAGCATGTTCGACAGCGCGCTGAGTTTGGGTGGCCTCGACGCCGCGTACACGTTGGTTCGTTTTGCCACGGCGGACGGCGTGACGGGGAGCGGGGTCGTCGGCGTGGACGTGTCGCACCCCTTCACCGACGTGACGTCGATCCAGCGCCAGCTCCAGTATCCAGCGGTTGGCGACGAGTTCCTGCTGGACGCGATTGTCCAAGGGCTGTCGGCGCCGCTGCGCAAGACCGTTCCGCGGATTTCGATCATCGTCACGGACGAGCCGCCATCCGGGGTAGACACAACGGCGGACGAGGCGGTTGCCGCTATGAGTGACTCGGGCATGAGGTTCTACGGGTTCCTCCCGTGGCCAGCCTCGGGTACGCGAGGAGATCCGCCGCTGCACGCGCTCCACGAGGCGGTCAGCGGGTCCGGCGGCAAGGTCTTCGCGATGCCCAAGGCCCACTCGGCGCGGCGGCGTGGCGAGTGAGGTGGCGGCTTGAATGATGATGGCGTGTCACTAGCTGCCGGCGCCGAAGTAACACCAGCAGAGGGATGGGACTAGCGATGGCGTACAGAGTCTTGAGCGCGGATCAGGTCGCGCGCTTCTGGGCTGAAGGCTATGTCCTGGTTGAGCAAGCGGTGACGCCCGGGGAGACGCGTCGCGCCCACGCCGGCATCATGGATCTGGTGCCCGCCGACCTTCACATGCCGGACGGGTACGCGTCGCACGGGGGTCGGATCAAGCCGCACAACGCGGACGGCAACCACAGCTACTACACGCCCGAGCTGATCCCGCTGCTCACCAGCGAGCGGCTGTACGGAGCTGCGGTCGACATCTTCGGGCACGAGTTCCTAGGCGTCGGCGACGGCTCGGTTGGCATCACGCTCAAGGACACATCGGGACCGACGTTGAGCCAGGGGCTTCACCTCGACATGCACCGGCCGGAAGTCGTCGACGAAGGGACGCTCCGCGACAAGGTCGGCATCGGGGGGTGCTACTACCTGAACGACGTGGAGGCCGGCGGGGCGGGCATTTACATCATCCCTGGCGGGCCACGGATCGTCACCGATCGGGCCCTCGCGCAGGCGGCGAGTGGCGAGGTCGCCTTCCCGAAGGCGTTCGACGACTATCCCGCGCCGATCGAGATCACCGGCGCCGCTGGCGACTTCGTCATGATGCACCATCTGATGCCCCACGCTGCCAGTAGGAACCGTCTGGGCCGCCCGCGCGTCGCGCAGTTCACGCGTTACCGACACCTCGATGCTGCGGACGCCAGGCGCGCCCGCGCCACAGAGGACCTATTCTCAAGCGACCAGCTCGCCGCGATGACCCCGCTGGGCCGCAAGCTGTTCGGCTTGGACGCCTGGAACTGAAACCCAGCGGCGCTGTTCCACCGGCTCCGTCTGCCTTCTCTGCCTTCCGCGCCTCGTTGCGCCCGCCTGTCTGCTTCCTGCCGCCGGCCGTATGTGTAACCGGCGCGCCCATTCTCGCGTGTTTCTGACGTACGTCCACACCGCCGGACACGAGACAGCGAGGCCAATGCATGAGTGCGATCCGTGAAGTCCTCCTGGGCTACCACGCGTGGATCGAGAGTCCTTCGAAGGAGATGTCGGTTGCCGGCTTCCTCGTCACCAACCATCGCGGCATCCCGATCGAGTTCCGCTACACCGATCCCGTCGAGATCACCGAGACGCAGCGGATGCTCTACGGGGAGACGAACCACGAGGAAGCTCTCGCGGTGACGATGGCCGCGTCGCTCTGGAAGTCTGTGCAGCAGAAGCCAGGCGTTCTGCTCGTGGAGGACTTTGCGGCTGCCCGACTGTGGGAGCACCTCGCCGGACGTCAGGAGACACGCGTCGCGCACCTGCACCTCGCGCCAGCGGACGTCTTCCTGCCGGAGTTGCCCGGACGCGTCGTCATGCCGGTCGAGGCCGATGGCGAGCGCCTGGCCGCGATACAGGCCGTACCGACGGACCCGGGCGCGTTGGCGCAAATCGAGTCGACGCTGACAGACGCGTCCAGCACCATGCGTCTCGATGAGCCGTTCGAGCGCATTGAGGCGATCCTCAGGGGAATCCACGACCTGCAGGACGGCGAAGGCCGGCGGCGCAGCGCCGCGGCCGAACTGGAGCCCGAAAGCCGCAATGGGTCCACTGTCGTTCCGCAGCCCGACGGTGCACGGCGCCTGGGGAGCGAACAGCGGGTGGCGGCGCGGCTGAACCAGATCAACGCGGCGAACCGACGGACGGGAGGCGTGCAGCGTCCAGCGGCGCCATCGCCCACCCACGCAGCGCCGGAGCGGCCGAGCGCCGCCGGCACGCAGGCCCAGGTCGTCGCGGAGGCGCCCACCCGTCGTGAAGCGCCTGCCGCAGCGTCGCGCGGCACACGTCGCCCCGACCTACAGTGGATGTACCGGAATCGGGGTGAGTAGTGCACGCCGCTGTAGCTGAACGGACGGTCGCCGCTGCTCCGGCCGAGCGTCGCGCGCGTGTCACAACTCGATCGCTGGATGTCGGGGCGCCGGACATAGATGTGCGGTCGCTCGGACCGCATTCCGCCGTCATCGCCCGAACATTGGCGACCACGCCGCCGTTGCCGCCTGTCCGCGGCGCGAGGTTTGTGCCCAAACTGGCGACTGACGAGCAACTCGGAGCGGCGGGCCCGTTCGGCGGCCTGTCCGCTGGCCAGCTTGGGCCGCCGCCGTCCGCCGATCCATCCGAGCGAGGGATCGACCCGGCGTGGGCGCACTACATGCTGCTCATGCCGCCGCTGAAGGACGTCCTGACCAGGGGCTTCGACCTTCCGCACTCGCTGTATCCGTACCAGGCCGAGGGCGTCTCGTTCCTGGCGCGCAGACGGTCCGCGCTGCTCGCGGACGACATGGGTCTCGGCAAGACGGTCCAGACGATCGTCGCGATGAGGACGCTACTCGGCAGTGGGCTGGTAACGCGCGCGCTAGTTGTCTGCCCGGCGGGCCTGAAGACGAACTGGAAGGCCGAGTTCGAGACGTGGGCGCCCGAAGTCGCGGTGACAGTAGTGCAAGGCAGCGCAGAGCAGCGACGCGTGCAGTGGAACGGCCCGGCGCATGTCGCTATCGCCAACTACGAGTTGGTGCGGAACGACCTCGAGCTGATGCCGACCGCCCCGGTCGACCTTATGGTGTTGGACGAGGCGCAACGCATCAAGAACGCCGAGACGTTCACGTCCAAGGCCATCAAAGGAGTGCCGCGCAAGGCTTCCTGGTGCCTGACCGGCACACCGATCGAGAATGGACTGTCTGACCTTGCGTCCATCGTCGAGTTCCTCGACTCGACTGTGTCCGTGGCCGAGGACGCTGAGCCGGAGGCCGCCCGCGAACAGCTCGGTTCCTTCGTTTTGCGGCGCGAGAAGACCAACGTCCTGACGGAGTTGCCTCCCAAGCACGCGCACACGGTTCGCATGGACATGACCCCGGCCCAAGACGAAGCGTACCGCGTCGCTGAGGAGGCCGGCACGGTATACCTTCAGAACCTCGGCGAGACGGTCACCCTGCAGCACGTCCTGGCGCTGCTGACGCGCCTCAAGCAGATATGCAACTACGACCCGGAGACGGGAGAAAGCGCGAAGCTGGAGTTCCTTCGCGACTCCCTCGACGTCATCGTAGAGCGGGGCGAGAAGGCGCTCGTGTTCTCGCAGTACAAGCAGACGCTCGACTTCCTCGCCGAGAGCCTGCCAGGACACTCGCCGTTGATGTACCACGGCGGCATGAGCCGCGCGCAGAAGGACGATGTCGTCGCCGCGTTCAAGTCGGACCCGGATCTCCCACTTCTGCTCATCTCGCTCCAAGCCGGCGGCGTTGGCCTGAACCTGCAAGAGGCGTCCTACGTGTACCACTACGACCGGTGGTGGAACCCCGCAATCGAGAAGCAGGCCGAGGACCGCGCTTATCGCATGGGACAGACACGCACAGTCATGGTGAATCGGCTCGTGATGACCGGCACGATTGAGGAGCGTGTAGACAAGATCCTCGGCGAGAAGGAGGAACTCCTCACGCGCTTCAACGAGGGAGAGTCGTCCGAGCGCCCGCCGACGAGCCTGTCTGACGACGACTACTTCGGCCTCGTGGGACTCGAGCCCGCGCTAACGCGAACGCGGAGGGTGGCTTCCTAGCCCAACGGCGCCGTTCCCAGCCTTCTTGACAGTTCCGACCCACATTCGCTATCGTATGCGGTGGGAAGGTGTAGCTCCACGCGGGGCAGGTGTGCCCCCGCTGCGCCAGGTCCATCGTCGCGATGCTGTGCACGCGCCCTCGCAGGCGTTCACTTAAGTGCACACGCGGTCGATCGGCCGGCGCCGACGGGCATCACCCGTGGAGTAGGCTTCGGCCGGCGATTGCGGGCGTGGCCCGCGATCGGGAGCGCCGTGAGCCGCGCGCGCGACGGTTTACCACATGCCCCACACGCTGGCACGGAAAGTGCTAGCAGTGCATTGAGCCCTGGTTCGCGGCCAGATACGACGGGATCTTGCCGGTCAGGGCGCAGCTATGAGGAGAATACGCGAATGAGACGTCTTTACGCGGGAACCGTGTTGGTAGCTCTCACGCTGGGAGTGACCAGCGCGCACGCGGTCACGAGTTCCAGCGAGACCTTCTCGCTGGGCGTGGGCACGATCATGGAGTTCATTACGCTCAAGTCGAACACGGCTGGTAGCACCAGCATCGTGGACTGGGACGTGGACGACGACGCCGGTGGGGCGAGTGGCAATTCCGTTGACGAGGCCGTGGTCGTGTTCCGGCTGGTGACCAACGTCGACGCCACGCTCACAGGCACGTTCGTGAACACGAGCTTCGGCACCAACGCCGGGAGCGCGGAAGCTCTGATCAACACGTCAACCGATGAAATACTGCTGACGTACGCGAACATCGAGAGCGACGGCGACGGCGCGACCGCCGTGACGCTCGCCAGCGGCCACAACAACGCCGCTGCGCACACGGGGTTCAATGCTGCAGAGCTCTCCACCAACTTCGGCGTGAGCGAGGCAGGTACCAACCCAGCAGGTTTCGCGTACATCGGCGGGCTCAGATCGGGCGGAGACGAGCCTGCTGACACAGGCACGTCGGCTTACAGCACGGCCGCTGCGGGCGACTTCCTGGACGTGGCCGGGTCCACCTCCCATATCACGCACATCAACCACGACGGGGCGGTGCTACTCACCGTCACTGTCCGCGGCTTCAACGGCGAGGACTTCGGCCTTGCTTCGGATTCGACCGAGGCGCCGGACCCGGGCACGTACAGCACGCTGCTGCAGCTGACCGCCGTTCCCTGATCGAGCGTAGTGTGAGGGGCGGACGCATGCGCTGGGTCACACGGTACCTGGCAATTGCCGCCGGTTGGACATATGGGACTCAACCAGCCGCCGTTCCCTTATCGAGCGGAGCGTGAGGGGGAAGAATGCGCTGGGTCAGACTGTGCTTGGCAATCGCCGCCGGCTGGACGTATGGGATTCAGCCAGCGGCCGCGCAGGGCTCCGTTGGGGTGTTCGAGACCCAGAACGGCGCTGTCTTCGGCGTTCACGTCGAGGAGATCGTCTCTTGGATCACCCGCAAGCAGGACGTGCTGATGGGCCAGGGCCTGCGCCACTGGGACAACAACGTCTCTGGGAGTGACGCGGGCGCGGAGGCCGTCGCGGTCCTGCGTCTGGTTCTGAACCGCGATGTGCACGTCGTGGGCGTTGCACAGCCGTTGCAGCACCCAGCGGTCCGCCGGTCCTCGCTGGCCACTTTCGTCTCAGTCGAGACGGACGGCGACGGGGATGAGAGCGGCCTCGAGGACGGCACGGGCGATGCTGCGTCGGGTTTCCCTGACGCGGAAGTGGGTGCCGAGAAGGGCGTCGGCGCGGGGAACTTCGTCTACGTCGGAGGCGGGACCATGGGCGCGGGCGTGAACGACTCCAACCCCTGGGCGACCCCGCAACGTATGAACGAACTGACGACCGCGCGGCGCGGCGGAGGCGGGCCGGCCACCCCGGTGTATTCCCTCGGCACGCTGCTGGAAGGCGGCGTTCTGATCCGCCACGTGCCGCGCGACGGCGCGGTGGTTGTGACGGTGCGCGTACAGGGGCGAAACGGCGAGGACTTCGGCCCCGACTCTGACGACACTGAGGCCCCGGACCAGGCGGTTGCGGCTCCGTACATGGCCACTGTGGAACTGACTGCGCTTCCGTGACGTATTCGAATGGGGACGGATGGTAGACGCGCCGTCCTCGCGTCGCGTGTCGGCCCAGGCAGACCGTCGTTGACGGCTGACGTTGGCCGGCGTCGGGGTCGTGTTGGTTGGGGGTCGGTCATGGCGCCGTGCACGAGTGCATTGCTCCGGCGGTTTCTGGTGGTGGTCTGCCTGATCACCGCCGCGAGTTCGCCTGCGTTCGCAGTGATCGGCGTCAGCCCACTCAAGCTTGACGTCTACGCGCGGCCAGGCACTCCCGAGCCCTTCTACATCACGATATCCAACACGACCGCGTCCCAGCGCGTTGTGCGCCTGGTGGTTGCCGCCCTCGGTATCGACGAAGCCGGGAACACGCACATCATTGAGGAAGGCGCCGATGGGCCGGGCTCCGACGATGCCGAGGGGGAGGGGGCGTTCGCGGTCCAGACCACAGCCCGGCAAGACGAAGCGCAGCAGATCGTGTCATTTGAAGGTGGCCCGGTGCTGACTCTGGCTCCCAAGGAGGAACGGGAGGTGACGTGCCTCGCGACCCTCCCACCAGGCTCGCTCACGGAACACCTCGCCTGGATCGTCGCGGACCCGGGCCCCGAAGAGATGCCCCTGTACGGCAACACCAACATGCGGCTCGCCGTGACGTTCCGAATCGCGGCCCAGGTGTTGATCGTGCCCGGCGTGAAGCGGCGGACCACGGACGCGGACGGGAACGCAACCGTGACATTGGAGCGGATGCTACGGCCGAACTACGCGGTCAGCGTCTCGGATGTTCAGGAGATCGTCCCGGAGGTGGGCGTTGAGCGAGGGGTCCTGCGGGTGGAAGGCATCCTTAACAACCGCAGCAACACGTACATCACGCCGTTGATACAGGCGCGGCTGCGGAACATGACGCTGCGCCGAACCGTGGAGGAGATCGTCCTGACCCATGGCATCAGCTTTGTGATGGGCGGGATGACGCGCCGCTTCGGGGGCGACTTCATGTCGTCGCTCGATCCAGGCGAATACGAAATCACCGTAGCGGTGGACCTCGGGGACGGGCGGCCGCCGACGAGAAGTACGCACAAGTTCGAGCTCACGACCGCGGTGGAAGGGCAGGCCGGCGCGTCGCAGGCAGTGTTGACGGTGCTCCCCGTCAACGCCACAGTCAATATTCGTCCCGGCGAAAGGTCGTCAGGCGAGGCCACGGTCACCAACAACTACGACGAGACCCTACGCGTTATGCCTGACGGGGGATCGGGCGTGTACGCGGACTGGTTCACGTTCTCTCCGAAGTCTCTCGTGCTGCACCCTGGCCGGTCTCGTACAGTGCGCATCGCCATACACGCTCCGGGAGACGCAGCACAGGATGTCGGCGAAGTGCCCGTGTTGTTCGTTCCGACGACCGTCAACGGCCTGACATTCCCCGAGACCGACGCCCCGAGAATGAACGTGACACTGCGCGTGTTGCCACCTCCAGTGTCCTCCACGCCCCGCGACCGATAGCCGCGCACGCGCCGGGCCGGCCACTCCCCGCGACTTCCGCTTTGACCGCTTCCCGCTCCTGTGCCACAATTTCACCACTGGCCCGCCGACTGTACGGTGTCGGCCGCGGCTGACCTTCGAGGCGATGATCCGACTTACGCTCCCACGGCGCTAGTCTGCTCTGTCATCCCGCCGGCGAGTTTTGCGCGAAAGGAAGATGCGATGGCCAATGTCACGCAGGGCTTGGAGCGGGTAGCGGTCGCGGAGTCGCGGATATGTTCGATCGACGGCGAGCAGGGGGAGCTGATCTATCAGGGCTACGATATCCAGGATCTGGCCACTAACACGACCTTCGAGGAGGTGGCTTACCTCCTCTGGCGCGGGGATCTCCCTACGCAGGCGCAGTTGTCGCAGCTCAACGAGCAGTTCGTTTCCGAGCGCGACGTAGATGACGCCGTGTATGCGCTCGTGAAGGCGCTGCCCAAGTCGACCGTGACGATGGACGCGCTGCGGACACTAGTCTCCTTGCTTGCGAGCTACGACGACGAGATGGCGGACAATTCGCCGGATGCGAACATGCGCAAGTCCGTGCGCCTGACAGCGAAGATCCCAACGCTGCTGGCAGCCGCGCATCGAGCGCAGAAGGGCCTAGAGCCCATCCGGCCCGAGCCAACCGGCAGTATCGCATCCAACTTCCTGTATATGCTTAGTGGGACCGAGCCCGACGATTTTGTGGCGAAGACGCTAGACACGGCGCTCATCCTGCACGCCGAACACGGCATGAACGCCTCGACGTTCTCTGGCCGCGTCACGGTCGCGACACTCGCGGATCTCTACGCAGGCGTGACGTCCGCCATCGGGACGCTGAAGGGCCCGCTGCATGGCGGCGCCAATGCGCTCGTGCTGGAGATGCTCGGCGAGATCGGCGACCCGTCGAAGGCCGCCGACTACGTGGCGCGCGTGCTTGATGGGAGCCACACGGTAGGTACGCTAGCGCCCAAGCGGATACCCGGCCTTGGGCATCGCGTGTACAAGGCGTTGGACCCACGGGCGACTGTTCTGCGTGGCATGTCGCGGACGCTGGGCGACCGCGCTGGCGATCTCCACTGGATTGATCTGTCAGAAGCTGTCGTTGAAGCCTGCGAGGCTGCGGGACTTTCGCAGAAGGCCGTCTACCCGAACGTCGACTTCTTCTCGGCGTCCACGTACCAGACCATGGGCATCGACACGAGTCTCTTTACGCCCGTGTTCGCCATGGCGCGCATCACCGGATGGACCGCGCACATTATGGAGCAGCACGCGCAGAACCGGCTCATCAGGCCGCACGCTGTGTATGTCGGCGAACGCGGACGCGTAACGAAGCCCATCTCCGAGCGATAGGGCGCACGGAGCACGCGCATGTCCAGTCTCCGCGCAGGGGTCGCCTCGAGAGACATCACGCCCCCGGTGGGCGTCGATCTGACTGGGTACGGCGGCCGTCCGAGTGGCTGTACGTCGATCCATGACCAACTCCACGCGCGGGCGCTGGCGCTGAGCGATGGCGCCGTCACTGTAGTGCTTGTGTCGCTGGATGTGCTGGGCATCAGCTTCGAACTGCGCGATGCGCTGCGCGAGCGAGCACTGGCGGCGGGCATCGCGGCCCACGCCCTCGTGCTGAACGCGTCGCATACGCACGCGGGTCCGGCCACGCAACGCCTGCGCGGACTGGGCGAACCCGACGATGCCTACATCCGTCGGTTCGTGGATCTGACGGCTGAGGCCATCGACACCGCGGTAACGGCCATGGAACCGGCGTCGCTGGATATGACGCGCGTGCCCGCCCGCATAGGTCACAACCGCAGGGAGCACCGGCCCGACGGTCGAACGGTTCTGGGGCACAACCGTGTTGGCGCGGTAGTTCCGCACGCGGACGTATTGCGCGTGCAGCGGGCGGACGGGGCCCACCTTGCCACGTGGTTCGCGCACGCTTGCCACCCTACCACGCTTGGCGGCGACAACCTCGCCGTGAGCGCCGAGTTCCCGGGTGTCGCGGTCCGCGCCGTCGAGCAGTTGGAGGGCGGGACAGCCCTCTTCGCTCAAGGGTGCTGCGGCGACATCAACCCGACGCAGCGGGGGACCTTCGAAGCGGTTGAGGAGAACGGCCGCGCGTTGGCGGCGGCCGTGGCCGGCGCCGGAGCCGTCCGTCGCGACGAAGGCGACGTAACCCTCGCTTCGCACATCGAAGTCGCCGAACTCAGTCTACAGGCGCCGCCACCGAGAGAGGCGCTGGACGCGCAGATCGCTCAGTTCGTCGCCGACGCCGCCGAGGGCGAGGGCGCGGGCGTCGACCGCGGCCGACAGCGGATGCTCGACGCCGCAGTCGAGTGGGCGACCGACGTGCGCGCATTCGCCTATTCCAACCCCGAACCGCCGAGGACCTTGCCCTTCGAGATCCAGGCGGTTCGCATTGGGGATGCCGCACTGGTGACCCTCCCCGGAGAAGTGTTCGCCGACATCGGCAACCGGATCGAAGGGGCGTCGCCGTTCCGCCAGACCACTGCGCTTGGGTACACCAACGGCTGCCATGGGTATGTGCCGACAGCGGCGGCGTACGCGGAAGGCGGCTATGAGGTGGACAACGCCATCCGCTACTACGGGTCGCTTATGTTCTCCCCTGCCAGCGAGGGCGAACTCCTGGCAGGGGCCGCACGCGCCCTGCAAGCGGTCGCGGGGTGATGGGGTGATTCAGCCCGCCACCAGCAAAGCCGGCGCGTGGGTGGTGGTCGCCGTTGTCGGCTGTGCTGCGCTGCTTGGATGCGATCGCACGGAGCGGAACATCCGCGACGCGGGCAGCAACAACCCGACACGCCAGATACCCGCCGCCGAGTGGCTTGCCCGGAATCCCACGCCGGATGCGCTCGCCGCGCTCGAGCTGGGTATGCAGTCGACGCACCTAGACGTGCGCGTAGCCAGCGCTCGCGCGATTGCGGCCACGGGGGATGCGAGAGCGGCGCGCGCCGCGTCACGGATCCTGCGCGCGGACGCGCTTGGTCATGACCCGAAGGTGGCCGAGACGGCGCTGGCGGGCATGGGAGCGATCGGCGGGCCCGCCCTGCCCGACCTAATCACGGTGGCCCTCCTGGCAACCGACGGGTACGTGCGAGCCCTAGTGCGGGGGACGATCGCGGAGGGACTTGCCTCCGCGTCTCCCGGCGACCGCGTCGCGGCCACGGCCGCGCTCCTCGACGGGGTGGCGGAGTCGGACGCCGACCTCTACCGCGCCGCGTACGGGAACCTCGTCGCGTTCGCGCCCTTGGTGCAGGGCGAACTCGTGGACACAGGACTCCCCCACACGAATCGCCGCGTCCAGGTCTCTACCATGATGGCGATGGCGGATTCCTCGTGCGTTGGCGCAGGGCCTGCCATAGCGCGCTTCCTGGGTGACGCGGACGCTGTCCTCCGAGCAGAAGCCGCGAGGTCCCTCGGGGCCCTGGGCACGACATCCGCGCTGCCGGAACTCCGTCGCGTTGCGTCCTCCGATCCCGTGCTGGACGTGCGCAAGGCGGCCCGCGACGCCGAGGAGGGCATCAGCGCGCTCCTGCCGCCCGACGCGGACCCGCTGCCATGACGGACGTCATGCTGCCGCCCGACCAACTCCTCATGGACGGGCTCGCCATACGATCGTATGACGTCGGCGATGGTGCGGCGCACGCGGAGGCCGTCACCGCCTCGTACGACCATCTGAAAGAGTACATGGAGTGGGCCAAGCCTCGCCAGGGCGTCGCGGAGTCCGAGTTGCTGTGCCGTCGGTTCCGTGCGCAGTACCTGTTGCGGCAGGACTTTGTTCTGGGCGTGTTCGATCGCCGGGCCGCGTCCCTTGTAGGCGGTACAGGCTTTCACCTACGTGGCCGCCCTCTGGCGACCCAATACGCCGAAGTAGGTATGTGGATCCACGCTCAGCACGCTGGCTGCGGGCTCGGCACGCGCGTCCTTGTGGCACTGCTCCGGTGGGGCTTCACCGAGTGGCCCTGGGAGCGGATCGAGTGGCGATGCGACGAGGACAACGCCGCCAGCGTGCGCGTTGCCGAGAAGGCGGGCATGCCGCTGGAGGCACGGCTACGCAACGACGCAACGCCAACCGGCCGGCGCCGGAACACACTGATCTATGCCGCGCAGCGCTCTGAGTGGAGCCCCGGGACGCGTCTTGCAGGTCCCCTGCCGTAGTCCTACAATTGGGCCGCAGGTGGCTTCCTGCCATCGCGGCGGCACCCGTACCAGGAGCACACTTCGGAATGGGAATCTCGCCTCGCGAGCGCCGTGGGAACGCCCTCATCGTGACCCACTACGACCTCGATGGCTTCGTCTGTGGCTTGTGCCTGGCGGAGGCCTACGATCTCGGCGGAAGTCAGGTGCGGTTCGTGAGCTACGGGGTGCCCAGGAGCCGCATCATCGAGGCGGCTCTACGTGAAACAGACGCGGATTCGGTCTACATCTGCGACGTCGGGCTCGACCCAGAGGACATGACGTCGCGATGGGCGACCGACGAGCGGCTGCACCGCGTGCTGTTCGACCATCACGACTCGACCGCAGGGCTAGACACATCCGCCTTCGACGAATGCCACGTCGACACGACTGGCACGCGGTGCTCCGCCGACCTGGTGTACGAGTACTTGAGGCCGTCGATGCCGGCGTTCATGTCGGAGAAGCTGAAGCACTGGGTGGCCCTGGCGCACGACCGAGACCTGTGGGTGAACAGAGACCGGCAACTCGGCCAGCGTGTCTCCTGGCTGCTCAAGGACCGGATTCACCAGCGACTCGAGACCGCCCTGTCGACATCGTCTCCCGGCGAGTTCATACGTCGTCTGAACGGCAAGTGGAAACGCGGCGAAGACCTGTTCCGTGACGCGGTCGTGTGCGCCACGAACACTGCCTTCCTGTTCGACGGCCCGCCTCTCCCCATCAAGGTGGCGTACGTGAAGCGGGATACCTCGGATGTGGCCGAGGAGCTACAGGACGGCGGACAGCTGATAGTGCTGCTGAACCTGTTTGGCCAGCAGATCGGTGTCAGCCTGCGCACCGACCGCGATGACATAGACGTGTCGCAGGTTGCGCAGCGTTGCTTCGGCGGCGGTGGGCACCGCATGGCGGCGTCCGGGTTCGCCAGGTCGAGCCATCTCGTCGGCGGGTACGAGGCCGTTCGCGACAGCGTCGCCGCCGTCGTCACGGAGCAGCTCGAGGCGCGTGGGGCGTAGGCCCTCGCGTCGCGGCCACACGTCGGTGTCGTTGACTGCGGCGCCCGGCGACTCCTATACTCCGCCCGCCTAACAGGACGGCCAACCGTCTCACGAGCAAGAAGGAACACGGCTAACATGGGCGACAAGCTTCGCGTCGGAATTATCGGCCCCGGTGGCGCCGGACGTGGAAACACCATGGGGTTCGCCACGCGCGACGACTGCGACGTGGTCGCGGCCGCGGACGTCAGTCCGAACAGCATCGACGCGCTTGAGGACGCGATGGAAGAGCGCGTCGACGGCTACTCGCGCGGCACGCTCGCGCGGTACACCGGCGAGTACGAGTACTCCGAGATGCTGGACAAGGAGGACCTCGACATCGTCGGCGTCTTCTCACCGCACTCCATGCACGACATCCAGGTCAAAGCGGCGATGCGCGCTGGGTGTTCGGTCATCGTCGAGAAACCGATGGCCAACTACGTCGGCGACGCCATTCTCATGCACAAGATGGCGGTCGCGCTCGGCGTTCACCTGGTCGGTGGGTACCAGCGCCATTACGAGCCACGCTACATCACGGGTCGCGAGGTGATCCAGTCGGGCCAGATTGGCGAGCTGGAGCGCTTCGAGGTGTATCTCACCCAACGCTGGGGCGGCGGCGGCTGGCGCGGTGACCCCCGCTTCAGTGGCGGCGGGCAGCCCAACGACTCCGGCAGCCACTTGCAGGACATCTTCATGTGGATGACCGGTTTCCTCCCCGAGTCGGTCTACGGCACGACCGACATGATCTTCGAGGAAGACGGCGAGATCATCCCCAAGCAGGTCGAGATCAACTCCTACTCCGACGTCGTGATGGAAGGCGGCGCGGAGGGCACGATCACGATCGTGGGGAACACGCACGTCGGCTTCGAGGAGTGGGTGATCCTCGAGGGCTCCGAAGGCACGCTCAAGATCAAGGACGGCATGTGGCTGACCCGCGGGGACAGCGCGGCGGTCGAGGTCGATGCGAGCCGCCCTGACGGCTACCCGACCGACAAGGTCGACCAACTCGTCGGCCTCGTGAAGGGCGACCACGATCGGAACTACACGTCCGGCATCAACGGGATCAGGACGAGCTGGCTGACGAACTCGATCCTGGCCGCCGGCCGCGGGCCCGAGACGAAGAACCGCATCGACTGCGACACGCTCATCGAGGGCGAAGGTTCGTCACGCGGCGAGGTCAAGCAACTGATCGCGCACGCGGCGCACTGGCACGGGATGGAATAGTCGCCGTCGGGTCTTCCGGGGCGGGCCGCAGCGGCCCGCCCCTCAATACACTACCCGGACGTGCGGCCGGCCCCCGTTCTCGCTGAGTTCGACCGCGACGCCGTATGTCTCCTGCACCACGCCTGCGGTGGCGACGTCGGCCACTTCACCAGCCGCGGCAACCTTGCCCGCCTTTAGAAAGACCAGACGGTCGCAGAAGTGGAACGCCAGGTTGAGGTCGTGCAAGACCACGCCGACGGTCCAACCTCGTTCGGAAACCAGCGACCGGAGAGCCGTCAATATCTCGCCTTGATACTGGATGTCCAGGTGCGACGTGGGCTCGTCAAGGAGCACGACGGACGCGTCCTGTGCCAGCAGTTGGGCCAGGTACATCCGCTGACGCTCACCGCCACTCAACGTGTGTGCCGCGCGCTCGGCCACGCCGTCGAGCGCCATGTCGCTCATCGCAGCGTCGATAGCCTCCTCATCGTCTCCCGCAAGCGAGGCGTAGATCGGTCGATGGCAGAACCGTCCCATCGCGACGATCTCGCGCACCGGCAGCTCGAGGGCGGTGTTGGGATGCTGCGGCACGACGCCGAGTCTGCGCGCGACGGCCCGTCGCGAGTACGTCCCGATGCCGGACCCGTCGAGCCGGACCTGCCCATCGGTCGGAGTCAGCGTGCCCGCGAGGGCGCGTAGGAGGGTGGTCTTCCCGGCGCCGTTCGGGCCCAGGAACCCAGTTACACGCGCGTCATGCAGATCGCACGAGACTGCGTCGAGGATTGTGCTGGGTGGGATGCGTACCGTCACGTTGAGCGCGGACAACGGGTGGTCGCTCATGCAGGCATCGTGTCCGCGGTGCTTAAGGTCTGAGGGCCGGCAGACGCCGGCCCTGTGTCTACGCGGCCTGCGTCACGAGGTCGATGGCTTCCTGCTCCTCGGGGAACCTGCCCTCGGCCTTCTTCGAGAAGACGAGCGTGCCGTCCACCGTCACCTCGAAGACGCCGCCGGCGCTCTTAGTCAGCGATACGTCATCGACGCCGTCCACGGCCTTCTTGAGCGCGTCCGCCAAACTGGCGGCCTGGTTTTCGTAGCCTCAAGCGCCGCAGTACTCGATGTCAACCGTCATGTGATGCCCTTCCGGCGGTTCGGCACGAGCGCCTGCGCGCCCGCTACTCATTCACAGTATAGCGGGGGCTCGACGGGTCAGCAACGCGCCTGCGCGCGCCTGGACACCCCGCGTTTGCGGGTGCTACTATCGCCACGTGATCGACCCCGGGAGACACATCGTGAGGCCCTGCGCCTGCCGCGGCTTTTTCCTGTCCCTCATCGCTATCCTGGTAACGGCTGGGTGCGCCGGTGGTGGGCTCGTGCGGCTTGACGCCGCGGGCACTATGGAATCGCGGGACATCGGACGGACGAGCGGGTTCCCGGCTGCGACCGTCGTCCTCGACGGCGTGGCGTCCATACGCAAGGTCGTCATCACGCCGCGGCGGCCATTGCGCAAGATCGAGGTACTCGTCCGTGTGCCGGACGGCTCGTGGAAGTCCGTGAAGTACATGCAGGGGCGGTTCACCCGCCCGGTTACGGTCCGCGTCGAGATCGACGGCGACGCGGTGCGCGTTCTTGACCGCAATCCAGCCGCGCCAGTGCAGCGCGGGCCACATGTCGCGGGCGTCACGGGCGCTGTGGAGAACGTCCTCGTCTACGGACGACCCTCCGACGCTGGCGCGTCCTGAGGACGGAGGCCGCGCGGTGCAGGTGATGTTCCTCGTCCTCTTCGGCGTATCGCTGGTAGTGTTCTCGTTCTTCGTCCGCGAAGCCGTCGCCATGCTGCCGTACGTCGTCGACAGCCTGCCGATACCCGTGGGCGCCGTCCTGAGGGGTTTGGGATGGCTGGCGCTATTCCTGTTGAGCTTCCTGGCGACGGGGTTCTTCCTGTACGAGCGGGAACGCGATGAGGGCCGTGCTTCGAGACGCATCCCCATGTACGACTGGGTGCTCGACCGACGCGTCGGCGAACAGGAATCGCCATCTGCGGCCCGCCCGATACGCAGAGGGTAGGCTCCCATTACCGCGATGAGGAGACGCGAGTGTTCACGTCGCTCTGCTGGGTGAGTCATCCGCACGAATGGCAGCCGCTGTTCCGACGTTGGGCCGCTGCGTACCCAGAGCGCACCACGCTACATCGCTGGGAGCAGTACGGTGGCTCTGCGGTCGTTGGGCTTACGCTGGGCTCGGCGGCACGCTGGGAGGAGGCGGCGTTCCGCCTGCTCGTCACCGTTCCCCACGGGCACGAGCCCGCGCCCACTGCGGCAATCGTGGACGTGGCCGCCCAGCTTCTGACACGCACGCATCTTGACGGCCGCCCGTCGACGACCGTGCCGCGTGACCTTCTCCTGTCCCGCTCGCTCATCACATTCCTGCCGGACACGAACTCGCAGGGACGCAGTCGAAGCCCCGAGCGTTGCTGGGACGGCCACGGATACGACAACGACGCGTTCCTGAAGTGGGCATTCGGCGTTGCGGGCGACGGCAGCCGGTTCGGGCGTTACCCAGAGTGGCGCCACGCAGACCACGACCCCGAACGGGTCGGGATCGTCTACGAGGAGATCGAGCGCGGCCTGTACGTCGAACCCAACACCAGTCGACGGTCCACGCACTCGATGGCGATCGACGAGCTTTTCGAGCGATATCGCTACACGCACATGCTCGACATGCACCAGCACGAGGGCGACGAGGCAGCCCTGCTCCCGTCCAATTACGAGGACTCGGGGGCGGCTGTGCAGGCGGAAATCGACGGGTGGGCGAGGATTCTGATCGACGCTTGGGCAGCGGCCGGGGCCGAACCGCGGCCGGAACCCGCAGTCCCGTATCGCGGGCAACCTCGACACGAGTTCTTCCGCGACTTCTGGGCCGGCCGCTGCCCCGGCATGAAACGGTTGGTGAGCGAAGTGCGCAACAACCGCCACGTGCGCACCGGCGCCCACACACCGATGCAGCACCAGTTCACGATGGCGCAGACTGCGCTCTCCGCGACATTGGGGCTCGGCCTCGTCGACTGACGGTTTCCCGTCATCCGCTGGCTCCCCCAGAGCGTTCGACGATCGGACGAGGTGGTCGCGTACCTAGGAGATGGGCAGATGAAACCGTTCCGCAGGCGAGTGCCAGTCTGCTTGGCCGTCCTGGCCCTGTGCTTCGCTACAGCGGCCGCGTGGGGGCATACGGGCCCGTCAGCGGACGCGCCTGACCCGGACGCCATGCGGCTCGAAGTTACGCCCTTGCACCATGCGTCGGCTGCTGCGGCCGCCGACCTGATCCGCCCGTTCCTGCCGGACGGCTCCCGGGTCGCGGCCGACGCGCGGACGAACCAGGTCGTCGTGTTGTCCACTCACGCCGGTACGGCCCGGGCAGAGCGCATCCTGGCGGCCCTTGATGTGCCCGATGGCGCCAACGTCGCGCGCGCCCAGCCACCCGCGGGCGGGCGGCCCATGTACGACTACGAAGTGCGCACCGAGCGCTACGGAGCCGTTCTCGACCGCGTCGATGTGGCACGCGCGCCTGGCCCGATGCCGTTCCAGCGCACTCTCGGTGTGTTGCTGGCGCGCGACGACGACTCCATCACAATCGCGCATGGTGGCGCGGACGCGCCGACACGGTTTGTCCTGCCGCGGCTCCTCTTGCCGGACGGTGAGTGGCAGGTCCGGGGCCGCCTCACGCAGTCCGTCGGAGCCATCGCCGTAGGGTCCCGCGTCGCAGTGGAGTGGTGGGAAGCCGAAGGGGTGCAGTACGTCGAGGACGTAGCGGCGCTCAGGCGGCGGCGTGCCACGACAGAGACGTCGATTCTCGGCGACTGACGGCGATCCACCCTCGCGGATGCCCACGCCTCGCGCCTCGCCCCGCCTGTTCCACCGCGCGGCCGCGACCTCTCTCCGCCTACCGGCGGAAGCTGCCACACGACGTGTGGGTGGATCGCGCGCGGATGGCCGATTGAGCCACGGGCCCACATTGGGTAGGGTAGTGGGACGCCCGATCCCCAGCAGGGAGCCCGAATGGCCCTTCACGCCCCGTTCTCGTGGACATCCTCTGCGCCCCTCGTCGCCCCAATGACGCGCGATGGGGACGTGGCGATCTCCGTCAAAGACCCAACGCTCGTCGAGCACGACGGTCGCTGGCACATGTTCTGTAGCGTGCGGAGCCGCACGCGGACGCACCAAATCGAGCACATCTCATCCGATCGGCTCGACGACTGGAGCGGAGCCGATCGCGCACTGCTGACGTGCGTGGACGGGTATTTCTGCGCGCCGCAGGTGTTCTACTTCCGCCCGCACGGCCTGTGGTACCTGGTGTACCAGACCCACGCCGAGGGGCGGCGTCTCGGCCTGCAGCCAACGTACTCGACGACCCGCGACATCTCGGACCCCGCGTCGTGGACGGCGCCCAGCTTGTTCTACACCGACGACTCCCTGCCAACGGTCGAAGGGTGGATAGACTTCTGGGTTATCTGCGACGACGCCCGCGCGCACCTGTTCTTCACGTCGCTGGACGGTCGCATGTGGCGGGCGTCGACAGAGCTGGCGGCGTTCCCGCAGGGCTTCGGGGACGCGGAGTGTGTCATCTCGGATGCTCACGCCGACTGGCGACTCTTCGAGGCCAGCCACACCTACCGCGTCGCGGAGGACGACACGTACCTCACACTCGTTGAAGGCGAGGATCGGCGGCAAGGTGTGAAGCGCTACTTCATGGCGTATGCGGCCGACACGCTCGCTGGGGAGTGGTCGCCGATAGCCACGACGCCGGCGGAGCCGTTCGCCGGCGCCGCGAACGTCGCGTTCGCGGCCGAGACGTGGTCCGACCACATCAGCCACGGAGAGTTCGTCCGGCAGAGCGGCGACGAGACGCTGACGGTCTCGCTGGCAGACCTGCGGATGGTGTATCAGGGCGTCCACCACGAGGAATTCGCGGGACGCCGCTATGGCGACATCCCCTGGCGCATCGGCCTGCTCAGGCGCGACCGTTAAGGAGGCATCTGTGGCGGAGACTGTGCTGACCGGGGGCCGAGTGATCGACCCCGCCCAGGGCGTCGACGAGGTGATGGACGTTGTCGTTCGCGATGGCTCGATTGCCGACGTGGCCGCGGGCGTCACGCCGCCGACGGGCTCGCGGATACTGGACGTCGCAGGCAAGATCGTGACTCCGGGCTGGATAGACATCCACGCGCACGTGTACTGGGGGGTTACGACGTGGGGCATCCTGGCCGACCCCCTATGCCTTGCGTCGGGTGTGACAACCATCGTGGACGCTGGATCCCCCGGCTGGGCGAACTTCCCGGGCTTCAACGAGTGGATCGCGAAACCTGCCGTTACGCGCGTGCTGACTTTCGTCCACATCTCGGGCATCGGGCTGACATACGGCCCTCTGGGGGAGATGGAGGACATCCGATACGCGAACGCCGAGCTTACCGCGGAGACGATACAGGCGCACCCGGACGTGACGACGGGAGTGAAGGTCCGGCAGGGCCGTGGCCAGGTCGGCGACAATGGCGTCGCGCCGCTTCGGAAAGCGGTGGAGGCGGCGGAAGCCGCGTCCACGCGCGTTATGACGCACATCGGCGCGGGCGTTCCGCTTCCCGACGTCCTCGCCTTGATGCGCGGCGGCGACATCGTAACGCACTGCTTCCAGGGCCGGGGAGACACGATCTTCACCGAAGTCGGACAGCTGCTACCCGAGGTACATGACGCGCGCGAACGGGGCATCATCTTCGACGTCGGGCATGGCGGCGGCAGCTTCCACTTCCCAACCGGGCGACGCGCGATCGAGAACGGCTTCCTCCCCGACGTCATCAGCAGTGACCTGCATAGCCTGAGCGTCGAGGGCCCGGCGTTCGACATGCCGACGACCGCGTCGAAGTTCCTCAACATGGGCATGACCCTCACCGACGTCATCGCCGCGGTTACGTGTGCGCCGGCGCGGTCCATCGGTCGCGACGACACGCTGGGGTCTCTGCGCGTGGGCGACGTCGCGGACGTCGGAGTGTTCGCCATGGAGGAGGGCGAGTTCGAGTTCGAGGATACGCACGACATCACGGAAATCGGGACATCACGCCTGACCAGCCACCTAACCATGCGCGCCGGTGAGGTGTGGTACCCGGCGGATGTCGTGGAGCAGTTCGGCAGACCGGAAGACACCATCCCCTCGACAGTGCGTCGAGCAAACGGAGCGATGGCGAGCGCCGCGGGCATCGTCAGACGCGGCAGATAGAACCGAACGCAGGAAAGCAGGGCCGGCGCCATGGCGGACAAGCGACCGAACATCCTCTTCATCATGTCAGACGACCACGCATCTCACGCGATGAGTTGCTACGGGAGTAGGATCAACGCAACGCCCAACCTCGACCGGATCGCCGAGGGCGGCGTGCGGTTCGACAACTGCTTCTGCACGAACTCCATATGCACGCCAAGCCGCGCCGCGATCCTCACCGGGACGTACAACCACGTGAACGGTGTGACGACACTCGCGAGCGAGTTGGACGGGCGGCAGGTGACCTTCCCGAAGCTGCTGCAATCGGCGGGCTACCAGACGGCGATGGTCGGCAAGTGGCACCTCGGCCACGGCGGACACGCCGACCCCACGGGCTTCGACTACTGGAACGTGCTCCCGGGACAGGGCCTCTATCACGATCCCGAGATGATCGATATGGGAGAGCGGGCGGTCGTCGACGGCTACGCGACCGACATCATCACCGATATATCGCTCGATTGGCTCAGGTGTCGCGACCCGGAGCGGCCGTTCATGCTCATGTGCCACCACAAGGCGCCCCATCGGCCGTGGGACCCCGACGACAAGCACGCCGACATGTACGAGGACGAGGACGTCCCGGAACCTGACACGCTGTTCGACGACTACGCGAACCGCGCCGCCGCAGCCGCCGCGGCGAAGATGCGCGTATCACGCGACATGACCGACCGAGACCTTAAGCAGCCCGTGCCCGAGGGCTTGAGCGTCGAGGACGAGACGCGCTGGAAGTACCAGCGGTACATCAAGGACTACCTCCGGTGCGTGGCGTCTATCGACGACAACGTCGGCCGCATCCTCGACTACCTCGACGACGAGGGCCTCACCGACGACACGATCGTCGTGTACACCTCGGACCAGGGCTTCTTCCTCGGCGACCACGGATGGTACGACAAGCGGTTCATGTACGAGGAATCCCTGCGGATGCCGTTCATCATGCGCTACCCGCGCGAGATCGACGCGGGCCAGGTGTGTGAGAGCATGATCCTCAACGTCGATTTCGCCCAAACCTTCCTCGACTGGGCGGGAATCGACGCCGACGAGCGCATGCAGGGGTCCAGCTTCCGGTCGCTGACCGCCGGCGACACGCCCGACGGCTGGCAGACGTCGATGTACTACCGGTACTGGATGCACCTGGCGCACCACCACGTCTACGCCCACTACGGCGTCCGCACGCTGCGCCACAAGCTGATCTACTACTATGCCGACGGCATGGGCCAGCCTGGCTCCGCTGACGACACGAAGGAGCCCGAGTGGGAGCTGTTCGACCTCGAACGCGACCCGATGGAGCTGAACAGCGTGTACGGCGACCCCGCGTACGCAGACATCGTCACAGAGCTGAAGGCTGAGTTGGACCGGCTCCAGAGCGGCGTGGGCGACGAGCCATACGACCATCCGTCCGCCCACTGACCGCCGGACGACGACGCGGCCATAAACTGCGCGCGCGATTCGTCCGATAGTAGAGCAGTGGATTGCGACGAGTTGCGATGTACCCCTAAGCCGTCGCTAGGAGCCCGCATGCGGACGTTCTTGCTTGGCTGCGTCTCTTTGCTCGTACCCTTGCTTCTGCACGCCCAGACGCCGGTTGCGGACCTGCTCACGACCGTGGCGGACGACGCTGCCCTCGCGAGCGTGCGCTGGTCGGCCGCGCTTGACCTCGGCAATGCAGCGTTCGCCGACGCTGTAGAGCGACAGAGCGCCCTGGACGCACTCTCCACCGCGACGAGTGCGCGCGAAGTGGGCCTGCGCGCCAATGCCGCGACGGCGCTGGGACGGATCGGTGACGCCTCAAGCGTGTCCGCCCTGTCTGCAAGCCTGAACGACACTCAGCCTGTTGTGCGACGCGCGTCCGCACACTCACTCGGGCGTATTGGCACCGAGGCCGCGGCTCGGGCCTTGCTGACGCGGATCGACGACGCCGACCGGGCAGTTCGCGGCCAGGTTGTGCACGCGTTGGGCGAGTCGGGCGAACCCGTGGCCGTTGGAGCGCTGGGCGCCATATTCCTGTCGCACAATCCGGCGAAGGACGCTGCGCTCATGGGCGAGGCCACGCGGGCCCTGCTGAAGATGGGTGGCTTCGCCGTCGACACATTCGCCGAAGGGTTGGCGAGCCACGACTCCCGCAAGCAGCTGACCGCGGCCCGCGCACTCGGCGCTCTGGGCGACCCCCGCGCTACGGAGCCACTGATGCGCGTGCTCGGCGCGCTAGATCCGAGCGTCGCGGCCGCCGCGGAGAGCGCGCTCGCGCAGTTGGGGGAACCCGCGATGCCGGAACTCATCGACGCCTTGGGCGCGGAGAATCCGTCGGTAAGTGGCCGCGCGCTTGCGGCGATCACGGATATGGGGCCGCCGGCCGTCACGACGCTAGTCGACCTATTCACCACGTCGATGACCCGAGTCACCGAACTCGAGGGCGAACTCCAGACGTTGGCGGACGCGGCCGCGCAGGCGGAGGTCGCGGCCAAGGCGGCAGTCGTGGCAGCGCAGCAACCGCCGCCGCCGCCAGACCCATCGACGATGACGACTTCCGAGATCCAGCGTGAGTCGAAGGGGTTGAAGAAGCAACTCAAGGCGCAGCACGCGGAGCACAGCGACATCGACTCCCTCGTGGTCTACCGGCGCGCTGCGAGCACCTTCAACCAGTGGATCGACTCGGGTCGCCGTGAGCTGAATCGGCCGCCCGCGCCCAACCCAACGGTACTGTCTCAGGAGGTAGTCGGGATGGCGCCGCTTTCGTCGCCGCCGACGGAGGTGCCGATCAACCCGCAAGCGCAAGGCTCGGCCGCCGTCATCGCCTCTAGGAAGAAGGCGCTCGAGGACGAACTCGAGGACCGTCGGGCGCGGGCACACGACGCTCTCGTTGCCCTAGGGCAGATTGGGGACGACGTGTCGGTCACCACTCTCACCGGCGTGGCTCTCAACGGAGCCGTGTTGGAGGCGACGTTGGCCGCCGACGCGCTCGGACGTACGGACAACGCGAACGCCGTTGCGCCGCTCACGGGGATCATCGGCGACGCTGCCGCGCCGTCGAGTGTCCGGGCAAACGCCGCGCGAGCCCTCGGCGCGTTGGGCGCGACTCAGGCGCAGGCAGCCTTGGAGCAACTCGCGGCGGCCGACCCCGCGCCGAACGTGCGGCGCGCGGCGCAGCAGGCGCTCGCCCAACTCGCCCGGCTGTCAGCCTGACCACGACGGGTTCAACTCCATAACCGCCTCCTGAAGCACTACGCGCGCTGGACGCGTCGCGACGAAGAGCGCGAGTTCGGCGATGTCGTTGGGCGTGAGGATGCCGGTGGGGTCTTCGGTCGGGTTGTTGCCGGCCCGCATGACGGTCGCCACAGGGCCCGGGCAGACCGCGCACGCTCGGATGTTCACCTCGCGACCAGCCTTCGACAGCGACTCTGTGAATCCGATGATTGCGTACTTGGACGCCGAGTACGTGGCATTGCCAGCTCCGGCGCGCTTGCCCGACACCGATGCCACGTTCAGGATGCATCCCCCGCCGCGTTCCACCATGTGGTCCCAAAGACGTCGCGTCAGCAGGAACGGCGCGCGCACGTTGACGGCCATGGTCAGGTCCCAAACGTCCGTCGGTATGTCCGGCACCGCGTGGTGGATGGCCACGCCCGCGTTGTTCACGAGCACGTCCACGCCACCGAAGGCGGCTAGCGCCTCGTCCGCCAGCCTGTTGACCTGGCTCTCCTCGGTGAGGTCTGTGGGTACCGCCGCGCACCGCCGCCCGACCGCCATGATGTCGCCGCGTACGTCCTCCAGCTCGCTAGTCGTTCGCGCTGCTACCACGACGTCGGCGCCCGCATTCGCGAAGGCGAGCGCGCACGCGCGGCCGATCCCGCGACCTGCCCCGGTAACGAGCGCCACCTGTCCGTCGAGTCGCATGTGGTCTCTCCCTGTGTGATCCTCATCACGACGGCTCGACGAATACTGGGGCCGCGCGCGCCACGGCACAACCCGCGTGGGCCGCGGCTGTTGTAATTGCCCGGCGCCACGGTATGATCAAGATGTCGCTTCCTCCCGCATCCACCACGGCGGAGACCTTGATGCGCGCCCGCGTTGCGCCGCTACTGATTCTCGCTTGGCTGGTCGGTGGCGCCGGATGCCAGCGCGACCCGGTCGGCGACGGCTGGGCCCGGTTTGGGCTGGGCGACAGCGCCGGCGCGCGGACGGCGTTCCAGGAACTTGCAGGACAGAGGGAGACGGCGGGAGTCGGAAACGCCGCGCTGGCCGAGTTGCATCTCCTGATGGGCGAGGATGCGGACGCCGAGGCGCGCTACCAAGCCGCGCGCGCGGCAGATCCTGCGAATGCGGACTACGTAGTCGGTTACGGGCAGGCTCTGCTCCGCCAGGACCGCACTGCCGAGGCCTACCGGGCGTTCCTCGACGCGTTGGAGGTCGCCGATGAGGGCGCGCATGTCGCGCGCGTTGCCGGGCTCCTCGGAGACGCGCACAAGGTCACCCGCCTCACGCGCACGTCCACCGACAACTACTCTCCGCGCTTCAGTCCAGACGGCGCCCACGTGTTCTTCACGTCGCACGTCGACGGGAACGGCGACCTGGTGCGGCTCACCTTGGAGACGCGCGAGCTGCAACGCGTCACAGACACGGCTACGACGAACGAATACGGAGCGAATCTGAGCCACGACGGCGCCCGGCTGCTCTACTCGTCGGTTCAGCACCGCACGAACGCCGGGCTCATCACGCTGCAAGCGAGCGGCTCGGCCACGCGAAGCGAGGTGTTTCTCGTACGCGATCTGGCTACCGACGAAGACAGGATGCTGTCGCCTAGCCCCGGGCCTGTAGCCAATCCGCTGTTCAGCCCGGACGGCACGCGCATCCTGTTCGAAGCCATCACCGACTCGAACCTCGATATCTGGACGATGTCCGATCTGGGGAAGGACCGGGTGCGGCTGACGACCGGCGAGGAAGACGACGGCGAACCGGCGTACCACCCGTCGGGCGACCGCGTCGTATTCGTGCGGACGCACGATCGCAACTTCGAGCTGATGTCGATGGCCACGGACGGAACCGACCTGCGCCAGGTGACGTCTACGCCCTACAACGAGTTCGGCGGGGCCTTCTCGCCGGACGGGAAGTGGTACGTCTACCCTGTCGAACGGGGCTTCGCGACTACGGAACTTGCTCTCATGGAGTGGTCGACGCGTCGCGTGCGAACACTGAGCCGCGTGCAGGGGCGGTGCATACAGCCGTCGTTCTCACCGGACGGCACACAGGTCATATTCGCCAGCGACCGCAGCGACTACCTCGAGCTGTATCTGATGGACCTGACGCAACCCGCCAAGGCCGAGACCTTGCGGCGCCTGCTGAGGGGCAGGCTCCGCGCGTCATCGCAGCAGTGAAGGGCGCCGCGTGAAGATATACATCCTTACCGACCTCGAAGGCCCGGCCGGCGTTGCGCAGTGGGACCAGACCCGCGTCGACGAATCACCCCGCAAGAGTGTCGCGATGCGCCTTCTAACTCGGGAAATCAACGCGGCGGTGGATGGCATACGCGACTTCGACAAGAAGGCGAAGGTCGTTGTGATGGACGGCCACGGTTCCGGCGGCGTGGACGTGGAGCTGATCCACCCGAAGGCAGAGCTGATATTCGGACGCGGCAAGAAGGCGCCAACAGGTCTCGACGCCACGTTCGACGCGCTGTTCTTCGTCGGACAGCACGCGATGGCGGGCACGGAGGAGGCGCCCCTCTGTCACACGTACTCGTCCCGCACGGTGGAGTACTACCGGCTCAACGGGGAATACATCGGCGAATTTGGTGGCCGTGCGTACATGGCGGGCCACTTCGGCGTGCCTACGGCGTTCCTGGCGGGCGACGACAAGGCGTGCGTCGAGGCGGAGGCCCTCGTGCCTGGCATCGTGACCGTGGCGGTCAAGCAAGGGATGGGGATCGAACTCGCCAACCACCTTTCGCCCAAGGCCGCGCGTGCGGCGATCCGCAAGGGGGCGCGGCGCGCGTGCAAGGCCATTGACCGCATCGCGCCCGCGGTGCTGAGCCCTCCGTACGAACTCGAGGTTAAGGTGTTGGACGGGCAGAGCGTGGCGGGGTATGTAGGCCGTGGCGCCGAGCAGTTGGACGAGAGGACGTGTGTCTTCCGAACGGATGACTACCTCGAACTCCCGGTCTAGCTGGCCGCGCGCGAGCCGCCGTGAGGCAGTTCACGACGCGGCGCGTGCGGCATGCGTGCGCGGGAAGGGGCCGGCGTCGTGTTCTTGCTAGCAGCGCAGGCGCGTCTCGACGACCGCCCGGTCACGACACGAACCACACAATGAGCAGGGACGACACGACCGCCCACGTCATCAGAACCACGAGACTCATCAGGAAACGCATGGCGTTCACTCCTTCGCGTTAGGCTCACGCGGCGTTGGGTTCGTCCCACCACAGGCGGATCTTGGCGAAGGCGCGGTGCAGCACCTGGTGGATGCGCTGGCGCGACACGCCCAGTTCCCGCGCGATGTCCGCACACCCGTGCCCCTCACCGTAACGACTGATGATGTCGCGTTCGTTCGGCTGTAGCCGTTCGATGAACGCGTGTAGCTGACTGTATTCGAGTTCGCGCCACGTCTCCGTGTCCTGCTCGACTCGTCCGCAGTGCACGCCGTGGTGTCGCTGCCCATGGGGCGATTGCGACAGGCGATCCGTCGTACGCCCCTCGTCGTCGTCGCTTTCCTCGTAGAGGGACCGCGTGTAAATCGCGGATGCCAGGTCGTCCTCGCCCTCGCTGCGGCGGCTGCGCCACATTCGCTCAGGTATCGAGAACGCCCCCGAGTTGGAACGGCAGTAATGGAGAGCGGCCCAGTAGACGCGCGGTCGCAGGAAGCTGGCGAGCGGAACGCCCTTCGATGGGTCGTACCGCGACACGAGTTCCGCGCAGGCTGCCCACGCCTCCTGCGTGGCGTCCTCGATCAACTCCGCGCGGCCCGCCTTGACGCACACCGACCTCACGACCCGTTCGACTTGCCTAACGAGTTCGGGGTCGTTCAGGTCATGCGTTCCCACGATGTGGCTCAGAGCGTCCGGTTGTGGCTGTGCGGCTGTGTGGGCTGCAAACATCGCTTTTCTCCCGCTTTGTCCTCGCGTGGCGGGTCTCCGCCACGCGACACCAACTATACCTACGTGAGGCTAACGCGTTAGGTTACAGGCACACAGTAGAAAAACGTGCACTATCGCGAGAACTTGACGAAACGCCAGCTGTGCCCTCACGTATTACCAACCAGAGGCAGGCCAGACAGGCGGCCCCGGCGCATGTAACAGTGGGGAACAGTCGAGATGAACACAGATACCGTTAGCTCCACAGGCGAGCGCGAGTACGACCTCAAAGCTGCGGCTGAATTGCTGGGGAAGAACCCGTCGGCGCTCCGCATGCAGATAAGGAGAGGTTCGATACGCGCGAACACGCGGCCGATCGATGGCGACGAGGAGGGCGGGCGCTACAAGCTCTACATCCCCGAGAGCGAGGTAGAGAAGGAGCGCAAGCGGCTGGAGTCGGAAACACAGAAAGCGCACGCCAGGGGCGTTCAGCCTACGACGGAGGATGGGGAGGCGACCGTCGGGCGTGCGGCCCCCGTGTCGGCGCCAGGCCCAGACGTGGCTGCGGCGCTGGATGCGCTTCTAACGCGCCAGGAGCACTTGGAGAGCGAACTGCGTCAGGAGCGCGAAGACACGCGCGCCTTGATCCGCGCCGTCGAGCAACAGGTTGATATGCTGAAGACGATGGTGACCGCGTTCATCGCCCGCGCGTAGGGTCGCTCACTCTGCGACCGAGAGGACGACCTTCCCGAAGCGGGTGCGCGACTCGAGTGCTTCGTGCGCCGCGCGGATGTCCCGCAGAGGCATCACGTCCGCGACGATCGGCCGGAGAACGCCCTGAGCGGCGAGCGCCACAATGGAACCGAGTTCCGACTTTCCTCCCATCACGCACCCGCGAACGCTTATCTGCCGCTGGTACAGGTAGCGGATGTTGAGTTCTGTCACGGCCCCGCTCGTAACGCCGCACGTCACCAAGCGTGCGTTCTTCGCGGCGGAGCGCAGGCTAGTTTCCAACGTATCGGCGCCGACGGTGTCGACGACGACGTCAACGCCGCGGCCATCGGTTGCGGCGAGCGCCGCCTGCGTGACGTCCTCCCGGTGGTAGTTGAGGGCGCGTTCCGCGCCCATGTCGATGGCCGCGCCGAGCTTCTCGTCGGTTCCCGCGGTGACGACCGCGCGGGCGCCGAGGTAGCGGCTAATCTGAAGAGCGGCACTGCCGACGCCGCTGCCGACGGAATGGATGAGTATCACCTCGTCCGCCTGGAGTTTCGCCACCGTAACGACCATCCGCCAAGCCGTGAGGTATGCGCACGGCAACGCCGCGAATGCTCGCATGTCGCTTGATGCTGGCACCGTGACGACGTTGGCCGCTGGCGCCGCGACGTACTCGGCGAACCCGCCTTGCGTCTGGAAGCCGAAGACGCGCTGCTCGTCGCACAGCGCTTGGTCCCCTGCCAGACACAGATCGCATGAGCCGCAGGAGATGACCGGGTAAACCACGACGCGGTCGCCGACACGGCTGCGTTCGACGCCCGGCCCGACATCCACTATTTCGCCGGCGACGTCGAGCCCACCGATGTGCGGATAGGGCGCGACCTCCGGACGACCCTCACGCGCCTTGAGGTCGAGGCGGTTGAGAGCGGCCGCGAATACACGGAGCAGCACTTCACCGTCGCCGACGGAGGGCGTCTCGACATCCTCGTAGCGGAGTACTTCGGGCCCTCCTTGGTCACTGAATATGGCGGCCTTCAACGCGGTTATCCCCCTGTCGTGCGGCGAGACGTACGGATCAAAGCTCGACGGCGCAGCGCCGACATTGTATTATGTGGCCGCGAATCGGTCACGGGAGAGGAAGGCCGATGAACTTCGCCCGTACGCGGGCGTTGAAGTAGGGCCGCGTCGCGCGGCTACGGGGAGGGGTCCCCGCACACGCGCCACGCCCATGGGCGCCGGCGCAAGCAGATTGCGTTCATTCCACGGTACCTCACGATGGCCGCGCCGCGACGGTTTACACCTCGCGAGCACGCCGTCATGGGGTTGCGCGCGGCTTGACATTGGTCTAGGCTGTGCGTTCGTGGCGCGATCGCCTTTTTGGGCACGGCAGCGAGTTGAAACAGCACGGCCTATCAAGCGTATTTGGAGCGGGGCAGTAGTGGGTAAGTCGTGCCCGCGTACGAGTCCGTCAGACGCATTGCCAGAGCAAGCATTCATGTATCCGATCAGATCGTCCCGCGGCGCGAGCGACCTATCTTCGATCGGCACAGACGACAGATCTTTGACCAGCACAGACCACGACTCTTCCAGCAGTACAGACCTTAGTATCTCAAGGGGGTATAAGGTGGGGCGTAAGATGACTATGTCTTCGCGCAACGGCGCTCGGCGGCTTTGGCGCGGCTTCGCGTTGGCGACGCCGCTATGTCTCCTGTTCGTGCTCGGCTCCGCGACGGCGTTCGCGCAGTCGTTCTCCATAGCTGATGTCTCTATCGCAGAGGCGGATGTGGGCGGGATTCTCCAGTTCACGGTGTCCCTCGACCAGGATCCCGGGGTCAACACGTACACGGTCGATTACACGACCAGCGACGCCACGGCCACGACGGCCGGTAGCGACTACACTCTGACCGCCGACACGCTCACGTTCACGTCCGGTATCACCTCCCTGACGCTTGACGTCCCGATCGCCGATGATGGCACGGATGAGGTAGACGAGACATTCGTCGTGACGCTGTCCAACGCGACTGGCGGCGCGAGCATCGCCAGTTCCCAGGCCGCCGGGACCATCCTCGACGACGACGGCCCCAACATCACAGTCACTGACGCCACGGTGGCCGAGGCGGGCACGGCGCAGTTCTTCGTGCAATTGAGCGCGGTCAGCCCGCAGGTCGTCACTGTTGACTACGCCACGGCGGATGTCTCCGCCACGGCAGGCGCGGACTATACGGCAGTCTCGACGACCACGCTGACGTTCTCGGCGGGTATAACCGCGCAGATAGTGGACATCGTCACGCTGACTGACGCGATCGACGAGGGTGTGTCCGGCACCGTGGACTCTGAGACGTTCAGCGTAGTCCTGGGCAACGCTGACAACGGCACGATCACGTCCGGCACAGGCACCGGCACGATCACTGACGACGACGAACCCCCGGCGGTGTCGTTCGCCGCGGATGTGACCGCTGCCGAAACGGACGGCGCCGCGACGACGGACTTCGTGTTCACGGTGGATCTTGCCGCCGCGAGCGAGAAGGACATCACCGTCACGTACCTGGTCAACGACGGCACGGCGAGCGATGCCGACGCGGACTACGTCGACTTGGACGACGACGTGACGCCGGTCGATCTGGCGTTCGCTGCTGGCGTTACAAGCCAGACGATTACCGTCGTTGTGAATGGCGACGACACGGACGAGGACGACGAGACCTTCACGGTTGATCTCCAGTCCGCCGTCACCGACCTGGGCACCGCGATCGACAGTACGCCTGTACTGAGCGACAGCCAGGGCGTCGGGACTGTGCAGAACGACGACGCCGACCCCGCAATCTCCGTTGATGACATCAGCATCGCGGAAGCGGACTCGGGATCTCCTTCGGGCACGTTCACCGTGTCACTGTCTAACCCCAGCGACACGGCGATCACCGTCGATTACGAGACGGCTGACGGCACCGCCACCACGGGCGGGAGCGACTACACGCAGATTACGTCGACTACGCTGACGTACGCTGCTGGCGAGACCAGCAAGTCGGTCGTCGTCACGGTTGCTGGCGACACTGTGTTCGAGAATGGCGGCGTCGACGAGGCGTTCACTCTCGACCTGTCGAACGCCCTCGGCGGGCGCGTCGACGCGTTTTCCGGGTCCGGTGTGACTATCGCAGCTGCGCAGGGAACGGCGACGATAACTGACACCGACGCAGAGCCAACCGTCTCGATCGGCGACGTAACCGCTAACGAGAACGGCGGAGTCTTCGACCTCACGGTCACGCTGTCGAACGCTGCCGATCAGGACACGACGGTCAGCTACTCGACAGCCGACGGGACCGCCACCACGGCGGACAGCGACTACACGACAGCGAGCGGCACGGCGACGGTCGCGGCGGACGCTACGACGACGACCATCACCGTCACCGTCACCGGCGACCTCAAGAACGAGTCGGACGAGACCTTCACCGTGGTTCTGACCGACGACGCTCAGTTGGCGGACGCGAATGCGCTGGTGATCACGGACGATACCGGGCTGGGGACGATCACGAACGACGACGGCGTCCCGACCGTGTCGATCGCGGATGTGACCGAAGCCGAGAACCTCGACGGCACGATCTCGTTGACCGTGTCGCTGACGGCGTTGTCGGACCAGGATATCAACGTAGATTACACGACCGCGACGACACCGGGGACGGCTACGGCGGGCGTGGACTTCACGGCCGCTGCGGGGACGCTCACCATCGCCGCCGGCAGCAGCGACGGCACGGTCGATGTCTTGGTGACCGGCGATACGGTTAACGAGGCCGACGAGACCCTCATCGTCACTCTCAGCAACGCCGAACTCGCGGACACGACGTCGCTTACCATCACGGATGCTGAGGGCACCGGGACGATCGACAACGACGACGTCGTTGTCGTTGGCATCGACGACGTAACCGAGGACGAGAATCTCGACGGGTCGTTCGACTTCACGGTCAGCATACTCAGCGGTGTCACGAGCGACCAGGATGTCACCTTCACCGTCGGGACGGCCGACGGGACGGCGCTATCGGCGAGCGACTACACGGCGACGCCGACCACCGGCACGTCCGGGACGATCACAGCCGGCCAGACGACCTATACCGTGTCCGTGGCGGTCAGCGGCGACACGAGCGATGAGGACGACGAGACCTTCACGGCGGACCTTTCTGTCCTCGGCGGCGGGTCGGACGCCACGCCCACGTTCGAGGGCGCCGGCGGGACTGAATCCGGCACAGGCACGATCACGAACGACGACACCGCCCCAACCGTGTCGATCGCCGACCCAGTCGCGTCTGACGAAGGCACGACGCTGACGTTCGCCGTGACCCTCGATGCGGCGAGCGGGCGTACCGTGACGGTCGATTACGTCACGTCCGACGGCACCGCGGCGGCGGGGAGCGATTTCACGACCGCGTCCGGCACGCTGACGTTCAACGCCGGCAACACGACCGCGACCGCCAACCTCGACGTCGCCCTGACTGACGATGCCCTGGACGAGGAAGACACCGAGGCGTTCACGGTCACGATCAGCAACCCGAGCAACGCCACGCTTGGGACGAGCAGCGCCACGGGAACGATCAACGACAACGACGCGCTGCCGGGGATGTCCGTCAGCGACGCCGGGACGGTCACCGAAGGCGCCGACCTAACCTTCACCATCTCGCTCGATGCCGCGAGCGGGCGGGCGGTGAGCGCTACGTACACGGTGACCGATGGCTCCGGCACGGCCGGCACGGACACCGGCACGGCGGCAGATGACGACGGCAACGCCGACTCCGACGGCAACGACAACACAGGAGTCGCTGACTTCCCTGCGGGCGTGACGGCGGTTGTGGTAACCGTGCCCACGACGGATGACACCATCGATGAAGTGGCTGCGGCGCCTGAGACTCTGACGCTCGAACTGAGCGCGCATAGCAACGCAACCAACACCGACGGTAGTGGTTCTGCGTCGCTCACGGACAACGACGCGACACCGTCGATGACCATCGACGATGTTACGGACCTCGAGGACACCGGTACCTTCCTGTTCACCGTGACGCTGGACCACGCCAGCGACTCCACGATCACCGTCGACTACGACATCAACAACGGCACGGCGACGACCGCCGACTCCGACTACACGGACGATAGCGGCACCCTCACGTTCTCGGCGGGCGACCTAACGAAGACCGTCACCGTCGCGGTGACGACGGATGCGAAGGATGAGCCGGATCCTGCGGAGACGTTCACTGTCGACCTGAGCAGCGAAACGGGTACTGTCACCGTGACTGACGCGCAGGGCGCCGGCGCGATCACAGACGACGACGATGCCCCGACTCTGTCCGTCGCGGACGTGACGGTGGCCGAGGACGGGAACGCCGTCTTCACGATCAACCTCTCGGCGTCCAGCGGTAGCACCATCACCGTCGACTATGTCGCGACTGCCGGGACGGCGACGGCGGGCGGGACGGACTTCGACGAGACGACTGTCACGGATGACGACGCGAGCACGGCGGACGGCATCGCGACGTTCACCTCTGGTGACACAGCGGTGATCGTGACCGTGGACACGACGGCGGACACGCTCGACGAGGGCGGCGCCGACGATTACGAGCGTTTCACGCTCGTACTGGGCGCTGTGACGCTCACCAATGCGACCCTGGACGCGGGCTCGGATCTCGGGAACGTCGTCGACGACAGCACGGCGACGGCGACGATCACGGACGACGACCTGCCGCCCAACATCACCATCGACGACGTCACCGAGGCCGAAAACGCGGACGGTTTCTTCGACTTCACCATCACGCTCGATGCGGCCAGCGGCAATACCGTCACCGTCGACTACTCGCTTGCCGACGGAACGGCGACCACCACGGACGGCGACTACACGTCGACCGCCAAGGAAGACGACGACACGGACGCGAGCGACGCCGGAGACGGCGACGGCACCGCGACGTTCGCAGCCGGCGCGACGACGATTCAGCTCCGCGCGTTGGTGACCGGCGACACGACCGACGAAGCCACCGAGACGTTCAACGTCAACCTGGCGAACGCGTCCTTCGGGACGATCACCGACGGCACCGGCGTCGGCACGATCACCACGGATGACACGGCTCCGACCATCTCGATCGACGACATCGCGATCACCGAGGGCGACAGCGGCGACGTCGCCGGCACCGTCACGGTGACTCTCTCAAATGCCAGCGATTCGACGATCGCGATGACAGTCGCTCTGGCGGACGACACCGCGACGAGCGCGGACACCGACTACTCGGGGACGTTCACGACCTCGGACGCTTCTCCGTCGGACGCGACGCTGACGTTCGTCGCGGGTGAAACGAGCCACACGATAAGCGTTGCGGCGACAGGAGATGACAAGAACGAGGCGAGCGAGACATTCGACGTCGAGCTATCGAGCGCGTCAGGTGGCACCAACGGCACCGTCGCGTTCGCGGTTGCCGGCGGCACGACTGGGCCGGAAACCGGCGTCGTGACCGTCACGAACGACGACGCAGTCGTTCTTAGCATCGCCGCGGCGTCCGAGCCGGAGAACCAGGACGGCACGCTTACGTTCGCCGTCACCATCGACGCCAGCACCGGCACCGCGACGACGAGCGGGGCCGACGTTACGTTCAACGTCACCACGTCGGCCGGGACGGCGACCGCTGGAGGCACGGACTACACCACGGTACCGAGCAGCGGCGCGACGGGGACGATCAGCGCGGATGGCACGAGCACGAACGTGACCGTCGCGGTCACAGGCGACACGATCAACGAGGACGACGAGACGTTCACCGTGACCCTGGATACTCCAGGAGGCGGACTGGACGCCACGCCGACCCTCAACGGCGCGGCAACGTCGGCCACCGGCACGATCGAGAACGACGACGTCCTCGCCCTGGTCATAAGCGACGACACGTCGACGGACGAGTCTGACGGGACGCTCACGTTCACGGTCGAACTCGAGACCGGCGCCGGGATGACCAGTGACGCCGATGTGTCCGTCGACTACACCCTTACCGATGGAACGGCGTACGTCGGCGCGAGCCCGAGCGGCGTAGGCGGCTCGGACTACACGGCCGTCGGGACAGACGACGACGGCGGCACCGCCGGTACGTTGACCATCGAAGCAGGTACATTTGACGGCACGATCATGGTCGCGTTCGCGGACGACTCCATCAACGAGGCGGACGAGACGTTTACCGTTGTGCTGACCAATCTCACCGGTGGGTCTGGGACTGGCAACGACTTCTCCGACGCCACCGGCTTGGGGACGATCCTGGACGACGATGTCCCGACGATCTCCATCGCCGACAACTCGGCGACCGAGGGCACTGACATCGACTTCACCGTGACAACGACGAGCGCCAGCGATGTCGACCTTACGTTGGGCACCGTCGGGACAACTGCGGTCTCGGCCACCCAGGACACCGACTACCCGACCACGTCCGCCGAGCCCTTCACGATTCCGGCCGGCGACACGACCGCGACTTTCACGGTGCAGACAACTGCCGACTCGATCAACGAGGCGGATGAGACGTTCACCGTCACGCTGTTCACGGCAGGCGGCGGCCAGCGTTCGGTCGTGGCCATCGCCGGAGCGGGCGGCAACGATGCGACCGGGACCATCACGAACGACGACTCGCTATCGATCACGATTGACAGCCCGACCGCTGTGACCGAGGGCGCCACCGGGGCCGATCCCACGATCACGTTCACGGTGGACATCGGGAACCCAACCGATGCGGACGTCACCGTGAACGTCATCACGGCGGGCGATACGGCTACGGAGGGTACCGACTACGTCGCCAGCTCGACGACGCCGTTGACGATCACCGGCGACGGAGTGACGACCACCGGCACTGTCACGGTCACGGTCACCAGCGACGACGCCTACGAGGGCGGCGTCGGCGCCTCCGAGCAGTTCTTCGTGAACTTGACCGACCCGGGAAGCCTCGGCGGGAACGTCGCGGGCACTGGGACCGTGTCCATCACCGATGCCCAGGGCGTCGGCACGATCGACGACGATGACGCGGCGCCCGAGATCACCGTGAGCGCGGGCACGGGGACCGAGGCCGGCGACATCACGTTCACGTTCTCCGTTGACAAGACGCCCGAAACTGGCTTCGACGCGGTCGTCGACTGGGCGGCGGCGGACGACACATCCCCCTCGGCGCTCTCGACGGCGAACCAGGACTACACTGCCAACACCGGGACCGTGACCTTCACCAACGGCGGCGCCGGCGCCGACCAGGACATCACGATTTCGTCGAGTGCGGACACGATCGACGAGGTGGACGAGACGTTCACCCTGACGCTCGACGGAACGAGTCTGTCCGACGCCACGTTCGCGGGCGGCAGCACAACTGACGTCGAGGCGACGGGGACAATCACCGACGACGACGCCGCGCCTGAGATCGAGATCGCCGACGTTACCATCGCCGAGAACGGCGGAAGCGTGACGTTGACGGTCGGCATCAACTCCGGCGCCGGCGTTGCGACCACTGCGTCGGCCAAGGGCATCACCGCTGACTATGTGCTCAGCGAAGGCACCGCGACCAGCGCCACGGGCGAGGCGGATTACACTGCCGCGAGCGCGGCCGACGACGACGGGAGCAACGACGGGATCGCGACGTTCGCTGACGAGACGGTTACCTCCGTCGACATCACGATACCGATCGTAGACGATGGCACGGATGAGAGCGCCACCGAGACCTTCACGGTCACCATCGGCGGCGTGACACTCACGAACGCCACGCTGGAGGACTCCAACAACGTCGCCAATGCGACCAGCGCCGACGTGGCGACAGTGAGCATCACCGATGACGACGCTGTGCCGACGGTGAGCGTCGCAGACGTGGGGACCACGGAGGACGCGGGCACGACGATGGACTTCGTCATCACTCTCAGCAACCCGAGTGAGTTGACTCCGTCTATCGACTGGCGTCTCGCCGACGTGACGACCACGGCCGATAGCGACTTCACGGACGCATCGGCAAACGCAGTGACCTACTCCGAGACGGAGACGACCAAGACCATCTCCATCACGGTGATCGACGACACTACCGACGAAACGGCGTCGGAGACGTATACCTTCGAAGTAGATCGCAACGACGCCAACCTAAGCGGAGGGTCGATCGGTAGCTTCGACGTCGCGACGGCGACAGGGACGATCACCGACGACGACGCGGCACCCACGATCACAGTCAGCGACGCCACGTTCGACGAGGCTGACGGGGCGACGACGTACACAGGCACCGAGATCCTCCTGAGCCACGCGAGCGACTTGGACATCACCGTCGACTACGTCGTCAACGACGGCAGTGGGTCGGCGACGTTCAACGCCGTCGATACCGAGGACTACACCGACACGTCTGGCACCCTGACGTTCACTGCTGGCACCCTCGTGCCGGCCGTGGACCTAGCCATCACCATCGACCAGGACACGAAGGACGAGAACGCCGAGTCCTTCGACATCGTCTTCTCGAACATCCAGGGTGGCGTGGCGACGAGCACCGAGACGTTCGCGACCGACGGCACTGCCGCTATCACGATCACCGACGACGACGATCCGCCAACGGTCAGCGTCGCGGCGGTCACCCAGGCGGAGGCCGGAGGCAATGCCGTCTTCACGGCGACGCTTACGGCCATCAGCGGCAAGACCGTGACGCTGCAGATCGACACAGCGGACGGAGACTCGAACGCAGCTACTGCCGGCGCGGACTACACGGCCATCGTGGGCTCCACGGTGACGTTCGGCGCCGACTCTGACCTGACGAAGAGCTTCTCCGTCGTCGTCGCCGATGACGCCATCGACGAGGAAGACCAGGAGTACAAGGTCGTCGGTAGCAGCTTCACGAACACGTCGGAGTCGGTCGGAGGCGACGCGACGGCCGTTGGGACGATCACCGACGACGACGCCGCGCCGTTGGTCTACATCACCGACGTAACGCAGGCGGAGACGGAGGCGTCACAGTCCTTCACGTTCACCGCCGCGCTTGACAACTCCGCCAATGGCGGCAGCAACCCCGGCGTGAGCGAGAAGACTGTAACGGTCGACTACGCGACGTCGGCGGGCGACACCGAGCCAGCGACCGCGGGCTCCGACTACACCGCAATCGGCACCACCGAGTTGACGATCGCAGCAGCCGCCAGTTCCAACACGATCGATGTGACCGTCGCCGGTGACACGACCGATGAGCCTGATCAGGAGTTCAAGGTCACGCTCAGTAACGCGGCGAACGCAACACTGGACACCAACGACGATCTGAGCAACGCCTCCGGCGCGGACAACATCGCCGTCGGCACGATCACCGACAACGACGCCTCGCCGACGATCTCGGTCGACGACATCACGATCCTCGAGGCGACCGCCGGCGCCGGTGGCACGGTCACCGGGGACTTCGCCGTGTCCATCTCCGAGGCCAGTGAATTCGACGTCTCCGTCGATGTCGACACGTCTACGGCGGACGCAACCTCGGGCGTCGACTTCGACGCGATCGTCGGAACGACCGTCACGATCACCGCCGGAGATGGCGACAACACCGAGGCCGTTACGGTTACCGTCAACGGCGACACGGTGGACGAAGCCAACCAGACCTTCGAGTTGGACCTCACCAACCCAGTCACTACCGGTAGCACGCCGGTCATCTCCGACGCCCAAGGCGTCGCGACGATCACCGACGACGATCCCGCTCCGACCATCAGCATCGATGACATCACCGTCCTGGAGTCGGCGGCGGGCCCCTCGGGCACCGTTCCCGGCACGTTCGCCGTGACGCTTGACGCCGCGAGTGAGCAGATCGTGACGGTCGACTTCGCAGCGGCCTCGGGCGCCTCGACGGGTGCGGATGTCGCGGACTTCGACGTCACGTCTGGGACCGTGACCTTCACGGCCGGTGACGTCGCGGAAGCGGTCGCGGTGACGGTCAACGGCGACGCGGTAGACGAGGAAGACCAGACCGTCGACGTGACGCTGACGAACGCGGCTTCGGCCAGCGGCGACACACCGGCGATCTCCGGCGATGCCATCGGCACGCTGACGATCACGGACGACGACCCGGCGCCGAGCATAACCATCGCGGACGTGAGCCAGGCGGAGGGCGAGTCGGGGACGTCGACGTTCGACTTCACGATCTCCATCGACGCCGCGAGCGAAAAGACGGTCGCGGTCGACTACGCCGTCAGCGACGGCACTGCGGTCGATTCGGACGCTGTCTCACTCGCTGCCGGCGGCGACGACTACGACGCGGCGTCGGGAACGACGCTCGTCGACGATGACTCCACCCCGGGCGATGACACCGCCACATTCGACCCGTTGACCGCAGACACGTCGGTCGTGGTGTCAGTCACCGTCAACGGTGACGAGACATACGAGGGCGATGAGACGTTCACGGTCGACCTGAGCGGCGAGAGCAACGGCACACTGTCCGGCGCCCAGGGCGTCGGCACCATCACGGGCGCCGACGATGCGGAGCCGACGATCTCGATCGATGACCAAACGTCGGTGGACGAGGATGAGACGCTCGCATTCAGCGCGACTCTCTCGAACCCGAGTTCGTCTGCGATCACCGTCGACTACACGACGACGGACGGGACGGGGACTGCCGGCGCCGACTACACAACCAGCGCCGCGAGCCTGACGTTCTCCGCGGGAGCGACCGCGCCGGACTCCGGCATCTCTGTGACGCTCACAGACGATAGCGTCTACGAGGGCGACGAGACGTTCACCGTCGATCTGAGCAACGCCAGTGGCGGCATTGTCATCAGCGATGCGCAGGGCGACGCGACGATCACCGAGGACGAGCCGCTGCCGACCCTGTCCATCGACGACGTGACCGTCGCCGAGGGCGATTCGGGGACGGCCACGTTCACGTTCACCATCACCGCGTCCGCGCCGACGACATCCGACATGACCGTGGTGCACACGGTGACGGACGGCACCGCCGTCGACGCGAGCACCGCCGGTCCTGGCGATGGTACGGATGACTTCGACTTCACGTCTGGCACGGCCACGATCACTGGCGACGGCGTGAGCACGACGACCACAGTCACGGTGACCGCCAACGGGGACACGTTCTTCGAGGAGGACGAGACGTTCACGGTCGACCTGAGCAACGCGCTCCTCAACGGCGTGACGAGTCTGACCATATCGGACGCGTCAGGGCTCGGCACGATCACCAATGAGGACCCGGCGCCGACCATCACGATGGCGGATCCGACCGCGGTTTCTGAGTCAGCGGGCAGCGTGGTCTTCACCGTGACGCTCTCCCAGGCTGTGGGCGCCGACGTGTCCGTCGACTACGCCCTTATCGACGGCAGCGCCGTGGCGGCCGACGGCGGCTCTGGCCCAGAGGACGGGACGCTGGACTACGGCGCGGTCACGGACGACGACTCCAGCACGACCGACGGCACGCTCGTCATCGAGCAGGGCACCACCACCGGTGACATCACCGTTGTCATCAATTCGGACTCCGAGATCGAGAACGATGAGACCTTCGTCCTGCAGTTGAGCAGCCCGAACGGCGTAAGCTGGACGGGATACCCGATCATCACGACGCTCGAGGCGTTGGCGACGATCGACAACGACGACAACTCGACGATCTCCATCACCGATCCAACGGCTGTCACGGAAGGCGATAGCGGCACGACGGCCATGGTCTTCACGGTCACGCAGACGCCGGCGAACGTCGCCGACGCGACCGTCGACTACACGACGTCCGACGCGACCGCCTCTGACGCCGGCGACTACACGCTGACTTCGGGCACCCTGACGTTCCTTGCTGGAATCACCACGCGCACGATCAGCGTGCCGATTCTCGGTGACACTGTTGATGAGGGCACGGGGGACGAGACGTTCACGCTCACGCTGAGCAACGTGTTCAACAGCACGCTGGACGGAGCCACTGACCCGATCACGGCGACCGGGACGATCACCGACGATGACGACGTGCCGACTATAACGATCGGCGACGTGACCATCGCGGAGGGCGACTCGGGCGTAGTGCAGGACACCTTGACGGTGTCGTTGTCCCACGGAACCGAGGTCGGCGACGTCACTGTGACGGCTAACAGCGCGGACGACACCGCGACGCAGCTGAGCGACGACTACGAGGCCGTCAGCGGGCTGGTTGTGACAATCGCCGCCTCGACGCCTGGCGTCGTGAACACAACCGCGACGGTAACTGTCGATGTCAACGGCGACAGCACGGACGAGGTCGACGAGACGTTCGACGTCGTCCTCACGGGCGCCAGCGACACGGTCAACTCCCTGGCCTTCACGGCCAGCGACGACACCGGGACGGCGACCATCACCGACGACGACGACCCGCCAGTGGCGTCGGTCGCCGACGTCTCGGTGACCGAGGGCGCCGACGGCGCAACGGCTACGGCGACCTTCACCGTGACGCTGACGCCTGCCAGCGGCAAGGCGGTTAGCGTGGACTACGTGACGGCCGACGTCACAGCGAACGATGGTGTCGGCGACGCCGGTGTGGCGGTCACGGATTACACCGCGACAACCGGTACCGTTACGTTCGCGGTGGGTGAGAACGACAAGCAGTTCACCGTAGACATCGCCGGGGACGATACGGACGAGGTGGATGGGGAGACGTACACGGTCACGCTGTCAGCCACGACCGGGTTCGAGTCGACGGTCGACACGACCGGCGGAACCGCAACCGGCACAATCACCGATGACGATGCGGCGCCGACGATCTCCATAGGGACGACGGCGACCGCCGCTCAGACCGTGGACGAAGGCGCCTCCGGCACAACGGCGGCGACATTCACGGTCTCCCTGGACCATGCCAGCGACCAGGACATCACCGTCAACTACGTCACAGCAGATGCGACGGCCGTCGAGGCGGGCTCCGCCGCGGCCGGCGGCGACGACTACGTCGCCATCGCGTCCACGCCGCTAACTGTGACCGCCGGGACGACGTCGACGACGTTGGACGTCACGGTGAACGGTGACGCGACGGACGAAGCCACGGAGACGTACTCGGTCGTCATCAGCGGCGAGGCGGGAGGCGCGCAGGGCACGCTGGAGGGCACGGGTGTCACGCTCGGCACGGACACGGCTACCGGTACGATCACCACGGACGACACGGCGCCGACGATATCCATCTCTGGACCGTCGGATACCGCGGAGACCGGTGACCCGACCGTGGCATTCACAGTGACGCTGTCGAATACGAGCGACTCCACGATCAACGTGGACTTCGCCACGGCCGACGGTGTGGACGGGACCACAACCCTCAACGCGACCGGCGGGAGCGACTACACCGCGCAGTCTGGCACGGTCACATTCGCGGCCGGCTCGTCCTCAGATGCCGTCACCATCGCGGTGCCGCTGACGGACGACATCACTGACGAGGAAGACCAGTCGTTCACGGTCGACCTGACTGACAACGGGACGCCGGGTGGAACCAACGGGACCGCTAGCATCTCGGGCGCAAGCGCGAGTGCGACTATCCTTGACGACGACGACCCGCCGACGATGGACATCGCCGGACCGGGATCGGTTGCTGAGGGTGACTCGGGGACGACGAGCTTCGACTTCACAGTCACGCTCGATGCTCCCAGCGAGAAGACCGTCACCGCCCAGTATGACTCGTCCGACGGTACTGCGGATTCCGCCGGCTCGGACGCGACCATCGGCGACTTGGACTTCACTGCGGCAGCAGTGCAGACCGTGACGTTCGTGGCGCTCGACACGTCGGAGACGGTTTCCGTCCTCGTCAACGGTGACGACACGGAAGAAGGGGACGACACGTTCGATGTCGTCCTAAGCGTCCTCAGCAACGCTACCTCCGGCACGCTGACGGACACCGCTACCATCACCGACGACGATCCTACGCCGACAATCTCAGTCGACGATGCCGCCGCCGCGACCGAGGGGGCCGATCTCGCGACTGACACACAGACGTTCACCGTGAGCCTGTCCAACCCCACGGCGCTCAACACCGTCACCGTTACCGCGGCGACGACCGACAGCACAGCGACAGACGAGAACACTGACGGCGACTTCGATGCCGTCTCGACGCTCCTGTCGTATGCCGTGGGTGAGACGAGCAAGAGTGTGGATGTGACGATCAACGGGGACGACAAAGACGAGGGCGACGCCGAGAGCTACTCCCTCACCCTTTCCGGCCCCACAAATGCCTCGATCCTGGACGGCTCTGGTCTCGGAGTGATCACTGACGATGACGATCCGCCAGTCATCACGATCGACAGCCCAACCGCTGTCGACGAAGGCGCTGATGGTGACCCGGCCGGCGCGATCGACTTCACGGTCACACTGTCGAACCCGTCAGCCTTCACAGTCACCGCTGCCTACACGACGACAGACGGCGCCGACGGCGACACGACGCTCAACGCGACGTCATCGAACGCCGGAGCGGCTGGTGACGCAGACTACAACGCGGCTGCGGGCACGGTGTCGTTCGATCCCGAGGTGCTGACGCAGACGATCAGCGTCGCGATCAACGGCGACGACGTCGACGAGGGTGCCAGCCAGAGCTTCAGCGTCGACCTGAGCAGCCCGGCCAATTCCACGATCGGCACAGCGTCCGGCACGGGGACGATCACCGACGAGGAAGCGACGCCGACGGTGGACATCGCCGACGTGACGGTGGCCTTGGAGGGCGGGAGCGGCGTGCCGCAGAGCGCATCGCCGGTTCTGACGCTTTCGGGCGAGAGCGAGTTCACGCTCACAGTCGACTACGCGACGTCTGACGGCACGGCGACAACTGCGGACGGCGATTACACCGCAGGCGGAGCCACCGTGACCTTCGTCGGGGGAGACACGAGCGAGACGATCGACGTGACGGTGGACGGCGACGACAAGGACGAGGACGACGAGACCGTCACGGTCACCTTGTCGAGCCACTCCACGAACCTCGACGCTGGCGACAGCACCGCCACGATCACCATCACCGACGATGACCTGCCGCCGACGGTCTCGGTGAGCGACGAGGTGCTTGTGGCCGAGGACGCCGCGCTGACGACGACCGACATGACGTTCACGGTGTCCTTGGATGCCGAGAGCGGCAAGACCATCACCATGGACTACGCCACGGCGGACGGCACGGCGACGCTGGCGGACGGCGACTACTCGTCGGCATCCGCTTCGCTGACGTTCAGCCCGGGCGACACGTCCAAGAGCGTGGTCGTCACGGCCAATGGCGATGACAAGGACGAGGACGATGAGTCGTTCTCGCTCGACGTGTCGAACATCGTCAATGGCCTGAACGACCCGGCAACCGCCAGCGGAACCGGCACGATCACCAACGACGATGTGCCGCCGACGATGTCCATAGCGGACGCGCTGGTGACAGAGAACGAGGCGGGCACGACGGTGGACGTTACCGTCAGCCTGAGTGGAGCCAGTGGCCGGGAGATCACCGTCTCCTACGCGACGTCCGATGACACCGCGACGTCGGCCGACGGCGACTACACTCCCGACGGGCCGACGACACTCACATACGCCTCGGGCGAGACGCTCAAGACCATCACGCTCGCGATTGGTGGCGACACCAAGGACGAGCCGGACGAGTCGTTCGACGTGACGCTCAGCGGTGAGACGAACGCCACCATCACCGACGCGCTAGTAGATGGCGTTGCGGTCGTGACCATCAACGACAACGACGCGCCGCCGACTGTCTCGGTCGCGGACATCGCGGTCGACGAGGGCACTACCGGGGCGACGGCGACGGCGACCGTCACCGCGACGCTGAGTGAGGTGAGTGGCAAGGACATCACGGTGCAGATCGACACCGCCGACGGCACGGCGACGACGGCGGACTCGGACTACACCGCGGTGACTGCCGGTTCGATCACGATTCTCGCTGGCGCGGCCGATGGAACGGCCGACATCGACGTCATTGGCGATGTGACCGACGAGGGCGACTCCGAGGCGTTCACCGCGACCATCAGTGGTGGCACAAACGTCACGGTGGATGCGGCGGACACCGCCACTGTCACCATTACCGATGACGATGACCCGCCGGTGATCTCGATCGCCGACGTGTCCGTGGACGAGGGTGACGACGGCGCGGCCTCGGCCGCAGTCGCAGTCACGTTCTCGAACCCGAGCGCATCCACGGTGGACGTGAACTACGTCACTGGCGATGGGACGGCGACGACCGCGGACTCCGACTACACGTCGGTGTCCTCGACGACGCTCTCGTTCGCCCCTGGCGTCGTGACGCAGGACATCACGGTGGACGCCACCGGCGACACCACCGACGAGGTGGACGAGGCGTTCACGGTCACGCTCAGCGGCCCCGTAAACGGGACGCTGGACCCGGGGACCGACAACGCAGCCGGCGCGAACCACATCGGCACGGTCACAATCACCAACGACGACACGCCGCCAGTAATCTCGGTCGGCGACCCGACGGCCGCCGAGGAGGACACGGTGGGGTCGATCGAGTTCACGGTAACGCTGACGAACGCGAGTTCCTCGGCAGTGACCGTCGACTTCGTCACCGCTGACGGCACGGCCGAGTCCGACGGCGCAGCGGCCGCGGGCGGCAGCGACTACACCACGACGTCGGGCACGCTCACGATCCCAGCGGGGACGACCAGCGACTCGACGACGATCGCCGTCCCGGTGACATCGGATACGACCGACGAGTCGGACGAGACGTTCACCGTGACGCTGAGCGCGCCTGCCGGCGGGTCCAGTGGCGCGCCGACGCTCGACGGCGCCGCGACCACGGCGACCGCGACGATCACCGACGACGACATCGCGCCGTTGGTGTCCCTGGCGGACATCTCCGTGGACGAGGACGACGCGATCAGCGCGTCCGGCACGGTGACGGCGACACTGTCCAACACGAGCGACCAGACGGTCACAGTGGCGTATGCCACGGCCGACGGCACGGCGAAGACCGCGGGCGACGACTACACGACCGGCGGCGGGACCGTGACGTTCAGCGCCGGGGCGACGTCCCAGACGTTCGACGTGTCGGTGCGTGGCGACTTCAAGGACGAGGATGACGAGACCTTCACGGTCGGTCTGAGCAGTCCGACGAACGCCACGGTGGACACGGCGGCTGACAACGGCAATGCGGTGGATAACAGCACCGCGACGGTGACAATCGTCGACAACGACCCGGTGCCGACGGTGTCGATCTCCGACCCGATCTCGCAGTCGGAGCCGTCGTCGGCGAAGGTCGTCAACTTCGCGGTGACCCTATCCGCCGCCAGTGGCCGCTCAGTGAGCGTCGACTACGCGACGGCCGACGGCACCGCCGAGGACGAGAACCTCGACGGTGACTATGACGCCGCCGCGGGAACACTCACGTTTGCCGAGGGACTGACTTCCCTCAGTATCCCGGTGACCGTCAACCCAGACAGCAAGGACGAGGATGACGAGACGTTCACCGTGGTCCTCAGCGGAGAGGTCAACGCGACGCTTGACACCGCAACGGGTGAATACACAATCGCCGACAACGACGCTGAGCCGTCGCTGAGCATCGACAGTCCCACGGTGGTCGAAGACGACCCCGCAGGGGCCGCGACGTTCACCGCGACTCTCGGCGCCGCAAGCGGACGCATTGTGACCGTTGGGTACACGACGGCGGACGATACCGCGGTCGCGCCCGGCGACTACACCGCCACGGCGGGGACGTTAACCTTCGCCCCTGGAGAGGTGTCGCAGACGTTCGACGTCCCGGTCGTCGCGGACGCTCTCGATGAGGACGACGAGTCGCTGACGCTGACGCTCACCGACGGGGTCAACGTGCAGCTCGCGTCGAGCAGCGCGACGGCCACCATCACGGACGACGACGACGCTCCGAACCTGAGTGTCGGCGACATCACCGTGACAGAGGGCAGCAGCCTTGAAGCCGTGTCGCCGACCTCGGCGTCCTTCGTGTTCACACTCGACGCGGCGAGCGGCAAGGACGTTGCCGTGGACTATGCGACAGCCGACGGCTCCGCCGAGGACGAAAACGGCGGCGGCGACTATGAGGCAGCGTCCGGGACGCTCACCATCGCAGCCGGCGCCCTCACAGGCAGCGTCGACGTCAGCGTGTCCGCCGACTACGACGACGAACCCGACGAGACGTTCGTCGTGGCCGTCAGCAGCGTGACCAACGCGACGGCGACGGCGCTATCGGCGACCGCAACCATTGCCGATGACGATGAGCCGCCGCTCACGGTGACGGCCCCGTCGAGTGCGTCCGACGGTCAGGATGTGACGGTCTCCGCCGAGATCATCCTCCCGATCTCGAGCGTAACGGGCGCGACGTTGTATCACTCTGAGGGTGGTGACGCGTCGTTCGACGTCGTGACCTTCACCAACACCACTGGCAACACGTGGACGGCGGACATCTCCGGAACGTCGGTCACGATGCGCGGTCTCGTCTGGTATGTGGAGGTCACGGATGACCTCGACGCCGGACGGACATTCAACGAGAACACGTTCTCAACGCCTGGCTACATCCCGGTGAACGGCAGCGTGGACATGTCGCTTGCGACGATGACCACGTCGCCCAACATCTGGAACGTCGTTGGGCCGCCCGTGTCACCCGACAGCACCTCCATGGCCTCGACGTTCGACAACGGGGACGGCGGGTTCATAACGGAGTGGTTCGGGTGGCGCTGGAACGCGGGCACGCAGGAGTGGGAAGTCCCCGAGTCCCTCGGTGACTCCACGCCGGTGTCGACCGATGGGTTCGAGACGGGCAAGGGTTGGTTCGTGGCCGTCATCGGAGACGGGGCCGCTGAGACGCGTTCGGTGACAGGGCAGTCGGTCGACCCGACGACGCGCTACGCGCTGCCGTTGAGTTCCGGCTGGAACCTGCTGGCGAATCCGTTCAATTTCTCGGTTGCATGGTCGGACTCGACGATCCGCGCGTCCGTTGGCAACTCAGAAGCCTCGCCGACGTTCCACCTCCTTAACAGCAATGGCGCTGTGGATAACCGGCTCATCTACCTCGACACCAGCACGCAGACGAGCGTGACGCGGCTGTCGAGCGAGACATCCGACCCCTACTCCGTGCCGGCAGGGCAGGCGTTCTGGTTCCTGTCGAACCAGAGCGGCGAGCTCCTTATCCCGGCAACCGAGACGGTCGCGGCGCCAGGTGGGCCGCTAGCGCCCACGGCTGTGAAGCCTAAGGGTGACTGGCGCGTGTTTGTGAACGCCGCCTCCGAGTTCGGCTCGGACCAGGCGCAAGCGATCGCCGCGCGGGACACCAAGTCGGCGGGCTCCGGCAGCCTCAGCTACGTGAAGGCGCCGAGCTTCCCCGGCAGCAAGGTTCCCCGCGTTACCCTCGTGAACCCCGAGGCCAACGGCGCGATGGCGCGTCTCAACAGCGACGTGCAGTCGGTTGGCGACGAGATGGTGTGGCTGGTCGACATCGCCAACGGCGATGGCGCTGTGCTGAGCTGGCGGACGGTTGATGTGCCTGCGGACTACGATCTGCAGTTGGTCGACCTGACGTCAGAGCGTACCATCGATCTGCGGCGCGACGCGCAGCTCAGGCTGGAAGGCTCCGGGTTCGACTCGCGGCAGTACGCCCTCAAGGCGATCAAGCGCTACATCCCCGATGTAACGCGGCTGCTGCCGAACTACCCGAACCCGTTCAACCCCGAGACGTGGATTCCGTTCGAGCTGGCGGAGGAGTCGGAAGTGTCCATCGCCATCTACGGTCTACGTGGCGAGGTCGTCCGGCGTCTGGAGCTGGGCAGGATGCGCGAGGGCGGTTACGTCACGCGCGAGCAGGCCGCGCACTGGGACGGTCGCAATGCCCTCGGTGAGCAGGTCGCGAGCGGGGTCTACGTCTACGAGATCAAGGCTGGTTCCCACATTGAGCGCCGCCGACTGGTGGTCCTCAAGTAGCCCGCCTCTCACACCAGACACGACGCGAACACCCCCGACGGAATCCGTCGGGGGTGTTTCGCGTACGTCATCCGCTGCCGCGTATGCGGCGTGGCGTCCGAGAGACCCGTCGGCCGGCAGAGAAGCAGGCGCGCTCGGACGCGACCGTGCCGCGTGCAGGCGGTTGCGCCCGAGCCGGTTTGGCGAGCTTTTGGGCGGAGTGGTATACTCGGTTGGCCTGCATCCGCCTGCGACGCGGCTGACCGGCGCAGGCGCGCGCGACGAGTCGAAAGCGCTCGGGGCGTGTCGGCGAACCCCGCGGCGGGGCGCTGCTGGCTCCGCCTGGGCGCCCGGCGGCAAATGGGCAACAGTGGAGGAATGGGGTCGATGAGGAAGTGGTTGGCCGTGGCGGTGGGGTTGAGCGTGTGGGCCGCAACGGCTGTTCGCGCGGATTACACTCGGATCAACGAGGACAACCCAGACGATCCCCTGCACGCGGAGATCTACCGGCTGGACAACGGTCTGACCGTCTACCTCAGCGAGAACCACGAGGACCCGCGCTTCCACGCGGAGATCGCCGTGCGAGCTGGCGGCAAGCACGACCCCGACGACTCAACTGGCATCGCGCACTACCTCGAGCACATGCTGTTCAAAGGGTCGCAGGCTGTTGGCGTCCTTGATTACGATCAGGAGCGGCCGCATCTGGACCGGATCACCGAGCTATATGAGCAGCACTTCGACGAACCGGACGCAGAGAAGCGGCGAGAGATCTACACCGAGATCAACCGTGAGTCTCAGTTGGCGGCGCAGTACGCGATCCCGACGGAACTGAACAAGATCTACTCGATGATGGGCGAGCAGAGCCTTAACGCGTTCACGTCGAACGAAGCGACCGTGTATCAGGTCAACCTGCCGTCGAATCGACTGACCCAATGGGCCGAGGTCGAAACCGACCGCTTCGCGCGGCCAGTGTTCCGGCTCTTCCAGCCCGAGATCGAGACCGTCTACGAGGAGAAGAACCGGTCGCGGGACAGCAAGGAATACGCCATCCGGGAGGCAGTGCACGCGGCGCTGTACGAAGGGCACCCTTACGGCCGGACGATTCTCGGATCTGTCGAGCACCTGAAGCGACCGTCCATCCAACGCATGTACGACTTCGTGGATAAGCACTACGTCCCCAGCAACATGGCCATCGTGATCTCGGGCGACATCGACGCCGCGCAAGCCATCCAAGTCCTCGACGAGCACTTTTCGCAGTGGGAACCCAAAGACGCTCCCGAGGCTCCTACGCACCGAGCGGAGCCGGTCGAGGGAGCCCGGCGCGTCAGCGTGCAGTACCCCGGCGAGGAGTACGTCCTCATCGCGTTCCGGACCGTTCCAAATGGGCACCCCGATGTCGAGACGTTGGCGCTCCTCGACATGATCCTGGACAACGCGACTGCCGGCCTCATAAACCTGAACCTGACGCAGACCCAAGTCGTGCGCGCGGCCGGGTCGAGTCCGCTGGCGTCGAACGACTACGGCGCCCAGTACCTATGGGGCGTGCCGAAGGAAGGCCAAACCCTCGCCGAAGTCGAGAGCTTGCTGTTGGAGCAGGTCGAGTTGGTGAAGGCGGGCCAGTTCGAGGACTGGATCATACCTGCCATCGTGACCGACTTCAAGAAGTCGGAGAAGGCGCAGCTAGAGTCCAACACCGCTCGCGCGGGCATAATGCGGTCTGCGTTCACGGAACACGCGGCCTGGGACTACGCCGTGGGCCAGCTCGACCGGATGGGCGCGCGGAGCAAGGCGGACGTGGTCCGCGTCGCGAACGAGTACTTCGGGGACGACATGGTCGTCGGGTACCGGCTGGATGGCGAGCATGGCCTGGCGCAACTGGACAAGCCGGCCCTAGACCCACTGGACATCGACACTACGAGGACCTCGGCGTTCGCCCGCGACATACTCGCCAGACCAGTGGCGGACATCGAGCCCGTGTACGTCACCGAGGATGACTACGAGGTTATCCCGTACGCGGACGGAATCGACCTCTACTACTCGCAGAACCCCATCAACGACCTGTTCACGTTCTCGATATCCGTCGACAAGGGGCGAATCCACGAGGAGCGACTTGGGTTGGCGGCGATGCTGCTGGACAAGTCGGGCACCGTTCTTTTCAGCGCCGACGAACTGAGCAAGCAGTGGTATCGCATCGGTTCGGACTTCGGCTTCAGCCCAGGCAGCAACGCGTCCAGCTTCTCTCTGTCGGGGTTGGACGACAAGTTCGAGCAGTCGCTCGCGCTGATGATGCACACAATCCGCCACCCGAAGGCCGCCAGCGATGTGCTGGACGAACTCGTGCAGATAACGTTGAAGAATCGCGAAGACGTGCAGAAGGATCCCCGCGATCTGTTCGGCATGCTCCTACAGTACAGCCGATACGGGGACCAGTCGCCCTACCGGCGGTTCATCCCGACAGCCGATCTGCCGAGCCTGACGGTCGATGAGCTGCACGACCACGTCGAGTCCCTTCTGGGCCTCGCACACCGCATCTACTACGTCGGCTCCCTGTCGTCGGACGACGTACTGGCCGCCCTCAGGGAATACCACCCCGTGCGTGGTGGCCTGGAGGAGCCGCCGGCCCACGTGTTCCTGAAGGCGCGCGAGACGGCTGAGACGGAGATCTACCTGGTCAGCAAGGAGGCCGCACAGGCACAGATCCTCATCGAGTTCGCCGGCAAGGAATACGACGAATCCCTGCACACGCCGGTCCAGTTCTACAACCGCTACTTCTCCGACGGCTTCTCCGGCATCGTCATGCAGGAGCTTCGGGAAGCGCGTGCGCTGGCTTACCAGGCGCAGGCCCAGTACAGCCAGGGCAGTCGGAGGCGGGACCAGAACGTCATGTATGGCTACATCGCGACGCAGGCGGACAAGACGCCGGAAGCCATCGCGGCGTTCCTGGAACTGTTCGATGCCCTGCCCGAGTCGCCAGATCGGTTCGAGACCGTACGGCAGCAAGTGGTCAACGACTACCGCACAAGTCGCATCGGCTTCCGCGACGTACTGGGGGCCGTGCGTTCGTGGGAGCTGTACGAACTCGACGGCGACCCACGCAAGTCCCGCTTCGAACAGGCGCAGACAGTGCAACTGGCCGACATGATGCGTTTCCATGCCGACGAGATCCACGGCCGTCCTAAGCGCATCTCCATAGTCGGGGACAAGGCCAGGATAGGCATGGACGCCGTCGCTGCCCTTGGCGCCGTGACGGAACTGGATCCGAGCGACCTGATCGTCGAGTAGTCCGACCGCGCGAGGCCGGGCCCGAAACACTGGTGATCGCCCGCATCAGGGCAACGTCATGCACGTTGTCGATGCGGGCGCTCCACTATATGCACTCCCATACTTGACAATGTTAATCGCGCCCATTATAATGGTGAATGAAGCGGCTAACTATCATAGAGGGTGGATCACCCAATGCTTCGCCCGGAAGTGCCAGCATGTCCGTCGTGTGGCGGCGACATCCGCATCAGCCGATACCTGTGCCCGAGCTGCGACCTTTCCGTCGAGGGCTCCTTCGAGCGGAATCGGTTCTCCCGGCTATCGCGACAGGGCCAGGATTTCCTGATCCTATTCGTGAAGAACCGCGGGAACCTGCGCGAAATCGAGAGAGAGCTGGACATCTCCTACCCGACGGTGCGGAATCGCCTCAACCGCGTCATTGCGGAGTTAGGTCTGTCGGAGGAGCAGCGGTGGACAGCGGACGAGATCGCGGCGGAGCGCACGTCGATCGTTTCGGAGTTGCACGAGGGGAAACTCTCCCCCACGGCCGCGGAGGATCTCCTACGAGCCCTCAACCAACTCAGCCCTGTTGACGGAGGCCCGAGCACATGAGTCAAGAGCGGCTACTTATTCTACGTATGATCGCGGAAGGCAAGTTGAGCCCCGAAGAGGGGAACCGCTTGCTGGAGGCCCTCGACGGCGACCGACCCCACTCGAACGGAAAGGGATCGAGCGGGGCCGCGTACCAGGTGTTCTCGCGGACGGCCCGCGATGTTCGGAAGGGCCTGGAGGACATCGGACAGAAGGCGGGCGAGATCCTGCGCGAACGGCAGAAGGATCTGCGCGCGCAAGTCGAGGACATTAAGCGGAACGTTGGGAAGGCCGCCAAGGGCGACGAAGACGATTCCCACACGATCACCATAGAGGTCGAGGAAGACACGCCCTCGAACACAACGGCCGCGACTGGCCGTCGGGAAGGGGCCTCGCATGACGACCAATGAGCGGGTCATCGTTCTGAACCTCCTGCGGGAGGGGAAGATCTCGACGGGCGATGCTGAGCAACTCCTCCAGGCGCTCACCGACACGGCCTCTGGGTCGTCTGGCAGCGCCAGGCAGGACTGGAAGCTTGACGATGTGCTCCGACGCGTTGAGCGCGAGCTGAAGGCAGTCGACGTCACGAAGTTCACCGGCAAGGTCGAGGGCTTCTTTGACGACATGCGCAAGCGGTTCTCGGAGATGGCGTGGGACGGGCCCAACGGCAAGCAGGGGAGTGAAGACCGCAATGTCATCAAGGGGTCGGGCGAGTTCGACCTGGCGGACGGATCCATCATTCACATCAGTCAGAAGGGCGGCGAGGTCCGCCTGGCGCCGGCGGGCGTGGATCGGGTCCGCGTGGCGGCTCCGCTCTGCTATGCCGACATCGAGGATTCGCGGGATCGCGCGCGATTTGAGGCGGTGGGCGGAACGCTAGAGGTCGGTATCCCCCGCGGCGTCACGAAGGTGTACGTCGAGGCCACCGGGTGCCAGTTCGCAGCCGACGACATCGCCCTGGACGCGTTGACGGCACGGATCGTGGGCGGCGCGATGCGCGTGAAGGGCGTCAATGCCCGCCTCAATCTGAATCTCATCGGCGGGAGCATCCACATCGACGACGTCGTCGGCGACGAGGTCGACGCGGAAACGAACGGAGGCAGCATCTCAGCGGACCTGGGCGAGGTGCATTCAGGGGCATACAAGCTCGTGGCTGCGGGTGGTGGCGTCACGGTGGATGTCGCCGCCGGATCGGGCTTCGAAGTGGCCTATACGGTCACGGGCGGCGTGTTCGAGTCCCAGTGGGGTACGCCTCCGGCTGGGGAAAACCAACTGCGCGTCGGTGACGGTGGCGCGACATTCGAGTTCGTAGCGAACGGTGGGTCCATCGCTCTGCGTCAGAGCGAATCATCGTAGACGGAGGAGAGACATGAACCTGTTCGTGAAGATCCTCGCATGGATCGCGATAATCATCCTGGGCTGGAAGGGGTTGGCGCTGCTCCTCGGCACGGTGCTCGGCCTTGTCGGACTGCTTGGAGCCCTCATCGGGTTCACCATCAAGCTGGTCCTGCTCGCGTGCATCGCGTACGCCATCCTGTGGCTCTACCGGCGAGTCAAGTCGGAGGCGTAACGCGTCACGACGCGTGGCTGCACACAGACGTGGAGAAGGGGCGGGGAGCGATCCCCGCCCCTTCTCGTGTACGCGCAGGGCGGATGGCCTGCACCGTCACCGACGATGCCTCACCGTCATGGACGCGCGGTCCTCGGCGTGACGACTGAGAGTCCCGACCTTCGGGGGCGAGCGGCCTCGCGTAGTCCGTACGCGACGAAGGCGGGGACTGCTCCCCGCCTTCGTCGTGCGCAGCGTCAGATGCGTGCTATTCGCCCTTGATGGCGACCTCGACGCGACGGCTCTGCTTCTGGCCGTCCATAGTTGCCTGGCCGCCGACGGTCTCGAAGTGACCGCGTCCGCTGACGACGACCTTGTTGGTCACGCCGCGGGACTCGAGGTATGCCGCGACGGCTCGGGCGCGCGCCTCGGACAGTTGTAGGTTGGTCATGAACGTGCCGCCCAGGATCGGCCTGGAGTCGGCGTGGCCCGTAACGAGGACGGTCGCCGACGGGTTGTCCTTGATGTCCGCGATGCCCTTGTCGAGGTCCTTCTTGGCAGCATCGCCGAGAGACGTCGAACCCGAGCCGAAGAACACGGTGCTAACGCCGATCGGAACGGACTTCCGCAGCGTGTCCGCGGTCTCGGCCCGCAGCGACTCGATGTCGCCCATGGACTTGGAGGACATGGCGTCGATCTGCGACATGACGCCATCACGCGCGTTCGCGAGGATGTCTTCCACGTCGCCGAGGACTTTGTCGTCGCCTGCGGCCGCGTTCGCGGCAGCGTCCTTATTGGCGGCGTCAATCGCGGCCTGTAGCTCGTCGCGGAGCGCGCCGTCCATCTCGGTAGCGTTCTGGTTCGCAGACGCCAGCGTATCCGCGTCGCCCTGTTCGGCGGACGCCATCGCGTCATTCTTGGCGTCCTCGACGGCCTCACCGAGATCGGTAGCTGCGGTCTCAAGGCTGCCGAGACGGCCTTCGGCCGCGCCGATTGACGAGTCCACGCCGGAGAGCCTGTCGGAGGTGTCTGCCTTATAGGCTTCGTATTCAGGCAGGAACACATCCTTCTTCATGTTCCCGCAACCGGCGAGGACGAGAACGGCAACAGATGATGCCGCCAGCCACGCCATAGGCTTCCGTGTCATTCGATGTGCCTCCCAGCAAGTGAAACAAGGCGCCGAGTCTACAGATGCGGCCCGTGGTATATCAACTGTCTACGTCGTGCCGTAGCTCGCGTTACGAAGCCGTGTGCTCAATCCGCCTGCCCGCGACCGGCGTACAGCCGGATGACGGGAATCTACGTGCGTGAGTATATAGGACGGCCGACGGGTCGTCAACCCGACAACTCGCCGAAACTCGGCCGGGCGGGGACGGAGCGCAGGGCCTGGGCGCCGCCATCGTACAGCGGGCTCAGAGGTGTCCCTGGAGGAACGACCGGGCGTGCGCGATCGCAGGTTCAGCCGCCATCTCGCCGCTTTCATCGTCGACGACAAGCCACCCATCGAACCCGATGTCGCGGATCGCGTCGAAGATAGGCGCGAAGTCCAATTCGCCGCGTCCAAGCGGGCAGAACCCACGGTCGGCCAGGTCCTTGATGTGGAAGACGTCGATGTGATCGCGGCAGTCCGAGATCAGGCCGGGGATGTCCGTGACGCCCCCGAGGGCCGCGTGCGCCGTGTCCAGCGTCAACGTGACGTCCTCGGGCCGCGTCAGGTCGCGGAGGGCCGCCAGATCCTCGCCGCTCTCGAATACGGCGCCGGCATGGTTGTGGAGCGACAGCGCCGTGCCGTGCGCGCGTGCGTCGCGGCCGAGCCTCGTCAGAATCTCGGCGGCCTCCGCGCGGGTGACGGCGTCACGCTTCCACCCCGCGACCCACGTCACGATGGGCAGGCCGTGCAACGCGGCCCAACGCAATGTCGCGCGGGTTGCGTCCTCGTCGACGCCGTACGCAATGACCCCCATCGTGCTGTCGATAGCCGGCGCCGCCCCAGCCTCGACCCAGGGCGTGAACTGTGCGCCCTTGGGTTGTACGCCCTCGAAGCCGTAAGCTGAGGCGAACGCGGCAATCTGCCGGAGCTCTTCGGCGTTCCCGGGACGCGAGTACGCTAGCCGCATCTGTCCGTTTGCTCCCCTGCGCGGCGTCGAAGGCGCCGGTATGCGAGCGCAGATGATACAATGGCTCACGGTTCACGGCTATTGCCCGGATTGGAGAGGTCCATGGTCGCGCGTCGCCTTCAGCCGATAGCGCTCCTCGTCGTCGCCACATTCATGGCGGGTGTCCCTGCGGTATCGCGGGCGGCCACGTCACGCGAGGAAGTGCGCTCCATCATAACGGACGTTGCTCACCGCCCTGCGACGATTATCGAGGGCGTTGGGGCGCCGCACCAGGAGGTAACGACGTCCTCCGCCGAGGCGCAGGCGTTCTACGACCAGGCCCTCGGCTGGACACACAGCTACTTCTGGATGGAGGCTGCGCGCTCCTTCCACCACGCCCTATCGCTGGACGAGAACATCGCCCTGGCGCACGTAGGCCTGTACATCGTCTACTGGAACGTCGGCATGCGCGACGTGTCGAAGTCGCACCTCGACGCTGCGTTGGACCTCCGAGCGCATGTGAGCGATCGCGAGCGCATGTACATCGACGCCCGTGAGACGCAACACCGGGCGATGCTCGCGGGCGGCGACGAACGTAGAGCGCTGCGCGACGAATACCGCTCTGCCCTTGCGCGGGCGCTGATGAAGTACCCGGGCGACGCGGAGCTGTGGGTCGCGCGAGGGCAGGCCGCCGAGTCGGCCGCATCGGGCATCGGGCAGCGCGGGTCGATCAACGGCGTCGCGTGGTATGAGTCCGCGCTTGTGCGCGATCCGGCGCACATCGGCGCGCATCACTACCTTCTCCACTGCTACGAGAACATGCGGCAATACGAGCTTGCCGTGTACCACGCCGAGGAATACGGGAACCGCGCGCTCGTCGCGCCGCATGGACAGCACATGGTCGCGCACGTCCTCCCGCGTGTGGGTCGGTGGGACGACGCTCTTGCGCGCTTCCAGAGGGCGTACGACCTCGAAGCGGCTTATTACGAGCGCGAGAGCATCCCGTCGTGGGCGGACTGGCACCACCTACATAACCTGCACCTCTATGGGATGGCCCTGCTGCGCAACGGTGACACGGCGCGGGCCGGATCGATCCTGCGTGAGGCGTGGGATACGCCGGGCCAGCGGCCGGTGAACGAGGTCTACGCGCACTTGCCCTACCTGGAGTACCTGCTGCACGTCGGCGACGCGGAGGCGGCCCTTGACCGAGCGAACGAACTCGCCGAGACGCACGGGCCGACCGGCGCCGCGGTCGGTCGGGCATTTGCTGGCGAGGCGCTCCTGTTCCTGGACCGGCAGGAGGAGGCGGCCGAGGTTTCGGACCAGATAGACGCGACCGTGTCCGACCGGTTCCCGAACGGCGTGCCGGGCCGGGGTCGGTCGTTTATCCGGCAGTTCAAGGCTGAGAGGGCCCTTTACGACAGCGACCCGACGACGGTCTTCCTCGTCGAGGCGCGGCTGCTGGAGATCGCGGACTCGCTGCTGCGTGAGGCGAGTTTCGATGGCTGGGGCGAGGGACTCTTCCGCATCGAACGGATGATGCGGTTCGCACACCTCACGGGCTTCGACGACCTCGCGACCAAGCTCCGCGACCGCATGGCCACGCTCGATCCCGAATACACGGCGAGCGTTGACATGCGCGAATGAAGGCGCTGGTCACCGGCGCTAACGGCTTCGTCGGCAGTCACTTAGTCGACGCTCTCGTGGCGCGCGGTGACGACGTCACGTGCATCGTGCGTCCTACGAGCGACCTCACCTGGCTGGACACGCAGTCCGTCGCCATAGTGCATGGGGACGTCACCAACGCCGACGCTCTTGCCGCGGCGGTCGCGGGTGTCGATGTCGTCTTTCACCTCGCAGCGATGCTCCGCGGTAGGGACTACGCTGCGTACTACCGCGTCAACGCCGAGGGCGCGCGCAACGTCGCTCAGGCGTGTCGGCGCTCCGCCGACGGCCCTCCGCGCCTTGTGTATTGCAGTAGTCAGGCCGCCGCAGGCCCGAGCGTCGACGGGCGCCGGCGGACGGAGGGCGACGCCCCGGCCCCCGTGAGCGACTACGGCCGCAGCAAGCTCGAAGGGGAGCGCGCTGTAGCCGAGGTCGCCGAGGGCGCGTTCCCGCACGTCGCGTTGCGACCCCCAGCGGTCTACGGGCCCCGCGACACCGACATCCTCATCTACTTCAGGATGATTTCCCGAGGCATTGCGCCTTTCGTGGGCGATGGGCGCCAGGCGTTCGATCTCATGTATGTCGCCGATCTCGTATCCGCGTTCCTCATGGTGGCCACAAACCCCGATGCGGTTGGCTCCGTCTACTATGTGAACGACGACGCCGAGCACACATGGCGCTCGATGGCGGCCGACATCGGGCGGGTGCTGGGGAGGCGCGCGCTGCCTCTGCCGATCCCCCTGCCGGCTATCGCGGTCGTGGCCCGTGTGGCGGAGTTCGCAGCTGCCGCCCGAGGGGTCGCGCCGGTGATCCACCGGCAGAAGGTCACCGAGTTCCGCCAGGCCGCGTGGCAGTGCGACAGCTCGCGCATCCGCGAGGAACTGGGCTTCAAGAGCGAATACGACGTCGAGCACGGCATGCGGGAGACGGCGCGATGGTACCGCGATCAGGGCTGGCTATGACCGGCGGCCTGGCTGCACGCGTAGCCATGTGGACGGCGGTGGCCGTGGTGGCTGCAGCCGGGTGCGGGGCGGGTCCACCTGGGGAGTTGGCGCCTGTCGAGCGCGGGACGGCGGCGCGTGCGAGGCCGCCGGTGGTAGGGGCCTACGTTACATACCACGCCCATTCGCGTGTGGTCACGATCGGCAACGCCCTGTTGGCCCGGCGCCTCAAGATCGCCGACGACGATATAGGGTTCGGCAGCGTCTCGCTGCGGTCGCTGCCCACGGGGGTCGAGATCCTCTCAGGGCCGCAACACGACTTCGCGCTGTCGGTCGGGGGCCGTTCGTACACCACTGGAAACGGGTCACTGCAGTACATTCGGCACGACACGTCCTCGGACGGCCGTGGCGGGCAGAGCCTGCGCTTGTACCTGCGACCCATTGTGCCGGGCGGACCCGACGCCGCGCCGTTCGAGCTGACGGTCGTCTATGAGGTCGCCAAGGACGAGCCGATCATCCAGACGTGGGGCGAGGTCGCGAACCATGGCGACGTGCCGCTCCTCATCGAGGACGCGGCTACGCAGATTACCACTGTGGCGCCGGACGCAGCATACGTGTGGCGGCGTGGCGGCCGTGCCGCTACCACAACTCTCCCAGTCGCCGGGGGCGCCGAACACGGCCTCGTCTGGCTGCGTTCGTCCACTGGGCGGCACGGGCCGCTCATAGTTGGTCTAGCAAGTGCCGTGCCGGGCCCGCTGAAGCGCATCGCGGCGGACCGTGCCGGTGGCGTCGCAGTGGGCATGGCCGCCCGCAGCGGCGGGATATGGGTCCAGCCGCGTCAGACAGTCGCGCTCCCGTCCGCGTACGTCTGGGCGTCCGTCGGGCCGCTTGTCGCTCAGGCGGCGCGGGACTGGATGGACGCCATTGACCTCGCGCGGCGCTCTATCGATGCGGCGGGGTCTGTCGACGACGTGAGTGTCGCCGACGGCGAGTTGAACGCGACATGGCTGGAGTCGCGCGCGCCGGACGCCATCGTCTGCGTGCCGTACGCTTGGCAGTCCGCGTGGGACGACGACGACGAACGCGACCGTGTCACCGCCGCGACGAGGACCATTGCCGAGAGCGGCCGAAGAGTCGGGCTTCACGTCCCGGTTGCGTGGCTTCCCGACGGCGGCGCGCTCGCGGCCGACGGCACGTTCGCCCTGACGACAGCCGTTGGTGACCGCTTCTCGGCGTCGTGGAGGGGCCGACCTGGGATGGTGGCGTCGCTGTCGTCGGGCTACGGCGAGCTGGCGCTACGGTCGCTCGTCGCGCTCGTGGACGATCTCGGACTGCACGCCGTGCTCCTTGACGGCCCTGTGACCGCGCCGGTAGACTCCGGCGGGTCGGCCGACGATCCCCTGCAAGTCGGGTGGGGTTCCTGGGACGGCCTTCTGCGGCTCGTGACCGGCCTGAAACGCGAGCGCCCGGACATCCACATAGGCGTGTCGGCAAGCACGTACGGCCAGGACGACGGGTTCGACGTCGCCCTGCACCCGACCTCCTTTCTGTGGCAGTACGGGCGGACGGCCAACTATGACGGGTTCTGGCGCACCGTCGAGAGGGCGCCCATATCCGGTGGAGGATCCCTAGACCCTTGAGTGGAATTCGCCGAGCCCTCGCATGCGCCGCGGCCGTCGCGATGCTCGCTGGCTGCGACCGTCTGCCCATCGAAATCGACGGTGGACGCGACATCGCTCCCCCGATCGCGTTCACCGGTCCTGCGCCACGGTGGATCACATGGACCGCGGACGGCCAGCACGCCGCGTTTGAGTTGGGTGGGCAGCTCGTTGTCGCGACGGGCGCCGACATGAAGGACGCGGTCGCGATCACGGGTCACTCGACGTACGGCCACCCCTCGTGGTCGCCCGACGGCAAGGAACTCGTGTACGACCATCCGAGGGAGCGCTTCCGGCAGGCCACGCTGTGGATACGCGCTGCGCGGCCAGAAGACGTGGGTGAGGACGAGGTCGTAGAGCCGCCTCGCCAGCTCGCTGACGTGCCGCGTCGCGATTGGATGCCCGTGTGGTCGCCTCGGGGCGACTGGATCGCTTTCCACTCGACGCGCGACCCTGCGTCGCACGTCTGGTTCATGCGGCCGTCAGGCGACGGGGCGCGCTTCCTCGCCCCGGCTGTGTCGGAGGAGGGCAGCCTCGCATGGTCGCCCGACGGGTCGGAATTGGCGTATGTGTCGAGGGATGGCGGAACGCCCGACATCTGGGGCGGCAGTCCTGACACGGGAGTCACACGCGTCATCGCTGGCGGCGCGGGCTCGCAGGCGCGCCCCCTGTGGCGCCCCGACGGCGCGGCCGTCGGCTGCCTGTCGAACGCCGCCGGTGAGTGGGACGTATGGTACCGGGAAGTCGGTGGTGCGACCGAGATGACGCGCATCACGGACACCGGCGATGTCGTCCTCTTCAACTGGATCGCGGACGGCGACGCCGTAATGTTCCTGACGCGCGACCAGAAGCTATACGCGCAGCACGTGGAAGGCGACGCCGGCCCCGAGTTCCTTCGGGACGGGGTGGTGTTCTCCGCGTCTCCCGACGGGTCACGGTACATCCACGTTCAAGCGGTGGAGAACTACTTCCGCTACTTCGCGGATGTCTTCCCGGCCGACTTCCTGCCGTAGTCAACGGCCCGTGCAGATTCGGTACCGCCGGACGTGGCTATCGGCTAGGAGGCGTGCACGGCTGCAGCGTGCATGCCGATGGCAGGGAGCGGGTGGGGCCGGCGAGTGGAATCGAACCACCGACCCGCTGATTACGAATCAACTGCTCTACCTCTGAGCTACGCCGGCCCACGGCGAAAGGAAGGTATGGTGGCGAGAGGCAGAGTCGAACTGCCGACGCAGGGATTTTCAGTCCCTCGCTCTACCAACTGAGCTATCTCGCCAGGCCTCGCACCTCCGTGCGAGCGCGCAACAACCGTAACTCATGGGGTATGCCGAGTCAAGGAAATCGCCGCGTGTTTTGGCCCCACGCGCCAGGTGCAAAGGCGTCGACAAACGGGTACAATTGGCACCTATGTCGCCACGCTGGAGGGCGGCCGAGGCAATAGGGCTAGTAGGAGACCCACCAATGAAGCGCCTGGCGTTTCTCTTGACGTGCGCCATCGCCACACAGATGGGTTGTGGCGGGGACGGTGACGAGAACGAAGTCCGTCCGGTGTCGGACTATTTCCCACTCGCCGTCGGCACGACGTGGGTATACGACGTAGGCTCGGGTACCGGCGACACCGCGCAGGAAGAAACGCGCACGACGACGGGCCTGAGCAGCCGCGCGGGTGTAGCTTGGTACAGAATCTCGATCGCCGCCGCGGACGGTTCCACCCAGGAGATTGAGGTTGCCGTCACCGACGGCAGCCTGGTGCGCCGCGCGCCGGGTGGCGGCGATGAAACGGTGCTTCTGCGGGAGCCGGTCATACCCGGCACTCAGTGGCTGAACGAACTGCCAGAAGTGCCGGCGGCCGACGACACGCCGACGGACGGAACGGCTGACGGAACCGCTGACGGCACGGAGGCCCCGGCCGAAACGGTCGCGGCGGCGCCGGCGCAGGACGGCGAGACGCCCGACGAGGACCCGAACGACCCGGATGCCGACACGGTCGACGAGGACAGCCATGCTGACGGCGAAGTCTCCGCACTCTACGAGATTCTGTCGGCTTCGGACGTAGTCGTCACACCTCTGGCTACGTACACGGATGTCGTCACGGTCCGTGGGTTGACGCAGGGCGTCGACGTGGTGTTCTACCAGTTCGCGCCGGAGATTGGGCTCGTGCGCTCCATCACCGAGCCAGTAACTACCGACGCGCCTGACGCCCCGACCGGCGGCGCCGACGCGAGCATACTGCAGCTTCAGGAGTTCTCCGACGAGCCCATCGTGGCCGAGGAGACCGAAGACGACACGACCACAGCGCCTTGACGCGAGACATCGATCGTCGGGGCTTCATTCGGCCCGCGGGCACTCTTGGCGCCGCGGCGGCCCTCGGCGTCCGTCGCGGCCTCGCTGTCCCGCTGGAGGGCGACCCGCTCGTAGTTGCCCTGCGTGACAGCCTGACGCCGGCCCAGGCGTCACGCTTCTTACTGCCGTGGAGTGACCCGCGGCGGACCCATGCCGCGAACAACTGGCATGTGGTCCCCGAGACCATCGGCCGCGCCTACTCAACCGACCAACGACAGCTCATCTCCGACATCGTGCGGTCCCTCACCAGCGACGACGGCCATGATCGCCTCACGCGGTCGATGCGGGACGATGCTGGCGGCATCGACAACTACTCCGCGGCTCTCTTCGCGGACGACTCCGACCGACTTGCGTTCGTGCTGACCGGTCGTCATATGACGATGCGCGCGGATGCTGGGGCGTCCGGCGCGCCTTTCGGCGGACCGGTGTTCTACGGCCACGCGGTGGAGTTCAATGAACGCCCCGAACACCCAGGCAACGTGTGGTGGCGCCATGCACGGGCCGCGAGCGAAGTCTACTACGCCCTGGATGAGGCCGACCGGGAAGTTGCTCTCGTCGCCGGGCCGTCCCCGCGAGATGTCGAGCACTCCGTTCGCCTTGACGGCGCCGGCCGCACTCCGTCAGGGGTGTCGGTGGGCGCGTTGGCGGACGACCAGCAGAAGCTCGTGTCCGGTGTCCTCGACGAGATGCTCGCGCCTTACCGAGAGCTAGACGTCGACGCTGTGTGGAAGTCCATCCAGGCCAACGGTGGTGTCGGCGGCCTTCGCCTGACGTTCTACTCGGATGGCGATCTCCCGGACGAGAGCGGCGTTTGGGATCGGTGGAAGGTCGAAGGGCCGGGTCTCGCGTGGTACTTCCGGGGTTCGCCGCATGTGCATGCGTGGCTGAACGTCGGGGCCGCCTGAGGAGGCGCACATGCTGAGCGACGCCGACATCGGTCGGTTTGGTGACGAAGGCTTCCTCGTTGTCGACGACGTCCTGTCGCCCGACGAGGTCCACGATCTCCGTGACGTGTGCGACTCCGACGAGGTCACCGACGGTCTCAAACTCGCCGGATACGACCGGAAGGTCGTCCACCTCCTCGAACTGACGACACGTCATCCGGCGCTCCGCGCGTTGGCGAGCGACCCGCGGATCGTGGACCGGGTCTCGCGGCTAATCGGGCCGGACGTACAGCTGCAACACTCCAAGCTGACGACCAAGCCACCCGTGCAGGGGCACGGCGCGTTCGACTGGCATCAGGACTTCGCGTACTTTCCCCACACCAACACCGATCTGGTTGCCGTGATGGTGATGCTGGACGATGCGACGCCGGAGAACGGGTGTATGTCCATCGTGCGCGGCAGCCACGTCGGTGGGTTGCTGGACCACTCCAAGGGCGGGTGGTTCGCGGGCGCCTGTCAGGACGAACAGGCCGCGTCCGACAAGTCCCGTGTCGCTGCTCTGACGCCTAAGGCGGGTGGCATCAGCATCCACCACTGCATGAGCCTCCACGGTTCACCAGAGAATGCGTCCGGCCGTCCCCGTCGTGGGATCGTGTACCAGTACCGCGCTGCCGACGCGTTCCAGCTAGGAGGCCACCTGTTCCTGGATACGGGCTATCAGGTACGCGGCCGGCCGGCATCGTGCGTCCGATGTGACGAAGGCGTCCACGAACTCCCCAAGTGGCAAGGCATGTCCCCGGCGCATGGGAGCGTCTGGGGGCAGGCCGGAGACCTGGCTGCGCGCTGGAACCGTGAGCGAGACGTGGGACAACAGTGACGGGACGGAGCCCGATGGGATTCCCACGGCAGGTAGGAGAGGCGGGAGCCCTAGATCCACGCGTGACGGCACTGCTCCCGCCCGCGGATGCGCCCGCCCCGGAGGCGCTGCCCGTCGCTGAGTTCCGCGCGGGCATCATGGACATCGTCCTCGCGACCGCCGGCGCCCCGCATCGTGTGCATCGCGTGGCCGACGTCGACATCCCGGGGGCGGCGGGCGACATCGCCGCGCGTGTCTACTCGCCCGCGGCCGATGGGCCGGCGCCGACTCTCGTGTACTTCCACGGTGGCGGGTGGGTCGTTCTGGGAATCGACTCGCACGACCACGTGTGCCGGTCTCTTGCGGTCAAGGCGAACTGCACCGTCGTATCGGTCGACTACCGCTTGGCCCCAGAACACCCCTTCCCAGCCGCCGCGGACGACTGCTACGTCGCCACACAGTGGGCCGCCGAGGAGTTGGGAGCGACAGCAATAGCGGTTGGCGGCGACAGCGCCGGCGGTAACCTGGCCGCCGTGACGGCGCTGATGGCACGGGACAGAGGCGGCCCGGACATCTGCCACCAGCTTCTGATCTATCCGGTCGCGAACGTGGCGAGCTTCGACACGCCGAGTTACGAGCGGTACGCCACCGATCACGGACTGACCGCGAGTCTGATGCGTTGGTTCGGCGCCCAGTACGCCCCGGCCGTCGGTCAGGCGTTGGACCCCTACGTGTCGCCGCTCCTCGCGACCGACCTCACGGGCCTCCCGCCCGCCCAGGTGATCACCGCGGAGTTCGACGTGTTGCGCGACGAGGGGGAGGCGTACGCGCAGCGCCTGGCCGACGCGGGGGTCGGGGTGGACAGCGTTCGATACAACGGCGTGCATCACGGTTTCTTCATCATGGACGCGGCCCTCGACCAGGCCGTCCATGCGCAGGAAGATGCGGCGCGCGCGCTACGTCTAGCATTCGACGCGTAGCGAGACGGGTCGCCGAGGTCGGATAGGGAGGGATTCCATGCACGGAAGGCTGTTGTGTACGTTCCTGGCCGTGGCCTGCTTCACCGGAACGGCGGGGAGCGCGCGCGCGGCGGAACTTCCCCTCGTCGGAGGCGTTGAGTTCCAACCGTTCGCGTCGGCCACGAAGCGTCTTGTCGAAGCGCTGGAGTACATTGGCGCGCCGGTGTCCGAGGAAGACGCCGCCGTGATCGCGGAAGCCGTGGCGTCAGCAGAGCACGCGCCAGCTACGCGAGCGATACAGGAGGCGCTGGATCGCTACTGCGTACTGGGCGTAGACATCAGCCCCGAGAGCCGCGTCAAGGTGTCGGAAGGCCCCGCGACGAAGCAGCTTGTGGAGCATGGGTGGCGCGCTTTCCTGGTGAAGGTCCACAACCAGGCGGGCGTCACCGCGGAGCCCGTGGCAGACAGCCCCAACGCTGCCGCGCTGTTCACGTCCCCGAGTTTCCAGGCCGAACCCGAGGTCACGGTGTCGCCTGGGGACGTTATCAACCGGTTCCTAGAGATCGACATGTACGGGGATCGGCCGTTGAAGGAGACGCTGTCAGGGCTCTCGCTGGAGTATCGAGTCATCCAGCTCTACAGCAACACGGCCGGATTGCGTGAGGCGACGCTGTCCTTCAACATCGGCCAGGGCACGCAGGACATCGGGTTCCGCAACGAAGTCGCCGTCCTCTTCGACTGCTTGCCTGCTGTCGACGTCACGCTTGGGGTGCACGACACCGATGGGGCTCCCGTCATGGCGTCGTTTGTGATCCGCGACGACCTCGGGCGCGTCTATCCGCACCCGGGCCGACGCCTCGCGCCGGACTTCTTCTTTCACAGCCAGGTCTACCGCGCAGACGGCGAATCCATCCGGTTGCCGCCCGGGGATTACACGGTTGAGTACGGACGCGGCCCCGAATACCTCGTGGGCAAACGCGACATCAGCGTGCCGGAGGAACGCACCCACCGGGAAGACTTCCAACTGGAGCGGTGGATCCATCTGGCGGCAGAAGGCTGGCGCTCAGGGGACCACCACGTCCACGCCGCGGGTTGCTCGCACTACGAGAGTCCAACGCAGGGCGTGACGCCTGAGGACATGATGCGGCACATCCTGGGCGAGGATCTTAACGTCGGGTGCGTCCTGTCGTGGGGGCCATGCTGGTATCACCAGAAGCAGTTCTTCGACGGGGATGTACACGAGCTGTCGACGGACGACTATGTCATGCGGTACGACGTCGAAGTTTCCGGCTTCCCGTCGTCCCACGCAGGGCATCTGTCGCTCCTGCAATTGACGGAGGACGACTATCCCGGCGCTGAGCGCATCTGGGATTGGCCGAGCTGGGACCTCCCGGTCCTTCTGTGGGCGAAGGAACAGAACGCCGTCCTAGGGTTCAGCCACAGCGGGTGGGGGCTCCAGGTCGACGGGGACCATCTGCCGAATTACAACATGCCGAAGTTCGACGGCATCGGCGCCAACGAATACATCGTCGACGTCGTGCACGACGCGGTCGACTTCATCTCCACGGTCGACACGCCCGCCGTGTGGGAGCTGAACATCTGGTATCACACTCTCAACTGCGGATTCCGCACGCGCATTAGCGGCGAGACCGACTTCCCGTGCATCTACGGCGAGCGAGTCGGCCTCGGGCGGTCTTACGTGAAGTCCCCCGCCGGTCCGGTGGACTACGCGAACTGGGCGGAGGGCATCCGCGTCGGAAGGTCGTACGTCTCCGACGGCATGACCCATCTCATGGACTTGACCGTCGGGGGGGTCTCTCCCGGGGAGCCAGGCACGGACGGCGTGAACAGCCAGCTGGGCCTGGACGGCGCCCAGCAGGTGGGCGTGACGGCACGCGTGGCTTCGCGGATTGACGAGGAGCCGAACGTCGAGATCGCCAACCGCCCGCTGACAAACCAGCCGTACTGGCACGGGGAGCGAGCGCGGATCGGCGACAGAAGGCGGGTGCCGGTACAGCTCATCGTGAACGGGCAGGTCGTAGCGACGCAGGAGATCGAGGCGGACGGCTCGATCCAGGAGATCCAGTTTACCGCGAACATCGAGCGGTCGAGTTGGGTGGCTCTCCGCGTCTTCCCATCCGCGCACACGAACCCCGTGTTCGTGGTCGTCGGCGACAAGCCGATCCGCGCGAGTCGGCGCAGCGCCGAGTGGTGCCTCGAGGCCGTTGACGTGTGCTGGGAGTCGAAGGTCGGGAACTACTTTGAGGAAGAGCGAGCGGCCGCCCGCGCCGCGTATGACGTGGCGACCGATACCTACCGCGCCATCCTCGCCGAGAGCGAGGTGGAGTAGGGGTCGGAGCGCGTCCGAAGGCCTCCGGCGACACCGGAGGCCCGCGACCGCTCCTTACAGGGCCAGATCCGACGGGCGCACGCCCTTGGTGAAGGTCCCGAAGCCGAACGGCGTCGGCTCGTACGAACCGACGATGTCTACCACGGTTCGCGCAGGGATGTGCTCCTCCATGCCCATGCACCAGCAGCATGCATTGAGCACCAGCCGTCGGAGATCCTCACACGCGAGGTCGATGGACGCGCCCATCGTCGTGCAGAACACCCGCGAGCTGTTGCCGGTGTCGCCGGTGTACTCCTTGATCCACGCGAGCGGCATGGTCGGCGTGTCGGCCTTCGGCGCGTCCCCGGGGTCCATCCCGACGAGCACCTGACCGTCCAGCAGCACGGTGGCGTTACCCGTCAGTGTCGTGATGCCGTAGACGTCGGTCGGGCCCCACACGTCCTCGACCCCGTGGAGGATCGGGTTGCCGGCGGCGCCAGCCGCGACAACGCCGCGCGTGCTCTCATGGCCGTGGTGACCGTGGTGGTTCACCCACGTCTCGCCCAAGACCTGACGGCCGTACCCGCCGTCGAATTCCTTGCTGTTGAAGGTGTACTTGGCGTAGACGCTGTCGCTGTCGGCGGCGTATTGGAACGGGTGGGTCGCGGTGCGCAGGCCGGCCACCGGGCCGCCTCGGTTCGTGTAGTCGATGATGTGCTTCATCTGCTCGTCCGGCAGCTCACGCATGCGCGTAGCGATGACCATCATGTCCGCGTTGTCGAGCGCCTCGAGCCCCGGGATGTTCGTCCGCGCGTTCGGGTCTATCGTGCCGTCCTCGCCGATCGCGAACAGCACGGTGCACTTGAAGCCGTGATGCACCGCGAGGATCTTCCCGAGCATCGGCAGCGCTTCCTCGGAGCGGTACTCCTCATCGCCACTCACGAGCACGATGTGCTTCCCGTTGCTCTCGGCGCCCTCGTATACGACCGTGTGTTCCGAGCCCATAGCCGTGCTCCCTCTAGTGCGTCGTCGCGGCCGCCACGGGCGGCCTGGTGTATTGCGCGCCATGATACTCGGGAATCGCTGTCGCCACACGGCGCGGCGGCTGGCATTCGGACGGGCGAATGGGAACGCCGCCTGTGGCCGCGGGCGCCCGCTACCTGGTGGGGCTTTGTGGGGCTCGCACCGTGGCCTATCGAGGAGCACACCGGCTGCCAGGCGCCTCCGCTAGGTGTAGGGCGCGTCGACGACGCCTCGGTCCGTGAGCGACGTGACGACGACAAACGGCTGATCGCCCATCGCCACGCGCGCTTCGTCTAGTGCGTCGTCGTCGTTGAACACCCCAAACACGGTCGAACCCGACCCGGTCATCATGGCGGCGGCGCCGTGGTCCCGGAGCCGATCTCGGACTGCGCGGACGGCGGCATGTGCCTCGAACACTGGATGTTGGAAGCTGTTGACGGTCACCGGATCACCACCGCGCCAAGCGCGGAGAATGGCGGCGCCGGCCTCAGATGGCGTCCGGCCGACGCCCGGGCTCCGGACGAGTGGCGGCGCCTGCAGCGCCCGGTATGCCCACGCGGTGTCGATGTGGATGCCCGGGTTCACGATGAGCGCCCGAACGTCCGGCGCCGGACGCAGCGGCGTCAACGCGGTGCCGATGCCCGCGCCCCACGCCGCGCCACCCCGGATGCAGAAGGGGACGTCCGCCCCAACTGTCGCGCCCAAGCGCTCGAGCACAGCGAGAGGATAGTGCGTGGCGTACAGCCTGTTGAGGGCAACGAACGTCGCGGCCGCGTCGGCGCTCCCGCCGCCCAGCCCGGCGCCGGCGGGGATCCGCTTCGTGATGCTCGCGCGCAGACCGCCCGCGATGCCGGTGAACATGAAGAAGGCGCTCGCAGCTTGCGCCACGAGGTTGCGGGCATCGGTGGGGATGGTGGGGTTGTCGCACGCTATGGACACGCCCCCGGACGACCGCTCGAAGGCGAGCGTGTCCGCCAAATCCACAGAGTGGTAGACGGTCTCCAGCGCGTGGTACCCGCCGGGGAGTCTGCCAAGGACGCGCAGATGTAGGTTAATCTTCGCCCGCGCGTGGAGCGTCAACCGGCCTACCATGTTCGTCCCATCGCTTGACGTCGATGTTGTGCGGGAACAGGTGCAGGAACGAGCTATCGGCGATATCGAGGTTCATCTGTGGGTTGATCGCGTGGAACGAGAGCTTCACCCCGTCCGCCGGGCGTTCAACGGTCGCGCGCATCGGGCGCAGGATCCCTCCAATGTCGCGATACGCGCTGAACGACGTGTGCTGCGCCGTGTCTCCGTCCTGGTCACGCACCCACCAGTCCTCGACGACCGGCTCGCCGTCGATCACGCCGATCACGATCTCCTCGCGATGGCCGATGCGCTCGGACGCGCGGAACACGACTGTCTTTCCGTCGCGCGCGCCCGCGTCCAGGCGCGAAATGTCACCAACGGCGAAGGGATTGGCGACGATGGCGCTGCGCACGTCGGACACCCGCAGATCCATGCCGTAAAGTCGCCTGAGCACTGCGTCGGTCAGCGGGCCGCGGATGCCTTCGCTGTGGCGCAGGTCGACGAGCGAGAACTCGCCGCCGCCTGCCCGCATGACGACTACTGGCGCGCTCAACGGGTCGAGTACGTCCAGCCGCAACGAGTCGGGCCGCCGGTAATACAGTACGGCTCGCGCCTCGGTAGACGCGCCCTGCTCCTCGACCGTTATCGTCATCTGGGAGCGGATCGTCTCAGTCAGCGCGAAGCGCGCCTGCAAGTCCGCCAACGGGCCGTCGCGAAACTCCGCGGGATCGATCGGCGCGAGCGCCGTCCGTCCGCCACAGCCCGCGCACAGTACGGCGGCTGCGACCAGCAGGACGGTTCGCCCCCGCGGGCCGGACCCGCGCCACCCTACAGCGGCTCTGCCCGTATCTCCGTGATAAGCCAAGTGTCGCCGACCTTACTGAGCCCGAAGATGAGGGCACCCTCCGTCGAGCGCGCCAGGAGCGGGTTGAGTTGGAGCCAATACCGGGCGGACACAACGGCTAGGGAGCCGTCGCGACGCTCTATGTTCGCGTCGGTGACGCGGAAGCGGAAGTGTGGAAACTCGTCGAACGTCTGCGACATGCGCTTGGCCAAGCCGTCTGCGTCCTCGCCTTCGCTGGCGTACGAAGGCGCGATCGTCTGAACAAGCGCGTCAAGGTCGCGTGCCGCGTAGGCCTCGACGTACGTAAGGACGGTGGACATGATCGCGTCTGACCCACCGACATCCGCAGGAAGTCCGTCATCGGCATCCGGGTCGGGCATGCTCTGCCGTGCCGTGTCCGCTAGTTCGTCATCTTCGGCTCTGTCGCCGTAGACCTCGACCTCGGTCAGGCGCACCGTCGCCTCGACGTACTCCTCGCGGCGGCCCAGCACCGTGAAGCTGCGCTTCCGCACGGCGTCGTTAGTCCACCGTATGGCGATGCGCAACAGGTCCGTGCGAACCGGGTGGAAGTCGATGGCCAGACGCGCCAGCGTGTTTGCGGTGACCGTGTGGTGTGTCGGCGTGTCGCCATCCGCGAGCACGACCGGCAGCCACCTTCCGGTCGCGGAGTCCCAATACTGCACGAGCACATCCCGCACCCCGTAGTCGCGCGCGGGCATTTCCTCCGTGTCTACGGAATGGAGCGTGACGCTCTCCACGACGCGCTCCCGCCCCAACTGGAACAGCACCCAGCCGAACGCCGACTGCTCCTTGCCCTGGCGGAAGTCGCGGCGCAGCCCCTCCCACTCGATCGGCTCGTCGACGGACGCATCGGTCGCCGGGTCGAAGTAGCGATCGCGCGCGAACCCGCCATCGAACGCCAGCTCCCAGCCCGCTCCCGCCTCCCACACATCCATCACGCTTACGCCGTCGACCAGGGCCAGGGGCGGGTAGTCGGCCGTAGCTGCCGGGACGATCATCTGTGTGCCACGGACACGGCTCAGGTTGATCTGTGGGGTCTCGGGGCGCGTGAGGAGCGACGCCAGCGGGGCTGCGCCTGGGCCGGAGCATCCGCAGATCAAGACGATGACGGCCCACACCGGACTTCGCCTCGTTGCGCCCATCGCAGCCCCTTGTCCCTTCTGGTGGTCGCCGCGGCTCGTCGTCTCGCCGGGCACAGGCCAGCCCAGGCGCTTGCTGGACGGCCCGCGGTCACGTCCCGAAATGCTGCGCCATCTTGCGTACCAGGAATTCTGTAGACGCGCGCAGGTCGTCCATCCCATCCTCGCCGTCTTCGATGGAGACCCACCCGTCGAACCCAACGCCAGCGAGGATCGAGAAGATCGCGTCGTAGTCGTTTGTCCCCTGTCCGATGACGCCGTGCTTAAGAGTGTCGACGTACCCGAGTGTGCCATCGGCCTCGCGCAGGTCGTCCAGGTTGCCGGTGGTTAGGTAGCGATCGCTGGCGTGCATCGTCACCACGCGCTGCTTCACGGCCTCGAGCAACTCAATGGGATCGTCGCCCGCGACCAGCGCGTTCGACGGGTCGTAGTTGACGCGGAACCACGGCGAGTCGATCTGTCCGACAATCTCGAGGAAGACGTCCATCTTCTGCGCGAACTCGCGGTAAAGCCAGTAGCCGTCCTTGTAGTGGTTCTCAATAGCGAGGATCACACCATGGGCTTCTGCGTACGGCAGGAGTTCGCGGATGCACTCGACCGTCCACCGCACCCCATCCTCGCGCGTGATGTCCGGGCGCGCCTGGCCCGACAGGACCCGGCACGTAAGGCCGCCGAAGTACGCCACGAGGTCCATCGCGTCGCGCGTCCGGGCCACCTGCTCGGCACGCGCTTCCGGGGCCGGTTGCGTGAAGTCCGGAGAGAAGCAGAGCATCGGCATTTCGAGCCCGTGCCCGTCGATGCGCGCCTTCACCTGCGCCAGGTACGCCGGCTCGAACGACTCGAAAAAGCCGTCGTACATCTCGACGCCCTGCACGTCCAGGGTCGCGGCGAGGTCTATCCACTCGAAGAGCGTCATGCTCTTGTCGACGCACAACGCGTCCATGAACCCCTTGGGGAATACGGCGAGCTTCGGCATGCGCTACTGGCCCTCCAGGCGCCGCAGGTATCCTTCCGCTTCCGCCTTCCACTCACCCGGCAGCTCGAGCGTGAGCAAGTAGCGGAAGCGCTCGATGGCGAGCGCGCGCTTGTCCATATACTGGTACACCATCGCCAGGTTGTAGTTCGCGGTGAGGTTCCGGCCGTCCAGCTTGAGCGCGCGCTCGAATTGGTCGGCGGCCGCGCGGAGCCGGTCCAACTGATAGAGGACGCGGCCATACTCCACGTGCGCGTCTGCGTTGCTCGGGTCGAGATCGACTGCGAGGGCGAGGTGCTCGCTCGCCGTTCCCGGATCGCCACGGGACGCCTGGTAGAGGTAGCCCGCGCGGAAATGCGCCCGCGCCGATTCCGGGGCAACCCTCAGTTCCGCCTCGTATTCATCAATCGCCTGTTGGTATTCCTGCTCGCGCTCGGCGATGGCGCCCAGTTCGGCGTGGCCGTTCGGGTACGCGGCGTCAATCTCCAGCAGCCGTCTGAACGTCTGTCGGGCCTTGGAATCCTGCTCCATATCCACGTATGTGAGGCCGAGCATGTAGCGAGCGTCGACGTGTTCGGGATCGGCCGCCAACACCTGCTCGAAGTCACTCGCCACCTCGCTGTACAGGTACAGGCTGTCGCCTATCTGTCGGTGCTCCCGACGCAGAATCCCTCGATAATAGTGCGCCCCAGGCGTAGGAGACAGCAGAATCGACGCCGTGTAGGCTCCGTCTGCGGCGACGAACATCGCCGTCTCGCGGTCGTATTCGTCGGTGCGCTCTCCGACACGGTGCGCGCAGCGTCCGTAGTCGTACTGCCACGCCGCGTCGTCGTCCTTCACGTCAACGGCGACGCCGTAGTGCTCGACGGCTTCGTCGAGCCGATCGCGCTGGTCCAGTAGCTGCGCGAGGACGTACTGCTCGTTCCCGCGACGCGGCTGTATCTGGAGCCCGCGTCCGTATGCGTCGATCACCGCCTCGCCGTCTCCCAATCTGAGATGAACCGCGCCGAGTCGGAAATACGCCCCCGGCCGTTCCGGCGCCAAGCCGATCACGCGCCCGTACGAACGGATCGCATCGCCGTCGCGGTGCTCCTCGTACAGCTCACCCAGACGGAAGTGCGCGTCGATGTGCTCGGGCATCAGCGCGACGACTCGCTCGAACGCCAGCGTAGCCTCCGTCGCGTCGTCGAGGTCCGCAAGTATCTCGCCGCGCGCGAAGTGCGCCGCGGCGCTCCCCGGCTCGATCCCGACGAGTTCCGTGAGCACGTCTAACGCGGCATGCGCGTCGCCACGGCCGCGGTACAGGGCCGCAAGCCGTACGAGCGCATCCTCTGTGCGCGGGGCCGCCGCGCGGACGCGCTCATATGCCGCGATGGCGCCGTCACTGTCGTTGGCGCCCTCCAGGCTCCGCGCCAGGTGGTATACCGCGTCGATGTCGTCGGGGAACAGTAGCCCGTGCTTCCCGTATGCGGCGGCTGCCAGCCCGTAGTCGCCGCGTCCGAAAGACTCCGCCCCCGCGACGGCGTACTGGCGCGTCTGAGTGGGATTCAGCTCTACACCGCGCGTCAGCGCCACGCGCGCCAACGCTACCTCGCCTCGCGCGTAGTAGATGTCGCCGAGCGGGAAGTAAATGTCGGGCCGGTTCGGCGCCAGCGACCGCGCTCGCTCGTAGTGGCCGACCGCCTCGGCGAGGCGCCCCACGGCAGTCTCTACCTGGGCGTACAACACGTGCGCCTCATCGTCGGAGTCGTCGATTGCCAACGCCTTGTCCAACGCCTGCCTGGCGTCGTCCGGCGACATGTCGGCGGCGAAGAACTCAGCGTGCACGGACGCCGTGAAGTAGGTGGCGAAGCTCGAGTCGTATGCGATGGCGGCGCTGTACTCACCTACCGCCTCTCCCTCGCGTCCCTGCGCCCACAGTGTTTCTGCGAGATCGAAGTGCAGCGACCCGTCTGCCGGCGCGGACACCAACGCCTGGTTGTAGAGGGACTCCGCCTGCGCATGGTTCCCGCGATACGCGAAGATGCGTGCCAGGTTCTGAAGCTCCTGCGGCGGGTAACCCTCGCCGTGCTTCGCGCCCTCTCGATACAGCTCGAGTGCCTCCGCATCGAGACCCTGAACGGCGCGGATCTGGCCGAGAAGGAAGTAGGCCGGGGCGTACTTCCCGTCCAGATCGAGCGCGCGCTGCGCTTCGGCCTCCGCTTGCGCATCGTCCTCCAGGTCGTAGTAGACCTGCGCCCTGCCGAGGTGAGGGAACTTCCAGTCCCTCGGCGCCAGGTCGATCGCGAGGGTGTAGGCCGTCAGCGCGTTCTGGGTATCGCCGGAGCGCCGATACACTTCCCCCATCGAGTAGTGCGCGGCCACGTGCGTTTCGTCGATCCGAACGCACTCCGCGTACGCCGCGATCGCAGCATCCGCGTCCCCTGCCTTGTGAAGCACCCCGCCAAGGGTAAAGTACGCAAGCACGAACGCGGGGTCGATCTCGATAGCGCGACGAAGGCTGTCCGCGGCCCGATCGAGGTCGCCCTCGTCTTGGCGGGTTGCGCGCGCGTATCCGTAGCCGTAATGGGTCGGCCCGTCGGCGTCGTGCGTCGTGAGGCGCGCGCCGTACTCGACAAGCACGTCGTCGAGGCGGTCGCGTTCCGACCACTTCCGCACGAGACCACGGTGCAATTCCGCGTGGTTCTTGCGGGCCTTGTCGATGTTGGCGAAGTCCTTGCGGATCTCCTGGAGCCACTTGGGCGCGTCCTCGGCCGTGGCGGTCGGGGCCGCGAGCAGAACGCACGTAGCCGCGAGCGCGGCCAGCGCTAGAACGCCGTGCGATGCGCGCGCCGTGGATCGGCGTACCACCGACGTGTGCAAGGCACTCTCCATATGCGTGTGGTCGGCGATGCTCGGGCGAAACCGGGAGACACCCAATGAACGCGGCGATGGCAAGCGGCCGCCTACATCGCTCGTCGGATCGCCTGGCGCATTACCCGATCTGCCCCATCAGCGTCGCCATCTCGATGGCGGTCATGGCCGCGTCGAACCCTTTATTCCCCGCCTTCGTCCCGGCGCGCTCGATGGCCTGCTCAATGGTGTCCGTCGTCAGGACGCCATAGATCACTGGTAGCCCAGTCGCGTGGCCGGCGGCGGCGATGCCCTTCGCGGATTCGCTCGCGACGTACTCGAAGTGGGGTGTCGACCCGCGTATCACGGCCCCGAGGCAGATGACCGCGTCGTACTTGCCCGATTCGGCCGCGCGTCTCGCCACGACGGGGATCTCGAACGAACCGGGAACCCAGTACACGTCGATGTTCGCTTCCTCGACGCCGTGACGCACCAGACCGTCCTGTGCCCCACCGAGCAGCTTGGACGTGATGAATTCGTTGAACCGCCCTACGACGATGCCGATCCGCACGCCGGAGCCAACGAGACTGCCCTCAAATGTCGCCATCGGTGTCGTCCGCGCCTTCGTTGGGGTGCATCAGGTCGTCCAGCAGTAGGTGACCCAGTTTCGTGCGCTTCGCCTCGAGGTATCGGATGTTCTCCTTCTGAGCGGGCACCTGGATCGGTATCCGCTCGACGACCTCGAGCCCGTGGCCCTTCATGCCCGCAATCTTGCGCGGGTTGTTCGTCATCATCCGAATCTGGCGTATGCCCAGGTCGTGCAGAACCTGCGCGCCTATGCCATAGTCACGCAGGTCGGCCCCGAAGCCGAGGCGCTGGTTCGCTTCCACCGTATCGAGGCCGGCTTCTTGTAGCTGGTACGCCTTCAGCTTGTTTAGAAGGCCGATCCCGCGGCCTTCCTGCCGGAGGTAGAGCAGGACGCCGAGGCCCTCGCGCTGGATGGTCCGGGCCGACTCGTCCAACTGCTCGCCGCAGTCGCACCGGAGCGAGCCGAAAGTGTCGCCGGTAAGGCACTCCGAGTGTACGCGCACGAGCGTCGGCTCTCCCGTGCTGACATCCCCCACGGTCATGGCGAGATACTCGCGGTCGTCCATAGGGCTCTCGTACGCGTGCACGACGAACCCACCCCACTTCGTGGGTAGATTCACTGTGGCAACGTGGTGCACCAGCTTCTCGGTGCGGCGCCGGTACGCGATGAGGTCTTCGATCGTGATGAGGCACAACGCGTGCTCTCGGGCGAACACGATCAGGTCTGGCACTCGCGCCATCGTGCCATCTTCGTTCATGATCTCGCACACGACACCCGCCGGGAATAGTCCGGCGAGCCGCGCCAGGTCCACAGCGGCCTCCGTGTGCCCGGCCCGTCGTAGCACGCCACCGTCGCGCGCCTGCAACGGGAACACGTGACCCGGCCGGACGAAGTCCGACGGCGTCGCCTGCGGGTCGGTGACCTTGCGGATGGTGTGGGCCCGGTCGGGAGCCGAGATACCTGTGGTCGTGCCTTCCAGCGCGTCAACGGATACCGTGTACGCCGTGCCCAGCTTGTCGGCGTTGTTGTTGACCATCGGCCGGAAGTCGAGATCGGATAGGCGGTCGCTCGTCATCGGGAGGCATATGAGACCGCGGCCGTATTTGGCCATGAAGTTGATGGTCTCGGCCGTGACGCACTGGGCAGCCATGGTCAGGTCGCCCTCGTTCTCACGATCCTGATCGTCGGTGACGACGACGATCTCGCCACGACGGATCGCCTCGATGGCGTCCGCGATCCGGTCGAACTGCCGCTCGTCCGTCTGCTCTGATCCCATCAAGCGTACCCATGCCGTTGTAGGAACGACTCATCCAGGCGGGCCGGCCCCGCGCCCTCTTCCTGGCCGAGCAACCGTGCGACGTACTTCGCCAGCATGTCGTACTCCACGTTCAACGCGTCGCCGACGCGCCGGCTGCGGAAGGTCGTGCTGTCCAAAGTATAGGGTATAAGCGCGATACGCGCGCCGTCTGGCGTGAGGGAAGCGATCGTGAGGCTGACGCCATCGAGAGCGACGGAGCCCTTTGCGACTAGGAAGCGCCGGAAGTCCGGGGACACGGCAACGTCGAGCAGGATGCCGACGCCTTCCGGCGTGATAGCGCGGATGATGCCGATTTCGTCGACGTGCCCCTGGACGAAGTGGCCGCCGAGACGGTCGCCGACGCGGAGCGACCGCTCCAAGTGTACCGCGTCGCCGATCCGGGCCCTGCCAAGGGTGGTGCGTCTGAGCGTCTCGGCCGACACGTCGGCCGTGAACTCCTCCAGGCCGGCCACCGACGCCGTCAGGCACGCCCCGTTGACGGCGATGCTCTCGCCCTCACGGATGTCGTCTGCCTTCGGCATCTGGACGACCACGCGCGACCCGTCGCGCGAGTGTTCCGCGTGGGCGATCGTGCCGACGCTCTCGACGATCCCGGTGAACACTCGCGCTCTCCGCTTTCCGCGACGCGCTTCGGCCGGCAGGCTATCGGACGAGACTCTGTAGGGTCTCGACGAACCGTGGCACGGCGCTCATGGGATCCTCAGCTGCCTCGTATTCGATGGACAGGTACCCGCGGTAGCCGCCCGCGTTGAGCGCGTTGATGACGCTCTCGATGTCCACGTCTTCCTTGCCGTTCGGCCCGGGCACTTCGGTCTTCACGTGCGCCGTGATCGCGAGCGGCACGGTGCGGGTGATGGACCCGTACGGGTCGGTGCGGTAGTTGCCTGTGTCGAGATTCACGGCAACCCAATCGGAGTCCGCGCCGGCGATGAGACCCTCGACTTGCTCGACAGTGGCCGTGATGCCGCCGTGGTTCTCAAGGGCCAGCATGACGCCCTCTTCTGCGGCGACCTCGGCGCACTCCTGCAGCGACGCGATCGTCCACTCGCGGGCCTGGTCGTCCGTGCTGCCGTCGGGCACGCCTCCCGCGAACACCCGCAGCAACGGCGCGCCGAGCTTAACCGAGTGCCGGACCCAGTCCTTGACCATTTGCACCTGCTCGGCCCGCTTGGCCGGGTCGGCCTGGCAGAAGTTGTTGCCCACCGCGGCGCCCGATACCTCGAGCCCTCGACGTAGCGCCATGCGCTTCACGTCGTAGAGCGTGGATGTCTCGGTGTCCGGGAAGTAGTAGGAAGTCAGCTCTACCCCGTCCAAGTCCATCTCGACGCCGAGGTCGAGGAACTGCTCCAGGGTCATCTCACCCTTTGTGAGGTACTGCCGGTAGGAATACGCGCAGCAACCAACGTGCACTGTCTTCTCCTCACGTGCCGCCGGGCGATCGGGAGCGCTAGATGTGCTCGACCAGTTCCCGACGCTTCGCCTCGAACTCATCGGGCGTGACCAGTTCCTGCTCGCGCAAGCTCACCAGTTCGTCCATACGCTCCGACACGCTCATCAGGCCCCGGCCCGCCATGACCGCGTCGCCGTCATCCGCCCCGGACTCGTCGTCCTCGTGACCGAACAGGCCTTGCATGAGCGCCTTCCCGACGACGTTCATCAACATCGCGAAGAGGCAGAGCCCGCAGAGCGAGGTTATCCCGGCGACGATACGCCCGGCGATCGTCTCCGGCGACATGTCCCCATAGCCGACGGTCGTCATCGTCACGATGCCCCACCACATGGACTCGGGGATGTTCGTGAATTTCGTCCCCGGTACGGCGTTCTCCGCATAGAAGATGAGCGTGCTGGAGATGATCAGAACGGAGAACATCGTGATGAAGTAGATCTGCAGATCCATCTTCAGCGTGCCGTACTTCTGCTCCTTGATGTCCTCGTAGTTGTCCGAGACCTTCTTCGCGAGCTTCAAGATTCGCATGAGGCGCAGGAATCGGAGCACGCGCAGAATCCGGGCAACCTTGAGCTGTCGTAGGTCGAGGACCTGGATCAGGGACGGCGCTATCGCGAGGAAATCGATGATGCCCCACACGCCAAGGGTGTACTTCCGGATTGGCCGGGTGACGTAGACCATGCCCAGGTATTCGACGACGAAGATCGCCACGGCGACGTATTCGGAGACTTTGAAGAAGCGTTCGTACTTGTCATGGAGGCTCGTGACGGACTCGAAGACGATCGAGCCGATCGAGAAGAAGATGACCATGATGACGAGGTTGCTCACCGTGCTGAACAGCCGTGATTCCTGGTTGCTGAACGCTTGGTGGATCAGCCAGTCGATCCTGCCCCACACCGTCAGCCGCTGCTTCTCGACAGCCATATGCGCCTATCCGCCTACTTGTGCGTGTGTCGCGCCGGGCGCCCGCTCGTCCCCGGCCCCGGCCCCGCATATACCAACCAGTCAGTCCGCCTGGACCGGATCATACACTATCCCTGCCGTAGCTGAAACACGTCGGCGTGCACCGCGCGGCTTTGCCGCGTGGCGTCTCGGCGGGCTAACCTCAGAGCAGGCCACAACTCAGGGAACAGATATGCCGCCCGCCGACAAGCTCCCGCCCGCCAGAGTGCAACTCGACCGATACGCCGCCCTCACCATGACATGGGCAGACGGGACGAGCGACGTATACCCGGTGCCGTTCCTGCGAACCCAGTGCCCATGCGCGACGTGTAGGGAGTTCCGCGAGCAGCCGCAGGACCCGTTCCGCGTGCTCGGCGAAGGCGCCGATGTCGTCACGGGCGATCTCCATGTCGAGGCGATGACGCCAGTGGGGCACTACGCCTTGCAGTTTGCGTTCAGCGACGGCCACGGGACCGGCATCTACTCCTACGAATACCTGTCCGAGCTGAGCCCACCCCCGCCACATTCCGGCTAACGTGTGCACGAAGGGCGCGGCCGATTCCGGCCGCGCCCTTCGCTGTTCGTCGCCGCGCGGGCTACCGAGTCTTGAGCGAACCCCACGTCGTGGTCGCCTTGCCGTCCGCCTCGACAGCGGTCGGTGCGCCGGTGTCACCCGGGACGTAGGCGCCTTCGTACCAGCGCGCGTTGTCGATCCAGAAGTCTTCGTCGCCGGCCTGGATGTGCATCGTCAGCGATGCTGGCGCGACGTCGGCTTCCGGGGTGAACTCAACGAAGTACTCGGTCCAGTCCGCGCTCATCGTCAGATACTGCTCGCCGTACGCGGTCCACGGGTCGGCGGCCAACTCTGGCTTCCAGTTGATCTCCTTGGAGCCTTCGGACTTGACGAAGGCGGCCCACGTGTAGAGAGTGCCCCCGGTGAACGTCACGTCCACGTTGTATTGGAGACCGGCGTCCCAGAAGTTGGCGCCCACGGAGTTCACTTCGACCTTCAGGGACGCGGATCCGGCGAACGCGTCGCCCTCGTCGAGCATCAGTGCGGCGTCCCCGTAGACACCCCAGGGGTCGGTCGTCCCGGCCTCGAAGTCGCCGTTGCTTATCAGGTTGTCCTGCGCTGAGGCCGCTACGGTAAACGTAGCCGCCAGCGCCATCACGCCCATACGCGCCATCGATCGTAATGCCATCGTCGTTCTCCCTATCCGGTTAACGGGACTTCACCTGTCCCCAGGTTGTGGCGGCCTTCTCGGTGGGGTCAACCGCTTGTGGCTCGGCGCCTTCGAACGGCTCGTAGTCGCCTTCGTACCACCGTACGTCGTCCATCCAGATCGTCGCCTGGTCGAACTGCACGTGCAACGTCAGTGACGCGGGCACGATGTCGTTGCCGCCGACGTCCCACTCAGTCCAGAACTCCTGGTACTCCTCGGTGAGTTGCACCTGGTTCTCGCCGAATGCGGTCCAGGGATCGACGCCTAGTTCGGGTTTGATGTTCACCCGAACCGGTGGGTCGGACTTGAAGAACATCGCCCACGTGTAGTCGGTGTTCTTCGCGAAGAAGATGTCTGGCTTCCACTGGATACCGGCATCCCAGAAGTTGGCCCCCGGGCCTGGGACAGTGGCCATCATCGCTTCTGTGCCGGAGTGCGCGTCAGCCCGGGCGGCCATCTCCAAGGTGACCGGGCCGTAGCTGCTCCAGGGGTCCAGCACTCCGTTCTCGAAGTCCGCGTTCGTGACCATGTTGTCCTGAGCCCCGGCAAGCGTGGCCAGGAGCGCGAACGCGCCCGCCACGCCCATGAGGCGTGCGTACTTGCCTACCCCCATATCCTTCCTCTCTGTGAGCGCGACGCGTGTCGGTCGCCGCGACATGCCTGACACGGACGGGGTTACAACCCGCACGCAGCCTGGATCGACTGTCGGTATAACCTACCTCCCAGCATACGGGAATGCAAGAACGGGCGTGCCAGTCAATCGGTCGCGGGGCGGGCGATGCGGAAGCCAATGAAGGCAGCGCGCATGGACGGTGGGACGCCCAACCGGCGAGTGCTGCGGGACACCATCAGCGAGTCAGACCACCCACCGCCGCGGACGATCCGTCGCTGACCGGCCTCCGGGCCCGGCGGGTCGGTGGAGGGGCTCCGCGCGTAGTAGCTGTCGCTGTACCAGTCGGCCACCCACTCGGCGACGTTCCCGGCCATGTCGTGGATGCCGTACGGACTTCTCCCGGCTTCGTAGCTGCCGACCGGCGCGGTAGTGGGGTGCGCATCTTCGCCCGACGTGTTCGCTCTGGTCGGGTCCTGTTCAGTACCCCACGGCCAGAGACGCCCCGTGTGGCCGCGCGCGGCCTTCTCCCACTCGGCTTCGGTCGGAAGTCGGCCGCCGCGCCACCGGCAGTACGCGGACGCGTCTTCCCAGGAGATGCCGACCACGGGATGGGCCGGTCGCGAGGCCGCGCGCGCTGGCCAGCCGCCGAAGTCTCGCACGCCCTGGAGGTCGGCCGGGACGTGCGCGTCGCCGGTCGCTTCACAGAACTCCGCGTACTCGGCGTTCGTGACCTCGTACCGCGTGATCGCGTAGGCCGCGAGCGTGACGCTGTGGGGCGGTTGCTCGTCAGGGCTGCCGCCGTGCACTCCCATCGTGAACGCGTCGGCCGGCACGCGCACCCACTCCGGGGGCTCCTCCGCTAGGCACGCCGCCGCTACGACCGCGACGGCCGCCGCCGCGAACACCCGCGCTATGGGGCGCGCAGCGCGTCGTCTAGTCATCCCGGTTGAGGACACCGATCCCGTAGTTCGCGCCGTTCTGCCACTTCACGTACACGGATTCCTCCGCCTCGTCCACGAGCTTCCTGTATTCGCGTACGTTGTGGACCTCCGTGTCGTCGACGGCGATTATCAGCGTCCCAGGCTCGATGCCCTTGCGCGCTGCGGGGCTGTTGCGGCGGACCGAAGTGACGATGACGCCATCGGACAGGTCGTACGGCAGGTCGTCGAGCTGGTCGTCGTCGAGGGAAGAGATGTCCTCGACTGTCATGCCCGTCCAGTCGCGACGTCGTCTACCTGCGTCGGGAGCTACCTGCGCTACCGCCTCGCTATCCAACTCGCCGAGGCTAACCGTGAGTTCCTTGCGCTGACCGTCCCGCAGCACGGTGAGTTCCACCTTCTTGCCGACCGGCGAACTCGATATGTAGTTGCGAAGCTCGTTGTGGTTATCCATCTGCCTGCCGTCGGCAAGCAGGATGATGTCGAACGGCTCCAGCCCCGCTTTGCTCGCCGGGCTGCCATCCACTACGCTGCTGACAAGGGCGCCCTGTGGCTTTTCGAGCCCCAGGCGCTGCGCCACATCGTCTTCCACCGGGCCGATCATAACCCCCAGCCACGCGCGCACGACCTTGCCGCGCTCGATGATGTCGGTGAGCACCTTGCTGGCCAGCTTCGAAGACACGGCAAAGCCGACTCCCGCGTTCTGACCTGTCTCGCTGCTTATCGCAGTGTTGACGCCGACGAGGTCGCCGTCGATGTTCAGCAGGGGGCCGCCACTGTTCCCCGGGTTGATAGCCGCATCGGTCTGGATGAAATCCTCATACGGATCGTCATCGCGTCGGTCACGTCGGTTCGGCAGGATCCGCTGTCTGCCTTTCGCGCTGACCATCCCGAACGACGCGGAGTGGGACAGCCCGAAGGGAGCGCCGATCGCGACGACGAATTCGCCGATCTGCAGAGCGTCGGAATCCGCCAGTGACATCGCCGTTAGGCCGTCTGCGTCGATCTTGATGACCGCAAGGTCGGTCTGCGGGTCTCGCCCAATGAGCTTGGCGTCGTGCTCCCGCCCGTTCGCGAGCGTCACCGTGAGCACGTCGGCGTCCTCAACGACGTGGTTGTTCGTCAGGATGTACCCGTCTTCGCGGACGATTACGCCCGACCCCAGGCCGTATCGCGGCTGTGGCGTCACGTCCGGGTGGCTGAACGGCAGCTCGAACGGCAGCTCGAACGGATTCCTCCGCCCGCGACCTCGGCCGTCCGGCTCTGCATCGTCCTCGTCACGCGCGTCCGGCTGGTCGGGTTCGTTGGTTGACTCGACGCGCACGACCGACTCGCGCGCCTCCGTCACGATGTCGCGCAGCGCGCGGTTGACGCTCTGGAGAACGGCGAAGTCGCTGCCGTTCGCGGGCTCGGCTTGCGCCGCCGACACCAGGAGTGTCGACCCGGTCGAGGCGACGTCGCGCCCCGGCGACCGGGCGCCGTCAGTTGCGAGGAAAGCGCCGCCAGCGACGCCGGCGCCCACTAGTACTACCGCGGCCAGGAACAGCCATGCTGACTTCGCGCGCCGTGACACTGGTTATCTCCTTCGGTCCTGAATCTGACGTGGCCTGACCGCGTCGGGCCGAGTAACGAGGCCCGCGCGATGGCGTTGACACTCCGAGAGTGACCGCAGGCCTACTGGTCGAACGGCTTGCCTAGCTGGTTCTTCGCCGGCGGCGGCGCGTTGTCGAGCGGAGGTATCGACTGCAGGTACGCCCATATCGCGCGCAGGTCTGCGTCGGTGATCGAGCGGTAATGTCGCCACGGCATCGGCGGAAGCATCGACCGCTTGTCTGGGTCGCCGAGGTGCTTGCCCGTGCGCATCGCGCGAATGAACGCCTCTTCGGTCCACGACCCGAGGCCGGTGGCGTGCGGAGTCAGATTCGTCGCAAACGTCACTCCCCACGGGCCGCTGAACGCTGTGTAAGACGGAGCGATCGAGAGCAGGACGCCTTGGCGGATGAGGTCCATCGAGAACTTGGGCGCCTCGGCCGACCTCGGATGGCCCATTAGGTAGCGCTCGGGGTCTTCTGCCGCGTTCTTCCGCGGCGTATGGCACTGGCCGCACGATGCCACGGCGTCCACTAGGTAGCGGCCACGCGCCACGCGATCCGCGTCGTCCTGCGCGCTGGTCGGTAGCTTCACGACTGCCATCGCCGCCGCAACGACCCCAACGGCGACCACTAAACGCGTCGTCCGACGCCTCATTCCTGTGTCCTCCGTGTCAGCGACCCAACCGCGCCGCAACCGCGTGCGGCCTATTGTACACCATTGCGCCGGCGCCGGCGCCGCGCCCACGTCGTGCTGAGTAGACGCCCTAGAGTGCCTTGTAGTTGAGTGTCAGAGCGACTTCCTGGCGCCACTCTTCGTGCACCGGCTTGATCAGGCGCACCGTGGCAACCAGGCGCAACTGGTCCTCGAGATAGAGGAGGAAGCTAGGCAGCACCGCGTGGGAGAGAAGCGCATCCGCCCCGACCGCCGGCCGGTGCACGTCGATCGCGTATTCCAGCCGGAAGTCCACTCTGTTCGTCAGTTCATACAGGTATCCCGCCGACGCGTCCAGGTCGAACACGCGGCCGACGTCGCTGTCGAGCGGCGCGTTCAGGCGGGCCCGCGCGTCGATCTGCGTCGACCACCGAATGGGGCGGGCATAGCGCGCGGTGACGTCGACGCGAGGCGCGATGCGGTCGGCCGTGGAGTCGGGGCTCGTAAGATCGTGTCGCACGCCGCTGGCGAACTCGAAGCCGTAGAACCGATCGCCGATGTTCTCCCGAAACAGGACTTCCTCGACCCTGAAGGCGCCGGCGGCGCCGATCCCGTCGCCAGCCAACACGCCGGAAGCCGCGGCGGCGGCCTCGATCGCGCCGAACCAGTACTTCCTATATGTGTCCGCGCCGTGGTCCTGGCGGTACGCGCGCTTCGACTCGATGATATGCGCTATGGCGAGGAGCGATTCTCGAGGCATCCGCGCGGTCGTCACGCCTTCGTCGACGAAGTACGTGTCTATGCGCACGGCCTTGCGCAGGGCGGTCGCGTCGATAAAGCGCCCCCACCCGACCGCCAGTGTGACATTCGTCGCAGGACGGTCGTCGCCGCGGGTTACAGACTCGTCGGCGGTGAAAGCGGCGAACAAGTCGTGCGTGCGCGATGCGTAGGCCTTCGCGCGCGCCGTGGCATCGACGCTGTACGCCGTGTCGAACTCGTCCTCGACCCACGCGCGCGACCACTCGCCAAGGGCGGTCAGCGAATACGCGAACGGCAGCGACTCGTAGAACAGGTCGTAGCTGAGTCCGACCCGACCGTCGTTGGCGAGTGTTGTCGTGTCGGCGCGTTCGTACGTGTACCGCAGGTCGCCGAACAGACTCCGCGCGCGGCTCACCGGTGTCTTGTAGTCACGCACCGAAACGGTCTGCGCCATCGCGGCGGTCGCGAAAGCGACCCCAAGACAGATCGTCAGCGCGAGCCGCGCGCGTGCAGGGGTGCGACCGCGCGGCCGTGGCGGTCGCTTGACGTTGAGATTCGAGGCGCGTGCGCCATCGCGCGCGAGGGATGGGAGAAGCCGTCCGTAAGCCGGATTCTGTTCCCGCGGCCACTTGCGCGACCCCAGGCGATGACCATTCATCTGGGACGGACATTGCTGCCCGCCTCGTGCGACCGTACCCGGGGACCACGGCGGGTCCACCAACGTCCCCCTATTCGGTCTTGCTCCAGGCGAGGCTTGCCTGGCCCGCCACGTCACCGCAGCGGCCGGTGGTCTCTTACACCACCGTTTCACCCTTACCTGTGACGTCCGTCGGACGCCCATCGGCGGTTTGCTCTCTGTTGCGCTATCTGTGGGATTTCTCCCCCTGGGCGTTACCCAGCGCCATGACCCTATGGAGTCCGGACTTTCCTCATCCGCAACGCGGACGCGGCCATCTAGGCGACTTCTCCTCGTTGCAATGATACCACGCATGGGCTTAGATACATGCGGACGAAGGCCTTGCAGGCGCGACGTCGTCGCCGCGCGCCGGGCGCGCAGGATTGGGACAGCGTATGAAGATCAAGTCCGTCGAGACCGTTCGCTTGGAGTTCCCGCCCCAGACCGAGCATCCGACGGAGCACGCCGCTGGCGAGCCCCGTCGGGAGCCATGGACGGCGCACGCGGAAGTCGCCAATCCGATGTCGCGGTACCCCGCGTACAAGCGACACCGTTCGAGCTGGCTGCCGAAGTGGCCGGCCGTCTGGGTGAAGGTCACGGCGGAGGACGGGACGTGGGGCCTAGGCATGACGAGCCACGGCCGCGCCACCGCGGCCGTAATCGAGGATCACCTCGGGCCGCTTCTTGTCGGGGAGGACTGCCTCGCCATCGAGAAGTGCTGGGACATGATGTTCCGCGCCACGAAGCCGTACGGCACGGCCGGCATAGCGTGCTGCGCCATCTCGGGAATCGACCTGGCGCTGTGGGATCTCGCCGGGAAGATCACCGGCCGCGCGGTGTACGAGATGCTCGGAGGCCCGGCGCGCGACAGCATCTTCGCCTACGCCACGGGCAACGACGTCGACTGGTACCTGGAATGCGGCTTCCAGGCGGTCAAGCTCGCGTGTCCCTACGGCCCGGCGGACGGCCTCGACGGCATCGAGAAGAACGAGGAGTTCGTCGCCGAGGCGCGCGAGCTGTGCGGCGACCATGTGGAGATCATGCTCGACTGCTACATGGCGTTCGACGTCGAATACACGGTCAGACTGGCGGAACGACTGCGGCCCTACCGCCTGAAATGGATCGAGGAGTTCCTCATTCCCGAGGATCTCGAGGGTCATGTGGCTGTCCGCAACCGGTTGCCCTGGCAGACGCTCGCTGGCGGCGAGCATCTCTACACGCCGTGGCCGTTCCGCCAGTTGATCGAGCAGCGCGCCCTGGACATCCTGCAGCCCGACATCTTCTGGGTCGGCGGCCTCACCGCCACGCGGGAGATCTGTCACCTCGCCAACGCGGCCGGCATTCCGGTGATCCCGCACGGCGGGGGCATGCACCAGTACGGTCTGCACCTTTCGGCCGCGATGCCGAACACCTCGTGGTGCGAATACTTCGTGGGCAGCCCGCCTGGAGTCGCGCTGACGCCAGCGCGTCGTACACGGCGCGATGTTGTCCCCCAGGACAGCCAGATCTTCCCCGGCGCCGGCCCGGGCTTCGGCCTGGACGTCGAGGAGTCGTGGCTGCTCCCGTTCTTCGGGTAGGTGAAGGAGCCTGGCGCCGATGGAGGAGCGTGGCGCGGCCATCTTCGACGTTGACGGCACGCTCATCGGGTGCTCGTCCGAGCGCACGTTCTTCGTGCGCTTGGCGCGGGCGGGCATCGTGCGACCGCGGCACGTGGCGCAGTGGGTGGCGCGCGCGGTCGGGGATCTCGGAGGCGGCATCGACACCGCCGTCCGTGGGAACCGCGCGTACCTAGCGGGCATGTCCGCAGAGCAGATCGCCGTCCTCGCGGCGCAGCACGCGGACGAGTACCTGCGCGACTGCATCCCGGATGCAGCGCGCGCCGCTGTGCGGGAGCGTCAGGAGGCCGGCGACCTCGTGTTCCTCGTCTCGGGGAGTCTCGACGTGCTCGTCGCGCCGTTGGCGGACATGGTCGGCGCCGACGGGTACCGCGCGTCGACGCTCGCGGAGGCCGACGGCCGCCTGACAGGTCGACTCAGCAACACCCACCCCGTCGGGCCGGGCAAGGTCGAGGTTGCCGAAAGTCTCGCGCGGAGCTACGGCTTCTCACTAGACCGCTCGACGGCGTATGGCGACCGTCCGTCCGATGCCGTGCTGATGTCGCGCGTGGCCACCGCGGTGGCGGTCAGCCCCAAACGAGCGCTCGCCCGGCAGGCGCGACGGCACGGGTGGGAGATCGTACGCTGGCACGGGTAACGGGGAAGGCGTCTACATGGCCAACCTACTCACAACCATCCGCATCCTCCTTGTGATCGGGACGATCGTCGTCTGGGCGCGGGACTCGCATCCCCAGTGGTGGTGGCTCGACCTGGCGATGGTGGTCCTCCTCGCTTGGGCGATCTTCATGGACGCCCTAGACGGTTGGGTCGCGCGTCGGCGGAAGGAAGACTCGGAGTCGGGCGCGCTCTACGACATTGCTGGCGACCGCGTCGTGGAACTCATCCTGTGGTCGTTCTTCGCCGTGAGGCTCGACGGGCGCGGCGTGCCCTTCGTGCCGTACTGGGTGCCTATCCTCGTCATCTCGCGAACGGTCCTCACCGACTTCATACGTAGCGTGGCCTTCCGGGAAGGCAGGACGCCGTTCGGGGCCAAGACGATGATGGAGTCAGGGTGGGCGAAGCAGTTGGTGTCGTCCAGATGGAGCCGCGGCCTGTACGGCGCGATGAAGGCCGTCGCATTCTGCCTGCTGGGGACGGCGTTCGCTGTCCAACGCGCCCCCGAGCCACTCCGGTGGCCGTACCTACGGATCGTGACGTCCACGCTGGTGTACGCCACGGTGCTGTTCTGTCTGGTCCGCGCGGTCCCTGTGCTGTGGGATGGGAGGCGGTACTTCACTGAACACACGCCAACCGAGAGCTGACTTCCCCGCCGAACGCGCCTGCGCCGCGTACTGCCTGTTTGCCTCCGCGTCGTGTGTCGCCCTGCGGCCCCCGGGGTGGGTTTGGATCGCGGCCGCGCACGGCGCTGTCTGCGCAATCGCTGTCGCCGCCTCACGCGTCCGCGCGTCGCGTTGGCGCGCCGTCAATTGGGGTCGCGCGATCGTGCCTGTTGTGCTGTTTGGGCCACTCTACGGCGCCACGGGCCGGATAACCGCCGGCTTGCCGTGGCGCGTGCTCCACGGACCCGTGGAGGCCGCAGATCTCGCGCTGTTCGGTGGCCAGCCGAGCATGTACCTAGCGGAACGCTTCAGTTGGCTCGCCCTGTCGGAGGCGCTGCACCTCGCGTACTTCAGCTACTACCTTCTCCTCATGGCCGCGCCGATCCATCTCCTCGCGTCGCGTCGGGACGCCGAAGCTCGGTATGCCGTCCTGGCAGGTAGCGCGACGATGTTCGTCTGCATGGCGTTCTACATCTGGCTGCCGGTCAGCAGTCCCTACTACCTGTATCCGCCGCTGAGCCCGCCGCTGTCGGACGGCGTGTTCTATCGGCTGGTGCACGCTGTTTCGGGTCGAGGCGGTGTCGATGGCGCCGCGTTTCCCAGCAGCCACGTCGCCCTATCAGGCGTGAGCGCGGCGTTCGCGTGGCGAAGCAGCCGGCGCCTTGGCCTCGCCGTCGTTGTGCCGGCCTTGGGCATAGTCTTCGCGACGGTCTATTGCCGGTTCCACTTCGCCGTCGACAGCATCGCCGGACTGGCCCTGGCCGTCGCCGCGTGCGGCGTCTACCGACCCCTCGACATGCGACGCGACGCCCGCCCAACAGCCTAGTGGCGCCGCCCAAACGCTCGGGCGTCGACTGGCCAGGGTGCGACTCGCGCCGCGGTACGGCAGGTTCTCCGGTCGTGAGCGGTGTGATAACATCGGGCGCACACCGTCCCACCGCGCAAGCGCAGTCAGAGACCCACAAGAATGGCCCTGCTCGACAGTCTGAACGACGCGCAGCGCGACGCCGTGCTGCACACCGACGGCCCTCTCCTGCTGCTCGCCGGCGCCGGCAGTGGCAAGACGCGCGCCCTGATGTATCGCATCGCGCATCTCATCCAGGACCAGGGAGTCGACGCGCGCTCCATCCTCGCCGTTACCTTCACGAACAAGGCCGCTGAAGAGATGAAGGGGCGTCTCGAGCAGATCGTCGGCCCCCGCAGCCGGGACATCTGGGCCCGGACGTTCCATGCAACGTGCGCTCAGCTCCTGCGTTGGGACATTGAGGCCCTCGGCGGCTACACGCGGGGGTTCACCATCTTCGACTCGTCGGACCAGGTCGCCCTGATGAAGCGCGTGCTCCTCGACCTCAACATCGGCGAGCAGAAGCTCGATGCCCGGAGCGTCTTGTCGGCAGTAGGCCGCGCCAAGAACGAACTCATGGGGCCGCAGCAACACTCCAACGCGGCGACGAACTATTACGAGGAGCAGGTAGGCAAGATCTATGACGCCTACCAGAAGCGGCTCGTGGACCACAATGCGCTTGATTTCGACGACCTGATAGTCCTGACCGTGCGCCTATTCGAGGAGCATCCGGCCATCCTCGAGAAGTACCAGGACCGCTGGCGGTACGTACACGTGGACGAGTACCAGGACACCAACCACAGCCAGTACACGCTGACCCGAATGCTTGCGGCGAAACGGAGCAACATCTGCGTCGTCGGGGATGACGACCAGAGCATCTACTCCTGGCGTGGCGCGGACATCCGCAACATCCTCGACTTCGAGCGGGACTACCCCAAGACGACGGTTATCCATCTCGATCAGAACTACCGGTGCACGCAGAACATCCTGGCGGCCGCGCAGGAGGTGGTGCGCTTCAACCGGCGTCGGCGTCCCAAGCAGCTGTTCACCCAGAACAGTGAGGGGTCGCTAATCCGGTACTTCGAGGCGTTCGACGAACGCACCGAGGCGGACTTCGTCGCAGAGCAGATCGCGACAGCGCACGAGAACGACGGTACCGCGTATGGCCGGCACGCGGTGTTCTATCGCATAAACGCGCAGTCACGGAACTTCGAAGAGTCATTGCGCCACCGGAACATCCCCTACCAGATCATCGGGAGTGTGCGGTTCTACGAACGCGCCGAGGTGAAGGACATCCTCGCCTACCTGCGGGTGCTCGTTAACCCTCGCGATGAACTGAGCCTCCTACGCGTGATCAACACCCCTGCGCGCGGCATTGGGAAGACGACGCTCGAGCGACTGCGCGCGTACGCGACCGACAACCGGTTGAGCGTCCTGGACGCGATCGCCCAGGTTGATGACATCGGGGCGCTGGGGACGGCCCCTAAGCGCAACCTCGGGAAGTTCCACGCGCTCCTGCAGAGCATCGACATCGCCAAGCCCGTCAGTGAGGTCGTGGAGGATCTGCTGGAGAGGACGGGCTACCTCAAGGGACTTCGCGAGCGCGGACGCGTCGAGGACGACGCCCGCCTCGAGAACCTCGCCGAACTCGTGACAGCAACGGCTGAGTACCAGTCGCGCGCGGAGAATCCTACAGCGTCTGGATACCTCGAGTCCGTCACCCTGGCGAGCGATCTGGACTCGCTCGTTGACGCGTCCGAGATGGTCACGCTCATGACTCTCCACAGCGCCAAGGGCTTGGAGTTCCCGGTCGTGTTCCTGACCGGCATGGAGGAGGGGCTGTTCCCGCACCAGCGCGCGCTCGCCAAGGAGTTGGAGCTAGAAGAGGAGCGTCGCCTCTGCTATGTCGGTATGACGCGCGCAATGAGCGATCTGTACCTCACCCGCGCGCGGGTCCGGCGCATCCACGGTTACGCGCAAGAGACGCTGAGGTCGCGGTTCCTCGACGAAGTGCCGCAGCACCTCGTCGAGGAGTTGGACTCATGGGGCGCCCAGGAGTCGTACGGTTCGCGCAGCACAGCGTGGAACAAGGGCGGGTTCTCGCGGCTGGAGAAGGCGGCGCCAAAATCGGCCGCGCCTACTCGCAGACGGAGCCGCCCCGCGGATCCGAAACCGCGGCCCAAGTCCGTGTCCACGTTCGACGCGAGCCCGCAGACCGACGGGGAGATGGGCTTCCTACGGGTCAGCGCGCGCGTCGCCCATGCGTCGTTCGGCAAAGGTGAGGTGATGAGCGTCGAGGGCGCGGGCGATAACATGCGGGTGACGGTGAAGTTCGACGACGCCGGCCCGAAGTCGCTACTGGTGGCGTTCGCCAAGCTGGAGCCGGTCGGCTAGGGTCGCCGGGAAGAGCACGGCGTCCGTACGCCGGCTCCTCAGATGGTTGCGAGCGGGCCGCATGCGCGACGCGTTCCAAACTCCGCCTGAATGATGCTATCGTTATAGCGGCTTATCCACCCGGGAGCGACTCAGCGTATGGCAACGCTACGCCAGATACGCCGCCGGATACGCGGGATTCAGAACATCCGGCGTATCACCAGTGCTATGCGCATGGTGGCGCAGGCCCGCCTGCGGCGGGCACAGGACCAGACATTGGACGCGCGGCCTTACTTCGGCGAGTTGGGGCTGTTGGCAGAGGCGTTGCTCAGTGGCGTCGAGGAATACTCGCACCCGCTGCTGGACCATCACGACGGCCAGGGCTCCGTGCTGTTGGTCGTCACCGGCGACCGTGGCATGTGCGGAGCATTCAACGCGAACGTCATACGTCAGTCCCTGCAGTACGTGGACGAAGCCCCCGGCCCCGTGAAGCTGATATGCCTCGGCACGCGCGGCGCGACGACTCTGGGCCGACGCGGACTGGACATCGCACACGCGCACCCGAACTTCTTCGCCGACCTGACGCATGCGCACGCACGACTCGTCACCCACCAAATCCGGGCCCTCTACGAGTCGGATGAGGTCGGTCGGGTCGACATGGTCTACAACGAGTTCAAGTCGATCATCCAGCAAGAGGTGACGGTCGACCGGATGCTCCCAGTGACCGTCGACGCGGCGGGCGACGCCGACGCACGGTGGGATTTCCTGCACGAGCCGTCGCGCGCCGACGTCCTGGACGAACTGCTGCCCAGACTGCTCGAGACCGAGGTCTGGCACGCCGTCTTGGAGTCGAACGCGGCCGAGCAAGCCGCGCGCGTTGCCGCGATGGAGAACGCGACCACGAACGCCGACGAAATCATCGACGCGCTCATCCTCGAACGTAACCGCGTCCGGCAGGCCGTCATTACGCAAGAGATATCCGAGATCGTGGGCGGCGCCGAAGCGCTCAAAACTTCCTAGGAGGCGGCGGGGCGGCTGATGAGCAACGGAGACCACACCAAGGGCCACATCGTCCAGATCATCGGGGTTGTCATCGACGTGGCGTTCCCGGAGGGTCACCTCCCGGAGATCTTCAACGCACTCGAGATCCCGCGTGAAGACGGCACGCGCATCGTGCTAGAGGTCGAGCAGCATCTCGGCGAGGACCGCGTTCGCACGGTTTCGATGGACTCCACCGACGGGTTGGCCCGTGGGGTCGAGGTGATCGACACGGGGCGTCCTATCAGCGTCCCTGTGGGCCAGAGCGTGCTCGGCCGGATCATGAACGTGACCGGAGATCCGATCGACGGTCAGGGCGAGATAGTAGCGGACGAGCGGCTTCCCATCCACCAGGCCGCGCCTGCCCTCGAGAGACTCGCGACTCAGGATGACATGCTCGAGACGGGGATCAAGGTCATCGACCTGATCCAGCCGTTCGCGCGCGGCGGGAAGATTGGGTTCTTCGGCGGCGCGGGCACCGGCAAGACGGTTCTGATCACGGAGCTGATCCACAACGTCGCCACAGAGCACGGCGGGTACTCCGTGTTTACCGGCGTCGGCGAGCGGAGCCGCGAAGGCAACGATATGTACCTCGAGATGGCGGAATCCGGGGTATTGGAGCGTGCCGCTCTCGTGTACGGGCAGATGAACGAGCCGCCTGGGGCAAGGCTGCGCGTGGGATTGGCGGGTGTCACCGTTGCGGAATACTTCCGCGACCAAGGCGGCCTCGACGTGCTCCTGTTCATCGACAACATCTTCCGGTTCACGCAGGCTGGCTCCGAGGTGTCCGCGCTGCTCGGGCGTATGCCGTCCGCAGTTGGCTATCAGCCAACCCTGGCGACGGAGATGGGTCAGCTACAGGACCGCATCACCTCGACTCGCGAGGGCTCGATCACGTCGGTTCAGGCGGTCTTCGTCCCCGCGGACGACTACACTGACCCGGCTCCCGTGACCACGTTCGCGCACCTCGACGCGGTGACGCGGCTGGAACGTAGCATCGCCGAGCAGGCGCGCTATCCGGCAATCGACCCCCTGGCGTCCACCTCCCGCATCCTCGATCCGCACGTCGTCGGGCAGGAGCACTACGACACGGCGCGGGAGACCCAAGAGATCCTGCAGCGGTACGAGAATCTGCGCGACATCATCGCCATTCTGGGTATTGAGGAACTGTCCGAAGAGGACAGGCTGTACGTCGGGCGCGCCCGACGGCTCCAGATGTTCCTCACGCAGCCGTTCTTCACCGTCCCAGGGTCGACAGTCGCCGGCCGGTACGTGTCGGTCGCCGATACAGTCCGGGGCGCGCGCATGATCGTCGATGGCGAGTGCGACGAAGTGCCAGAGCAGGCCCTGTACATGGTCGGCGCGATGGACGAGGCGCTAGAGGCGGCGCGCCAGCAGGCGTAGCGAGTGGGCCTGGGCCGTGTGGCTTGGGATGGAAGAGGCGTTCTTAGATGCTCTACTCGACATCATTCGCATTGCGGGTCGCCACGCCGGACCGGGTAATCCTCGACGAGGCCGCGGCCGGCGTCCGCGTTCCGACGCCCGAGGGCCCGTTCGAGGTGCTGGCGCGTCACGCGCCAGTGGTGAGCGCGCTGGAAGTCGGCGAGGTGCGTGTATCGACGGGCGACGGAGGATCTCCGACGCGCCGATACCTCGCAATCAGCGGCGGCGTGATCGAGGTCAGGCGCGACGGTGTGTCGGTCCTTGCCGATTCCGCAGAATGGGCCGAGGACATCGACGCCGATCGCGCTGCGGATTCGAGGCGGCGGGCCGCCGAACGGCTTCGGAACATCACGGAAGACATCGACTCGGCTCGCGCACACGCCGCGCTCGCACGCGCGCTGACGCGCCTGCAGGTTGTCAGTCGCGCGCGCTGACCCACGACGAGTGAGTTGCCATGGAACTCTCCGAAGCCCTCAGCGTCGCGCGCGTCTCGCTGGATCTTCAGACCACAGACAAGGAAGCGGCCATCCGCGAGTTGGCGCAACTCGCGGCGGAGCATGGCGCGCTGGGTGATGTCGCGAGCTACGTAGCGAGTGTGCTCGAGCGTGAGTTCCTGCTATCGACAGGCGTCGGTCGAGGCGTGGCGATCCCGCACGCGCAAACGGCCACGACGAGCGGTCTCTACTGCTGCCTCGGCGTTTCACGCTCTGGAATTGACTTCGAGTCGATTGATGAAGAGCCGGTGCACATCATCTGCATGATCGTCGCCGAAGAGGGATCCGACGCCAGCTACCTCTTGCTGCTCAGCCGGATAAGCAGGCTGTTCGCCCAACGTCACGTCAGGCAGCAGGTGTTGCGCGCCGGGTCACCCGACGAGGTGCTTGCCGCGATACGTACCGCTGAGGCCGCGGACCTTCCCGCCTGACGGCCGCGTCAGGACCACGCGTTCCGCGCCGCGTGCAACAGATGTCGCACCTCCTCCGCCATCCGCCATCTACTCGACCCAGAGGCCAGCCGCACCGCCCGCTGACACAGCTCGGCCGCGTCTTCGTATGCATGGCGTTCGTACGCGTTGCGCGCGCGTCGGTATAGCAGGTCCGCCGCGGCCAGGTACTCTGTTTCGGCCTCTTCCTTGCGCTCCGCCTGATCGTACGCGCGTGCGGCGAACCGGTGGGCCTCGGCAGCGTGCTCCCACTTCTCGGCATCGCGGTACTGCCCGGCCCGGTCGATCCAGCACGATGCCGCCTGCGTGTAGCTCGCGTGGGAATGCCGCGTGTCCCCCGCGAGGCCGAAGCATTCGCCTGCGCTCTGGTACAGGCGGGCGGTCTTGGCGCTCACGCCCTCACGGGCTTCGGCCTGCGCCTTCCGATCGTATGCCTTGGCGCTCCGCCGGTACATCGACCGTGCGCGTCGCCATTTGCTGTCCAACTCGTGCTGCTTGCCCTTAGCCTTCAGCCTTAGGGCGGTGCTCTCGTCGTCTGGGTCGTCCCCGAGCGCAGTGCCCGTGTCTTCCTCGCCGGACGCCAGGCCGACGGCGTCGGTAGCGCGCCGCGGCGCTGGCGGCACCACAATCGGGGTATACGACGGCCCGCTCACTTGCCGCCAGAGAGCCCTCACCAGCTCCAGCACGGGCTGCGGAGCGATGTCTGCCTCGCGCATCTGCTTGAGGGCGTTAGCTACTCTAGGCGCGTCATCGTGTCGCACGTGTTCCATGAGCGACCGGGCGAGTTCCTCGGCCAGTTCCTCCGCCCTAGCAGCCTCCAATTCCCGGTTCTCGGCCTGCCGTTGCTGGAACGCGCATCGCTCGATGCACATCGCGGCTGCCTTCGGAATGCGTAGGGCGTCGCGCAGCGGCTCGAGTGGGTCGGTGGGCAGGTCGTCGCGTGATCCGGCGGATAGACTGTCGACCACGGCCCGCTCGTAGGAGGACATGAGCGTCTGCTGCAGCGCGTCGCACATCTCCTCCATGTCGCGGAACCGTTCGAAAGGGTCGGTGCGTAGGCTGTTTCGAAGGATGGCGCGCACCGGTTCCGGCAGCCATGTCGGCGGCTCCGGCTCGGTGTCTTTAGCGCGGCGGATCAGATCCTGAGTGCCGGCCATGAACGGGTACTCCCCGGTCGCCATCTCCCACAGCAGTATACCCGCGGCATAAATGTCGACTCGGTGGTCGTACTTCTCCTCGTACTGCTCGGGAGCCATGTACCGGCGCGTGCCGGCGAATGTTGAGGCGTAGTCGTGGTGGACATCACGCACCTGCGCGACGCCGAAGTCTGAGACCTTGGCCACCTGGGACGACGTGAGCAGGACGTTCCGCGGCTTCACGTCACGGTGGATCACCTTCTCGGCGTGCGCGTAAGCCAATGAGGTGCAGATGTCGTAGGCGTACGCCAACGCGTTCTTGACCGGGAGCGGGCCGGTCTGCAGTTGGCGTCGCAGGCTGCCTCCGTCGACGTACTCCATGACGATGAAAGCTATGTAATCGTCGTCGCCGGGCTCTACCGTGTGCACCGAGACGATGTTGGGGTGTGACCACAGACGGCCCATCGCGCAGACTTCGCTGTCCGCGTACTGGTGCGATGTCGAGTCATACACCTCGCGTCGCAGCGCCTTTATCGCGACGAGCCTGTCGCAGGATCGCTCAGTGGCGCGGTACACGATCGAGAACGACCCGTTCCCGACGAGCTTATCGATGGCGTACTTCTCGTGGAGTCTTTCGTTCTCCAGCATCGAGACAGACTCCCGGCAGGGCAAGGGATACGATGGGCGTTGCATTGGGTCGGACAGTGGAATCCTACGGACGGGCAAGCGAATGGCAGCTTACCAAAAGCTCGCACTCCGGTCAACGGGAATCTTCACCGATTGGTTCAAGTTTTCGGTCCGGGGCCGGCCGCACGTCGTGAATCGCGAGCCCGTTGGGGAGGGTGCGCGCGGCGTTGCACAGTCGGCCGGAGCGGGGCCGAGCTAGCGCGTCCAGTCCAGCAAGACGCCGGTGTACGTGTCTGGGTCGTGTTCGAGCCCGTCGTACGCCTGCTTTATCTGCGCAGGCGCAAGCCGATGCGAGATCAGTGGCTCCAACGCCATCTTACCCCGAGCCAACCAGTCGAAGATCATCTGCTGCTTACTGTGCTGTGACACGTGATCGCCGGTCACCGGGTACATTGGAAGCCGCCACTCAAGAGCGCCGCGGACGGTGATCCACCGTAGGTGCACCTCGCCAAGAAGCTCCGTCAGGTTGCCCTGTACGGGGACACGCGGCGACCCGAGTATGACGAGTTGACCGTGATCCGCAGTCGCCCGGAGCGCCTGCATCACCACCGCGCTGTGCCCTACGGCGTCGACCGTTATCCCACCGAGCGCGCCACCCGTGATCCCCTGCACCGCGGCCTGCGCCTCGACCGGCGAGCCGCCGACGGTATACGGGATGCCGCACCGTTCCGCGAGATCGCGCCGGCCGGCGACCGGATCAACGCCGATCACGCGGCAGCCCTGGATGCCGAACGCCTGCGCCGCGAGATTCCCTACCATGCCCAACCCGAACACGATCACCCACGGGTCGTCCTTGATTTCGGCGACGATCGTGGACGTCGTGGCCACGCCGGCCATCCGCGAGGCGGCCGCGATCGCGGGGTCGAGATCGTCCGGCACGCGTGTGGTGAGTCTGGCGGTGTCGTATCGGGCGTGCGACGCATGCGGCCCGTACGTGAACACGCGATCGCCAACGGCCGCCGCGGAGACGGCCGACCCGGTGTCCGCGACGATGCCCACGTTCGCGTAGCCGCTTCGCCACGGGTACGCGCACCAGGCGCCAGCCTCCAGAACCTTGGGCTCGCGGCCCGTGTAGTTCGCTAACTCCGTCCCTGTGCTGATGTACGTGTATTCCGTCTCGACCAAGATCTCGGTCGGCCGCAGGTCGCCGGAGTCAAGTGTCAGATCCTGCAGTTCGACCTGGTTCTGACCTGTCACCACTACCTGTTTGATATCCAACGCCGGGCCCTTCCGCGTCTGCCGCTGTGAATGCGGACCGTGTCGAGAGACTGCGCTTCGGGTACATTACGGCCGATCGCCCAACGGAGGAACCACCATCGAGGCGCGCCGCCACTCAGACAACGAGGCGAACGGCATCACGAGACGGCAGTTCGTCGGTCGCGTGATCGCGGCCGCGTGCGCGCAACTCTTGGCATGGCCGGCGCGCGCGATAGCAGAAGAGGAGGTCGTTGTGGAGCGCGTGACCGTAGAGATGATCGCCGCCGCTGAGGAGATCGCGGGACTGCGGTTCACAGACGGCGAGCGGGAGTTGATGCTTAAGGCGGTGAACGCCCGCGTGGACGCGTTCGCCACGATGCGCGGCGCCGACCTGCCGAACTCCGTGCCGCCGTCAGCTTCGTTCCATCCCGCTCCGCACGCGGTGGCTACGTCCACCGACGAGGCGGCCCGCTTGAGCGACGCCTCGGGAACGGTGCGGCCAACGAGCGACGAGGACCTGGCCTTCCTGCCGGTGCGGGCGCTCGCGGAGTTGGTGCGTACCCGCGCGGTGACGTCTCGGGAGCTTACGTCCGTGTACCTCGACCGCCTACGACGGCATGGTCCAGGGCTGGAATGCGTCGTCACGCTATTAGAGGACGACGCGATGCGCGATGCGGCGCGGGCGGACGAGGAAATCGTGGGCGGCCACTACCGCGGCCCGCTCCACGGAATCCCCTGGGGCGCGAAGGATCTGTTGGCCACGAAGGGACACCGCACGACCTGGGGTGCCGAGCCATACCGCGACCAGGTAACCGAGACCGACGCGACTGTTGTCACGCGGCTGCGCGACGCGGGAGCTGTGCTGGTCGCGAAGCTCACGCTGGGCGCACTGGCCTACGGAGACGTGTGGTATGGAGGGCGCACGCGCAACCCCTGGGACATCGAGGCAGGCTCCAGCGGTTCCTCGGCAGGTTCCGCGGCGGCGACGGCCGCCGGCCTCGTGGCGTTCGCCATCGGGACAGAGACGTGGGGTTCGATCATCAGCCCGGCCACGACCTGCGGCGTCACCGGTCTCCGGCCGACCTTTGGCCGCGTGAGTCGGCATGGGGCCATGGCTCTCAGTTGGAGCATGGACAAGATAGGCCCCATCTGCCGGTCTGTGGAGGACTGCGCGATCGTCCTGGACGCGATCCACGGTCCTGACGGTCTCGACGAGACCGTTGCGGACGCCGCCTTCCCGTGGGATGCGGGCGTCGATGCGGCGGGCCTGCGCGTAGGCTACGTGGCGGAAGCGTTTGAGGAGGGCCACGGTGACGACGCGGCGTGGGATAGGGCCGACCAGGAGGTGCTCGCGCAGCTTCGCGGCCTAGGCGTCGACCTGCAGCCCATCGAGCTGCCGAAGATGGATGTCGGCCCTCTGTCGGTGATCTTGAACGTCGAGGCCGCGGCCGCCTTCGACGAACTGACACGTAGTGACGCCGACGACCGGATGGTGCGCCAGACAGAACACGCCTGGCCGAACATCTTCCGCCACACGCGACTCGTGCCCGCCGTCGAGTATGTGCAGGCGACGCGCCTGCGCACGCTGGTGATGCGCCAGATGGCAGAGACGATGGCGGACCTCGACGCATACGTCGTACCGACATTCGTGGGCAAGAACTCATTGCTGACGAACCTTACGGGCCACCCCGCGGTGTGTGTGCCCAACGGGTTCCGCGAGAACGGCACACCGACGAGTATCGAGTTCATCGGGGCGCTCTACGGCGAGGCCAACCTACTCGCGCTCGCGCGCGCATATCAGCGGGCTACTAGCCACCATATGGAGAGGCCGCCCGTGGGAGGGTAGTGCGCCCAAGCCGGCATTGGCGCTGACGCACGGTCTGGGGTGAGGCCCTGCATTCCTCACTCGGCCGCGGATAGCCGCAGAGCCCATGCCGCCGACGTGCTCCGACCTCCCAGCCTTGCCGTGCCCCCAAGCGCGTGGTAGAAGCGGAGGCGCCCGGCCCTTACCGTCATCATCGCTCACGCCCGCCGTCCCGAAGTACCGCATGTCCTCGCGCGTCCTCCTGATAGCCGCCGTCCTGATCCCGGTGAACGCACTGTGGATGATGACGGGGTCGCTCTGGAACGCCGGCTACCCGACCACCGTCTCGCTCTTCTTCAACACGATCCTCTACCTGTTCGTGCTCACGACCCTGAACTTCGGCCTCCGGCGCCTCAGCCCCCGCGCGGCGTTGTCCAGTCGCGAACTCCTCGTGATCTACACGATGGCGACCCTCGCGTCCGCGATCAGCGGCCTGGACATGCTGCAGCTCATCGGCGCGATGATCGCAGGCCCCCACGCCCTGGCGACGCCAGAGAACCAGTGGGCCGATCTCTTCCTCGGCGCGATACCGTCGTGGCTTGTTGTCACCGATGCGGCGGCGCTAACTGATTACGTCGAGGGCGACTCATCCGTGTACCGCGCTGCCGCCGTGGTCGCCTGGGTGTGGCCCGTGCTTGCGTGGTCAGCGTTCACCGTGTGCCTGCTTCTGATGATGATTGGGCTCAGTCTAATCGTCGGGCGACGGTGGAACCGCGAGGAACGGCTCGCGTACCCGATCATCCAGCTGCCGCTACAGATGGTGGAAGGCCGCTTCTACCGCAGCGGCCCCATGTGGGTCGGGTTCGCCATCGGCGCGCTGCTCGCAACGACCACCGGGCTGCACTTCTTCTATCCCGCAGTGCCGACTCTGGGCCGACCAGTCGACATCGGGCGCTACATCACGACGAAGCCCTGGAACGCGATCGGCTGGCTCCCCATGGCGGTGCAGCCGTTCTGCGTTGGGCTGTCCTACCTCGTGCCGCTCGAGCTGTCGTTCTCCGGCTGGTTCTTCTACTTCGTGTGGAAGCTGGAGCGCGTCGCCGCATCGGCGCTTGGCATTCGCATGAACGGCTTCCCGTTCGTCGAACAGCAGACTACGGGCGCCTACGCCGGGTTCGCGATCGCGGTCCTATGGGCGGCGCGGCGCCAGATACGCGCAGCAGCCGGCGAACTCGCGCGTCCGCAGCGCGGCAGCACCGGCGGCCTGGGGCTTCTGCTGCTACTTGCGGGCGCCGGCGGCGTAACGGTCTTCTGCTTACGTGCCGGAATGGGCGTGACGTCGATCGTCGTGTTCTTCGGCCTCTACACGCTTATCACGGTGTCCGTTGGGCGGATGCGCGCGGAACTCGGTTCGCCTGTGCACGACCTCCACTTCGCCGGCCCAGCGGGCACGATGACATTCCTCTTCGGAACACGGGCATTCCGGCCCGCGGAACTCACGATCGTCTCGATGTTCTGGTTCTTCAACCGCGCCTACCGCAGCCATCCGATGCCATGCGTGCTCGAGGGGTTTCGTCTCGCCGAACGGGGTGGGACGCCCGGGCGGCGTATGGTCTATTACACGCTGGTGGCCGCTGTGCTAGGGGTCGGGGCTGGGTTCTGGGCGCACCTGCACTCCGCGTACGTGTACGGCGCCGGTACACGCGTGTGGCCGGCCTACGAGACATTCCGCCGGCTCTCAACCTGGCTGGTGGCGCCGACGGGCGTCGAGGCGAGGTATGGCGTCGCCTTCACGGTGGGCGCGTCGGTGGTCTGGGTCCTCTCCGCGTTGAGGATGCGATACGTGTGGTTCGCATTGCACCCCGTTGGGTACGTTGTCTCCAGCAGCTGGGCGATGAATCCGTTCTGGTTCTCGATCTTCGTCGGCTGGGCCGTGAAGGCGGCGGTAGTGCGCGGAGCAGGATTGCGGGCGTACCAGCGTTCCATCCCCCTGTTCCTGGGGATGATTCTCGGCGAATTCCTGGTGGACGGCGTCTTCAGTTTGGCCGGCACGCTTCTACGCGTGCGGACCTACATCTGGTATGGATAGAGCCTGCGCGCCGTATCGCGGAGTCGCGCACCCGGTTGACAGGCGTACGGAACAACAGCGTGTGCAGGACGGTGCGGATGCGTTAGAGTGTCCGACAGACGGGCTTGGAGGGAGGGGTTGGTCGGGGCGAGAGGATTCGAACCTCCGACCACCTGAACCCCATTCAGGTGCGCTACCGGGCTGCGCCACGCCCCGACCTTCGGTCGCAAACAGTTTAGCACGGCGCGCGCTGGAGCTACAAGGCCAAGCGACTCGGAGAGAACGTGGCCAGACAGTGGACAGATGCAGACGACGCCTACCTGCGGCAGCATCACCGACGACGCACCAACGCCGAACTCGGCGACGCCCTCGGCCGTTCCGCGGCGGCGGTGGCGTTCCGACTCTCGTCCGCGGGGTTGGTGCGTCGACGTGCCTGGACAGACGAGGACGATGAGCATCTCAGGCGCCACCACGAGCGCATGGAGAATCACGCGCTGGCGAAGGCCCTGAAGCGCTCCGAGAATGCGGTCGCGCGGAGGCTGAGCGCCCTCGGGCTCCGGCGGGCGTACCGGTGGACGGCGCAGGCCGACGCCCTCCTGATCGCCCGCTACAACGGGCTAACGAACGCCGAACTGGCCCGCGAGCTTGGCGCTACCGACGCCGTGATTGCCCACAGGTTGCGCGCCTTGGGCCTGCGAAGAGGATCCGATGAGTAAGATCGACCGCGTCGAAGCCTTCCCCGTCGCGTTCCCGTTCCGAGGCGAGTTCAGCACGTCACGGGGCAAGGTCGGGTCTGCGGCGATGGGCAGGCCTAGCATCGTCCTCAAGCTCACGACCGACGATGGTGTCGTAGGCTGGGGTGAGTCCGTGCCGGTGCGTCAGTGGTCGTACGAGACGATGGAGACAGCGTACTCCACGCTCACGCGGTACCTCATCCCCGCCGTCGTAGGCCGCGAGCTGTTCGACGTGGACGGTCTCCACTCGTGCATGGACGTCGAAATCGCGCCGAGCTACACGCTGGGTCAGCCGATCGCGCGCTCTGGCATCGATATCGCCGTCCACGACGCCATCGGCAAGGTCCTTCGTGTGCCGATACGTGACTACTGGGGCGCGCGTCGACGAGACCGCATTGCCCTGTCGTGGACGGTGGCGGTTTCCGACATAAGCGCGGTGGAGGCGTCCGTCAATGAGGGGCAGGCGGCTGGCTACGCGAACTTCAACGTCAAGGTCGGCCACGAGTCGGACCCCGGCTTCGACGTCGAAATGTCCCGACGCGTCCGCGAGTTGGCCCCCGACGCGTTCCTATGGGCCGACGCCAACGGCGGGTACTCCGTGGCGACGGCATCGCGTGTGGCGCGGCAATTGGCGGACGTCGGCGTCGACGTGTTGGAGCAACCCCTGCCACCCAACGCGCTCAACGGTTATGCGGAGCTGCGGCACGTGCGCGCGTTGCCCATCACCGTCGACGAGGGCGTCATCACTCCGCGCGATGTGATCGAGATGATCCGACTCGACGTGATCGACGGGGTCGCGATGAAGCCCGCGCGCGTCGGTGGGTTGCTCCCGCAGCGCCGGATGATCGAGATCGTGCAGGACGCCGGCCTTATCTTCCTAGGTAGCGGCCTTACCGACCCGGATATCGGCTTCGCTGCGAGCGTGCAGGTATATGCGGCATACGGGTTGGCCTACCCCGCCGCGCTGAACGGCCCGCAGTTCCTCGACGCGACAATTGCGTCCTCTGGCGTCCGCGTGGAGGCCGGCGAAGCGGTCGTCCCGACCGGCCACGGTCTCGGTGTGACCATCGACGAGGACAGGCTCGCGTCGCTCGCGCTAGACCTAGGCCTGTGACCCCATCGCGGTTACGATTCAGCTAGACTACGCACCTAGGGAGCCTCGTCATGGCACAGGGCGATGCGCGCGAGATCGCGGCCGCGCCAACGGCATCGACGCTCGCGGCCTTGATCGACGCCGCGAAGGTCGACAAGTGCACCCATTGCGGCTTCTGCCTCCCTACGTGTCCGACGTACGACCAACTCGGCCTCGAGATGGACTCGCCCCGCGGACGCCTGTACCTGATGAAGGCCGTGTTGGAGGGCAGGTCGCAGCCGGATGACCGGTTCCGCACGCACATGTACCGCTGTCTCGAGTGCAGGGCATGCGAAACGGCGTGCCCCTCCGGCGTGCCGTTCGGTGTAGTCATGGAACAGGCGCGAGCCGTGTACGAACGCACGGGAGACCGCTCTCCTTGGCAGCGTTGGCTGATGCGCCTCGCGTTCGACGGGCTACTCCCCCGGCCTGGCCGGCTGCGCGCAATGTTCCGCCTACTCTGGATCTACCAGCGCCTGAGAATCGACGTAGCTCTGCGCGCTACGCGGCTCGACAAGCTGCTGGGCCGCATGGGCGCCATGGCGACGCTTCTGCCGCGCATCCCCGACCCGAAGTTGCAGGATGAACTGCTGGAAGTCACGCCCGCAGTCGGCGAGCGGCGGTACCGCGTCGGGTTCGTCGCCGGATGCGTGATGAAGCCGATGTTCGCGGACGTGAACCTCGCTACGGTGCGCGTGCTGGCTGAGAATGGCTGCGAGGTGGTCACGCCGGCCGCGCAGACGTGCTGCGGCGCGCTCCACCTGCATAGCGGCGTGCGCGACACGGCGGAGGGCCTCGCGAGTAAGAACATCGACGTGTTCCTCGGCGAGGAGTTGGACGCCATCGTCATCAACTCCGCCGGCTGCGGCGCCGCCCTCAAGGAGTATGGCGAACTCTTCCCGGACGACCCCCATCAGCGCGAGCGGGCCGAGGAGTTCGGCGGAAAGATGCGCGACATCACCGAGTGGCTCGCGGCAATCGGAGTCACGCCGCCGACACACGCGATCGATCGGCGCGTAACCTACGACGATCCGTGCCACCTGCTGCACGGGCAAGGCGTTGGCGCGCAGCCGCGTGAGCTGCTGAAGGCCATCCCGGGCATATCGTTCGTGGAGATGCCCGAAGCAGACTGGTGCTGCGGGAGCGCGGGCATATACAACGTCGTCCAGCCGGAACTGTCGGCCGCGATTCTCGACCGCAAGATGCCACACGTGGCGGCCACGGAAGCGGAAATCGTGGCCACCGCGAACCCCGGATGCCTCCTGCAACTCCGTGCGGGGGTGCGAGACGCGGGTCTCCCCATGCGCGTGATGCACGTCGTCGAACTGCTCGACTGGGCATACACCGGCGTAGAGCCGTACTCCCTGCGCGCCGACGTGTGACGGCTCTGCGCCGAGCTTGCCGGAGCGACGACGATTGCGGGACAATTGGGGCTGCGAGCGCCCCGTGGCCGACATGTCGCGTGTGAGGAGTTCCAGGATGTCATCGATGAGGGTGCGGCTGACTTTCCCAGGTGGGCTTATCAAGGAGCCCGTGATCTACAATGTCGGGCAGCGCTACGACATCATAACGAACATCCGGCGCGCCAACGTTGAGGGCGAGGCGGGGTGGGTTGTGATGGAGATGAGCGGTTCCGACACGGGCCTGGACGACGCCGTGGCGTACCTGCGCGAGGTGGGCGTTGAGGTCGAGCCCGTAGGCGGCGATGTTGTCGCCAGCTAGCGGTCAGACGCGTCTCCGCCGGGATAGGGAGGGCCCACATGCCACGACGTGATTACTACGATGTGCTAGGCGTGGCCCGCGACGCCGCTCCCGACGACATCAAGAAGGCTTACCGCAAGCTCGCCGTGCGGCACCACCCGGACAAGAACAAGGGCGACGCGAAGGCAGAGGCCAAGTTCAAGGATGCCTCCGAGGCGTACGCAGTGCTTGGCGACCCCGCAGAGCGCCGCAAGTACGACATGACGTCCCGAGCGGGCAACTTCCGGCAGTACGACTTCGGCGGGTTCGAGAGCAACGACGACATCTTCTCCCGCTTCGGCGACGTGTTCGGCGATCTTGTGGGAGGCATGCGCGGGCGTCGCGCGCCATCCAACGCGTACGGCGCCACGACGCCGCGCAAGGGCGAGGACTTCCTGCACGAGATCACGATCGACTTCCTGGAAGCCGTCAAGGGCGTCGAGAAAGTGCTCGCTGTTACGAGCGCGGACGAGACGCGGCGCATACGGCTCAAGGTCCCGCCTGGCCTGAAGTCCGGCAGAATGCTGCGGATGAAGGGCGAGGGCTATCCCGGCGCCAACGGCGGCCCGTGCGGCGACCTCCGCGTGACGGTCCACGTGCGAGACGACCCACGCTTCACGCTTGACGGCAAGGACATCGTCACCGACGTGCGCGTGCCGTTCACAACCGCCATCCTGGGCGGGAAGATCCTGGTCGACACGCCCAACGGCGCGATAATGTTGACGATCCCCAAGGGCACGCAGTCGGGGAAGTATCTGCGACTCGCCGGCCAGGGCGTTCCCGCGGCAACGGGGACGGGGAGCCTGCGCGCCCGCGTCCTCATCACTGTCCCCGACACGCTCGGCCCTGAGGCCGAGTCGCTCGTTCGCAAGCTCGCCGACATCGCCGCCGAATGACGCCAAGCCGACAGCGAGACGGACGCCCGTGCGTCGCGCGACCCCCACGTTCCAATGCGCCGGGAGCCGACAGCTAACGTGAGCGAACCTCTGAATATCCTGCTCATCGCCGTCGACACGCTTCGGGCGAAGCAGTTGACGTCCTACGGCTATGACCGCCCCACGACTCCCGCAGCCGACGCCCTCGCCGCCGAAGGCGTATTGTTCGAGGACATGGTCTGTTCGGGGATTCCGACGCACCCGTCCTTCACGACGCTCTACACCGGCCAGCATCCGATGACGCACGGGATCGTTGCGCATGGCGGCGACGCCGTTCTCGACAGGCGCGCGCCGATGCTGCCGGAAATCCTGCTGCGCGCGGGATGGACGACATGCGCCGTAGACAATCTGGGGTCGGCCCGGCCATGGTTCCAGCGCGGCTACGAGTTCTACATCGACCCCTCACGCAAGCGCTCTCTGGGCCTGATGGTGACGGCGGAGCAGCAGAACGCCCGGGCGGTTGAGTTCCTCCGTCACCAGGGCCAGGAGCAGTTCTTCCTCTTCGTCCACTACTGGGACCCCCACACGCCGTATCTTCCGCCCGTGTCCCACCGAGAGTTGTTCTACGATGGGGATGCGAAGCGCGCTTCCGACCCGGCCGACCGCTCGCTGGACGAACTCTGGCAGCACCCGCTCGGCAAGGCGTGGCGCGATACGTGGTTCCGATCCCTGGGCGGTCGCATCACCGACGCCGACTACGTGCGCGCGCTCTACGACGCGAGCGTGCGCTACGCCGACGACGGGATCGCGAGACTGCTCGATGAGTTGGCATCGCTCGGGCTCGACGAGCGCACTCTCGTGGTGCTCATGGGGGACCACGGCGAGTGCCTTGGTGAGCACGGTGTGTGGTACGACCACCACGGGCTCTACGAAGAGAACATCCACGTGCCGTTCATCATGAGGGCGCCCGGCGTGCTCCCCGCTGGCGAGCGCGTTGAGCGGACCGTGCGTACGATGGACATCGCGCCCACGGTCCTCGAACTGGCCGGCCTAGAAGCGCCCGACGAGATGGACGGATCAAGCATGGTGCCGCTCGTCGACCCGACCGCCGATACGGAGTACGGCGGCAGCGACACGGTCATCACCGCCGAGTGCACCTGGCAGGCCAAGTGGTCCATACGGACGCCGGGTCATAAGTTCATCCGCGCGCGCTCGATCGACTTCTACGGCTCCCCGGAACTCGAACTCTATGACCGACGTGCGGACCCCGCGGAGACAACAGACATCGCGACGACAGCGCCGGACGTCGCGGAGGACCTGGAAGCTGAACTCGAGGACTGGATCGCTCGCGAAGTGAGCCGACTTGGGCGCACCGGCGACCCGGTTACGGAACAGGGCCGCGAGAAGTTCGGCGACAGGTGGGCCGCCGCCGAGGCCGCTGGGTAGCGCATCGCCACGGGAGGGTACGCATGAACGTCATCGTCATCGTTGCCGACAGCCTGCGCGCGGACCACGTCGGTTGCCACCCAGACGTCACGTCCTACCACGGTCGCGCCGTGGAGACCCCGAACCTGGATGCGCTCGCGGCCGAGGGCACGCTCTTCACGCACGCGTATGCCGAGAGCTTGCCTACCATGCCGACGCGTCACACCTGGTGGACGGGACGCACGCAGTTCCCCTTCCGAGGCTGGCAGCCGTTCGAGAACACGGACTTCCTCCTCGCCGAGATGCTCTGGGACAAGGGGTACACGAGCGCTCTTGTTACGGACGTCTACCACATGCACAAGCCGGTGTACAACTGCGGTCGCGGCTTCGACACGGTATCGTGGATACGGGGTCAGGAGTACGACCCGTGGGTCGTCGACGATGCTCCGGTCGACATCGAGCGCTGGCACCGTCTTCGCGACGACGACACGGACGGGTTGTGGCGGCCACGCTTCGAGCAGTACATGCGTAACCGCAGCACGTTCGAGCAGGAGGAAGACTGGTTCGCTCCGCGAGTCACGAAGGAAGCCATACGCTGGTTAGACCACCAGACCAAGGAGGTCGGAAAGCGCGACGACCTGTTCCTCTGGGTGGACTACTTCGACCCGCACGAGCCGTGGGATCCGCCGGAGCCGTTCTGGAGCATGTATCAGGATCCCTCGTACACCGGCCAGGACATCATCGACCCGGTGGCCGGCGTCACCGAAGGCTACCTCACCGACGACGAGACGCAACGAGTCAAGTCGCTGTACGCGGGCGAAGTGACGTTCGTCGACAAGTGGATCGGCGTCCTACTGGACCACGTCCGCGACCTAGGCCTGTACGACGACACGCTCATCATCCATCTGTCGGACCATGGGGAGCCGTTCGGCGAGCACGGCATCATCCGCAAGGCGCGGCCCTGGGCGTATGAGGAACTGGCGCGCATCCCGTGGATCATGCGTCTGCCCGGCGGCGAGCACGGCGGACAGATGCTGGACGCGCTCGTACAGCCACGAGACCTACTGCCTACGCTTCTCGACGCGCTCGGTATCGGTGGCGACATCGTCCTACCGTTCCGAGCCCCCCGCGCGACGACGCAGCTCTTCCCGCAAGACATGGTGACCGACTCACACAATGTCGCGCTCCATGGAGAGAGCGTGCTTCCGTTGATACGCGGAGAGAGCGGAGCGCTGCGCGACTTCGCGTTCACCGGTCACCACGCGCAGCAGTGGGCAGTGCGCAACCATATCTGGACGGTCGTGATAAACATCAACGAGAAGGCCGGCCGCCTTGGGTCGCCGTACGAGCTGTACGAGCGGCGCAACGACCCGGGCGAGCACGACGACCGCGCCGCGGACCTCCCCGAAGTCGTGGATATATTCGAGCTCGCGGTGCGTCGCTACGTCGGCCACTTGCGCTAGACGGCGAGCGGGCCGACCCCGTGGCATAGCGCATTGACAGTCCGCATGCCGCCGCCTACTATCAGAGTGAACGCCGGGGTGTCCATCCATCGATGGGCTGAGAGCACACCCGTAGCACCTGATCCGGGTAATGCCGGCGAAGGGAGTATAGATGTCCTTCCGCGACGCGACGCTGCCCTCACACACCCAACCGAATGGCGCCGCATGAGTCGACAGCGGGTCATTGTGATCGGCGGAGGAGTGTGCGGCCTCGGTGTTGGGTGGAAGCTCGCGGCGGCGGGAGCTGACGTCACCGTATTCGACCGCGGCAAAGCCGGCCGCGAGTCCACCTGGGCGGCCGCAGGGATGCTGTGTCCCCAGATGGAACTGCGACCGCAGGAAGAGGACATCTCCGCGCTCGGGCTCGAGAGCATGAAACGCTGGCGCGCGTTCGCCGCAGATCTCGAAGCCGACAGCGACATCCCGCTCCACTACCGCGACGAGGGCACGCTGTTCATTTCCGCCGACCAGGACGCGGCTGAGCAGCTCCGCTTCCTGCACGATCACCAGATCGAGCTCGGAATGCCCGTCGAGTGGCTCAGCGGAGCCGAGGTGCGGGAGCGCGAGCCGTACATCTCGCACAACGTCGTCGCCGGCCTCGTGTGCCTGGACGACCACCACATCGACTGCCGGGGCATGACGCGGGCCCTTGCCGAGGCGTTCGTGCGCCGCGGGGGGGACCTGCGTGAGGACGCTCCCGTGGATGGCGTCGTCGTCGATGACGCGCGTCTGACGGGCGTACGGGTCAACGGCGAGGTGATCCCCGCGGATGCAGTCGTCGTTGCCGCCGGGACATGGTCGGGGATGCTCGACGGCCTCGGCGGCGACGTGAAGCCGCCCGTGCGGCCCGTCAAGGGCCAGATGCTGATGCTGCGCCAGCCTGACGAGCGCATCCTCAGCCACTGCATCTGGGCGCGTTCGTCGCGTGACTTCTGCTACATGGTGCCGAAGGCGGACGGGACGCTTCTGATCGGCGCGACCGTCGAGGAAGTGGGCTACAACAAGGACGTGACCGCGGGCGCGGTGCTCGACATGCTCCGCGCTGCATGGGGCGTGTTGCCGTCCGTGTACGACCTGCCCATCATCGAGACGTGGGCGGGGTTGCGCCCCGCGAGCCGGGACGGCGCGCCCGTACTCGGCGCCACCGACGTGGACGGGCTGTTCATGGCGACCGGCCACTTCCGCAACGGCATACTGTTCGCGCCGGTGACGGCGGAGGATGTCGCCCACGCGGTCTTGACCGGCGAAACGACGGCCACGATAGCTCCGTACGGCCTCGGCAGATTCGCCGCGTAGGAAGTCGCCACGATGCGTGTACAGGTCAATGGTGTGGAACGAGAGACCGCCGCGGCCACCGTCGGCGACCTGTTGCGGGAGATGGGTATCGACAGCGCGAAGCGGGGATCCGCCGTCGCGATCAACGACTCGGTGGCGCCGCGCGCGGCGTGGGATGAGACAGCGTTGCACGAGGACGACCGTGTAGAGGTCATCCGGCCAGTTCAGGGAGGGTAGCGACGCAATGGCGGCCGACACGCTCGGGATAGGTCCGCTGCAGGTCGACTCGCGGCTGTTCGTCGGGTCGTCCAACTACCCGAACCTCCAGGTGATGCTGGACGCGATCGCGGCCAGCGGCGCGGAAGTGGTCACCGTGGCCATCCGGCGCGTCGACCTGTCCGATCCGTCCGGCGAGGGTGTCGTCGACGTCCTGACGCGCGGGGGATACACGCTCCTACCGAATACCGCGGGGTGCTACACCGCGAAGGACGCCGTGCTCACCGCGCAGCTCGCGCGCGAAGCCCTGGAGACCGACCTGATCAAGCTCGAGGTCATTGGCGACGATCGAACCTTGTTCCCCGACGCCGAGGAGTTGCTGACCGCCACGTCGCAACTCATCGCCGACGGGTTCACGGTGCTGCCGTACACGAACGACGATCCGATCGTGGCCCGCAAGCTCATGGATCTCGGCTGCGCTGCGGTGATGCCGCTGGGCGCCCCGATAGGCTCCGGGCTTGGCATACGCAACCCTCACAACATCGCGATCATCCGCGAGATGATCTCCGTGCCGCTCATCGTCGACGCCGGTGTAGGCGCGGCATCCGACGCCGCGGTCGCGATGGAACTCGGATGTGACGGCGTGCTGATGAATACGGCCATCGCCGGAGCGCGCGATCCTGTGAAGATGGCTACCGCGATGAACCTGGCGGTCCGCGCGGGGCGCGCAGGTTTTCTCGCAGGTCGCGTCCCTCGGAAGATGTACGCGACCGCGTCGAGCCCGATCCACGGCGTAATCGGCACGTGAAGCTGCGGGCGGCGGATCGGCTGTACCTCATCACTGACGCCGGCCGCGCCGCCCACCCACTCGCCCACGTCATTGACGCAGCGTGCGGAGCCGGCCTACGCCTTGCCCAGATCCGCGACAAGGACCTCGCCGACGACGAATACGCCGCTCAGGCGTCCTCCATGCTGGCGACCGCGCGCGCGAACGGGACGCGAATCCTCCTGAACGGTCGTCCCCATCTCGTACGCGTGACGGGCGCCGACGGCGTGCATCTCCCTAGCGCGCGCTCTATCGCAGACGCCCGGGCCGTGACTGGGCGAGACGTCCTGGTAGGCTACTCGGCGCACGGCGAGGCGGAACTCCGATACGCGGAGCAAGCTGGGGCCGACTTCGTCACCTTGAGCCCCGTGTACCCTACGGCGAGCAAACCCGGCGCGCGCGCCTTGGGATTGCCCGCGTTTGCCGACATGGCCGCGCAGTGCGCCGTGCCCGTGTTCGCGTTGGGCGGCGTGACTCCGGCTAATGCGGCAGCGTGCCGCGAAGCTGGCGCCTACGGCGTCGCTGTCTGCGGCGCGATCGTGGGGGCCGCGGACCCGGCGTCCGCGACGGCTGACTTGCTGGAGGCGTCACGATAGGGGCTCTTCGCGCCGTCACAACGCGTGACGCGCACAACGAACTGGCCGCGGGCGAGTGCCTGGCGTTGACAGGCGGGCGCCCGGACGCCGAGGGCGTAGCGGACGCGGGGACGGTTGCCCACGTAGAGCGATCTGCGTACGTGCGCTACGGCGCGCGTGTTCTGGCCTGCGGCGTCGATCTCGCAGCGCTAGTTGAGTCCGTGCGGGCAGTCGGCGACTGGGCAGACGGCTTCAGGGTCGAGTTCCGTAGCCTTGTCGAGGACTCCGGCCTGCGACAGCGGCCGTCGATCATCGCCGTCGCCGATGCGATGGGCGAAGCTCGGCCAGACCTGCACGACCCCAGCTCGCGCCTGCTTCTCGTCGAGCAACGGGAAGAGGTATGGCTAGGCGAGATCCTCGCGGAGCCCGACCGGTCCTATGACCTGCATGACGAGAAGCCGCACCGCACGTCCGCGTCGTTGCCGTCGCGGCTGGCCCGCGCGCTGGTGAATCTCGCAGGCGCCGACGTGGCTCGCGTCGTCGATCCGTGTTGCGGGACCGGGTCGATCCTGCTGGAGGCGTGCCGCGTCGGCATCGCGGCCGTCGGCGCGGATCGCAACAAGCGTATGGCAGGCATGAGTAAGAAGAACCTCGAACACTTCGCGTACGAGGCCGCTGTATCCCACTGTGACAGCGCCGACTTGGCGTGCGCCGCCGATGCGGTAGTCACCGACCTCCCCTACGGCCGCAACCTCGAGGCCGACCCGGCGAACATCGCGTCCATCTTGCAGGCCTGCGCGGGCATGGCGCCCGTAGGCGTCTTCGCGGCCGGTGAGGATATCACGGGTGGACTTGTCGAGGCCGGGTATGCGACGGTCGCGCTCTACCGGGTCCGCAAATACAACGCCTTCACGCGCTTCATCCACCTCGCGAAGAAGGCGTGACCGCATCGCCGGAGACGTCGACCGTCACGCGCCCTCGGCGAGATCCCCAAACAACTCCTGTAGGCGTCGCTTGTCGGCTGCGGGTAGCGTGGGGTCGTCCAACGCGGCGTTGTTCGTCTCCAAGTTCGGGATGCGTGACGTTCCTGTGATGACCGTCGAGATCGCCGGGTGATCCGCGGCGAAGCGGTACCCCGCGCTCACGACCGAATCGACCGCACCGGAAACGAGCCAATCTAGCGGATTCGCTTCCGTCAGCGCGTCGGCGGAGATCAGCTCTCGGTCGCGCCATTCGCGCATCAGTTCCTCTAGCTGGTCCGGCCGCGTCAGCTTCACGCGCACCGAGGCCATGTTCATCACACCCACGTCGTGCTGGGCGGCGAGCGGGAGCGTCTCCTTCGCGGCGTACTGGTTGAGGATGCCGTACTTCAGCATCACGGTGTCCCAGTGACCTGGGTGCTCGGTAAGGGCGCGCGTCAGCATCGAGTGGTCGGGGTCTTGGAAGAACATCTCGGTAATGCCGACGAACCGTATCTTGCCGCTCTCCTGCAGCCGACGCATCGTCGGGTGGTGCCGTTCGACGACCTCGTCGTAGATGTTCGGCGTTACCCCGTGGAACTGCATGACGTCGATGACGTCGATGCGGAGCCGTCTGAGGCTCGAGTCCACCGACCGCACCAGATCCTCGGGGTCCTCCTTAACGCGGCCATCGGCGTGCGGCGACCACTTCGTCGCCATGTAGAAAGCGTCACGCGGGACGCCGTCGAGGCAACGCCCCAGGATTTCCTCGCTGTCCCCGTAGTTGGCCGACGAATCGATGAGGTTGACGCCCAGGTCGAGGCATCGGCGAACGAGCGCTTCCTGCTCCGCGTCGGTCAGCCCGGTTCCCTGGCCCAAACGGCTGGGGCCGCCGCTTCCGTAGCTCATCAGCGAGACTTCGAGGCCGGTCCTACCCAACGTGCGGTACTGCATGGCAGACGAATCCCATCAGTGTCAGTATGTTACGGCTGCGCGCGTCACAGCCTATCATTGCTGGCGGACGTCGCGGCACGCAAGCCACGCGGAGGACTCGATGGACGCGGACGACGAACGCTGGATGGCTCGCGCCTTGGAACTGGCGGACGTGGCGAACGGCCATACGTCACCGAATCCGTCCGTAGGCGCCGTGGTCGTGCGGAACGGCGTGTGCGTCGGTGCCGGGTACCATCCCCGCGCGGGCGAACCGCACGGCGAGGTATTCGCGTTGCGCGAGGCAGGCGACAAGGCTCGCGGCGCGACGCTCTACACGACCCTCGAGCCGTGCAGCCACACGGGGCGGACGCCGCCCTGCGCCGAGTTGATTCTACGCAGCGACGTCGCGCGCGTAGTCTCGGCGATGCAGGATCCCGACCCTCGTGTATCCGGCCGTGGACACGACAGGCTGCGGGCTGCAGGCATCGTCGTTGACGTGGGCGTGCTCGAGCCGGCCGCCCAACGCACGCACGCAGCCTACATAAAGTGGAAGACGACCCGTCTGCCCTTCGTGACGATGAAGGCCGCGATGAGCCTGGACGGCAAGACCGCTACGGTCGCCGGGGAGTCTCAGTGGATCACGTCGCCGGCCGCCCGGCTCGAGGGGCACCGGCTACGGGACACGCACGACGCGATCCTGGTCGGCGTCGGCACGGTCCTGGCTGACGACCCCAGCCTCACGGCGCGCCCGCCAGGCGGAGGCCGGGACCCCGCGCGGATCGTGCTCGACACGCGTGCTCGAACGCCTGTCACGGCGCGCATCCTGACGCAGACCTCCCCCGCGCCGACGGTGGTTGTCACCAGCGCCGCCGCGCACGCATCACGCGTGTCTGCGCTGCGTGATGCGGGCGCCGTGGTCTGGACCGTTTCGGCGAACGCTGGTGGCGTGGACCTCGCGGCTACGCTCGCCCGTTGCGGCGAGGAGTCCCTGCTCAGCGTCCTTGTGGAAGGCGGCAGCCGGACGCACGGGAGCTTCGTGCGGGCGCGACTCATCGACCGCGTCGTGGCGTTCGTGGCGCCGACAGTTCTCGGCGGGGAGAGCGCCCTCGCCGCCGTCGGCGGCCCTGGGTTCGAGCGACTCGCCGACGCCCTCGCGTTCGCGTCATGGGACGCCCGTCCCTGTGGGCCGGACTTCGTCCTCGAGGGCCTCGTCTCCCATGCGTGATCGCACGGAACGAGGCCGCCTTTTGGGCCGCCTTCCGCTGTGGTACCATGGGCGCATGAAACTCAGCCCTCTGTACGTCTCGCTTGCCGCGTGCCTGCTTCTGTCCGCGATGGGGTGCTCGGGTCTGTACGCAGGCCACAAGTTCGCCGTGTCCACGGAGACCGCGCACCAACTGCCCGAATCCAAGGGCGTCATCTCCCAGCAGCGGGGCATCGGCGTTGCGGTCGCCGCCCAGAACGAGGTGAAAGACGCCGACGTGTTCTACGTCGTCATCATGAATGAATCCGGCGAATACGTGAAATACGACAAGAACGCGTTGCGCCTCATCGACGACACAGGCAAGGAGCACAAGCCGCTCAACCGGCACCGCGTCAAGCAGTTGACGAAGCGCTACAAGCCCAGACCTCCCATCGGCTTCTCGCGCGATGTGTTCTCGCAGAGACAGGCCCACGCCGACATCGGCGACCGCGTGAGCCCTCTGAATGCCGCAGACGTCTTTACGTCGACGGTCATGCCGGGAAGTCGTGGGACCTTCTTCGTCTACTTTCCGACAAAGAGCGTGTCCTCGCCCGTGCTGCACCTGAAGGTCGGTGGGATCGAGCTCGGCGGCTTCGGAGACGAACTCATCTTCATGTACCGCTTCGAGGTGCAGGAGTAACTCGTGCGCTGGCCGGCACTCGCCTTCGCCGTCCTGTGCGCGGTCGGGTGCGCCGAGAGCCCACGTCTGCAGCCGCCGGTGGTGAGGTCGAGTGCAGCCACGCCGGCTGGCGCGACGGAACTCGTCGACATCCTCCCGATTGGGTCCATCGGCGGCCCTGGAGCGGGCCCCGGGCAGTTCCGCGAGCCCTCCGGCCTGGTCGTTGGGCCCGATGGCGCGCTGTACGTGGCGGACCCGGGCAACCACCGAGTGGTAGTCGTCGAGTCCGGCAGCCAGGCTCCTTCAGTCCTCGGCTCGTTCGGGTGGGACTCCGGCGAATTCGACACGCCGGACGCGCTCGCGCTGAGCCCCGTACAGCGACCCATGCTGTACATAGCAGAGCGTGGCAACCGTCGAGTGCAGGTGTGCGACGTCGGGAATCTGCTGTACCGCGTGGTCGTGGCGGACGCGGCCGACGAGCGTCTAGACCCCGCGGGTCTGGCCGTGGGCCGCAACAACGAGCTGTACGTCACCGATGCCGTCGGCCACCGCGTATGGCGCATCGCGTCCAACGGCGCGGTCGAGTGGACGCGCGGGGGCTTCGGCCAGGCCTTGGACCGGTTGGATGCGCCATCCGGCATCGCCCTGGACGCGCGCGGTGGCATGCTCGTGTCCGACACCGGCAACAGCCGCCTCGTGCGCATGGACTTCGCCGGGAACGTCGGCGATACCTGGAGGCCCGAGGGGATGGAGTCGCCAGGGCCAATCGCGTGGAGCGCGGGCCGCTGGTATGTGTGCGACCGTCGGGCGGCTGACATCCTCGTACTGGACGATCACGGCAGTCTTCTGCTGAAGTTCGGCGCTGGCGCCGTCGGGGATCCAAGCGGGGTCGCCGTCCGCGAGGGCACTGTGTACGTGTCGGACCGGGTCGCGCACGACATCAAGGTATTCCGAGTCATAGAGGCCAGCGACCGCGATTGACGCGCAGGCGTCACCGATCTGACCGGTCTTGGCGTATAATTGGCAGCGGCCCGTGGGGATGCGCATGCGCGACGAGGCGCCCAAGACATTCGTGGCAACCGACGGCGACAGACCTGCTGCGGAGGCCGAGTTCTACAAAGCGGCCGAGCGCCTGCTCCCCCAACTGACCGACGAGGAGTGGGAGGAGTTGCTGGACTCATTCCAGGACATGCGGCGTCGCCTCCGTCGCTACCAATTCGACCAGAACATCGGGTATTTCTATTGATTCTCGCGCGCGCGATTGCCAACGACACGCGGACCCGCTGGCTAGCGGCGACCGTCGCGTGGTTGGTCGTCTGCACGACGCCCGTCTGGACCGGCGCGGATGCTGGTCCTGGGAGCGTGTACGCCCGCGTACCGTTCCGGTCGCCGTCTGAGCTCCTGCCGCTCTTAGACGCGGGAGCCCGTGTGCGACACCTGTCGTCGGGGTGGGGGTTGCTCGAACTCCCGGCCGCCGACGCTCACAGGCTCCCCACGCGTAGCGAACTGATCGCCCCGTCGCGGCCAGACTACCGCTACGCCTGGGTAACGCTGCCCGCAGCCCTGGACGATGGCGCCGAACTCCTGTGGACGTGGCGGCGATACGGCCTCGTGGGCATGCCGCGCGAGCTAGCCTGGCGCTTGCCCAAGATAGGCTCTCCGCATCACTCGGTGCCTCTCGGCGACTACGCGCGCGAAGCGCTCGCCGACTTATGGAGCTTCCGAGCCCCGTCCGCTCCCTCTGCGCAAATCGACGTCGCCCGCCGCGTGAAGACCGAATTCGACATGGCGCGCTGGCTGGCGACGGTGGACGCGTTGGCGGACAACGGAGGGCTGCGAAGCCGCTTCGCGTTCCGGGTCCGCGACGCAGAGGTGTTTGACGGGAGTCCCATACCGGACGATGCCGCCGACGTCGCCGCCGACTGGGTCGCCCGTGAGCTGCGTTCCTACGGGTACGACGTCGGACAGGACACGTTCCTGCACACGCGGTTTGCCACGCTGAACGAGAAGTTCGCCGACTTCCACATGCGGAACGTCGTGGCCGAGAAGCCGGGGGTCGGCCCGAGCCGCCACCGCACGCTGCTGCTTACCGCACACTACGACAGCATCGCCTCCCGGACCGACGGGTGGGACACCGACTGGCGAGATCTCGCGGCCCCGGGTGCGAACGACAACGCGGGCGGTGTGGCGACTGTGCTTGAGGCAGCGCGCATCTTCGCTGGCATGGACTTCGCCTTCACGGTGAGGTTCGTCCTGTTCTCTGGCGAGGAACTGGGGCTCTTTGGGAGCCGACACTTTGCGCGCGCCGCCCGCGAGAGCGGGGAAGATATCGTCGGCGTCATCAACATGGATATGATTGGCCATGAGGCCGACGGGGCTTTCGATCTGCACGTCGTGGGGAACCACCAGTCCGAGTGGCTGCTGCGGGAGGCCGAGGCGATCGCAGCTAGTCTCGACACGCCGCTGACGCTGTTCCCTGAGATCGACCCGGATCTGGTGTTCAGCGACCACGCGCCGTTCTGGGGACAGGGGTACAGCGCACTCATCTTCTCGGAGGAAGATGCGCTCGACACGCCGGAGTTTTCGCCGGTGTACCACATGAGCGAGGACACGCCCGACAACATCAACGTGGCCTACGCCTCGGAAACCGCGAGTGTCATCGTCGCCGTTGCGGCTGCCGTCGCCCGGCCCGTCACGGGAACCGCGCCCGTCGCTGTACCGATCGAGGAGCAGGTTCGCGTGATGGGGGCGTCCGCTTTCCCGAACCCGTTCGTCGTCGGGCCGGACAGGCCGGTCAGCGTCCAATACCAGCTCAATCGGCCGGCGGACGTCCGCCTGGATGTGTACGGCGTCGACGGACGTAGCGTCTTCTCGTCGGGACGCGATTCCCCCTCGCCGAGTGGGCAGACAGGCCTGAACCCCCCGGTCGTGTGGGACGGTCACGATCGGCACGGCTCCCCGGTCGCGCCCGGGCTGTACGTGGTCCACATCGTCGCGACGGACGCATCGGGAGGCGTGTCCAGGCGTGCGCTTCGTCTGTTCGTGGCTGCCGACGAGTCGGCCTTGGACGGGTTCCGCGGCCCCCTTACCCCAGGCCCCTAGAGAGCGACCACCTTGCGCATTGATCTGAATTCGCGTCGGCGCGGTGTACGTGCGGTGGGGCGGATCGGCCTCGCAGCGATCGTCACGTGCGCGTTGGTCGTCGCGGCCCACGCCGTTCCTCCTCACCCCCGCCTGTGGGAATACTCCGAGGCGTCACGCCGGCTGTACGCTCAGAACGCGCCAGACCCAGTGCGCGTGGCACCGCAGATTCAGCCCGATGGGATCGAGTACGTCCTCGTGCTGCGGGTCGACTTCGCGGACCAGCGGGGAGAACGGACGCGAGCGGAGTTGGACCGCCTGCTGTTCGCAGAGGGGACCCCGTCGCTCGCGTCGTACTACGCCGAAGCGTCGTATGGCGCGATGGATATTCAGCCAGGGCCGAGCGGAGGGAGTCTCCCCCGCGGCGACAGTTGGTACCGCATGCCCGACGACATGCCCGTATACGGTAGCGGGCGCGTTGAGAACATTACCGGCATGAGGGCCCTGGTGCGTGACGCGTGCAACGCCGCGAACGCGGACGTGAACTTCGCGGACTACGATAGGGATGGCGACGGCGTCGTCGATCATCTCATCATTCTGCACGCTGGCAACGACGAGGCGTCGTCCGGCGTGCCGGACGACATCTGGTCCGTGCTCGTGCCGGATGTGGGACGGCTGTGGGACGGGGTCCGTGTCGGCGCGGCGATGCTCATAGGCGAGGAGCCGAGCAGCGAAACACCGCATATTGGCGTCTGGTTCCACGAGTTCTTCCACGACTTCGGGGCTCCTGAGGCGTACGCGACCGGCGTCTACGTGGGCGCCAGTGACACGAAGTTCGGCCTGATGGGTCTGTACGGCCCGTACCAGGGAGGCGCGGATCGTAACGGCACGGCGCCCGCTCACATCAGCGGCTATCTGAAGTGGGACTTCGACGGCGTCCCCGAGAATGGTAGGCACGGGTGGATCACCCCAGTCGAGATAGACACGAACACCATCGGGTTCACCGTTCCCGCGTTCTCCATGCCCGGCGGCCTGCCGCCTGTCTACAAGATTGATCTCCCCGGGACGGGCGGCAAGGAGTTCTTCTTGATCGAGAACCGGGAACGCGACGTCGGGGCCATGTTCGACACGGCCATCCCCGACGAGGGGCTGCTCATATGGCACGTCGACGAGAGCATCCCGCGACCGGCGTCCACGGTTGCGGCTAGGTTGTGGCTCGAGAACCCCGCCGACCCCTTCCACAGGTACGTCCAAGACGACATCACGGAGGACGCTGCGTACGCTGCCGAGGACCGGCAGACGGCGTTCACCCCGTCGACCGAGCCGAACTCTTCAACGACGGACGGTGGGCCCACCGGCATCTCGATCCTCGGCATCAGCGATAGCGGTGACCCGATGACGTTCGACATCTTCTTCGGAGACACGTACGAGCCGAACGACACGCTGGCGACCGCATTCCCGCTGCGTGTCGGAGAGAAGTACGATTCGTTTATCTTCGACGCGGCCGACACGATCGACCTGTACGCCCTACGGTTCGACAGTGGCGACCGCACGCGCATCACGGCGCGCTATGCGGAGGACGCCGCCGTCGCTGTCGTCCTCACGACACGCGCCGGTCGGGAGGTCACGCGGGGGACGTCGCGACGCATCGACGATGGCCGAGAGACAGTGCTGCTGTACGAGGCGCGCAGCAGCGAGGAGTTGATACTGCGTGTCACGGCAGGGGGCGGCGTGTTCCCCGTCGCATACTCCATCGAAGTCGCGGCCGAGCCGGAGGCGCCAGTGACGCCACCGCTCTTCGTGGGGCTGAACGTGTATCCAAACCCCGTCCGGCCCGGAGCCGATCTGCGCGTGAGCGTCGCCTTCGACGGACCCGGTCTCGACTCCGTGAGGATGGAGACCTTCACCGCATCGGGCGACCGCGTGGCGCAGGCAGACACTCAAGACATCGCGACGGGCGACGTCACGATCGCCTTGGCCGCGGACAACGCAGGGAGGCCGCTCGCCCCCGGCGTGTATTTCGTCCTCATCACCGCCACGCGCGCAGGCCAAATTGCTAAGCGCCTTGCGAAGTTCGCAGTCGAATGAGCCTCGCGCCCAACGACACTATCACGGCGATACCCGGCATACGTGTCGGCCACGCGACGGACGCGCGCGCGGCCACGGGCTGCACTGTCGTGCTCTGCGAGGCCGGCGCGGTCGCTGGCGTCGACGTCCGGGGGTCCGCGCCGGGCACGCGGGAAACCGACGCCATTCGGCCGGGCCGGCTCGTACGCGAGGCGCACGGCATCCTTCTGACGGGAGGAAGCGCGTTCGGACTCGACGCTGCGGGCGGCGTTATGCGGTATCTCGAGGAGCGTGGCGTCGGGTACGCCGTGGGATCGGCGCGCGTGCCAATCGTCCCGGCTGCAGTCATCTTCGACCTGGGGGTCGGCGACGGCGCGACGAGGCCCGATGCAACGATGGGCTACGCGGCCTGTCAGGCCGCCGCCACGGGGCCCGTCCCAGTGGGGCGCGTCGGCGCGGGCGCGGGCGCCACGGTCGGCAAAGCGCGCGGCTGCGTCAGTTCGCCGGGCGGCGTACGCTCGGCGGTCGCCTTCGAGGGCTCCGGCCTCATCGTCGGCGCGGTCGTCGTTGTGAACGCCGTTGGTAACGTCCTCGGGCCGGACGGCGTCGTAGTTGCCGGCGCGCGGGATACGGAATCCGGGGCCTTCGTCGATGTGACGCCTCACGCGGCGGCAGCGGCCGCTGGGGCGAACACCACGATCGGCGTCGTCGCGACGAACGCGACGCTCGATCCCGCCGAGGCCGCCCGCGTCGCATACATGGCCCACGACGGCCTCGCCCGGGCCATCCGGCCGGCACACACCCTCTACGACGGCGACACCCTCTTCGCGTTGGCGACTGGCGCCGTCGCGGCAGATGCCAACTTGGCCGGCATCATCGCCGCCGACGTGGTCGCGGCCGCCATCGTCCGCGCAGTCGAAACGGCCGCCGTGTAACCCCGTATGCGTTTGTTGGCCCAACTCGCCTGGTATAGAATGCTGTCGCGCCTGTCCTCTGCCGCCGTGTCGAGCCCTTACCGGAACCACTCCTGTGCCTGACCCCGAGGATCAGCCAGCGGACAGCGCGCGCGATGCCATCGCGCCTCCGTCGACGGCGCGAGAGATCGCTGCGATCGTCGCGCTTCTGCTCGGCGTGGTGTGGGTCGCGTTTGCTCTGGCTCCCCGCGATGGCGACGCCGCGATTCCCGCTCTTGTCCACCCAATGGTCGCGGTCGGCCTACTGTTCTTCCTATTCCCGTTCCGCCGACGCGTTGCATCCTCGCGCGGAGTTGTTGCCGTTCTAGCCGTCATTGTGGTTTGGCTGGCGGCGCGGATGTCCATCGTCTGGGCCCCGTTCGTCGGCGCGTTCGTGCTCACGTACCTGCTCCGCTTCCTGTCGGCCGAATTGCAGACGATCCGACTGCCCGGAGGCCGCGCGATCCATCTCTCGAGCAGGACGGCCAACTACACGATCCTGGCGGCCATCCTTGGATTCCTCGCGCTAAGCGTCTTCGTCATCGTGCCGGGGTTTGTGGCCCAGGTGGTGCAGTTGGTTGATGGCGCCCGCGTGGCATACGTCCGCGGCCTGCTGTACCAGTCGGCAGACGTGCCCGTGTCCGACCTGGAATCCCAAGTGGCCGGTGGCGGCGCTCCGCTGCTGGCAGACCCACTCGAAGTCACGGGCGGCGTGGTGCTCGCCTCGGGCGCCGTCGTGACGGTCGACATGCTTACGCGGCTGCGTGCGGCCGGCGTCGAACGGGTGCCAATCCAGACCGAGGCCTACCTGGTCGAATTGTATGAGGAGGCCGACTGGCTGCGCGACTTCGTAGAGGAAGGCGCTCGGTCCGACGGCATATCCAAATCGGTCATTGACAGCAGTCGCACATGGCTGGACGCCGGCATCGCCCGGTTGGACGACGTATTCGGCGCCATCCTGGGCGGCACGGGACAGCTCCTGTCCGGCGCCGTTGGCTTCCTCGCGACCACCGTGTTCACCCTCATTGTGCTGAGCTACCTCATACGCTCCTACGACAATTACCTCGGCGCCGCGCTGCTGCTGTTCCCGGTGACGTCCTGGGAACGCATCCGGCACGTGGCGAGCGGCGTCGACGAGAGCCTCCAGGCATTCCTGCGAGGCCAGTTCATCATTGTCCTCGCGATCGCGGCCCTTTCAGCCGCCGCCTACGGGTTGTGCGGCATCCCATTTGCGCTGCTGATGGGCGTCATCGGCGGCTTGCTGAATACGATCCCGAACGTCGGCCCTGCGCTTGCCGGCATCGTCGCGGCCGGAGCGCTGCTTGTGGGGGCAGTCACTGGGCTGCAGCCGGACATCCTCCTCTTCATCGAAGCTCCCGGGATCAAGGGGTTCTTCATCCGGGCGATGCTCATTCCCGTTGCGATCTTCACGGTGCAATCCGTGGACAACGCGTTCATATCCCCTCGCGTGATGAGCCGCGCGGTCAGCGTCGACCCGCTGATGATCCTCGCGTCCGTGCTGCTCGGGGGTACGATATTCGGGTTCTGGGGCGTGTTGCTGGCCATCCCCGGGCTGGTGGTCGTCAAAGCCGTCTGGGAGAATTGGGATGCCGCGCCGGGGACCGGGCCGTCGCCGTCGGCCCACGCTCCGCAGGGCCCTTCGGACGACGAGGCGAGCGCCCTAGACGATCTGTTCTAGCGCAGACCGGCCCACGCGTGACGGGCCCACAGCACGCGGATGGCGATTAGACCCGCTCCGATCGCGCTCCACCCCAGCGCGTGCGCGGCCGGATGTGCGAGTCGCACCCCGTAGTCGGCATACGGAAGGGCGCCATACAGGGCCGCGACCCAGAAGATGTTCTGGCGACCCAGCGCCGACAGCACCCCAGCGCCGGGATTCACGAGGACGGCTATCTCCAAGGAGCCCCGGCTGTGCTCGACCACCGCAGGCGCCCACAGGAACGCGCTCAGACCCAGAGCCCATAGGACCGACCCGTACGCGAGCGCTAGCCTGCGTGCGTGCACGAGGGCTTCGACCCAGATCGCGACTCCAGCCGCGGCGACGAGCGTCGCGGCGAGGACAGCGTGCGCGAGTGTCACCTGAATCAGCGTCGACTTCGTCCACAGCGACCAGACCAGCGTTGCCACGAGACCGCATCCCCACACGATCAGTAGGGGGAGCACATCGCGCCACACCGCCCGGCCGTGCATCGAGAGCGGCTCGTGTGGCATGCCCGACCGACAAGACGACCAGACGCGCAGGCGTGCGGCGACGCGGGCGCCGAGCCAAAGGCCGCCGAACACCGCGCCGAGCACGCCGCCGACGGTAGACACGGTTAGCGGCGAGCCCACCTGAATGGGGCCAACGACCAAGTGGAAGGTCGCGAGTAGCAGGATGTGCAGGAGCGCGAACCGGGCGACGCGCCCCGTAGCGGTTCGCGAGGCGGGGGACACTAGAGCGGCCGGATCGTGACGGTTACCGGCGTTCCTTTCGGGGGCAGCACGGCAAGATTCGCGCGCAACCCTTGGCCTGTGCCCGACGCTAGCGGGTGGTTCAGAATCGCGTCGTGGTCGCGGTATGTCGCGATGAGGCTCTGTGTCGCCTCGGCCATGAAGAGCGACCCCTGCATACGGCTTCCGGTGAAGACCCACGGGGTTTGCGCCATGACGCGCCCCGCGTCGTCGTTGTAGACCAGTTCCTCCGCGCGTCGCCGCTCGGTAGCGCCGTTCCTCTCCCACTCGACCCAGATCTCGACCGGATCGCCTCTGGGTGTGCGCGGATCGCCCTGGTGCCGCAGGTTGTTCTCGTATTCGAGACCCAGGCCTAGCATCGCCACCTGCAAGTGGAGCGGCTCGGCGTCGAGCGCGAGTATCGTCTCGTGCACTTTGCCCAGCGGCGTGGTCGCAAGGTACTCGATGATTCGCGAGGCGGCGAGCACTTTCCCTGACATCCGTAGTTCACGTAGATTCTGGTCCACGATCACCTCGCGGCCTTCCTCGCCGAAGGCGACCACCCGTGGCGCAATCTGCCGCATCTGCGGCGCCCGCTCCGTGACCCCGGCGCCCTTCTCCGCGACTGTCAGCGAGACTCCGCCGACGTTGTTGGCCTCGTCCAGTTCCGTCACCGCGCCGTGCGGATCGGCAGCGACGTACATCTCATGCTCGCCGGCGTAAGCGGCCTGCCAGGACACGGTTGCGGTGGCGTCCGACCGCGTTTCGGAGAACATCACCTGGGTGGTCGCCACCTCGACCCCGCCGTCCTCGGGGTGACCTCTGTAGACGGCGACATCGACTAGGGAGTCGGCCAGCGGGCTCCCCAGGCTGGCCAGGGTGAACTGGGCCGCTACGCGCTCGCCAACGGCCGGTGAGGTCGGCGTCAGACGGAGTGATCCCGGCACGACGGACAAGTCGGGAGCTATGGGCTGGGGAACGTACCGCCGGAGGAACAGAATGCCGAAGCACGTGGCGGCGAACTTCTCCCCATCCGTCTCCTGCCAACGGCCGTCTGGGTGCTGGGTCGCGACGAAGACATCCGCCATGTCGTCGAACCATCGGTGCCTCGCGACAGTGTCCTGCACGGGGGGTGTGTCCATGGCACGCTGCACGGAAAGGAGGAAGTAGTAGTGCCAGTGGAACGACCCGGGGTTGCTTGTCACGGTATAGCGGGCGTCTAACCACTCCATGCCGCGCTGGAAGTCCGGGTCGGTGATTGGCACACCCATCATCTTCAGCGCCATCAAGCCCGTCCCGGTCATGCTGCCGTAGGGCCCCTCGGCCCACGGGCTCTCGATCAGGTTGTAGTTCCAGCCGCCTGCGGTGTGCTGAGTGCTCCTGACCCATCGCTCCGCCTTCTTCCACGCCACCGGGTCGATCTCGACGCCCCACTGCTTGGCGGTGTACAGGGCGTACGTGGCGTACTGCATATGCGCTCCGTCACCAGTGAGGCTGTACCCCCACCCGCCGTCGTCACGCGGGTCCCCTCCGTTGTCGGTGCGCAACTGCTTCTCCACGAGCCTATCCGTGGAGAACTGCACGCGATCGAAGTACCTGTCGTGATCTCCTGTCGCCACCAGGGCCAGGATGATGACGGACAGGTCGTACACGTCGAAGATATTCCAGTCCCTCGCCCACAGGTACTCGAAGGCGGACACGATCGCCGGATCCGATGGGTCGACACCGGCGCCCATCAGTGTCAGGAGCGCCAACGACGTCGCCGCTGGTCCCCCTTCTGTGGGGCTCCACGCCGGGGACGGCTTCTTGTTTATGGGCAGACCGGACAGGCTGAGGCTGCATATCACGCACGCCGGGACGATGGCGGGGTTCTCCATGCCATCCTGCGGGCACTTGACGACGAGTTCGCCCTGTTGACTACGTACCCAATGCACCGCCCGGTCGATCGAACCCTGGATCTCCGCGGGCGTGGCTCGCGGGAACTCCCTAGGCGTGGCCACGAGCAACCGAGTCGCCTCATTGTTGTCGCTATTGTCCTCGCGGTACCCGGCCGCCTCCGGTTCCGGGTTGGCGATGGCGTGGATGTTCCACCTCCCCGCCCGAGGTCGGAACTGTGCTCGGATAACGTCCTTCTCCCCCACCCCAAGGCCGGGGACAGACTCGCGGGCCTGTATCTGGAGCGCGCCCTGAGCGGGGTCGTCCTCGAAGAACCACACGTCCACGTCGTAATTGTCCGTTAGAGCATCTGGGCCGAGGTTCGTCACGACCGCCGTGAGCGTGACCGCGTCGCCTTCCTGCGGGGTCTCGTTCGAGAACCGTATCTCCGTGATCGCGAGGTCCACCTGCGCCCAGGCGGGCAAGCTAAGCCCGACCGCGAGCAGACAGCAAGTCCGTAGCACCCGGCCCGATCGTCGTGCGCGCATGTCCGCTAACTCCCACAAGACGTCCGCCGCCGTCCGAGCGTTCACCGTTCCAACCGTACGCACAATGGATGCCAACATAGAGCTGAGTCCCCTCGCCGTCGGCCCCCCCGCGTGTCGGAAGGATGGACCACAGGGTGTGCACGCGTGCCCACCGCGGGTGTCGTCGCCCCCGTCGCTATACTACGGCATTGCGCGGGCCGGCAGGAATGACGCGTCTCCCGCCCGCCGGGGCCGCGTTACGTCAGGACGCCTCACGAGCTATCCTCAACCTCAACGGCGGAATCAGAGGAGGGTGGATATGCGTGTTTTGGGGTCCCTCGTTTGCGTTGTTACCTGCGCGAGCGCCTCGGCGTGGGCGGCGCCACTCCTCTACCCGCCCTTCGAGGAAGGGAGCGGGAAGACCGCCGCAGATCACAGTGGGAATGGCGCGGACGCGGAGCCAGTCGGGAGCGCGGACTGGGTCGAACGACCCGGCCGGGGCTCGGCCGTGGAACTCGAGGAGGTGGCGTGGGGTGAGATGCCGCACCACGACAGGTTCCATCTTGCTGAGTCGATGACCGTCGCCTGCTGGGGGCAATTTGACGGTGACTTCGGCGACCACCAGATCGCGATCGGGAGGGACCCGTGTAGGGCCGGGGGAATACGCCCTACTGCCGGATATCGAGGACAGAAGGCTGTTCCAAGCCAACGACCTGCTGGAGGGGTGCGACGACGAACCCCGCGGCCCCGATGCCCGTGACGGGGTGGCATCACCTCGCCGGCGCCCGCGACGGTATCTTCCCGGGCATCTACATCGCCGGTCTGCTCCGGGATGATCCCGACGAGTCAGGCTTCCCGGTGAAGATCCTGTGTGAGGGTGACATTCTCACGAACGACGACCCCATACACCTCGCGTCGCGCGCGGCACCACCCGCTGGACGATGGGCGCGTACGATGATGACGCGGTGACGGACGTCTACTCGTCGGCGATGCAGTAGAGGTACTCGTGCCCGCGAAGGTAGATCTCGCCGTCCACGAGCGCTGGCGTCGCGCTGAACCGGTCGTCGAGGACGTTCGTCGCCAGCACGCTGAATGTGTCGCCGTCTTGGAGCACGACGGTGTTGCCGTCACGATCCGCCAGATACACGCGCCCATCCGCCGCCACCGGCGACGAGTACACTTCTCGCACGCCCTCCAAACGCTGAGCGGGATACAGCGAATCGCCCGTCGCGGAATCCACCGCCGACAGGATGCCGTTGTTCCCCTTCACGTAATACAGGGTGCCGTCGTACAGAAGCGGCGAGGGCACGTAGGGCGTGTCGCGATCCCTGCTCCACACGACCGCGTCGGTGTTGGTGATGTCGCCCGCGGCGCGGCTGAGGTCGATGGCCACGAGCGCGCTGCCACGGAACCCGCTCATTACGTAGACCACGCCTTCGGCGTGGACTGGGCTGGGGATCGCGTTGGTCGTCATGCCCGCGCACTGCCACAGCAGTGACCCATCCGCCAGGTCGTAGCTCATAATGAGGTTCGAGGCGTTCACGACGACTTGCACCGTGCCATCGTGCTCGACAACCAACGGCGTGTTCCATGACGTGGCCTCGTCGCGCTCGTTCCGCCACATCTCGTCCCCGGTTCCGGTGTCGAGCGCAACGATGAACGACTCGCCCTCGTGGTCCCACGGTACGACAAGTCGGTCGCCGTGCAGCGCCGGGGACGCGCCTTCGCCGAATTCGTTCCGCGTACGCATGTCGCCGAGGTCTACTTCCCACTGCAACTCGCCGTCCATGTCATAGCAATACACGCCCTGCGACCCGAACGAGGCGTAGAGGCGCTCGCCGTCGGTTATGGCCGAGCCGGACGCCCGAGTGCTCGTGCCGTGGATGCCCTCGTGAGGGGGCTCCTCCCGCGCCACGCGCTCCCACAGCCTGGAGCCATCCTGCCGGCTCAGAGCGAGGACGGTATACTGCACCTTCGACGCGTCCGCCGACGATTCCACAGCGCTCAGCAGGTAGATCCTGTCGCCCCAAACGATGGGCGAGGCGTGCCCAGCGCCCGGCGCGGAGATCTTCCACCGGACGTTCTTGTCTTCCGCCCACTCGACGGGTGGGGTGGCGTAGGGCGCTACGCCACTTGCCGCGGGACCGCGCCACTGCGGCCAGTTGCGCTCGGAGTCGGTGGTTGCGCCAGACGCAGGCGTCGTCGAGAGGGCCGCCACGCACACAAGTGCGGCGACAACGGCACGGTACATAAGCTATTCCTGTCTTATCCTCTGGGGACGCCAACGCGGCCATGGCGTCCGTGCGCTACAGCATAGGTGAAGCTTGCGGGGGCGGGCAAACGGCGTTGCCTACGCGTACGTGTCCATGAGGCCGGACAACTCTGAGTGCGCGAGGTACGGCCGGAACGCATCGTCGTTCTGGACTGCTTCGACGAGGTACGAGACAGACCCATCGGTCGCGGCGATCTCGAAGGCCCGCCGCATGAAGGTCACCGCAGGGCCCACCTGGCCGTGCTCCAGAGCCACCGCCGCGGCGTTGAAATGCGCGGGGCCATCGCCGTCGGGTAGGGCGGTCAGCGCTGCGAAGTCCGGCCGGTCACGGAGGGGCGCGGTGCGCTCGTCAACGAGGGCATTCGGTATCCACATGGGCTCGGCCGCAAGGGCCTCGGCGAGGGTTGCCATGGCGAGATCGGCATCGCCGTCGGCCGCGTAGCTCTTCACGAGGTCGGCGATCACGTTCCACATGCGCAGCGCATCCACGGGTGTCCCCACGGCGGGTCGGGCGCCCGACGCGGGAGTTAGCAGCAACGCGCACCGCGGCGCCGTCCGCGCGGCAACAGTCGGTAGGCGGTCCCAATCGCACGACCCACCGCGGGGAGTCGCAGGAAGCGACGTCTTCGCTCGCCTGCCGTAAGCGCGGAGACGACCATCCCCACCGCGTCGGCGCCCGAGCTGACCAGTGCCTCTGGATGACGGAGGTCAACCGCGTGGACATCCGCTTGTGCGGTGGCCGGGTCTATCGCGAAGCGGCCCAACACAGCGGCCTCCTGAAGCGGGCGGAACGCGAGCCTCCGGCCCGCATCGCGCGCGGCAAGCCACCCCACGAGCCGACGACAGAACGCGCACTCGGCATCGAACAGAACGAGCACCACCGCGGCGCCTGGTTGAAGCGGATCACGACCGCCGTCTCGGCGTGTCAGCGAAGGCGGCCGGGGGGCAAGTGGCCGTTGAGATCGCATACCGCGTATGATATGCTGTTTCCGGCGCGTGATGCACGTCTGCGGATTACGCCGGGCCGCCGCACGACAGGGCCGCGAACCCGGCGCTGGTAGATCGCGCCTGGTTGGGCCGCTACTTACACACCGCCTGACTAGCGACGGCGACTGCGCATTCCGTGAAGCGCAGGTAGCCTACCTGTATCTATGTTGCCGCGGGCGGCGCACCGAGGCTGGGCGCCCTGTTCCACCGGTCGAGGGAGTGTGTGGCACGTGATAGTTACACTGTGGGGAGTGCGCGGTTCGGTGCCCACTCCGATGACCAGCGATGAATACCAAGACAAGCTGAAGCGTGTGCTGGGGCAGGCCGACGGGGCGGACCTCTCGGACGACGACAAAATTGAGGCGTTCATCGAGACGATGCCGCGCGAAGACGGCGGCGTCGTCGGTGGCAACACAACGTGTGTGCAAGTCAGCGACGGCGAGACGACGATAGTCTGTGACGCCGGGTCGGGAATCCGTCCTCTGGGCCAGAAGCTGATGGGCTCCGAGTTCGGCAAGGGGCAGGGCGAGGCGCATATCCTGTTTTCGCACCACCACCACGACCATACGAATGGCTTCCCATTCTTCGTTCCGGCTTACATCCCTGGCAACGAGATACACTTCTACGGCGTGCACGATGCCCTCGAGGAACGGATGGTCGGCCTCCAGGTGCGCGAATACTTCCCCGTGCCGTTCCACGTCATGGGATCGCAGAAACACTTCCACCAGATCGAAGCCGACGTGCCGTTCACAATCGGGGAATTCGAGATAACCCCGACGCAGTTGAACCACCCCGGGCACTCGTACGGCTACCGCTTCCACTGGCGCGACAAGGTCTTCGTCTTCGCCTCGGACTCCGAGTACAAGAACCCGAGCGAGGAGGAATACGAGCACTACATCGACTTCATGAGCAACGCGGACCTGCTCTACTTCGACGGTCAGTATTCGCTCGTCGAGGCGTTCATCAAGGAAGACTGGGGTCACTCGTCGGCGATGGCGGGCGTCGATTTCGCCGTGCGCTCGAACGTCAAGCAGATAGTTATCGGTCACCACGACCCCGTGTACGCCGATGTGACGATCCTGGAGATGCAGCAGGACGCGATCTTCTACCGCGAATTCAATTATCCCGATGCGGAGCTGGAGATCGGGGCGGCCTTCGAGGGCGATACGTTCGATCTGTCAGATTAGGCCGCGCGGGGCGTCCAACGTTGCGAGTCGGGCGGCCTGCCACGGATAGGGAGTGACCTGATGTACGTATGCAGTGCCTGCGGCTATCTGTTCGAGGACGTCGACAACGCGGACGACCTGCCGGACGAGTGTCCCGCGTGCACCGCTGACCCCGACAAGTTCGTGGGCTACGACAGTAGCCTCGAGCCGTGGGTGAAGAAGGCCGTCGCCGCGCATGTCATGTTCCCGGACGAAGACGGGGCCGACCTGCGAGCTACGAACTCCGCGCTGTCCAGTCACATACGCTTTGCGGTCGCCGGCGCGACGAAGAAGGGCGGCTGAGTGCCGCCTGGCAACGGCAGGTAGGGCCGGCGTCGTGCGCCGCGCTGTGGCTCGCGCTCGGAGGGCCGTGATCCCGGCGATGTCGGCGATCGTGGCGATCGGTTTTCTCGCCGGATGCGCGGTGTCGACGTCTCGCCCGCCCGTGATGTACGCCACTGGCCAGGTAATGCGCATCGCGGCCCCCAGTATTGAGAGTGATCTCGGCACGCTGAACGGCGTCCAGCCTGGCTCAGCCCTCCTTGTCCTCGACGTTCTCGACGAGCAGCTAGATCCCCAGACCGGCGAGCTAACACGCGTTCGTCTGGGGCCGGTGGGTGTCCTGGCTGTCGAGGTGGCGACTCCCGGCCGGTGCGTTGCGCGTGCGGCGGCCGGAGCCGCCGATATCCTGCCCGGGCACTATGTGCGTCTCGTGGATCGACGCGAAATCCCCACGGAGCCGTGGTGGGAGGACGCGCCTGCCTGGTGGCGCTCTATTAGCAACCGCAACGCGATCGTCGGGGCCGACCGGTCCCTCCCGTTCTACCACGGGAAGAGCAAGCGAAACCGCGCCGAGTAGGCGGCGCGAGGAGCCCGCGTGATGACGGATGAGCAGCGATATGTCTTCGATCTCAAGGGCTACCTACTCCTGCCGGGTGTGTTGAGTGGAGCCGAGGTCGCCGCCCTGAAGGCACAGATCACGGCGATTCGGGAGGAACCGGAGTCCCTCCCGCCGCACGAACGTGGTATGCCCGGGGGCGCGGCGTCACAGCTCATCGACCACCCAGTCGTGATGGACATTCTGGGTGAAATCCTCGGCGAGGTGCGGATGGAGTCGAGTTGGTTCGCGTACCGTGAGAAGGGACAGGACGGCCCTCCGCCGCACGGTGGCACGCGCAACGTGAACCCCAACTTCAGCTACCAATGCGTCAACGGGAAGATCTACTCCGCGCTCACTCGTGTTGTGTTCGAGCTGAACGAGGTCCGCCACGGCGAGGGCGGGACGCAAGTCGTGCCGGGTAGCCACAAGGCGAACTTCTCGCCGACCGACAGTCTCAACGACTTCGATTCTGGAGTCTGGGAGACGTATAGCTGTCCGCCCGGCTCGATGATCGTCTTCACGGAGAACCTGCGCCACTCGGGCGACGTGTGGAAGAACGCCGAGTGGCCGCGTTGCGCGATCTTCAACTGCTACAACTACGTCGGCGCGCAGTTCCACCATCCCTCGGTCCCGCAGCACATCATCGACGGCTTGCCGCCGGAGAAGCAGGCGTTCTTCCGCGATGTCTGGGTCTGGAATCAGGGCGGGCCCGACAACGGCAAGAACACGCGGTACACCGAAACGTCCTAGGCACGCGCTGGCTTCGTCCACGCATTCGCCGTCCGACCGCCGTGCGGCGCTAGACGGGCAAGCCGTTGGCGATGACCCGGACGTCCCGCTGCGGGAACGGAATCTCCACGCCATGCTCTCGGCAAGCCGCGTCTATCGCGAAGTTGAGGTCGCTGACGACGTCCAGCCGTTGTGCCGGGTCGGGAATCCACACCAACAGGGCGAAGTCGAGCGAGGACTCGCCGAACGTCGTAAGTTGCACCGCAGGCTCGGGGTCCTGCATCGCTAGCGGGTGCGCCATCGCGGCGTCGAGCAGCAGCCTGCGCACAAGGTCGGTGTCCGAGCCATAGGCGACGCCGACCGCCACGTGCACACGCACCGACTTGTCGCGGTAGGTCCAGTTCGTCACGGTCTGCTCGATGAACTGCGAGTTTGGGATGATGAGTTCGACGTTGTCCGCCGTTCGTAGCAGCGTGGATCGGATCCCAATCGCCTCGACGCTTCCAAGGCTGTCGCCCACGGTGATGAGGTCACCGACGCGCACCGGTCTCTCGAACAGCAGTATGACTCCAGACACGAAGTTCGACGTGATGTTCTGCAGCCCGAAACCGATGCCGACACTCAGGAAGCCGAAGGTCACGGCCAGGCCTGTGAGGCGGATCTGCAGGATGTTGAGGGCCGCAACTGCCCCCACGAACAGGATGACGACCGTCGCGGACCGCAGGATGAGGAACCGTGCGTTCGGCGTCAGGTTCAGGTGGGCGCCAAGCCTGCGCTCCAAACCACGCCGCGCGAGGCGCGACAGCACGTAGGCAACTAAGAGTGCGAGAGCCGCGAGGAGCGCGTCGGCCACACTCACATCCGCTCCGGCGAAATGGACCGACCGTGCCAAGACATACCTGACGGTTTCTGCAAAGCGGTCCATCAGCCTGCTCCGTTGTTGGCGTCCGCGCGGAACGCCGGGTAGAGGGGCATGTCTTCTGACTCCGGCCACTGACGCCGCAGCTGCTCCGCGAGCCGGCGCGCTGTGTCTCCGGTAGCCGGCATCATCCCGAATTCGTCGCACGTCTCGGCGAGGAGGTCGAATCGCATCGTGATGCGCTGGCGGACGCGCGCGATGCCCCACTCCCAGTCGTCGTCCAACGCGCGCTGCGCGAGCATCAGGCCGGATTGGCACGCCCAGAACGCGCACGCGCCCACCATCTGCTCGTGGAATCGTGCGTCATCGTCGGCTTGCGGCCACCCGCGCGCCAGTTCCGTGCGGTACGCAGCCTCCGCCGCGCGCCACACGGGCTCCGGCATCCTGTTCACACACCAGCACGTTGGGAAGTGGATACGCGGGTACGAGCCGTCCACGGCCCACGGCGCCAGCTTGCCGCTCTCCAGGTCGAGCAGTCGCAGGTCACCATCGACCCAATGGCAGTTGTCCGGACACGGGTCGAAGTGCACGTACGCGTGAGCATCGCCCAGCTCGTTCCATCGCGAGCGCAGGGCCCGCAGCTCTGCGTGGAAGCCACGGGTGGGACGGAAGTCGAGGCGAGTCAGCGGGTCACGGAGCCACTTCGCTCGGGTCGACCGCATCGTGTGGACGACCTCGCCTTTGACCACCGGGCCGAGGCGTTCGCGCAGTTCGGCGTAGCGGCCGGCTTGCGCCACGGTTGACGCGTGCATACGGCCCAACGTCGCCATCAGGGCCGTGAGCGTGCGCTCGGCTACTCCTCTGTCGTCGCCTAGCAGCGCGTGGTCCAACCGCGATCCCGCGCCCAGATCCTCCATGACCATGACCCCAGCCGCGCGGTCGCCCCCGTAGAAGCGGGGGCCAACCGGCGCATCTCCGGCGACCTCTGTCAGGAGTTCGAGCGCAGCCCATTCGCTGAGGAACGTCGACGCGGGCCCGCCGGCCCGGTTCGGGTCGTAGACCGCGCCGTCCCAGGACCGAGGCTGTTTCACGATGACCGACCCTGGGGCATCGCCCTGGCCCTTCGTCACCCGCGCGCGATGGACGTGCGTGCGCCCAGACAGCCCTTCCGTTTCGCCGACGGCCAGGCGCACGGGACGGCCCCAGGCCCTGGTGAGCACCCCCTCCGCGGCATCCATGACGGCCCGCTCCATGTCGCCTCTCCGCGCCGTAGGTTTCGTGCAGCTCTGCATTGTGCTTGGATACGCAGCACCGCCGGGTCGTCATACCCGCGGCGAATCGGGCTTCCACCACGGCCGGCCGGCTGTCATTCTTCGACCCAGTGGTCGAGCAGCGGGCCGCCGATGCCGTGCACGGGATCCGATGTAGGCAGCGCCACAAGCGGGATGACCTCTAGGGCGTATAGGCGCTCGCCGGCGCCCGCGCGCCGCAAGTCCGGGGCCTGACCGCGCGGGTACGCTCCGACGACGCACAGGTCGCCGTGCGTTCCCACCCGTTTGTGCCCGACACCCGCAGGGATGACTACCACGTCTCCTGGGTTGGCCGTCAGCGTGACGCCGTCCTCGCCACCGAAGAGGACCGTGACGCTGCCGCTGGCCACACCCAACACCTCGTGCGCCTCGGCATGGTAGTGGTGGAACGGATACACGCCGTTGCGCCACGTGCCGCCCCAGCCGTTCGACGTGAACAGCTTCTCGAATGCCGAGGGTGGGTCCGAATCCGGCAGATCCACCGCGCCCACGTACGCGAGCAAGGGTAGGCGGCCGTTATTCGGGATCGTCCCGTCGTCGCGAAGCATGTAGGTCGCCACTCGCGCGTCGTGCACCGAAGTGCCTCCCCTTGTCGGACAAGGCGGCCTGTCGCCTGGTCCCGGCCTTTCTACCACTTCCGGTTCATCGCGAGGCGCGGGTAGTCACAGACGTTCATGCTCCCCGAGTGCGAACACAGATAGTGGTAGAACACGACATCGCCCGCCCGCGGAGTCGTCTCGACGGGGTCGCCAAGGTCGAGTTGCTCGCGCATCGCGCGACCGAGGACCCACATGTACTCGTATCGCTCCGGGTCGCTGCGGGCCAACGCCATCGTTGTCCTGTGTGACCCCGGCCACACAAGCGTCCCGCCGCCGTGCGGGGCCACGTCGTTCAGGAATGTCATGGTCGCGATGCGGAACGCGTGTGGGAAGGTCCTATGACCATGTTCCTCGATGGAATGGTCGAGATGCGGCCCGCTCGGGCGCCACTCGCCCTCGGTTGGGAAGGTGTGGATGCAATATCCAGCCTTCGGTGCCCCGTACGAAGCGATATCCGGGTCACCCTCGCCGAGTTGCGCGGCCGCCCCGAGGAAGGAGGGGGTGTAGCACGCGACGAGGTCTGCGTCCTCGAACACGGGATGTCCCGCGGGCCTTTCGTCCCAAGTACCTGGGTCGTTGCGGTCGACGCCCATGCACCGCCACGCTGCATCCTCGGCTCGCCGCACGATGTCGTCGGCGATGAGGCCGGACACCTGGACATAGCCGTGTTCCAGGTAGTGCGCCACCTGATCCTGCGATAGTGCCGGCATGGCGTCGGTGCTCCCTCGTCACCACTTCATGTTGAAGGCGAACCGGGGCGTGGAGCCGGTGTTCCGGCTGCCAGAATGCACTGTGAAGACGTGGTAGAAGAGCACGTCGCCCCGCTTTGCGACGATCTCTACGGGGTCGCCTATGTCTGCCTTGGCCAGTTCGCCGTTTAGCTCCCACATTGTCGCATACCGCAATGGGTCGGAGTACGCTAGCGCCTCGACCTTCTTGTGCGACCCAGGCCACACGACCGTGGCGCCGCCGTGCGACTCGACGTCGTTGACGTACGTCATCGTCGCCACGCGGAACGCGAAGCGGAACGTCTTGTGACCATGGTCCTTGATCGCGTGATCGAGGTGCGGCCCGTGTGGGGCCCATTCGCCGTCCTGTGGGTACGTGTTCAGCGGGCGCAGGCGACGCGGAGCGCCGTAGGTGGACAGGTCGGGCACGCCCTCACCCAACTGTGCGGCAACGGTGAGGAACTTCGGCGTGTATAGCGCCAGCATGGCGGGGTCGTCGTCGGGCGCATACTCGCCGGGGTCAGCCCATGTGCTGGGCTCGTCGCGTTCCATGCCGAGGTTCCGCCACATGGCGGCCTCCGCGTGGGCAGCGACCTCGTCTGACATCAACCCGGACACGAGCAGGTACCCCTGCTCAATGTACCGGCGTATCTGTTCCTGGGACAGGAACGGCTCCATCGCGTGCGTCTCCTCTGAATCTGAGCGTCTTCCGCCGGGCTTAATCGCTACAGCGGCCGGCGACCCCACGGCCCGCTCGCGGGCGGGCTCCAGTCCTGTGTCGGATCGAACGGCGCGCCGATCAGCTTGCCGTCGCGGAGGACTTCGCTTCGTCCGTATTCGTACTCGCCCAGGCGGCGTTCCAGTCGGGCGTGCGCCTCCGCGAGGACGTCCTGGTAGCCGTCGACGTCGGCAAGGTCGCGCAGCTCACCCGGGTCGGCTTCGACATCGAACAGCTGGCCAACCGCTCCGGGTTGCCAGTAGATGTACTTGTAGCGGTCCCACCGAAGCATCGCGGAGTGCCCGGGCCCGAGCCGTTCGGGGAGCAACCCGTAGGCTGCCGCGACCTCTCCTCCGTTCGGCGCCTCGCCACCGCGCATCGCGTCGAGCAGCGTGTCGCCATCTGCGCTCGCCGGCTTGGGAACGTCCGCGAGGTCGAGAAGCGTCGGCATCAGGGACGAGACCCCGACGGGCGCCGATAGTCGGCCGACGGCGGTCGCCCCTCGCCCATCGCGCACGCGCTGCGGCAGATAGAACAGGTGCGGCACACGCGCCGACCCCTCGTAGAAGGTCGTTTTGAAGTACTGGTTGTGGTCGCCCATCATGTCGCCGTGGTCCGACGTGAACGCGATGATCGTGTCGTCGCGGAGACCCATTCGACCGAGGGCCTGCATCAGACGGCCAACGCAGACGTCGATGTGCGTGATAAGACCGTAGTAGTAGGCGAGGGACGCGCGCATCTGCCCGTCGCCGACCGTCTGCCACATGTAGTGCGCGACGCGCCGTTGGTTCACTGGTAACTCGTCGTCGACGCCGTTCGGCATCACAGATGGCGCGGGGACGTCCTGCGGTCGATATAGCGCGTCGTACGGCCGCGGCGGGTCGTGAGGCGAGTGCGGCTTGTTGAAGCTGCACCAGCAGAAGAACGGCGCGTCCGGCCGCTCTCGGGCGTGCCGTTCGATGAAGCCCACGGATTCGCGCGCCGTCCACGACGAGATGTGATCCGACTCGGGGATCAGCGACGCGGCGGCGTACACGTCGTTGTTACCGACGCCGTGCCCGCGCGAATAGCCGCCCCACTCGGTCTCACGCCGCAGGTAGGCCAGGTAGTCGTCGTCCATCTCGCGATCGACGCCCATCCGACCCGACTCATGGATGCGCATTTCGTGGAAGCCGTACGGCTCGCGGACAGGCGAGAAGTGTCGCTTGCCGAAGACGCCGGTGCGGTAGCCAGCGTCGGACAGCGCGTCCGGTAGGATCTCGCCGCGAGTGAGCGGGTCGCCTCGCCAACGGTTCTGTCCCAGGTTGAGCGGATGCCGACCGGTCATCCAGCACGAGCGCATCGGCACGCACACAGGCGCCTCGCTGTACGCGTTGCTGAACCAGACGCCAGTGCGGGCAAGGTCGTCGAGCACGGGTGTCCGCAGGACCGGGTTGCCGTCGACGCCGAGCGCGTCGCCGCGTTGCTGGTCGGTCGTGATAAGGAGGATGTTTGGCCGCTTCGCCGCCACAATGTCCCCTCTCTCAGGCCCGGGCCGGACGCCAACGCAGGATACGCGGCGGGACGAACCGACTGCAACTGGCCGACAGGCCCACGCAGCCGGGGCCTCGGGCGATCAACCGCATCGAGCGCGTTTGACGCTCCCGCCCGACGAGCCTATCCTTCTGCCTGCCGAGGCGCCCGCAGTCGGCGCTGGCAAGCACCGAGGATTCGCCATGAGTTACCCAGCGACGCGCAAGGTAGTCATGCTCGACGGCGCCGGCCGCATCTGGACGGCCGAGGAGGAAATGCCGGCCCCGCGCGACGGCCAACTCGTCGTCGAGGTCGTGGCCTCCATGGTCAGCCCGGGCACCGAGCTGGGCGGAGTCCGGCGACGCCGCGAAGAGGGGTCTGGCAGCGCCTCGGGGCGACCGTTTGGGTACACGAACGCGGGCGTCGTCATCGGTACAACGGGCGACTGCAGTGATTTCCACGTCGGCGACCGGGTTGGCGGCATGGGCGGCGGCTACGCTCTCCACGCCACGCACGCGTGCATCCCCCACAACCTGTGCGCGAAGATCCCAGACGGCGTTCCGTTCGAGCACGCCGCGTCGAACCACCTCGCGGCAACGGCGCTCCACGCCGTGCGGCGTGGCCGCTTCGCGCTCGGCGAGAGCATCGCCGTTGCGGGGCTCGGCCTCGTAGGGCAGCTCGCGTGTCAGATCGCCAAGATAGCTGGCGTGTACGTCGTCGGGCTCGACCGCTTCCCCCTGCGGGTCGAGATCGCTCGCCGAGTCGGGGCCCCGGCGTCCGTGAACGTCGCCAACGACGATCCAGAGGAGACGGTCGCCCGTGTGTCACGAGGCCAAGGACTGGACGGCGCCATCATCGCGTTTGGCGGCGACGGGACGGAAGCCTTCAAGCAGTTGCGCGGGCTGCTGAAGACGACGCCGGACGGGCACAAGATGGGACGGATCGTCATAGTCGGCGGAGCGTCGATCCAGCACGGCTTCGCCGCGGGCGCCGGGAACATCGATGTAATCAGCGCCGCCCGGACAGGCCCGGGCTACCATGATGACGCGTACGAGCACGGCGCTGACTATCCGCCGGTCTTCGTGCCGTGGCCGACACGGCGGAATCTGGAACTGACGCTACGGTTCATGGCGGAAGGCAGGCTTGATGTCGGGTCGCTCATCACCGACACGGTCCACATCGATGACGCCTCCGACGCCTGCGACAAGCTGATCGAATCGCCCGGCGACGCTCTCGGCGTCGTTTTCACGATGGGCGCGTAAGGGGCCCGAGCATGATCGGCGGCCGTGCTCTCATCGTAGTCGGCGGCATCGGCCTCGCGGTAATCCTCGGCCTCACTGCCGCTCTCGCGATGAGCGTCCAGCAGCGCGCGGATATGGCCGAATCGCACCGACTGGAACTGGGCGACGCGCGTCGCGCCCGCGCTGCGGGCGAAGCCAAGCTGGACGCGCTACGCGCGGAGCTGGATAGCGCGCAGGCGCAGATCGTGGCGCTCCAGAGCACGCTCGAGGAAATTCGCGCGCAACTGGCAGATCTCGATCCAGACGTCTCGTCGCGTAGCGCGCCGTCACCCATGGCTCCCCTATTCCTCAGACAGAATCCCGCGTGGCGCGGCGCCGACACGGACGAATGACCCGTCGTCCGCTGTCTCCGCACAGCGCATGTGCCTACGGCCTCAAGGCCTGTGCGCAGGCCACCGCTCCCTATAGCTGAGAGCCCGGCCCCCGGCGAACCGGCCGCAGGCGCGCGTCCGGCCATTGGTGGCCTGCGGCGCACGCACGCCGCCATGCGTGGGCGCGCCGCAGCAAGTGGCGAGCGCCCGGCACACGCGGCCCCTGTCGCCGCAACAGCGCCTCTGACTTCGCCTCGCCTTCTTGACCGGGTATATACGCAACGCTAACATGCAGGCGAGCAGTTCGAGGGAAGGCATTCCAGATTGGCGCTGCCGTGGGCAACGTGTTGTCGCAGTCGTTCTACGCGCGATGCTCATCTGAAGTTGCGCGCGACCTCCTGGGCGCCGAGTTGCGCCACGAGACGACCGACGGCTCAGCGGCCGGCCGGATCGTCGAGACCGAGGCCTACCTTGGAGCCGAGCCTGCGTGCCATGGCTTTCGAGGCCGTACAGAGCGCAACGCGGCGTTGTTCGGTGGGCCCGGGCGCGCCTACGTCTACCTATCGTACGGCGTCCACTGGCTACTTAACGCAGTGTGCGGGTCCTCCGGCGACGCGTGTGGCGTACTGATCCGGGCGATCGAGCCGACGCATGGGCTGGCCCTGATGCGGCATAGGCGCGCCCGATGCGACACCCGTCAACTCGCCTCCGGGCCGGGGAAGCTGACTAAGGCGCTCGGTGTAGATGGCACGCAGAACGCGGCGGGCCTGTGTGCTGGCGCGCTGACGATATCCGCTGGGCTAACGGAGCCCGGGCCGATCACGGTCTCTCGACGCATCGGCATCTCGAAGGCGATCGACCTGCCCTTGAGGTTCCACGTCACGGGCAGCCGGTGTGTCTCCCGACCTGCCCAAGGCTAGGCCACCTCAGATGAACGCACCGCCACAGGAACGCGCCGTCATCCTCGTGGCGCATCCCGACCCGCGTGTCCGTGCGGCCATCTCGGGAGCCGTGGACGGGGAGAGTGTCCACGTGATCCGCGTGGAGCGAGAGGCCGAGGCGGTGAACTGCCTCGCGTCAGAGGATGTCGCCGTCGTCATCGCGCCGCTGCGGGATGGGGACATCGACGGAGCCAGACTGCGACATCTTGCTGAACGCCTGAACGACAATGCCGCGACCATCCTGACCGTCGAGCCGAACACGCTCGACACCGACGCTGCCGTCCGCCTGATGCGTGACGGCGCGCACGACTTCCTAACACGGCCGGTCAACACCGCCAAGCTAAGGGAGTCGGTACAGAAGGCGTTACGCCAGCAGGACATGCAGCGCGAAAACCGCGCTCTACAGGCGCAGCTGGAGCACCCCAGCAGTCTTCTCGGTTTCACCGGCAAGTCGACCGCGATGCGTGCCGTCTACGACCGGCTCATCCGGCTGGCATCTGCCCCGAACACGACCGTTCTCATCACCGGCGAGAGCGGCGCGGGCAAGGATGTGGCCGCGCGCGCGCTGCACTCCTACGGACCGCGCCGGGACGGCCCTTACATTCCGTTCAACTGCGCCGCGGTGCCTGACGCGCTCTTCGACAGCGAGCTATTCGGTCACGAGGAGGGTTCCTTCACCGGCGCATCCCACCGTCGGCGCGGTCGATTTGAGCTCGCGCACCGGGGTACACTCGTACTGGATGAGGTGGCCGAGTTGAGTGCGTCTGCGCAAGCGAAGCTTCTGCGGGTGCTCGAAACGGGCGAGGTCGACCGAGTCGGGTCGGAGAAGCCCACGCCCGTTGATGTGCGTGTGGTGGCCGTGACGAACCGCGACCTGGCAGCCGAGGCGCAAGTCGGTCGGTTCCGCAACGACCTGTACCATCGCCTACGCGTAGTGACGGTCCACATGCCCCTACTGCGCGATCGCGTGGAGGACATCCCTCTGCTGGTGTCGACGTTCATCGAGGAGTGTGCGGAGTCGACAGGTCGTGATGTCACAGGCATAACCCCACGCGCGATGCGCGTGCTGGAGCAGTACCTGTGGCCCGGCAACGTGCGCGAACTCAAGAACAGTATCGAGGCCATGGTCGTCGTGGCGCAGTCCGAGGTGTTGGACCTCGACGATATGCCCGACTGGCTACGCGGGACGACTCCTGCGGCAGACGGGCGGCTGGAGCCGGCGCCGTCGTCAGCCGCCCTGTTTGCCGGCCCGGGCGCTCCGGCCCCCACGACCGAGACGTGTCCGCACCCCATCGCAGCGCACGCGGGGATGACGTGGGGGGAAATCGAGCGCGAGGCGATCCGCTCCACTCTGACGTTCACAGGCGGCAACAAGGCTGAGGCCGCGCGCGTGCTGGCCATTGGGCGTCGGACGCTCTTCCGCAAGATCAAGGAGTACTCGCTGTGATCCGGTGGGCGGGACCATCACGGTCCTCCGTTGCGGTGGGCGCTGGCTGGACGGCGCGCGCGCAGGAGGGCGCTGCAAGCTCCGAGCAAGGCGCGGGCGGGCCCATGTCCGAGGCCCCAGCGCCCACGACCGCCCCATCGGTGGGCGACTTCGTGGGCCTGTTGGTCGCGATCGTCGTTGTGGTCGCGATCGCGTGGTCGGTCGCGCGTTGGGCGCGCAAGGCTCCCACTCGCGGCGTGCGGGCCGCGGTGCGGAAGGCGAAGCGCCTGAACGAGGCGTTCGACGGGCACGACATGCCGCACCCAGTGCCGGAGATGGAGATGAGGCGGCGCGCGGAGGCGGGACCCACGGCGGATTCGCAGTTGCGCGTCGGCAGGGGTTCGGCGGGCGATGGCCCGGCGCGGCCAGCGGCGGGCGGCGATGCCGCCGCCCGCGAAGCAGTCGACCGGCTGGCCCACATACTGTCGCACCCGGACGAGAAAGACATACGTGCCGATTACGCGAAGCTCGACGCGCTCGTGCGCCGTTACCTGTTCGCCCGGTACGGCGTGAAGGCGTTCAGCGCAACCGCGGCGTCGCTGCTGAATTCGCTGCCTCAGGATCTGACCGATTCCGTCGTGGACTACGCAGGCGAGATTCTGCGTGTGTGTGAGGTCGCGGAGTTGCGCGGACATCGCCCTTCGCGCGGCGAGTTGCGGCATCTCTGCGGCCTTGCCTACGAGTTCATCACGGGTCACGATACGTCGGCTACGGACGACGAGGGTACCGAGATTCCCGAGTGACCCGCGGATGTCGCTCTACTCCCGAGGCAGGCAATGACGCCAGACGAACAGCTGACGTACTTCGACACGAACGGGTACTTGAACCGCGGTCCCGTGCTGACCGCGGCGGAAGTCGAGGCCATGCGGGATGGCCTTGATCGCGTGATAAGCCTCGAGCGGGGAGATGGCGACGACTCGTCGGTCGAGTTCAAGTACGGCCACGACCGGGAGGGCGATGCCCCGGAGGAGTCCGGTCGCGACGCCAGGGCGATCCACCAATACGTCAACATGTGGAAGCGAGACCCGGCGTACGAGGCCGCGATCCACAATCCCAAGATCGCAGCGACCGCGTGCCGGCTCCTGCGTACGCCGCGCGTACGGCTGTGGCACGATCAGGTGATCTCGAAGCCGCCCGGCGACAATGCGCACTTCGGCTTCCACCAGGACTTCTACTTCTGGCCGTTGGGGCCGCCGAACATCGTGAGTTGCTGGCTGGCGCTCGACGATGCGACCGTAGACACCGGGTGCATGCACGTGATCCCCGAGAGCCATGCCGATCCAAGGTTCTCGCCGGAGGCGTGGGCTCGCGAGACATCCGCTGCGCAGACAGCGCGTGACGAGGGACGACCCGCGGAGAAGACGGAACGCGACCGGATGCGCGAGGCCGACCCGTCACACGGCATCCCGGTTGAGTTGGCGGCGGGGGATTGCATGTTCCACCACTGTCTCAACTTCCACGGCACGCCGCCGAACGTCACCGACCGCCAGCGGCGCGCGTTCGTGATGATCTTCATGGCTGAGGGCGTGCGATACAACCACGCGCAGTCGCCCGGTCACATCCTCGTCCCGACGATTGAGGTCGCGGATGGCGAGCCGCTCGTCGGCGACGCGTTCCCAGTGGCGTGATCGACTGCTGTGTGGGCCGGCCGCCGGATCCCGCGAAGGCCGCACGTTCTGCGGGTCAGCGGCCCGGGCGCCGGCAAGCGGGACGGCCCTGCGGTTCCCACTCGCGTTCGTGCCTATGTGCCGATCGCAGTCGACCCGGGGCTGGCGACGCGGCCACGCCGCGCACGCGATCTGTGTTTGCTGGCCGAGAGTATCCGGGCGCGCCGCCCGTGCGATCCAGTGGCGCGCGTCATATGGCAGGCGCGGGGCCCAGGAAACTGTTGGCTATCGCGACGCGTACGCCTGCGCGACCAGGGGCGCTGCCGCGGCTAGGGCCAGGTATGGGGCCGGGTCGTTACGCGCGACGGCGAGCACGCTTGCGCCCTCTAGCTGCGCGAGCAGCATGTCGGCGGCCGCCGGTGTGTCGCACGCCCGAACATCACCGGCCGCGACTGCGTCGCGCAGCGCGGCGTCGATCCGACCGTGGATCCGCGCGAGCATGCCCGCCAGCCCCTCACGCAGCGCGTCGCCCTCTCCCGTGACTTCACCCACAAGGCTGCTGAACGGACACCCCAGAACTCGGCCGCCCGCTGCCCGCTCGGCGGCGCTCACGTCGTGCCGAAGCTCAGCGTGGCGTGCGATGCGCGCCAACGGCGCTAGACCAGCGGCATAGGCCACCGCGAGGACCTGGCGTTCCTCCTCCAGCCACATTCCATCCAGGACCTCCAGTGCAAGCCCCTGCTTCGACGCGAAGAAGTAGTAGAAGCTGCCCTTCTGCACGCCCGCCTGGAGGCAAATCTGCTGCACGCCCACATCGTGGTAGCTGCGCGCGTGGAACAGGTCCCGTGCGCTGTCGAGGATGCGTCGACGCGTGTCCGCGCCCTTGGCCATCGTGCGTCTCCTTGGCGACCAGTGTAGTTGACCGGTCGGTCGACGGCCAAGCCGCCCGTGCAGTCACGCCAGCCTGACGTGAGGGTACATAAGGACGGGCCGCGTTGGTTGGAACTCACCGCGCCACGATCGGCGCGTCGGAGTGGTAAGGGCTAGCGCATCCGCCGTCGCAACCTGCAGGCGTCGACGACGAGGACGACAGAGCACCTATCCCCGTGCGAGCCCGCCCCGCGCGACCCGCGCTAGGAGAGGAATTGGGTAGGGGTATCCGGGACTACGCAAGCGACGTGCCACGTACCGTCGGCCACTGGGATCCGTTCGCGGACGCTAGGATTGCGGCGGCGGGGAGCCTCCGCCGTCTTCTGCGAACTGCCGGCGCGGCTGAGCGACGGGCGGCGTGTTGCGATCCGGTACACGCCCGGCGCCGCGACGTGCGGAATGCAACACGGTTGGTCACCGGTCCGGCGCCAGGCCGTGCCGCTTCATCTTGCGGTACAGCGTCGTGCGGTTCACCTTCAGTAGGTTCGCGGCTTGCTTGACGTTGTTCCCCGTCACCGCGAGGGCCCGCTCAATGGCGGCCTTCTCGGTGTCGCTGAGGGACACGCCTGGCTGCGCGTCTGGCGACTGCGGCGCGCTCGGGGCGTGCAACACATCGTCGTCGTCGCCCGCCAAGGGATGCTGAGGCCGTAGGTGCGCAGGCAACGCTTCCGCGCTCAGGAGGTCGTTGGGCGTAAGCACGACGCCGCGCTGTACGACGTTCTCGAGCTCTCGCACATTGCCTGGCCAGTCGTAATCCATGAGCTGCTGCAGCGCGCCAACTGAGACGCCACGCACCGGCTTGTTCAAACTCGCCGCGTACTTGCGCACCATGTGGTCCGTGAGAGTCGGGATGTCCTCGCTGCGGTCGCGGAGAGGTGGCACAGGGATCGGGTACACGGCGATGCGGTAGTACAGGTCGTCGCGGAACGCACCGGCCTCAACCGCGGCTGGCAGATCCTTATGGGTAGCGGCGATCACGCGCACGTCGACCGGTATTACCCCGGCGCCACCAACCCTCTGGATTTCCCGCTCCTGCAGCACGCGCAACAGCTTCGCCTGCGCCATCGGGTTCATCTCGCCGATCTCGTCCAGGAGCACGGTGCCGCCGTCCGCCTGCTCGAATTGGCCAATACGCCGCGCGGTCGCGCCTGTGAAGGCTCCCCGTTCATGTCCGAACAGCTCGCTCTCTATGAGCGTCTCAGGGATGGCCGCGCAGTTCACCGCGACAAACGGCCCGCCGCGTCTGGCGCTGTTGACGTGGATCGCCCGCGCGACGAGTTCCTTGCCCGTCCCACTTTCGCCCTGTACGAGCACGGTGATGTCGTTGCCCAGGGCCGAGTGCATGAGCGCGAACATCTCACGCATCGCCCTGCTGTCGCCGATGAGGCTGTCGAAGCCGTATTCGGCGCGGAGCTCCGCGCGCAACCGGAGGACCTCGCCCTTCATTTCCTCGATCTCGGCGTCCTTCGACACGTCGCGATACACCACAATGCGCCCGAGGCGCGCGCGGGCGCGGTCAAGTACCGGAGCGCTGAACCTGTACAGCAGTCGCTGCGCGGGCATGGCCGTTTCGACGATGTCTTCTAGGACGGCAGACGTGTCCGCGAACACCGAGCGGTCGGCAGCTTCGAAGCGGTCGGGCTCGTGGAAGGTGTCCTTAGTGCGCTCCCGGAGGTCCGCCGCGGCCATCCCTGGCAGAACGGCGTCGTCGAGTCGGAACAACTCCTGGTACTGACGGTTCGCGAACTCAAGCCTGTCGCCGGCGTCGAACATCGCGATCGCTTCGCCAGTGTAGTCCAGCACCGACTCCAGCGTGTGCTCCTTGAGGGCTAGCCGGCCGTACAGCAGCCGCACCTCGAGCAGGTTGCCCATGCGGACGCACAACTCGTCCACGTCGATCGGCTTCGTGATAATGTCCTTGGCGGGCGACGCGAGGGCACGGATTCTCGGCGATGCGTCCTCGTCGTCGATCATCATCAGCACCGGCAGATACGAGCCGTTCTCGAGATCCTCCAGGGCGTCCATGACGGCGAAGCCGTCCATCCCCGGCATGTCGCGGTCGAGCAGGACGATGTCCGGTCGGTACTCGGCGTATACCCCAGCGGCTGCGGTGGGATCGGTGACCGAGCGGATACACTCGTACCCCTTCTCGGCCAGAGCGGCGCCCAGTGACTCGATGGTCGCCTCGTCGTCGTCGACAATGAGGACTTTGCTGGCCTGCACGGCCTCGTCGGGCAGATTCACCGTGGTAGCAACCTTGACGGCCCGAGGCCGTGTTGCGGATATGTGTGCGCGCGTGTAGAGGCAGCTATTGTCGTACGGAGCGGGCAGCCGGTCAAGTGGCAGCGCCGACATCCACACCGCACGCCGGGGGACGCCCACTCGTCGTAGTGCCTCGGCTTCGGGCGTCTCGCAAGTCGCCGGACGCGCGCAGGTCGCGTGGCAACGCGAACCCCAGAGCGTGCCCTTCCGGCGAGCCGCAGGCGTGCCGGACGCCGACGGCTTGGACTATACTCTCCGCACACGTCTCTACATTCACGACATGCGCCTTGGGTAGGCGCGTGGAGACACTCACGACGGAGTGAATGACAATGGTACTGAACTTCGCGGAGTTCCTCCGCGAGCGTCGTCTCGCGCGCGGCATCACGACGGTGCTTCTCGCCGAGCAGTTGGAAGTCAGCCCACAGTACATCAGCCACCTCGAACGCGGCAGACGCCGGCCGTCAAAGGCCTTCATGGCGCGATGCGCTGCGCTTCTCGGCGAGAATGTGGAGTACATCCGGTTCCTGGCGCAGCCTATACCGGAATCCGAGAAACGCGCGATCGCCGAGAGCCCGTCCGCGCCGGCTTACCTGCCCGAGGACGTCCGGTCGGCCCCCATCATCGGCGATGACCCGGCCGCTCTGGTGCGCGCTATGCTGCGCCACTCAACGCTGCCGCTCCCGGCCGAAGACACGCCGTTCCACTTCGCGGAAGATGTGGACATGGCGGCCGTGGATATCTCCTTCCAAACGGAGTTCGTCGACCGCGTCAATCAGCATCCCGACGACTTCCCCATCGGAGTACGCCTCTGGTCTGAGTTCTATCGCGCGTATTACGGTCGGCTCCGCGCCGGCCGGACGGCCACCCTGACCGATCTCTCACAGCTCGCCTCACGCATCGCGGGCGCTACCGGGGACGCCGCGCCCGCTCTAGGCTACCTTGTCGCGATACACCACGGACTGGCGCTGCTCGAAACTGGGGATCTCCTGGCCGCCGCGGATCGGTTCGCGTCGGCGCATGCGCGCGCTGCGGAGGCCGACGATCCCCGCGCTGCCGTGTGTGCGCGCTGGCACCAGGCAGTCGTGTTCAGGGCGCAGGGCGACCTCCCTGCGGCAATCGAGGCGCTCGAGGACGCGCTGCAGACCGACCGCATCGACGCCTTCGGCCTGGCGCGGGTGCGGACGGATCTCATCGAAGCGTACCTGGACGCCTGGCAGAACCAGCAGGCGGCGGATCTCGTAGAGGCGGCGCGCGTGACCTGGCGGTCCTCGGCGATCGGCGCCGAGACCGAGTCGCGATCGCTCGCACTGCTGCGCGTCGAGATCTCTGCGCTGGAAGCGGCTATCAGGCTGGAGCAGTACAGCGACGCTGAGATCTGGCTGACACGCGCTCGTTCCCTACACTCGCGGCTGCCGGCCGCCACGGTAGAGGACGCGCGGATGCTCATATGTACCGCGCAGTTGGTCCACCACCGCGAGAGTAACCGGGCCTCGATCCCCCGCGCCAGGTTGGTGGAGGCCAGTCGATTGGACTTGCCCGCCGACCACAGGGGACGCCGTGTCCGCGACCGTGCGCGAGAACTGCTGGCCGAGATCGCCATTGAGGAGGGCCAGCACTACGAGGCGCGTGGCATCATCGCCGAGCTCGAGGGCGAGTCGCCCGTCGACGGCATGCTGCCGGAACTCGAGCGCCAGGCCCGAACGCGGCTCGTGAAGTGCCGCCTAGAGGTCGCGCTAGGTGACGCGGCAGCGGCGAACCAGAGTATCCAGGAGGTCGAGGACGCCCTCACCGGCGCCCCCGATGCGCTTCGCGGCGCGTTGACCGAGCATCTGCTGGAGCGTGTTGGCGTCCTTCGCGAGGCCGCCGCCGCCCCCGCGTGAGCCAGCGGCTGACGCAACACCGGCTGACGTCTCCCTTACTCCCAGTCTCCCACTAGTCGGCCGCGAGCCGCGGCCAGCTAGTGGGCGATGGCCCGCCGCCCACCATGCTTCCCGTGTGGTATAATGCTGTACCGCACGCCACGGCGGGGCCGTAATAGGCTGGGTGGCCGCCCCCGGCGACCCTTGCATACGAGAGGCGATGATTGTGGGTCTCAACCCGCACCTAATCAACCTGATGACGATCAGGGAGCGTCAGCGTCTGGACGCGCCAGCCGCGGCAACGCGGCGGCCAGACGGCGCGCCGGTGTTCACGTCGGCGCTAGACGACTCCATGGCTCCGGTGCCAACGGCGGCATCCGGCGAGGCCAAGGTGCTCGCCGTAGCGGGCGAGGCGCGAGCCGACGCTGTGCGTCACATGGCGCAGTCCGGGACGAGCGCAGTCGACCCCTCGCTGACACCGCAGAAGATCCTCAACCCACAGAACCTCGTAAGCAGGTTCCTCGGCGAACAGGATTTGGTGCTCGCCGCGCAGCGGGCTCCCGACAGCAGGTACCGCAACACTCCCGACGACGACACGTCCGGCGAGCGTGAAACACAGGCGAACCTACGACCCGTCGACTGAGTCACGCCCTGACGCCTCCCTCTGAGCGCGAGCCGCTCCGCGACCCGCTCAGGGGCCGCTGAGTTGGTTGGCGAGCCCCTCGAACCCGTTCGCTCGCAACCACGTCATCTCCGTGACGGCAGTCCGCGTGTCGCCCCGCGCCACGGCGAGTCGGGCGCGCTGCTCATGGAGATCCACGTTCGTTGGGTCGAGTTGCACGGCCCGCAGCAGCGAGGCCGACGCGTCCCCGTTTCGGCCCGCCGCCATCTCCGCTCGCCAGCGTAGGTCCCACGCTCTCGCGTCGAGCGGCCGACTGTCGGTCGCACGGACAGCTGCGGCCAGGGTCGCGTCCGATGGCGCGTGAGAGAGAGCTGGCTCGCGTGCACCAAGGACTCCTATCGCGAATGCCGCGACCAATACCAGCGCGCCACTCGCGCACACAACGGCTACCAGTGCGCTGCGGGCGCGTCTGCGGAGGCGTCGGTCATCGACGTCGGCTCGCGTGCTAGGGTCTGACAACTGCTGGTACGCCGCGATGACGCGGCGCATGCGCGATCCGGCGTCACGGTCGGCCGGGCCGCCAACCGTCGCGAGCTTGTCGGGGTGCCGCTCCCGCGCGCGTTGTCTGTAGGCTCGACGCAATTCGTCGTCGTCGGCGTCCGGCCGCACGCGGAGAGTGTCATACGGATCCTCAGGCACTGCGCATTCCGTGTTCCGGGCTTGGTCCAGCTCCGCTACAATGGCGGTGAAGGCGCGTCCACACCCAAGAATACACCGTGCGTGGTAGGTAGGGCGAGAATGCACGTCATAGCTGACATCTGTATCGTTCCGATGGGCGTTGGGGCCTCGGTGTCCACGTACGTGACAACCGCTTACGGCATCCTGCGCGCGGCCGGGCTCAACGCGACACTGCACGCGTACGGTACCAACGTCGAGGGGTCGTACGAGGACGTCATGGCGGCGCTGAAGCGTTGCCACGAAGCGTTGCATGCTGCGGGCGCGCCTCGGCTGTCCACGACCATTCGGTTGGGCACGCGCGTTGACAAGTCGCAGACGATGGCGGACAAGGTGCGCGTGGTGGTTGAGGCCGCGACGTAGAGTGGTGGAAGGCTCTGCCGTGGACGCTGCGACCTCCGGCCCGTTCGTGCTCGGCGTCGATGGAGGCGCGACGAAGACCGTGGGGGTGCGCGCGGGCCTCACTGGCCCCGGGGTGCTCCGGGCCGAAGTGGGCCCGACCAATCTCCACGCCGCGGACGGCCATGCGGTCGCTGACAACCTGCGAGCGGTGATCGATGCGCTGTGCACGGATCGTGTGCCGCGAGTCGCCCCAGAAGCGACGGTGCTCGGCGTCGCGGGCGCCGGTCGGCCGGAGGACGTCCGTCGCATGGTTGAGTTGGCGCGCTCTGCGGGGTTGCGTGGCCGCCTGACGGTGACGACGGACGCCAGCGTAGCGCTGCACGGCGCGACCGGAGGCCGGCCGGGGATTCTCGTCATCGCGGGAACCGGGTCGATCTGCTACGGCCGAGCGGCCGATCGGCGCGAAGCACGCGCCGGTGGGTGGGGTCACATCCTCGACGACGCTGGCAGCGGCTACGGCATTGGGCTTGCCGCGGTGCGCGTTCTCGTCCGCCAGGCGGATGGTCGCGCCAGACGGACCGCTCTGCACGACGCTGTCTTGGCCGCGATCGAGACGGACATCGACGGCGTTGTCGCCTGGGCCGCCAGCGCGTCGAAGGCGGAAGTGGCCGCGCTGGCGACGACGGTGCTCGACGCCGCAGCGGCGGGCGACCGGCCCGCCGCCAAGATACTCGCCGCCGGCGCGCGGGACCTCGCGGACCTTGTGGCGGCCGTGGCGGCGAAGCTAGGCGGCGGAAGTGCGCAGACCGTCGTTCTTAGCGGCGGGTTGCTTGCGCACGACGGGCCGTACCGGCGCCAAGTCTCGGCCGAGATGTCGAAGCGGCGCGCAGACGTGCGCATCGAACAGCCGGCCGCCGAACCGGCCTGGGGCGCCGTCCTGATGGCGCGCGAAATCGCGGCAAAGGGGAACGCGCATGGCGACTGACGCGGCGCCGTCGCTCACCGAACAGCACAACCCGAGGTCGGCGGACATGGACGCTCTGTGCGCGGCAGACCTCGTGCGCCTGTTCGCGGAAGAGGACCGGCGTGCGGTCGAGGCCACAGTTGCCGTCGCGGACGACACCGCGCGGGCGGTCGAGTGGGCGGCCAGCTCAATGCGAGCCGGCGGGCGGCTGCTCTACGTGGGCGCCGGGACCAGCGGAAGGTTGGGCGTTCTCGACGCGTCCGAATGCCCGCCGACGTTTGGTGTCGACGCGTCGACGGTGGTCGGGATAATCGCCGGCGGCGACGGCGCGCTCCGCACATCGGCGGAGGGCGCCGAGGATGACGCGGCCGCGGGAGTGGCTGCGATCGCGGAACGCGACGTATCAGCTCGGGACGTCGTGCTCGGCATCGCCGCGAGCGGCCGAACGCTGTACGTGCTCGGCGCGCTCCGAGAAGCGCGGCGTCGGTCCGCCAGGTCCGTGCTCCTGTCGTGCACTCCACCGCACGGCGACGTCCGCGCGTACATCGATCTGTTCATCACACCTCTCGTCGGGCCGGAACTGGTCTCCGGGTCGACACGGCTGAAGGCCGGCACTGCGACCAAACTCGTCCTCAACCAGGTGTCGACCGGAGCGATGGTGCTTCTCGGCAAGGTGTACGGGAACCGGATGGTCGACGTGAAACCGGTGAACCTCAAACTGCGGCGGCGGGCGGTGTCGCTAGTGGCCGACATCGGCGGCGTGGACCCAGCAACCGGAGAACGCGCGCTGGATGCCGCCGGCGGCGATGTGAAGGTCGCCGTGCTCTCCCTCCGCCGCGGAGTCGGATACGACGAGGCCGCCGCGGCCCTCGCAGCGGCAGGCGGCTCGCTACGGTCGGCGCTGCAGGCTACCGTCGGCGAGTCGTAGACCGGCGGCCGAGCTACTCCGCATGGGCAAGGTAGAGTGCTCCGTACTTGGGGTCATGTAGAACGCCGCCGCCCGACGATATGGCGCGTTGGGCCTTGCGCAGTAGCCATTCGCGTAGCCGGTCGCGGAGATCCGTGTCCTCCGCGATGCCGCCCAGCGTGAACGTGGACTCGACGTAGTTCGCCACCGGCGCGGCGTCGGTGAATCGGAGCGCGTTCTCGCACAGCACCGTCTCCACGCGCGGGAATGCAGAGTGGAGCAACTCCAGGGCGTTCGTCGACGGGAATGCTCCGCCAGCCTGCCCACCGGGCGCCGGCAGACCGAACGCCTCAGCGGCGTCCCGCCGCAGGTTCCGCAGGGCCGGCAGTGAGTCGGCGCCGTTCGTGGTGACGAGGGCGGCCCCGCCCTCGCGGATGGCCCGCCGCAGCTCGCTCAGGGCCGCGGGTATATCGGGGACGTGATAGAGCATGTGTCGCGCGACCGCCCAGTCGAACGCGCCCGATCGTGCGGGAAGCGCCTGAGCATCGCCGACGACCCACCTGGCGGACGGCGCGATGCCGGCGGCCTCGACCGCTATCCCCACAGAAGCGTCGACACCTACGAGGAGGCCACGATGCCCGACGGAGCGCAGATGCGCCTCGAACCGGCCCGGCCCGGGCCCCACGTCCAGCACCGATTCCTCGCCCGACAGGCACATCAAGCGACGGCATCGGTCGTCTAGGTCGTCGGGTTGCTCAGAGTAGAGTCTGTGCGTATCTAGCCGTACGCGGAGGGAGTCGGATGTCGCGTATTCTGCCCGCACCGTGTCAGGATCTGACCCGGGCACGATGCTCCCCTCCGGTCCTGGGCGTCGCGGCAGCTGATGCGAACCGCGCCAGACCGTCGCGCAGGAAGTGCTTGAACGCCTCAGCATCCCGCGTGAAGCCTTCGAACGTGTCGATGATGACATCGTCCGGCGTGACAAGCGCGTAGTAGGGGAGCGCTACCGTCCCGAATCGCTCCTGCTGCATGGCCTGGTTAGCCGCCGACTCAGGCGTGGGCTTGTCCGTCCAGAGCTGCACGACGACGTATTCGGCGAATATCGCCTCGACGTCCGCGCGCGCGAAGATGGTCTTCTCCATGAGCCTACAGTTCGTGCAGGTGATGCCCGTGAAGTCGATGAAGATCGGGCGGCCGGTCCTCTGAGCCTCGGCGAGCGCCTCTGGATACGACTGCAGCCACGCGGCGTGGCCCGCCGACCGCGCGCCGCCGTCGCCCGGCGCCTGTCGGCCGTCCGCCATCGCGTACGGCGGCAGGAAGGCATCGAGTTCACCGAGTGGCTGCCCGAAGAGCCCCGTCGCGAGGTAGATGGCGGCCGAGAACGACGCCATGCTGAACAGCAGCCGAGGAACCCCTACGGCCTCCGTAGGCGTGTCGTGCGGGAGCCGGAACTTGCCCAAGAGGTAGTAGCCCGCCACGGCCGCGATCGCTATCCAGCCGGCGAGGAACAGCTCGCGCGGCATGACGCCCCAGTCCATGACGAGGTCGATGTTGCTGATGAACTTCATCGCCGCCGCCAGTTCCAAGAACCCCATCACGACCTTGACGGAGTTGAGCCAGCCGCCCGACTTCGGTAGCGACGACAGAAGCTGCGGGAAGAGGGCGAGCAGGAAGAACGGCGACGCGAACGCCGCCGAGAACCCGAGCATCCCCGTGATGGACCAGAAAAGCTCGCCCTTCGTCGCAGCGACGAGGACCGTGCCGACAAATGGCACCGTGCATGTGAACGACGTGAGGGAGAACGTCAGGCCCATCAGGATCGTGCCGACCGTGCCCGCGCCCTCCCCGGACTTCGCGCCGAGGAACCCGAGGAGCTTGTACGGCACGCGAATCTCGAACGCGCCGAACAGGTTCAGGGCAAAGACGACGAAGACGGTGGCGATCGCCAGGTTGACCCACACGTTCGCGGCGACGCCCTGGATGCTCGCCGCGCCGAACAAGACGGCCAGGAGGATGCCCAACGCCGTGAACGTGGCTATGATGCCGACACAGTAGATCACGGCCTGCGCCAAGCCCTGCGACCGGGTGAGCCCGTCCTTCTTCGTGAAGAACGACACTGTGATCGGGATCATCGGGAACACGCACGGAGTAAGTAGGGCGAGGAACCCCATCGATATGGCGAATCCGAGGTAGGCCCAGAAGCCCTTGGCGCGCGCTTCGTCAATGCTGCTCGCGGCTTTACCGCCGTCGCGTTGCGGGGGCGGCGGCGCGGCGGCAGGCAGATACTCGTCCCTGGGTGGCCCGGCGTCCACCGTCAGGGCGCCGGTCGCCTCGACCGTGGTCGGGGGCAAGCAGACGCGGTCATCGCACGCCATGAACCGGACGGTCGCGGCTATCTCCACCGTCCCAACGGCGGCCGTCTCCTCGACGAGCATCGTCTGCGAGAAGGTTGCCTCGCCCTCGAAGAGCTCGACGACCATCGCGAAGGCTTCGTCCATCTTGCTCATGGGCGTCGACTGTCGAACGGCGCCCACTCGCGTGAGCACCGTGGCCGCGAGCCCTATCTCGGTAGGCTGCGGCCCCGTTTCCGCCGCCGATGGCGTCATTGAGTAGATGTGCCACCCGGGCTCGATGGTCGCAGTGACGCTGACTTCGACCGCCTCGCCGACGCGCGCGGACGACGGGCGCGCCACGACTTCGAGCGTCACCTTGTCGGCGGCTCCGCCGAACAGTAGTCCCTGAGCGAGCGCCGGTCTACAGACGGCTACCGCGGCCACAAGCACGGCGACGGCGACGGGGCGGAACTGCGGGAACGGCATCGGGGTCACCTCACACTGGCACTGCGCTGCGCCGGGGCCCGGCGCGCTCGGCAGTATAGACAGTCGACCACCGCTATGGTGTCGCCGCGCGGGTCCTGGCGGGGATACGGCGGGCCGGTGCACGCCCGGCGAGGCGGCTAGGCGCCCTGCTCCATACGCTCGAGCATGGCTCGTAACTCGTCCGCTAGCGCCGAGTGACGACCGACCAACTGGTCGTTCTCCGTCTGTAGGTGGCGGATGCGTTCGTTTTCGGCCTCGAGTTCCGCGATGCGGCCGTTCAGGCGGCCCTGCTCCTCATGCAACCCACCGCTCTCGCCCTCGAGTTCGGCTATCCTGGCACGCATCGCCGCGGATGAGGCGCCCACGCGTGCGGCCTGTCCTTGTAGCTCGTCCAAACGGCCACGAATCGAGTCTGGCAACTCAACCACTGATGATCTCCGCGAACGCTCGGGTGGGTGTGGTGGCGATGCTGAATCTTAGCGCGGCTCCGATGGGCGGTCAACGAACGGCGTTGGCAGCGTACACCGGGTTCTCCGTCCGACGATTCTCCGGGGATTTGAGGGTTCCGCCCTACGATCGGTGGCCTCTGCCAAGCCGCGTCGCCAGAGCCCGCAGAGCGTGGGGCCGCAGGGCCCCGCTGTTCACGGGCCACGACGGCAACAGGCCCCGCACAGCAGGGGGCTCGCGTGAGCTTGTCAACACGGCCCCTGAGGCACGCGGGCTCTCGGCTGCGTGACGCGTCCGCATTGCTGGTCTGCCGTGTCGGTGGTAGCGTACCCGCACACCATCACCCAGCGCTGGGAAGCCCTATGGTCGACAGCGACGATCGGGACAAGAGCGGGTCGGCACTGTCGCCGTCGACGTCCGCCGTGGACACCGGGGATGTCGCCCGCCTGCGCGACTTGGTCCGTAGAGGGCGCGACCACCTCGACCGGGCCGCCCGCGGCGACACAGCGCTCGCCACGGGCATCGGGGCCCTGTACGAGAAGCGGTATGCTGACGCCGAGAAGGCCTTCGGCCGGTCCATCGCCGCAACGCCCGACCGGGGGGAAGCGCACTACTACCTGGGCCTGACGCGCTTCATGCTAGGCCGCCATGGAGACGCGGCGCTGTGCTACTCGCAGGCCATCGAGTGCGGGTATGCAGACCCGGAAGTCGTTGAGTGCCTCGGCGACGTGCTAACCGTGATGGGGCGTGACGAGGAAGCGATCGAGACGTACCGCGCCGCGCTGGCACGGCGTCCGTCGCCGCATGGAAGTGCCCGGCTTGCAGAGGCGTTGTCGCGCGCGGGTCGCCGCGACGAGGCCGTTGCGGCGTATAAGAGGGCGCTACAACTGCGTTTGGCCCGCGTCGGACCGCTGTATGACATCCCTCGCGAGGAATCCGAACCGGCGCCCGATGGCGAATAACGGTCGGGGCCGCCCCACAAGCGGGTCCGCGACCGTTGGCTTGCCCACTCACCCGCCGTTAGCTAACATCCCTTATGGTCGCCGCGCAGGCGCCACCACGGGCGGGTGGTGGAATTTGGTAGACACGATAGACTTAGGATCTATTGGGTGGTGACACCTGTGAGGGTTCGAGTCCCTCCTCGCCCACCA
>JABGQA010000039.1 GCA_018644665.1 Candidatus Poribacteria bacterium
CGACTTCGGCGACCGCCTGGGCGTCTTCGACTTCACGTCGGACCAGTATTTCAGCTACATCCGCGGTCAACGGTTGCTCGTGCGCGGGGAGCGTGGCGAGATCATCGACCATGCAGCCGTCTGGCTGAGCGACCCCGCAAGCCCGGTGCGCGTGCAGTTCACGCGGCACGATGCCGGCGCCAACGGGAACCTCGAGGGCTACTACCACAAGGGCATTCAGGCGGGCGACGAGTGGCTGTACACCAACCCGCTGGCGCCCGGTCGCCTGAGCGACGAGGAGATCGCCATCGGGAGTTGTCTGTTACGGATGGACGTGTGCGCCCGCACGGGCGAGGAGTTCTATCCCCTGGCTGAGGCGTGCCAGGATCACTACCTGTCGCTGATGATCGCGCAGGCCATATCCACCGGTGACGCCGTCACCACCGAGACGCAGCCGTGGGCAGACGCCTAACGGCCTGCCGGTGAATCGGGTCGACTACTTGGCGATCGTCATCCTGCGGACGACGCGCGTGGTCCCTGCGCGCAGCTCGACGAAGTACACGCCGCTAGCCGCAGCCTCGCCACGTTCGTTGCGGCCGTCCCAATACGCCGCCTCGTCCCGCGACGCGTACGCGCCCGCTGCGCGCCGTCCGAGGTTCAGCGTGCGGACGCGTTCGCCCTGCACGTCGTAGATGTCGATGGTGACGTCGCTGCCGCTCTCGAGCGCGAACGGTATCCACGTCTCGGGGTTGAACGGGTTTGGGTAGTTGGGGAACAGCTCGGTGCGGTACGTCTCGCGCGCGGTCTGCATCGGCAGGACGCGATACGGGATCAACTCCCCGCGGGCGTCGCTGAGGCGGATGTCGCGCAGTTGGAGCAGACCATCGGCCACGCTCTCCGTGTCCAGAATGACCCGGGCGAGTAGGCCGTCGCGGGCCGGCTCCGCATAGGCGTCCGCCAGGTCGAGCCGCACCGCCGCGACGTGCGCCGTGCCGCGCGCCTGGATCGGCTGCGCCCAGAAGGTTGGGTCAGGGAGCAAGTCGCCCGGCTCCACCGCGCGGAGAGCCGCGCGGGTTGGGTCGTACCCGACCCGGAACTCGTACCCCGCGATAGGCGTGGATGCCGACGCGTGGATCTCCACCTCGACGAACGCACGCTCCGCATTCGCCGGCAACACGCGCATCGAGACGGTAGCATCGGCGCCGGCCCGGGCGCCCAGAGATGGCGCGGCAACGGCCGTGCTCTCGCCGAAGTGCGACGCGACGGTCACGAGGTCGATGATGCTCACCGTGCCGTCGGCGTTCGTGTCCGCCGGTTCGCCGGCCACCACCACCTGACCGAACAGGCGCGCGACAGTCACCAGATCGATGATCGTCACGGCGCCGTCGCCGTTCACGTCCCACGGCGCCCGGTCCGGCACATCGTCGGATAACTGGTACGTCCCCGCGCCGGGCGCGTCCGCGGTCACGCCACGCGGCGACGTGTTGGCCTCGCTGTCGAGCTTCGCCCAGGTTGCGTCCACCAGGCGGCGCATGATCGGCGGGGCCTCCACGAGGTCGACCTCGGCCGTCACGGGGATGCGGAGAGACGGAACACGCTCGAACGTCGCCAACTCGCGTCCTGACGATGAGACGGCCGACAGTAGTCGCGCTGTGCCGTCGATGCGCGCCGTGAGGGGCGTCGTGTCGTCCGCCGGCGACAACGACACTGTCGCCGTCTGCAGCGGGCTTGTGAACAGGCCGCCGCGCGGCACCGTCACCTGCGTCCCGTCGTCCAGCGACGCCGTGCCGCCGTTCTCGCCGATCAGCGCCACGTTGATCGTTGGCGACAGAACCGCGACATCCGTGTTGCCGGCAGCATCGGCGGACCCGATGGCGTAGTAGTGCGTAGACCCGAACGTGATGTTCGTGTCTGTGTATGTCGTTGTCGCGGGCTGTGCAATTCTCTCAGCGCTGGCGCCGGTCGTGAAGAACGTCGGGGACCGGTACACGACGTATTGCGACGCCTCCGCGTCCGCGGGCCACGAAAGCGTTAGCCCGCGTGCGTCCGTCGTTGGGCGCACGGTGACGCTCGGGGGCGCGGTCGTGGGCGACGCGACATCGATCGCGATCGTGAATTCGGGCGACGACCCGATGTTGCCAGCCGGGTCACGCGCCTCCACCGACAGCGTATTGAGGCCGCCCGTGAGCGGGATCTCGCGCGAGAACGACCCCAGGGCGGCCGAAAGCTCAATCGCTTCGCCGTTGAGCATCACAGTGAGAGACGTGGGCGCCTCCCCACGGTCATCGGTCACCTTTCCGCTCAGGAAGAACGTCGGATTCGGCAGCGCGGACGGCATCGACGTCAACGTTACAACCGGCGCGGAGGAGTCGCCCACTATGGTGAGCGTGTCCGACCGGTCGCTCAGGTTGCCCGCGTCGTCCTGCGCCGTAGCCGTCATGACGTTCTCGCCCGCCGCGATCGCCACGCTACTGAACGCGAACAGGCCGTCCGTCTCGGTGATCTCGACGCGACCGGCCGATACGCTGTTGACGCGCAGATCGACGATGACCGGCAAGCCCGATCCCGTGAGGAGACCAGGTACGTGCCCGCTCACGGTCGTGGCGGTCTCACCCGTCGCAGCGGGCATGTCGTCGAACACCGGCGCCGCCGGCGGGTCAAGCGATACGGTGAACGACCAGGTCGCGAACGACACGTTCCCCGACAGGTCCGCGACCTGCACGCCCATCGTGTTCTGCCCAAACCCGAGAAGGCCGGCGCCCGTATTCAGAGAGCGCTCCATACCCGACGCCAGCCCGCCGCCGCCCCCGCCGAGGGAACTCGCCAGCGTATTCGCTGCCGGCGGCTCAAACGACGACTCGGCGCCAGACAGGGAGCGTTCCAGCGAGTTCAGTTCCAAGGGGTCGAACGACGCATTGTCGCCGCCAGTGAGGCTCCGCTCGAGCGCATTCAGCTCCAGTGGGTCGAACGAGAAGCCTCCTCGCGAGCCCTGGTACGGCGCGAACAGCCGACTACCCAGAATGCGCACGATGCCCGTCTTCCGGTCGAACTGCGCGATCCCCTCGTCCTCGAGTCGCCCCAGGCCCATTGGAGTTGACCCAGTAGGGTCGTTCACGAACAGGTGAACGCGTGAAGGGTCGATACCATCGACATCGCCCAACGAGAACGACAGGATGTCCAGGCCTGTGTCGTTGATGCTCTGCCCCGGCTGTGGAAACAGGACCGTTATGATCGGACTCGCCACATCCTCCTGCGACGTGTCGACGCTGAACGTCCACGCCCGCTCGGACGCGTTGCCCGCCTCGTCCGCGACGCGCACAACGACACGGTACGTCTCGCCGTCCTCGACCAGCGGCGTGTAGATGAACGTGCCGACGGAGAACAGGTACTCGAAGTTCGGGTCGTCGATGACCGATGCCACGGGATCGCCATCGATTCCGAACAGCACATCCAGCGTCGACGGGTCCACGTCCCGGGCAGCGATCGCCGCGGATATCGTGGGCTCGAGCGTCCGTATGATCTCGCCGTCGCCCGGCAGCAGGCCCTCGATGACCGGCGCGTTCGCGTCGACGACGAACACGAGGCCCGCTGACCCCACGTTGCCGGCGACGTCGCGAACCGTGGCGCGCGCGGAGTGCCGACGGGTTTCGCCCGTTCCGGAAGCGGAGAACGGCCCCGATGCGATGTACTCGACCGATCCGTCGTCAGCCACGACGGGCAGCACGACTTCACCGTCCACCGTCAGTGAGGTGGATGCGGCGTCCACGCCCGTGTTGTCGTCAAGGCGGAGGCGTATTGTCCGCGTATCCGGTCCGACCGCCGCGCCGCCGAGCGGGTCGAGGAACGTCACGCGCGGCGCTTCGGTGTCGAGTAGGACAGCCTGCGAAACGCGCGCCTGCGCGCCGGAGGCATCCTCGACGATCGCGGTGACCGTGTTGCCGCCCTCTTCCAACCGCGCGGGCGCGGACGTGAAGGCGTCTCCGACGACGGCTACCTCAACCGGCGCGTCGTTAACAAGCAGGCGCAACGTGGCCGACGGGGCCACACCTACGCCCGTGATCGTGAGATCGGGGCTCGCGGTGATGTCGGGAGCCACAATCGTCGGCGCGGCAAGCGGCGCCCCGACCGCGAACGTGTAGCGGCGAACAGTGGCCGTGTTCCCCTCGCCATCCGACGCTCTGACCATGAGGATGTGTTCCCCGTCGGCGAGGCCGTCGACCACCAGGGTGGCCGACCCGCCATCCAGGGCGAATTCAACGGCGTCTCCGTCGAGCAATCCGGCCACGATGCTTACGCCGGACCTGTCATCGACCACGTTCAGGGTAACCGTCGCGGGCAGCTTCTCGACCTTCGGCGTCACGCCCTCGGTTAGCGTCGCCCCGTCGATGGAGGCGGTCAGTATCGCGGGCGACGTCACGTCGTCCAACCGGACGTCGAATGACAGCGGGCCCTCAAGCGTCGCCATGTTCCCGGCCAGATCGGCGACGGTCACTCGAATGTCTACGGACCCGCCGTCCGCGAACGGGTCGTCCGCCTGGCCCGTGAACCTGCCAACAACGGCGTCATACGAGGAGGAGGCCGGCACGCTCAGCGAGAAATCGAACGTGTCGGCGTCGACCCCGCTCAGACCGTCCGTAGCCGTGCCGATGAACGACGGATTCAGATCGCCCGTAACCGAGCCCAGCGCCGGCACGGCCAGTACGACACGTGGCGGCGTCAGGTCGTAGATGACGCGTCCGAACACGGCCCGCGCAGACTGCACCCCGAATTCGTCCCGAGCCTGCGCCTGGAGGAGTTGGACGCCCTCGGTCGAGAACCGCACGGGCAGCGCCCACGTGCCGTCCTCGTCCACGCGCGCGACTCCGCCCAGGTCGTCGTTCACGAATACGGCGACGTCCACGCCGGGCGGGCCGGACCCGGTCAGGGCCTTGACGGGCGTGTTCGTAGGACCGAGGTCCACGCTCACATCGAGGACAGGCGCGTCCACGGCTCCCGCCACCTCGAACGCGCTCGTCTCGGACACTTCGTTACCCGCGCGATCAGCAACGGTGACGGTGATTTCGTATACGCCCTGCGGCAACTCACGCGGGATGTCCGCGACCGCCAGGCCGCTCCGCGCGTCCTCGGGAAGGAAGGCGGCCGCCAGGTCGACGCCGTCCAGCGCGATCCCGATGCTGTCTGGGTCCACGCCCGATTCCGCGTCTCGGACCGCCGCCTCGACGCGCGTCGCTCGCCGCGTGACCCCCGACGGGCGCACGGCAGTGATATCCGGGGGCCTGACATCGGCCGCCGACAAATCCACGGTGAACGTCCAAGCGACGGATGCGGAGAGGCCGTTCGCCTTACGCACGACAAACGTCACGAGGACCACTCTCAGGTCCGGGATTTCCTTACTCGCGGTGAACACGCCGCTCTCGGGCGAGAACTCCACCGGAATCGGCTTGCCGCTAAGGCGCATCTCGGCGGAGTCGATGTCGCCGCCGCTGATGCCGAAATCGGCTCGCACCGATATCGCGGGCGTTCGCGTCGCCACCGATGAGCCGCGGGCCGGAGCGACTATGCGCAACACTGGCGGCGCGGTATCGACGATGACCTCAACCGGTTCCGACGGCAGACTGCGGCGCCCGTTCCCGTCAACATCGCCGGGAAGAGCCGCGACTGCTCGGATCAGGTTCCTACCCACGGGGGCCGTCACGGTGACGGCGAACGCGCCGTCCGATTCGGCTATCGTCGTCCCGACAGTGGCGCCGTTCCGCGCCACGATGTCGATCGTCGCTCCCGGAGTGTCGTTGCGCCCCGTCAGTCGGACCTTTGTGACCGAGGATGGCGCAACCGGGTCCAGACTGGGCGCTGCTGGCGGGACGTTCGCGACGCGAATTGTCAGGACGCGAGGGACGCCGTCTTCAGGAGTCACGCGGATCTGAATCGCCTCAGACGCGGCATCCGGCACGTCGACGTCGGAGTCCCAGACGAATCCCAATTGGACGCCGCTCGTCACCTCAATGAGGTCGCCGGTCACGGCAGCCGGAATCCACGGGTCGTCGACGTCTCGGCGGTACTCGACAGACAGGTTCGTTCGGCCGGCCGGGTTCGGATTCTGTAGGGCGTACACGAACGGGATGCGCCCCGTCCGCCCCAACGCGCGAATCTGGGCGAACGCGACCAGCGTCGCGCCGACGCGCGGCCCCTCGCCGCGAAGTTCGACTGCTTCGCCATCCAACTCGGCCTCGACGACATACCGGTATACGCCTTCAGGCAGACGTGTCTCGACCGCGAATACGGCGCCATCCGCCAGGTCGCCGATGCCGGTCGCAGTCATGTCGAGTTCGCGTGACAGGCCGGAGTTGTGGGTCACGGTCACCGTGACTAGATCCGGCGGACGGTCGTCGGGCGTCGTGATAACGGCGACGAACCGATACGCCCCGTCGATCGTGCTCTCTATCACCGTCGGGGTCGTGGACAGGATCTCCAAGCGCCCGGGATCCTCGCCGGGGACCGTGATCGACCAACCGTGCACGAGACGTCCACCGCGGCCGTCGAGGATGGTGACCTCGGCCTGGTAGGCTCCCGCGTCGCCCGCCTCCGGCGCGACCGTCAGTATCGTCTCCCCGGCGGGCAGCGTGTACGCCGTTGGGGGCAGATCCGTCGTGAGTTCCAAGGACAAGGCGTCCCCGTCCGGGTCCGTGACGCCGGCCAGCAGATCGAGGTCGACCTGGTCGCCTTCCTGAACGACGACTGGCACTGCATCGCCGCCCGTCGGCGGCCGGTTGGCCGGAGCCGAGACCGAGACCAGGAACGACGCTGTGGCCTCCGCGCCGCGCTCGTCCGATACGGTCAGTGTCAAATCGTACGCTTCGTCGCGCGCGTCTGCGGGAACCAGCGTCCACCTGAGTCGGAACCCACCAGCGGCGTCCGCGACCTGCAGACCAACCGGCCGGGGGCTCACGGTGAGCGACACCGAGTCACCATCTGGATCGACGACCGGCACGAACACGTTCAGCGTATCGCCCGTCAGGACCGACTGCGCGAGCGGGGCCTCGATGCGCGGCGCTAGGTTCTCCGGTTCCTCAATCGTGACGGACACAGTACCTTCCACTGTCAATCCGCCAGCGTCCCTCGCCCTGACGACGAACGAGAACGCCTCGGCTTCATCCGGCGCCTGCAAAGCCAGCACCGCCGCGGGATTCTTGCGGTCGCCTACCCGCCGTCCGCGCACCCAATCAGGCAGCTCAGCGATGGCCAGCTGCACGTCGTCGCCGTCTGCGTCGAACGCGCGCGCTACGTATACCGTCTCCGCGCCTCTCACGATGGTGAGCAGCGCTGGCGTGTCCTCTTCAGCCGGCGTGTCACCCAGGACAACTGTTGGCGACTGGTTTACATCGGTCACCGTGATGTCGATCGGCGCCACCGTCGTGTTCCCCCCGACATCAGTCACATGGACGGTGAGAAGGTGGCGACCGGCCGCGCCGAACGGCACCGACGGCCAGAGGAACGTGTGGGTGATCGGGTCGAAGGTGGCCCCACCACTCATGCCCGTCACCAGATAGGTAAGCAGGTCCTCCTCTGGATCGCCGTCCGGGTCGATGGCGACGATCTCAACCTCTAGGAAGCCGCCCTCCTCGACCGTCTGTCGAGCGATCGGCTTAATCGCCGGAGGAAGGTCCACCTGGCCGACCACAACGCGGGTACGGGCGGAACCCGATCCCACGCCGTCATCGGCAGTCCAGGATATGTCGACATAGGATCCGTCCTGCGTGTCGTCCGTGGTGTACTCGAACGGCTTCGTGTATGTGCCACCTGCCTCGGTGGCGTCGGCCTGATTGAACGCGCGCAGGGCCGCGGCCAGCGCCGGCGTCGGCGCGCCTGAAACGCCACGCAGCCCGGCCATCAGGGTCACGGCGTCGCCGTCGGGATCCGTGGCGCTCACGCTGACGGACGCGTCCTCGCCGGCCAACACGGCGACGAGGTCCACGGCCGTAACGGCCGGAGGTTGGTTCGAGCTGAGCGCCACGACCAGCAACTCAATGTCGATCGGCTCGTGAAGGCCGTCATCCACGGCCAAGCTCACGAGGAACCTGGCCTCCCGCCGCGCCACGCCGGGGGCAAGCAGGCGCATACGAGGCGTGTCGAAGTCGAACGTGATCTGGAGTGGCTCGTCGCCCTCCGACGTGCGGCCGACACGCTGCACACCGACCAGGGTGACGAAGAGAGGGTCGCCGTCGGGATCGGTCGCCTCGATGGCGACGGACTTAGGCGTGCCCTCTTCGATCACGACGGGGCGCATCGGCTCTACCGTCGGCGCGCCGTTCAGCGCGTCGTCCGCAAGCACCACGACCGGGAATGTCACGTTGGGGCCCGGAGTGCCATCGGCGTTAATCGCCTGCACGGTCACGAAGGCATCACCCGCAGTTCCGAATATGAGGACGACGTTTCCGTCCTGCACCTCTGCCGTCACGACGTCGGGATCCGACGACTCCACATTGATAGCGACGGTGGTGGCCGGGTCAGATAGGTCGACGAACACGGGGTCGCCCGTGATGTCGACCATGCGCGCGTCCGCGCTCACGCGCGCGCTCTGTGCCGACAGCATCCGATTGACACGCACGTCGCCAGCCGCCTGGAGCGTCGCTTCGATCGTGAACGCGGCGTCGGCGCGGCCGGGGACGACGACGGCCTGCGTCACGCGCATGTCGATGTCAGTATCGCCGTCGTCGCTCCGCATCCGTAGGGGCATCCACCGGTCGGGCATCCCGGCGGCGTCCCACACCAGTGTCCACGCATTCTGACTGTTGTTGGAGACGATGAGCGTCCACGACAGAGTTGTGAGCGCGTCGCCTGTTAGACCGCGCATGTCTGTCGAGAGGCTCTGCCGGAACGACACGGCATCGGCGTCGAAGAGGTACGCCTCGGGTATGATGACGCCGGGCGGAGGCGGAGGAGAAAGGAGGTCGATGCCCTGGTCCAGCGCGTCGGTGCCGAGGGGGTGCACCCCCAACTGTAGCGGTCGCGCCAACGTGTGCAGTTCGCCGTCGACAAGCCCGCTTGCCGAGATCGACAGAACCCAATTGTCCTCGGCGATCGCGCCGACGCCGTCGGCGGGTTCGACCGCCGATGCCGTGCGCCCGGCGACCGCCACGAATGCGGACACGACTAGCGCGCTCAGCGTCCAGCGTAAGCGGGTCGTAGACATGCTGCCCCTATCGCGTCACGAGCTTGTCGTAGCAGATCGCGTCGACGTGGTTTCCCGGCGTCCACGAAAACGGACTTACGTCGGTCTCTCGACGCAAGCCCGCTTCACTAGGTCGGCGCCGCGAGTCACGCCCTATTTGTGGATGACCATGCGCCGCGTCGCGCGGCGTTCTCCGGCTTCCAGGACGTAGAAGTAGACGCCGCTGGCCGCCGTCTCCCCGAGGGCGTTGCGTCCATCCCAGTACGCCGCGGCCGCCCGATCCGTGTAGTAGCCTGCCTCACGGTACCCGAGGTCGATCCGGCGCACCAGCGAACCACGAACGTCGTGCACGCTCACGGTCACCTGCGCGGCCTGATCGAGTTCGAACGGAATCCACGTCTCGGGGTTGAAGGGGTTCGGGTAGTTGGGCAGCGCCCGAGTGGCGTCGGGCGCCATCCATGAGAGCGTGACACGAAGATCGTGCGCGCCGCTCGCCAGGGGCAGGCCCTGAGTGGCGCGCATGTCGTGGGTCGCTTCGTCCACGGTCAGGACAGCGCGGTAGTGCTCCGGTATCAGATCAGCGTCCCACTCGACGTACGCCCCGCCGGCCGGGACACTCGCGACGACCGTCCAATCGCCGTCCCCGTGGCCGACAGGCAGCACGCTTCGGGTCATACGACGTATCGGCCGCGGCGCCCGGATGTAGAACTCCGTGCCGCCGCTCCCAAACGCTGGAGGAGGCTGGGGCAGATCGAACGCATCGAACTCGCCCGACGCTCCACGCGCGGACGCGAGGGTCACCTCGCGAGCGTTCCCGCCCTGTGACCGCATCGCCATCGGCAGTTCCCACTGCATCGGCGCCGCGGGGGCTGGGAAGAACTGTGTCGTCGAGCCGCTGAGGTGTCTCGCCTGCGTCAGGGAGACGACGGAGCTCGACGCGTCGGGGTTCAGCACCCAGTAGCCGGCGCCCTCCTGGAGCGTCGTCGCTACCGTGTACCCCGCAGCCGCTGAGAAGGCGAACACGCGATTCTCGCCGCCTCCACTTAGCAACGACGCGGGAGCGCCACCCCAGGAGCCGGAGTCGTTCTGCGTCGCGGGCGCGCCAACCAGATTCCACCCGGGTATCAGCGTGACGTCCACAGTGCGGTACGTGGGCGAATCCACGTCCAGTTCCAGCAGAACGTCGACCGTCGATGCGGAAGCGAAGAACGCGCCCTCCGCCACCGGCGCGAGGGAACTCGTGGCGCTCACGACATCGTACACCTCATTCGTCGCGTCCCAGCTGAACGCGGACACGTTCTCGCTGTCCAACGCGGACAGGTCGCCCGCTCCGGGTATGGATATCGTGTGCCACTCGTCGGCAGCCAGAGAGATGGTGACCGGCACGCCGGTGCGGATTGCGGACTTCTCGACCGTGAGCGTCCACGTGCCCGTGCTGCCGGAGGCGATGCTGGTCGTGAACCCGTTCTGGGCGGCGCTCATGTTGCGCGTGTCCCCGGAGGAGACGTTGGCGAAGAACGCGTTGTTGTACGACCCGGCGACGGCCAGCAGCGCGTCGATCTCCGCCTGAGTCCACCCGATCGCGACCGCCGCGGCAGAGCCGCTCAGGTTCGTCACCGTGAGCGTCCACGTCATCGCGCCCCCGGTGGGAGTGGCGACGATGTCTTGCTTGAGGTTGCTGCCGTCACGCGCCAACGCCACGCTGAGCGTCGGCCCGGACACGTCCTGGATCAGGTCCGCGAACCCGAGATCCACGGCGTCTGTCGCTTCGCTTGAGAAGCCGAGAATCGCCACGTGATCCTCGCCGCCCGCCGACACAACCAGTGTCGCGTCGAACACCGGCACAACGGTGATCTGGAACGTGGTCGTCGTCGTCTCGGCAGCGAGGGAACCGTCAGTCGTGCCATCGTCGACCGCGGTCACGGTGATCGTCACCGTGCCGGTGCCGACCGGGGTGAATGTCATGACCGGGTCCGAGCCGCCTTCGGTGAACGAGGCGTTGTCGAAGGACGGGTTCGGCACAACGCCAGGAGCGTTGCTTGTCGCTGACAAGGCGATGGCCTGGGTGTCCTCGTCGGAGCCGCCGCCCGCGTCGATTCCGGTAAGCGTGACCGAGCCAGTCGTCGCTTCGGCGATCGTCTGATCCGAAATCGTGGGAAGCGAGGGCGCCTCGTTCACCTCGGTGACGGTGACGACGAAGCTATCGGTGGCGCTGCTGCTCGACGCCTGACCGTCATCCGCGGTGACGGTTATCGTCGCGGGGCCGTTCGCCTCGGCGACCGGAGTATACACGAGCGTGCGCGTGGCGCCCGTGCCGGACACGGAGATGCTCGCGTCGGCGATGACGGCTTGGTCGTCGCTGACGGCCGTGAACGTGATCGTCTGCCCGGACTCATCCGGGCTAGCACCCGGGCTGACGGTAGTGATCGCAACCGACTTCTCGGCAGCATCCTCCACGACGCTGACGTCGGAGATGGCGTCGAATGTCGGAGGGTCATTCACGCCGGTCACGGTGACCGTGAAGGTCGTCGACGCTGCAAGCGCGTCTGCGCTGCCGGCCGTCGTCCCATCGTCCGTCGCGGTGATCGTGATGTCGGCTGTCCCGTTCACGTTCGCCGCAGGGGTGAACGTCACGGTCGGGTCGGCGTCGCCGGTGATCCACGCTGGCGCGCTGAACGCGACGTTCGCAGCCGGGACCACAGTCTCATCGGAGCTTGTCGCCGTCAGCGTCAGCGTCTGCGATGTCCCGCCGCTGGATTCGTCGTCGCCGCCACCTGTGGCGAGACCTGCGATCGTGATCGGCGTCGACGCCCCGGAGTCCTCGGAGACCGCGCTAGGGTCGCTGATCGCCCCGATCGTTGGTGAGTCGTTCACCTCGGTTACAGTCACTGTGAACGTCGTCGCCACGCTCAGCGGGTCGGCAGAGCCGTCGCTCGTGCCGTCGTCCAACGCAGTCACCGTGATGACCGCCGTCCCCACAGCATCCGCGACGGGTGAGAAGGTGATTGTGGGATCGGCATCGCCCAGGGCTGTTTAGTGATGGCACGAGGGGAGTTAGGTCTATGATGCTGTTCTTG
>JABGQA010000093.1:0-9670 GCA_018644665.1 Candidatus Poribacteria bacterium
GTGCGGCCGCTCTCGTAGTACGCGGCCGCCATGGTGAGTTGGTACAGGTCGGTGACGATGGACGTGTGTTCGGGCGGGATAAGCAGCGATCGCCGGACGCTCACGTCATGGGCCGTGCCGTTGGCCGTCGGCATGTGGGTCGGTCAGCCGACATGCGCTTCGATGACGGCCGTCAGGGCGGTAAGGTGCGCGTCGACCCGCGTCTGCAGCGGCAGGGGCGTGGGCGATTCAGACGTCAGCAGGTGATCCGTGTACTCCTCGTAGAGCGCCACCGGCACGCCGTAACCGCGGCTCTCGCGGCTCTCTGCGTACGGCTCCGGGTGGATGACGCCAGCAACTGCGGGGTCGCCCTCGATGACAGGATCGTGGTTGATGGGGCACACATGCGACACGCGTTCGGACAGGTCGTCGCCGATGTACGGCGCGTCGCGGCGCAACTCGTAGGCGTAGTAGCCCGGGCTCTCCCAGTCCTCATGCATGTCCACCACGAAGCGGAAGCGGCGTCCCGCCACCACGTCCCGGAGCGCCCGGATCTCAGGCAGGTCGTCGCGGTCGTAGACCCAGTTCAGGTCGATGCCGACGCCGTTTTCGCGAGTTGCGTGCACGTAGCCGCAAGGGTTTGTGCAGGGGAGCATCTCGAAGCGCATGCGCGGGTACGCGTCCGATCCGCGTTCTATGAACTGCAGGGCCGCCTCGACTCCCCCGGGCTCGTCCCCGTGTGTGCCGGCAAGCAGCAGGGCCGGCGGCCCCGGAGCGTCCGGGTGGATAGACACGTGCAGAATCGGCCGGCCACCCACATAACCCGCCACCCGCGACACCCCGCGAGAAGCGCATGCCGCGTGCAGCCGTTCCGTGAACTGAGTGTAGTCCCGCACGCTCGCCTCCAACCTCGCACATCGCCGTCGAGATTATACACCGAGGGGCCTCGCGCTGAGGGATGCTTCCGTCCGTCGACCGAACGCCGTCACGGCCTGAACGTGCGTTCCGTATTCCTTGTAAACGCGGAGTGGGAGCGGGTTAGAGCCGGGTACGGCGGCGCCTGCCGCGGCGTCCGCATCGTCTTGCCGGGCAACGGGCCGGGCGCTACTATAAGCTGTCAAACCAGCGGCCCTTCCCATCCTCCCCGCACACTGCCGAAGGAGCCCAGGCATGACCCGCGACAAGGTCGGCGCGGTAGCCCTCACCTTTGACGATGTCCTGCTCGTGCCGCAGAAGTCGCATGTCCACCCTACATCAGTCGATACGCGCACGCGTATCACCCGCGAAATCGACCTGAACATACCCATCGTCAGCGCCGCGATGGACACCGTCACCGATGCCAACCTCGCGATCGCCGTCGCGCGGGAGGGTGGTCTGGGGATCATCCACAGGAACTGCGGGATCGAAGACCAGATCCACATGGTGGACATGGTCAAGCGCTCTGAGAGCGGGATGATCGTCGATCCGATCACGTTGCGTCCCGCGCAGACGGTGCAGGAAGCGCTCGCGTTGATGGAGCACTATCGCATCGGCGGCTTCCCGGTCATTCAGGAAGACGGTCGACTTGTCGGTATCGTGACCAACCGCGACCTGCGCTTCCTGACTGATGACGACCGTCCGGTCAGCACGGTGATGACCCAAAAGCAGCTCGTGACGGCGCCCGAGGGCATCACGCTCGATGAGGCCAAGGACCTCCTCCAGGAACACCGCATCGAGAAGCTGCCCATCGTCGATGAAACCGGGCAGCTCCGCGGCCTCATCACGATCAAAGACATCAATAAGATCATCCAGTACCCGGACGCTTGCAAGGATTCGCAGGGACGGCTACGCGTGGGCGCCGCCGTTACGGCCCCCGCCGCCATGGACGAGGTGGACGCGCTCGTCGAGGCGAACGTGGACGTGCTGGCGGTCGACACCGCGCATGGGCACTCACTGAACGTGCTGGAAGCCGTCGCCAAGATACGAGCGCGTCACGAGAACGTGCAGATCATCGCCGGGAACGTCGCCACCGCAGCGGGGACGCGTGACCTGATCAACGCGGGCGCCGACGCTGTGAAGGTCGGGATCGGGCCCGGGTCTATCTGCACCACGCGTGTGGTCGCGGGCGTGGGCGTTCCGCAGATCTCGGCGATCCTCGAGTGCGCGGAGGTCGCAAACGAAGCCGACGTGCCCATCATCGCAGACGGCGGCGTGCGGTACTCCGGCGACATCGCCAAGGCGATCGGCGCGGGCGCAAGCGCCGTGATGATCGGTTCCCTGTTCGCGGGCGTCGACGAATCCCCCGGCGAGACGGTCATCTACCAGGGACGCAGCTTCAAGGTGTACCGCGCGATGGGATCCCTCTCGGCGATGCGAGAGCGTGGAGGACGCGAGCGCTACCAGCAGGGAGACGTCGAGCTTCGGAAGCTCGTCCCGGAAGGTATCGAGGGACGCGTGCCCTACAAGGGCAAGCTCCACGACCTCACCTTCCAACTCGTTGGTGGGTTGCGCAGCGCAATGGGTTACTGCGGCTCCGGGTCGATCACCGACCTACGCGAGAACGCTCAGTTCGTGCAGATCACCAGCGCGGGGGTGCGAGAGAGCCATCCTCACGATGTCGTCATCACCGAGGAAGCGCCGAACTACTCCGTCCTCACCTAGCGGCTTGCGATCCGCCGACCCCCGAGAGGGGCCGACGCGTCCGACCCACTCGCCCGCGAAGCTCCCATGGCCTCACCATGGGCACAAACCGACGTCGCCGATGGGCCGCCCCATCCCCGACCACCCCACGCGCGCGTATCCCGCGGACGTCTTCCGCTCGACGGCGGGTCTGTCGGAGACGGGAATCCGCCCTGGGATGTCTGGACATCCACAGTTGGCGCCTGCTGCGTCTGTGTTTTCAGGTCTGTCGGAGACGGGCGGGTCGCGCGTTGCGCGCTGAAGCAGGAAGGGGTTGGCACAAGTGCCAACCCCTTCGCGACGCTGTCGGTTACGATGCTCGGCGTCTCGCCGTCTCTCGGCCTGTCGTCGGGTGCGTCCGCCTCACTTGCCAGAGCGGGGCTTCCGATCCCATCGGCGACCGATACGTGCGGCGCGAGTTCGAGCCCGTCCCGAAAACTGGATTGCCGTCCCTGTTCTCAAATGCCCTGGGGAACTGTGTGGTAGTCCTTCCAGAGCGCCGGAGCGCGTCGAGCCTCAACTCTCAGCGTTCCGGTCGCGAGACCGGGCCTTACGTCCAGTGAGAGCTCTCACGGGTTCGCGTTTCGCCGCGTGCCGCGAACCTTATGATCCATCCCGCCGACTGCCTCGGCATTTCGATTCAGAGCGCTGCGGACGGTAACCTGATTCAGACCCGAAGCTCCGTGCCTACCGGGCGATGCCGTCTGATGACGGCTCCCGAGCGCAACACCGAACTCCTGCGCGTCACAGGTTTCCGTCGCGATCCCGATGCTCGCCAGGTTGCTCACGCTTTCACGCCATGCCACCCACGTTGGGTCACAGCGACGCTCGCGGAAGTCCTTCCAGTTTCGGATGAATAGGCCTCGGTCCGTGCGACACCGGAGACCGGCCCCGCGCCAGGGAGTCCACGTTCATCCGTCCCGTTCAGGCTTCCCGCCGCGTTGCTGCGTCCCGCAGAAGAACGGCGCGCCGATCCAGCGCGTGCCTCCCGTCGAGCCGCGGTCACGACGACGGATTCCCGATCGACCCAGGCCCCCAGTGCGCGTCCAGAAGATGTCACCGTTCGACACCGTTCCGGCCGTGCCGGTGGCTCCCGGCCGTTCAAAGGTCCCCGTCGCGTTGCTCCGTCTCGTCACGCCAAAGCGCGTCGAGTGCGACGGATTGCAGCGGGTATCGATCCCCGCTGCTGGCGTATCGGCGTGGCACGCACATGCGGATCGCTCCGCGTTTCCTCCGCGTCCGCCGCAGGCGCCCTCGCGAGTTGACACAAGTGGCCGACTCAAGAGGCAACCCGACGCTTCCGCGATGCGCGAACGTCGGCCGATATGCCGACGACGAACGGCTTATCGCCGCCCATCTGCCTATACTTACGCGGGGTCGGCGGGATCGGTTACGTGTAGGGTGCACTTTTCTTGCTTTTTTCGCTCGCACGCGAACGGAATCGGCCCGCATATCACCGGCTGAGCGTGATGACGCCCGAAGACAGCACGGGGCGCACGTCCGTGACGTCGATGCGACCGCAGAACTCGATGTCTGCCCCGAAGCCCAGTTCGATGAGCTTGCGGCCGTGCCATGTCGCGGACGTGGACGCGACGACATCGTCGCCCATGATCTCCCACAGGGCCATCGCGGCGAGCGCGGTATCGGTCAATTCGTCGAACGCAGGCCGCAGACGAGACACGCACGCGCCTGCGAACAGCGCGTCGTCCAGCGTGAACGCGCCGTGCGTGCCGGCGCAGGCAATCAGCGCGTCAGTCCCGGCGCCGGCTACCGCTTCGCACACGGAGGACAGATTCAGGTAGGAGCCGATGTACAGTGGCTCGGACTCCGAGAGAGCGCGCATGAGTCGCGTGCCGTTGGTGGTCGTGAAGGCGATGTCGCGCCCACGCACGGCCTCCGCAGTGTATTCCCGGGGCGAGTTGCCAAAGTCGAAGCCCGGGATGAGTACGCCACCCCGTTCGCCGCCGAGAAGCATCAGCGGAGACAGGTCGCGCGTCTCGAGTGCTTCCCCAGGTGTCAGGGCGGGCGAGATGCTGCGCGCGCCGTTCATGAATGCGGTCGTGATGGTCGACGTAGCACGCAGGATGTCGATGGCTACGACTGCCGCGTCCGCAGTCGGAGGCCGCACCTGTCCGCCCTCGTCGAGATAGAGAAGGACGTCGAGTGTTCGGGACAACGGTGCAGCCTCGCCCTCGCTACTTGAGGATCACCATGCGGCGCAGACCACGATACGAGCCGGCTCGCACCTCGTAGACGTACATCCCGCTCGCGACCCTTTCGCCGAATTCGTTGCGCCCGTCCCAATGCGCCGCGTCGGCCCGACGGGAGTAGTACCCCTCCTCGCGGTAGCCGACGTCGATGCGGCGCACGAGCATCCCGCGCGCGTCGTAGATGCGTACCGCGACCTCCGACGCCTCGCTCAGCTCGAAAGGTATCCACGTCTCGGGGTTGAAGGGATTCGGGTAGTTAGGCAGCGTCCGCGTCACGCTTGGCGGCGTCCATGTCAGGTATGCCGTTAGCGAGTGGTCGCCCTTGGGTAGGCGGAGCTTGCCATCGCGATCCAGCGCGCGTGTATCGTCGCCGCGGCGCAGGAGCATCCGGTAGCCCTGAGGCAACTCGATCGCGTCCCAATGGAGCGTGCCTGCCGCGGCCATCCGCGCGGACAGCGTCCATTCCACGTCGTCCTTCGCGACGGGGACCATGCTCCGCGTGAGACGGTTCGCCACGCCTTCGGCCTCCGCGTAGAAGGCGGTGAAGCCACGCGCCGCGGGCGGCGGCGGCTGCGGGATGTCGAGGGCGTCGTAACCCTCGCGGGCGTACTTGCTCGAGCCAAGCGTCACCCCGTGCGTCACACCGTCCGGCATGTCCAGCGACAGCCGCAGTTCCCAGTCGGTGTCGGGCAGCTTGGGCGCCGCGCGGAAGAGACTGTCCTGGCCGTCCGCGCTGAGATGGCGCATCTGGGTTAGCGTCACGTCGCGATCTGCGCCGGAGGAGTTCAGCACCCAGTAGCCCCTGCCCTGACTCAACTCGGACGCTACCGAGTACTGCCCATCGCTATAGCCGAGGACGTTGTGCGGGTACCCTCCATCCACAGCCGTCGCTGGGAGCGGCGCGGGCAAGTCTGCGGGCGCGCCGATCAGGTTCCACCCCGCCTTCAGCGTGACGGGCACGGAACGCGCGACCTGCGAATCGAGATCCAATTCCAGCGTCTGCGGCCCGGCCGCGGTCGTAAGGAGCCAGAACCCCGTGTCGACGTGTGAGACGAACGTCTCGCTGATTTGCCCGAGCGTCGCGTACCGTCCGCCGTTCGCGGCGTCCCAGGCAAACGCGGACACGTTGACGCTCTGTAGCGGCGTAAGGTCGCCTCGACCCGGCACGGACACGAGGTTCCACCCCGCGTCGAGGGCGTAGGTTACGGGCTGCGTGGCCGTTTTCTCGATGGTCAGCTCGAACTTGTAGACACCGCTCGCCCGCGTGTTCAGCGTGATGGGGTTGTTCGTCGGCGACAGCGCCCACACCCGCTCCGACGCCGTCTCCGTGAGCATGGCGTTGTTATAGCCGCCCGCAGCGGCGAGCATCGCGTCGATCTCCGCCTGACGCCAACCGATCGTCGCCACAGACTCGACGCCTCCCGCGACGCGCGCTGTCAAGTTCCACGTTACCGAGGCGTCGGTGGCGGGTGTCGTCACGATGTCGCGTAGGAGGCGCGATCCATCCCGGCGCGCCGTCAACTCCACCGGCTCGGTGATCACGAGCGCGCCCGCTTGGACGTCTTCGGCGTTGGCCAGGATCACAGTGTCAGCCGCGACGCTGTCGAAGCCGATCGCCGCGCCACGCGTTTCCGCGCCGTCCGACAGCGTGAGCCACGCCACGGTCTCGGGCAGAAGACCCGACCACCGCGAATTGGAGTCCGCCGCCGCGTTGTTGGTCAGCTGGCGGCGATCCGTCCCGTCCGCAGACAGGGTGAACACCTCTTTGTCAGACGGGCTCCCGCCGGCGCCCGCAGCGAACGATGTGAGCGCCAGACGTGAGCCGTCTGGAGCCCAGTCCAGGCTGTCGATCTCGTCCTCGGGAGTGTTCGTCAGCCTCGTCGCGGTGACGCCGTCGGCGGTCGTCGTGTAGATCTCGGCGTTCTCGTCGCGCAACGTTAGGAAGGCGATCGAGGCTCCATCCGGCGACCACGCCGCGTAGTTCTCGAACGACGGGTGGTCGGTGATCTGCAGTCTGTCCGTCCCGTCCGCGCGCATCACGAACACCTCGCTGTCCGACGCGTCCGCCGGCCACGAAACATACGCGAGCTTGGAGCCGTCCGGCGACCACCGCGGGCGCCGATCGCTGTCCGGCGTTTCCGTGAGCCGCGTCTGGCCCGCCCCGTCAGGGCTCATCACGTATATCTCTTGATTGCCGTCCCGGTCCGACACGAACGCGATGCTCAACCCATCCGGCGACCAATCGGGTGTCTGGTCGGACGCGGCGTTGTTCGTGAGGTTGCGGGCGTCGCTGCCGTCGGCGTTCATCACGTATATCTCGCGGTCCCCGTCGACGTCCGTCTGGAACGCCACGCGAGCGCCGTCCGGCGACCACACCGGATTCCAGTCGCTTCCGACCCGCATCGGCAGCACTCCGGAGCCGTCGGCGGTCATGGCGTAGATGTCCCGCGTTCCGTCGCCCAACCGGCGATCCGACGAGAACGCGATGCGGGTGTTCGCCAGGTCCACAATGGGAGGCTCGACACGGCCGATGCCGTGGCCCAACACGGACGATCCGCGAATGCCATCGTGTGCGATCACCAGCGACACACGCTCTGCCCCAACGTAGTTCGGCGTGAAGTCGACGGGTATTGCGCTAGCTTCACCCTCGAGCAGCGTCAGCGGCAGGGCCGGAGCGGTCACCACGAATTGCGCGTCGGGTGAGAAGACATCGGTTATCGTCAGTGTCTCCGCCCCTGCGTTGCTGACGATGAAGCTCGCCGGCGTCGCGGGAGCGCCGACATCGGCGACGCCGAACGCGAGTTCGGACACGTCGGTTGAGGCCACTGGGATCGCCGGGAACGTCACGCCCGTCACGGATCCCGACGCGACGCCCACGATGTCCGTCGCCGTGCCATCGTCGAAGTTCCAGTGCGCGACCGGCGTGGCCGCGGCCGCCGCCTGCAAGGTCGTGAGGGCAGCCGCGTCGGCGCGTACTTCCACCGCCGTCAGCGACCCGTCGTAGATGCGGATATCGTCCACCGCCCCCGCGAAGCGGCCCGTGCCATCGGCCCGCGCTGCCACGTGCAGGGCCGATGCGTTTGTCGTCGGGTTGACGCTGCCGTCCGGCGCCGTCTCGTCGAGCGCGCCGTCGATGTACAGGAGCAACTCGCCCGCGTCCCGGACGAACGCGACGTGGTGGTAGCGACCGTCGTCAACCCGAGCCACGGAGAGCAGGTCCGAGAAGCCACCGCCGTCATCGCGTGCGACCTGTAGCCTGCCGCCGTCAGAAGTCGTGGCGTTCATGTAGCGGATCGCGAACGGGTATGCGCCCGATCCGTCGCTCTTCTCGAGGATGACGTTGTCGGCGCCGGACGTATCTGGCTGAGCAGGCTCCGCCTTCAGCCACAGGGACACCGTGAAGTTAGCGGCCGCCCCGAAGTTGTACGCCGCGTCGTCGGGTATCACGATCTCGCCGTCGACGCCATCGAACGCCGCCGCGCGCTCCGCGACGGGGAGTGATTCGATGAACGGCGACCACGCCGGGTTCATGTCGTCTGCCGTGTTGGGTAGCGCCGTGACGTTCAGCGTCTCGACGTCGATGATCGCGAGGTTTGCGCCGGCCTCGCTGTAGACCTTGTACACGATCTGAGAGCCGTCGGGAGACCAGTGCGGCTCAAGCTCGGCGGCGTCCGCCGTGAGTGTTAGGTTCGTGGGGTTCGAGCCATCCGCGCCCATCACCCAGACATTAAGTGCCGATTCTTCTCCACCCGCGCCGTCGCCCTCACCCGTGAACGCAATCTGCGAGCCGTCTGGCGACCAGCGAGGATACTCCCGATAGACGGAGCCATCCGTTAGTCGCGTCAGACCGGTCCCATCGGCGTTGATCGAGAATAGGTCGGTGCCTCGCGCGTCGCTGGAGAAGAACGCGACCTTCTGCCCGTCCGGGGACCAGATGGGACGGCGATCGTCGCCGGGCCCAGTCACCAGGGGTGTCTGTGCCGTGCCGTCCGTGTTCATCACGTAGATGTCGTTGGTGGCGCCGCCCTCGACCTCGCCCCGGTGCACGTACACTATCTGCGTTCCATCCGGGGACCAGTGTGGGCTTTGGTCGCGATAGCTGTCATTGGTGATGTTGACCGGTGATGTGCCGTCGGCGTTCATCACGTAGATCTCACGGTCGCCGTCCCGATCCGTCTGGAACGCAATCTTGGTCCCGTCCGGCGACCAGGCCGGATTCGAGTCGTCCGGCGCGCCGATCGCGATGGCGACCGGGTTGGACCCATCCGGGCCCATGACGTAGATGTCGCGCGCGCCGACGGAGCCGCGCGCAAACGCGATCTTCGTGTCCGCGAGGTCGCCCGCAGGCACGGTCGTGAGCCGCCCAACGCCGCTGACGTCGACGCGCGAGTGCCCGCGCCCGTCGTGCGCGATGTCCACGAACGAGAACTCTCCGCCCGCGCGATCCGCGGTGAACGTGATGGCGATCGGCGCGCTCGTTTCGCCGGGAGCGAGCGTCTCCGCAACGAACGTCTCCGTTCCCCCGAAGTGCGTAGTGTCCGGCGTGGCGACGGCGGCCAGGTTCAGGTCCGCGTCGCCCGCATTGGTGACGGTGAACGACTGCGGCCCGACTGTCGCGCCCACGTCCACGACGCCCAGCGACAACGTCGGGAAGTCGACCTCGGCGACAGGGATCAGCTGCGTGGCAGCTCCGTTCAACGTCCCATCGTTCGCGTTCACGGTGAGGTCGGTTGCGCCAGCGTCGTCGAAGCCCCAGTAGCCGGCGAGACCTACCGTCGCGGGGTCGGTCACTCCCGCCATGCCGGCCTTGATCTGGTCCTGCG
>JABGQA010000093.1:9770-12806 GCA_018644665.1 Candidatus Poribacteria bacterium
ACAGAGGCTGTGTCGTGTTGAACCACGCTTCGAGCGTCAGCGCGCCGGTGATCTTGAGGGCCGCCTCGTCGCCCATGTCCACGTAATCGTCGACGCCGTCCAGAACCAGCGCCTGCTCGGCGATTACCGTCGGCATGAAAGGGGACCAAGCCGGGTTGGCGTCGTCGTCGGACCCCGCCACCGGCGTCGCGTTCAGCCCATCTGCGTCCATGACGACCAGTGACGAGACCTCCCCCGACCAACTCTTGACGACGATCTTGGCGCCGTCGGGCGACCAGTACGGCTCGAGCTCATCCGAGTCCGGCGTCTGCGTCACGTTCACGAGGTTGGAGCCGTCGGCGTCCATCACCCAGATGTCCGGTGGAGAACCGCCCTCTCCGACGCCCTCTCCCTCACCCGAAAAGGCGATCTGTGACCCGTCCGGCGACCAGCGCGGGTACTCGCGGTGGATGGAGCCGTCCGTCAGGCGTGTCAGACCCGTGCCGTCAGCGTTTACGGAGAAAAGGTCGGTCGTTCCCGCTTCCGACGAGAAGAACACGATCTTCTGACCGTCCGGCGACCAGATGGGACGGCGATCGTCGCCGGGCCCGGTTACCAGCGGTGTCTGTGCCGTGCCGTCCGCGTTCATCACGTAGATGTCGTTGGTGGCTCCGCCCTCGACCTCGCCCCTGTGCACGTAGGCTATCTGCGTTCCATCCGGGGACCAGTGTGGCGTCTGGTCGCGATAGCTGTCATTGGTGATGTTGGCCTGCGATGTGCCGTCGGCGTTCGCCAGGTAGATCTCGCGGTTGGCGTCCCGATCCGTCTGGAAGGCGATCTGCGTGCCATCCGGAGACCAGACCGGGTTCCAATCGGCCCCCGCTTCGGTCACGATGGCGACCGCGTTCGAGCCGTCTGCGTCCATGACGTAGATGTCCCGGCCGGTGCCGTTGCCCCGAGCGAAGGCGATCTTCGTGTCCGCGAGATCGCCCGTCGGCACAGTCGTGAGGCGGCCTGCGCCGCTTACTGCCACGCGGAAGTAGCCGCGCGCGTCGTGGGCGAGGTCTACAAACGAGAACTCGCCGCCCGCGCGATCCGCAGTGAACGTGATGGCGATCGGCGCGCTCGTCTCGCCGGGAGCAAGCGTCTCCGCAACGAACGTCTCCGTTCCCCCGAAGTGCGTAGCGTCCGGCGTGGCGACGGCGGTCAGGTTCAGGTCCGCGTCGCCCGCATTGGTGACGGTGAACGACTGCGGCCCGACCGTCGCCCCGACGTCCGCGACGCCCAGCGACAGGGCTGGGAAGTCGACCTCGGCGACAGGGATGAGCTGCGTGGTAGCTCCGTTCAGCGTTCCATCGTTCGCGTTCACGGTGAGGTCGGTTGCGGCCGCGTCGTTGAAGCCCCAGTAGCCGGCGAGCCCTACCGTCGCGGGGTCGGTCACTCCCGCCATGCCGGCCTTGATCTGGTCCTGCGTGCGTTCGACGCTCCACACGCGCACTTCGTCGACGAGCCCGTCGAAGAAGCTTCCCGAGCCGAGTGACGCGCTCCCTATCATGAACGGGCGCGTGATGTCCGCTGGTCCGAAGCCGAAGCCAGCGGCCGATCCGACGAGATCGCCGTCGACGTATATGCGCGCCTCCGTGCCGTCCCATACGCCCGCGGCGTGGTGCCAGAACCCGTCGTTATACGCGAGACCGCTCTCGGCAGAGATGACGTTGCCGCTGCTGTCGCTCATCAGGAACCGGAGCCCGGTGGCCACGGACCACGCGAGGGCGTAGGACGCGTCGGTCCCGCCCGAGTACCACTTAGCCGCCAAGGTCGGGTGGTCCGACAGAGGCTGTGTCGTGTTGAACCACGCTTCGAGCGTCAGCGCGCCGGTGATCTTCAACGCCGTAGCGTCGCCGAAGTCGATGTAGTCGTCGACGCCGTCGAACGCCGCCGCCTGCTCCGCTACCACCGGAGCCGCAGGGAAGAACAACGACCAGTCCGCAAGGGTGTCCGTGGTGGAGTTGGTTGTCAGTTGATCCACCGCGCCCGTGTCGTCGGCGTTGACGGCGTACAGCTCCAAGTCGCCGTCCGGGTCCTTCTCAAAGACGATCCGCGTGCCGTCGGGCGACCATTCCGGGCGCATGACGTTCACCGAGGGGTCATTCGCCAGCGTCAGCGCGGTCAGTCCCGTGCCGTCCACGCCGATCACGTACAGATCCCAGAGGCCTCCGACCGGCCGCGACTGGAAGGCCAACTGCGTCCCGTCCGGCGACCAGCTCGCGAACTGCTCTTCGCCTGACGTGGCCGTGACTTGCGTGGGCGTAGTGTCCGGCCCAGCAGCCGCGATTATGAACAGATCCTCCTGTCCGTCGACACCTCGAGTCGACGTGTACACGAGCTGTGTGCCGTCCGGGGACCACGACGCAACGTTGTCGGTTGCTGCGTCGAACGTCAACCGCGTCTCCGTGACCCCGTCCGCCGTGATCGTGAAGATGTCATTAGACTCGAAGCGTGTCGAGTGGAAGGCGATCTCTGCCCCAAGCGGCGACCACGAGGGGTTCCAGTCCTGCGCGGCGTCGGTAGTCAGTTGGACGAAGTTCGACGCGGTGTTCGTCGTCGCGTCGAAGTCCATGCGCCAGATGTCCGAATTGCCGCTCGCGTTCGAAGCGAACCCAATCTGCGTGCCGTCGGGCGACCAGGTCGGGGCGGCTTGGTGCACGCCAGCGTCGTTCGTCAGGTTCGTGAGCGTGCCGTCCGCGTCGCGCACAAAGATGTCCTGGTTCGACCCGCTAACCACCTGGCCGAACACGATCTTCGTGTTGCCGAGGTCGCCGACGGGCGGACTGAGCGTGCCGGACCCGGTCAGCGTTACGAACCGTGGGCCGCGCGCGTCGTGGTCGATCGTCACCCGCCCGGAGGCATCGCCGACTTGATCCGGCGTGAGGGTGACGGACACTGCCGAACTGACGTCCCCTGCGTTCAGGGGCAGCGGAGTCCCCGGAGCTGTCACAGTGAATGTGGGAGCCGACGGCGTGAAGCCGTTGACCAGCATGGCTTCGGCGCCGGTGT
>JABGQA010000093.1:12906-65768 GCA_018644665.1 Candidatus Poribacteria bacterium
TCGCCGTCCCGTCGTCGAAGTCCCAGTGCGCTACGAGACCTGGGTCCGTGTTGACAGGGGGCACGTTCATCGTCGCACGTATCTCGTCCCGAGTGCGCGCCACGTTCCACACACGCGCTTCGTCGAGATCGCCGCCGAAGAAGCGGTCGCTCAGTAAGGTGCTGTCGCTTCCCAGTATGAACGGACGTGTGGTGTCGAAGATCGCAGCCCCGGGTCCCGTGGTCGACGCCAGGAGATCGCCGTCCACGTACAGCAATGCCTGGGTCCCGTCCCAGACTCCGGCCGCGTGATGCCACAGCGTGTCGTCTAGGGTGAGCCCGCTGTTCGCGATGACCGACGTGTTCGTCGCGTCGTTGATGACGAACCGAAGGCCGTCGGCGTCGGTGAAACTGAGCGCGTACGCCGCGTCGTTGGAGCCATCGAACCACTTGCCCATCAGCGTGGTAAAGCTGGTCGGAGCCTGGACGATGCGGAACCAGGTTTCTATCGTGAGCGGCCCGGCGATCTTCAGCGCGGCCGCGTCGCCCATGTCCACGTAGCTTGTCGACCCGTCGAACGTGAGCGCCTGATCCGCGACCGGGGCCGCAGGCAAGAACGGCGACCAGGCCGGGAGCTTGTCCGTGAGCGAGTTGATGGTGAATTGCTCCACCGCCCCGGTGTTGTCGGCGCTCACGGCATACAGTTCCGGGTCACCGTCGGCGTCGGAGTCGTAGACGATCCGTGTTCCGTCCGGCGACCACGACGGACGGCTCTCGTCGAATGCTGGCGTGTTCGCGACCGTTAGCGGCGTCAGGCCCGTCCCATCCGCGCCGATCAGGTACAGGTCCCAAATCCCAGCCACCGGCCGGCTCTGGAACGCCAGTTGCGTGCCGTCCGGGGACCACTCGGCGTGGGTCTCCTCGTCCGCGGTGGCGGTCACCTGCGCTGGCGTGCTGTCATCGCCCGCCGCCGCGATGACGAACAGGTCCTCTACGCCGCCGACTCCCCGCGTAGATGCGTAGGCGATCTGTGAGCCGTCGGGCGACCAAGCCGCGAAAGTGTCCGCTGCGGCGTTGAACGTGAGTTGCGTCTCCGTGGCGCCGTCCACCGTGACCTTGAACAGGTCGTGCAGGCCCGTGCGCGCGGAGTGGAAGGCGATCTCATCCCCAACGGGAGACCACGCGGGGTTCCAGTCCGACGCCACGTCAGTGGTGAGCTGCACGAAGTTCGACGCGGTGTTCGTAAGGGGGTCGAAGTCCAGGCGCCAGATGTCCTCGTTCCCGCTCGGCTTGGCGCTATAGGCGATCTGCGTCCCGTCCGGCGACCACACCGGGGTCGTCTCGTGTACGGTCGGGTTGTTCGTCAGGTTCGTCACCGTGCCATCGGCGTCGCGGACGAAGATGTCCTGGTTTGTCCCATTCACCTCCTGCGCGAACACGATCTTCGTGTTCAGGAGGTCACCGACTGGCGGGTCGATTCGGCCTAGGCCGCTCAGCGTGACAAAGCGGGGGCCGCGTGCGTCGTGGTCGATCGTCACCCGCCCGGAGGCGACGCCCACTTGGTCGGGCGTGAGGGTGACGGATACGGCCGAACTGACGTCCCCTGCGTTCAGGGGCAGCGGAGTCCCCGGAGCCGTCACGGTAAATGTGGGAGCCGACGGCGTGAAGCCGTTGACCAGCATGGCTTCGGCGCCGGTGTTCGTGACCGTGAACGTTAGGGCGCTACTCGGCACGCCAACATCGGTCACGCCGAACGCAAGGTCTGTGACGTCGAACTGCGCGGACGCGATGGGCGTCGCCGTCGTGGCGTTGAGTGTCCCGTTGATGCCACTCAGCGACAGATCGGTCGCCGTCCCGTCGTCGAAGTCCCAGTGCGCTACGAGACCTGGGTCCGTGTTGACGGGCGGCACGTTCATCGTCGCGCGGATTTCGTCCGGTGTTCGGGCGACATTCCACACACGCGCCTCGTCCAGATCGCCCTGGAAGAACCGCGTGAAGTCCAGGACCGCATCGCTACCGAGGATGAACGGTAGCGTGGTGTCAGAGACCGGCGCTCCTCCACCCGTGACCGATCCCACCAGGTCACCGTCCACGTACAGACGGGCGTCCGTCCCATCCCACACGCCGGCCGCGTGGTGCCAGAGCGCGTCGTTGTAGAACTGCCCGCTGGCTGCGGAGACCACAGCGTTGGTGTTGTCGTTGATGATGAACACGAGGCCGTCGGCGTCGCGCCAACTGAGACCGTACGACGCGTTCGAGCCGCCCGAGTGCCACTTGCCCATCAGCGTGATGTAGTTGCCCACTGCCTGGGTCGTTCGGAACCAGGTCTCGATCGTGAGCGGGCCGGTGATCTTCAGCGCCGCGGCGTCGCCCATGTCGACGTAGCTCGTGGACCCGTCGAACGTCAGCGCCTGATCCGCCACCGGGGCCGCTGGGAAGAACGGGGACCAATCCGGCGACGAGTCCGTGACGGAATTCGACGTAAGCTGGTCCACGACGCCCGTGTTGTCGGCGTTCACGGCGTACAGCTCGGAGTCGCCGTCCGGGTCCGAGTCGTAGACGATCCTCGTTCCGTCCGGTGACCAATCCGGCCGGTTCTCGTGGTATGACGGGCTGTTCGCGATCGTCAGCGCTGTCAGGCCGGTCCCATCCACGCCGATGGTGTAGAGGTCCCACAGCCCGCCGACCGGCCGAGCCTGGAAGACCAACTTCGTGCCGTCCGGCGACCACTCGGGGTAGATCTCCTCGTCCGCCGTGGCGGTGACCTGTGTTGGCGTGGTGTCGTCCCCCGCCGCCGGGATAATGAACAGATCTTCCTCACCGCCCACGCCCCGCGTCGAGGCATACGCGATCTCCGTCCCATCTGGCGACCATGACACCCGGGCGTCCTCGGCGGCATCGAACGTCAGTTGCGTCTCGGTGAGCCCGTCGGTGGTGACCTTGAAGATGTCGGTTGAGCCGGTGCGGGAGGAGTGGAACGCGATCTCGCCGCCAAGAGGCGACCACTCCGGGTTCCAGTCGGCCGTCGTGTGCGTCGTCAGTTGCACGAAGTTCGACACCGTGTTCGTCGCGGCGTCGAAGTCCATCCGCCAGATGTCCTGGTTGCCGCTCGCCTTCCCGCTAAAGGCGATCTGCGTGCCGTCCGGCGACCAGACCGGCGCGGTCTCGTGCACCGTCGGGTTGTCGGTTAGGTTGGTCAGCGTGCCGTCGGAATCGCGTACGAAGATGTCCTGAGTCGACCCGTTCACGGCCTGCGCGAACACGATCTTCGTGTCGTTCAGGTCGCCTGTTGGGACCGTGATGGCCGTCTCACCGGCGCCCGTGACGCTTGCCGCCCCGAGCCCACGGCCGTCGTGAGCGATGGTCACCTGCGCGTCGAACGTCCCCACCGCGTCCGGCGTGAATGTCACGTCGTACGACTCGGCGGGATCGCCAGCGAACAATGTGTACGGGGCACCTCTCCCCGTGACTGCGTAGCGCGTGGCATCGGTCGCACTGACGTCAGTGACGACCAGGGCCGTTATACCCGGATTGGTGATCGTGAAGCTCTGCGCGGCGCTGGGCGTCCCCGGCTCGGTCGGGCCGAAGTCCAGCGAGGCGACCGACACGCTCGCGACGGGCTGCACCGTAGTCGTCGCGCCGTTTACCAACGTCCCGTCGATGCCGCTGCCGCTCACGTCCTCGACGTATCCGTTGTCGAACGACCACTGAGCCACCGATGCGCCGCCATTGGATGGCGCGACGGGAGCCAAGGCTGTCATGTCGGCGGCGACTTCGGCGTCGGTCAGCCACCCGTCCCAAATGCGGATTTCGTCCACGGAGCCGGAGAATGGGTAAAGCGCGTCGGAGTCGATGCCCGCGTACAACCCGGATGCGTTGCCGGTCGCGCCCAGGCCGGCCTCGGACGCTGTGCCTTCTGACACGCCGTCGACGTACAGGGTCAGCGTGGACCCGTCGCTGACCGCCGTGACATGATGCCAGGCGCCATCGTTGAGGGAGGTGGTCGAGACAACAGCCGGAGAGGTCGCGCCATCGAAGCGCGCTACCTCAACCGTACCCGGGTACGTTGGGTCGGTGGCGTTCGCGTAGCGGAACAGGAACGGGAACGCCCCCGATGTGTGCGTGCCCTTGCCTAGGACCGTGGTCACTAGAAGCGTCGTGTCCAGCTGCACCGCGTCTGGCTTCATCCAAAACGACACCGCGAATGGAGCGGCCGCAGCGAAGTTATAGAGCGCACTGTCGGGCAGGACCGCGTGGTCGTCGATGCCATCGAGGACCAACGTGCGGTCGGCGGGCCCGACGCGGGCGTCGGACGCGGTGAGAGTCGCGCCGTCCGTGAGGGTCCCGTCCAGTCCGTTGAGGCCCCGGTCATTCGCCGTTCCGTCGTCGAAGTCCCAATACCCAACGAGGTCCGACTCGGACCCGGTGAGCGAAACGTGCATGGCGGACTGGATCTCGGCCTGGGTCCGCGCGTCGCCCCACAGCCTGACCTCGTCCAACTCGCCGCCGAAAGTACGGTCCACGATCCCACCGATGAACTCTCGGCCGATCAGGAGCGCGGCCGTGGAGTCCAGGAGGGTCTGTGGGCCGCCGAGGTCATTCGTTACGGTGAGTTCGCCGTTGACGTATCCGTGCAGAACCTGGCCGTCGAATGTGCCGGCGAGGTGTGTCCAGACGCCCGCAATCACAGGATTGGGGTCGGTCACGGTGTAGTTTGCGCCGTTGCTGAATCCGAAGAACCAGTCCGTTGGTGTGACTCGCAGCACATACCCTGAACCCGCGGGGCTAGGTGTGTCTGCCCTCGGGCGGCTGAGGACAGTGGCAAATGGCGACACACCGTCCCAGTTGACCCACGCCTCTATCGTGAAGGTGTTGAGGTCGAGGAGGGGGCTGTCAGGTACGAGGACATAGTCGCCCGTGCCATCCGTGGCTCCGTCCAAGACCAGCGCGTTCGGCCCTGCTGGGAAGGACTGCTGTCCAACACCGCTGACGCTTACAGAACTCAGCCCGCGACCATCGTGGTCGATGACCACCTGCGCATCGAACGTCCCCACCGCATCTGGTGTGAACGTGACGTCGAGCGCCCCGCTCGTCGCGCCGCCGGCCAGCGTGAACGACGTCGTGCCTGTGATCGCGTAGCGCGTGGCGTCCGTCGCATTGACGTCGGTGACGACCAGATCCATCGTCCCGAGGTTGGTGATGGTGAAGCTCTGGACCGCGCTCGTCACGCCAGTGTCGACGGTCCCGAAATCCAGGTTCGGCGACGATAGAACCGCGACGGGCACATCGAAGAAGCTCGGGCCGCCGACGATTGTCCCGCCGTTAGCGTTTGCCGTGAGATCTGCCGCGACCCCATCGTCGAGGTCCCAGTAGCCGACTAGGTTCGCTTCGACCCCCGTGATGCCGCCATTGGCGTCCGCGAGGATCTCGGCCTGTGTGCGCGCGACGCTCCATATGGCTACATCGTCCATGTCGCCCGTGAAGTACCCGGACTGACCCAGCACGGAACTCGCGCCCATGCGCAGTGTCGCTGCAGAATCGTGCAGTTCCCCGAATGAGCCGTTCGTCTCAGACCCAACAGCGATGCCGTCCACGTAAAGCGTCGCCGTGTCGCCCTGCCATACTCCGGCCGCGTGGTGCCAGAACCCATCGTTGTATGGCAGGAATGAGGCCGCGGTCAGTTGGGTGACGCCGTCCTGTATGACGAACCGCAGACCTTGCGTGTCCCCCCCAATGCAGCGCGTAGGACGCGTCGGAGGAGTCCCATTTGAACACGAGCGCGTTGTCGGGAAGCGACGCGGCCGACGTGCGGAACCACGTCTCGACGGTGAGCCCCGACCCGCTCGTGATGTTCAGGTCGTAATCGGCGATGTCGGCGACGTCGACGTAGTCATCGACGCCGTCCAGCGCCAGCGCTTGGACGGCGGGCGCCGCGCCACCCGACAGAGGGGCCTCGGACGTCACGAGGGTCGCGCCGCCCCCGAGCGTCCCGTGGCTGGCGCCCACAAGGTCATCAGCCGTGCCGGCGTCGAAGTTCCAGTAGCCGACCAGGTTCGTCTCGTTCCCAACGAGCGTGGCGTTCATGTCGTTTTGGATGTCAACCTGGGAGCGCGCGACGTCCCACATCCGCACCTCGTCGATCTCGCCGAGGAACGCCGCTGCGGCGGCCAGCGCGGCGTCATTGCCAATGACTACCTCGGAGGTCGAATCCGTCAGCGGCGCCGCTTCCGTCGTGCCCACACCGTCGAGCACACCGTCGATGTACAGTCGCGCCTCGAACCCGTCCCACACCCCAGCGGCGTGGTGCCACAGGCCGTCGTTCACCGTCTGTACGCTCTGCGCGAACGACGGGGCCACCCCGTCCCCGAACGCGCCGAACTCCAGGCGTCCGTCGGTATCCCACAGATCCATGACCCACGACACGTTTTCGGGCGCCGCTTTGCTCGCAATCACAGCGGGCGAGGCGACGGCCCCCGTTGGATGCTTGAACCACGCCTCGACCGTCATCGGGCCGGTCAGCTTCAGCGCAGCAGGATCGCCGGCCATGATGACGTGGTCGTCCACTCCGTCTAGGAGGACCGAGTTGGCTCCCGCCGCCCCTCCGCCGCCGGACAACGGGGTATCCGACGCGGCGATCACCGCTCCACCACCGACCGTGCCGTGGCTCCCGTTGAGGGTCACGTCGTTTCCTGTGCCGTCGTCGAAGTTCCAGTAGCCGACAAGGTTCGTCTCGTCTCCGACGAGCGTAGTGTTCATGTCGGTCTGGATGTCCACCTGAGAGCGCGCGACGTCCCATATGCGCACCTCGTCGATCTCGCCCGCAAACGCCGTAGCCGCGGCCAGCGCGGCGTCATTCCCGATAGCCACCGAGTCCGTAGTGTCGAACAGGGGACCGGTCGTAGTCGGCCCCGTGGCGGCGAGCGCGCCGTCGATGTATAGACGCGGCTCGGAGCCGTCCCAGACGCCCGCGGCGTGGTGCCACAGGCCGTCGTTCAGATTCTGAGCGGTCAGTGCCCCTGACGGGCTCGCCCCGTTGCCGCCAAACGCGATGAACTCCAGGTTTCCGTCGACGCTGGATAGGTCCATTACCCACGACGCCCCACCGGCGCCGGCTTTGCTCGCAATCACTGCGGGCCAGGCCACGTCCACTGCCGGGTGCTTGAACCATGCCTCGATAGTCATCGCGCCGGTCAGCTTCAGCGCTGCAGGATCGCCGGCCATGGTGACGTGGTCGTCCACGCCGTCTAGGAGGATGGAGTTGTCCCCCGCCGCGCCGCCTCCGCCGCCCGACAGCGGGGTATCGGACGCCGCGATCACGGCCCCACCGCCGACCGTCCCGTGGCTCCCACTGACGGTTACGTCGTCTGCTGTGCCGTCGTCGAAGTTCCAGTAGCCGACCAGGTTTGTCTCGTCTCCGACAAGCGTGGTGCTCATGGTCGCGCCGATCTCGGCGACGGAGCGCGCGACGTCCCATATGCGCACCTCGTCGATCTCGCCCGCAAACGCCGTAGCCGCGGCCAGCGCGGCGTCATTCCCGATAGCCACCGAGTCCGTAGTGTCGAACAGGGGACCGGTCGTAGTCGGCCCCGTGGCGGCGAGCGCGCCGTCGATGTATAGACGCGGCTCGGAGCCGTCCCAGACGCCCGCGGCGTGGTGCCACAGGCCGTCGTTCAGATTCTGAGCGGTCAGTGCCCCTGACGGGCTCGCCCCGTTGCCGCCAAACGCGATGAACTCCAGGTTTCCGTCGACGCTGGATAGGTCCATTACCCACGACGCCCCACCGGCGCCGGCTTTGCTCGCAATCACTGCGGGCCAGGCCACGTCCACTGCCGGGTGCTTGAACCATGCCTCGATAGTCATCGCGCCGGTAAGCTTCAGCGCTGCAGGATCGCCGGCCATGATGACGTAGTCGTCCACGCCGTCTAGGAGGATGGAGTTGTCCCCCGCCGCGCCGCCTCCACCGCCGGATACCGGGGTATCGGACGCCGCGATCGCGGCCCCACCGCCGACCGTCCCGTGGCTCCCGTTGGGGGTCACGTCGTTTGCTGTGCCGTCGTCGAAGTTCCAGTAGCCGACCAGGTTCGTCTCGGTCCCAACCAGCGTGGTGTTCATCGTCGCCGAGATCTCTCCGTTGGAGCGCGCGATGTTCCATATCCGCACCTCGTCGATCTCGCCGGTGAACAGCGTAGGGCCCGCGGCCAGCGTAGCATCCGCGCCGACGACGACGGGGTCCGTCGTGTCGAACAGCGGAGGCCCGCTGGTTCCCGACGTGTCCTCGCCATCAAGCGTGCCGTCGATGTACAGACGGGCCCCCGACTCGTTCCACACGGCGGCCGCGTGGTGCCATTGCCCGTCGTTCAGAAGCTGCGTGGTTGTTGCGAAGGAAGGAGTCGTGCCGGCGCCGCCAAAAGCGATGAATTCCAGGGTGCCCGTCTCAGTCAGGTCCAGGACCCACGAGGGGCCTCCTGCGCCTGCCTTGCTAGCAATCACCGCCGGGGGTGCCACGGCAGCGTTGGGATGCTTGAACCAGGCCTCGACTGTGATCGCGCCAGTCTGCTTCAGTATGGCCGGGTCGCCCACGATGGTGACGTAGTCGTCCACGCCGTCCAGCACGAGCGCGTTGTTGGCGAGAGCCGGCGTCGCGGCGGAGCACAGTACGCCTAGAGCGGCGACCAGGCCCAGGACGAGGCGGCCTAGCTCACGGCGAGATCCATGTCGTCGCGTGCCGACGGTATGGCTGTCGTGACTAACCTGCCTCATTTGCGGATCACCATCCTTCTGATGTTACGGGTCGTCCCCGTGCTCAGTTCGTAGAAATACACACCGCTCGCGGCGGCTTCCCCGAGGTCGTTGCGGCCGTCCCAGTGCGCCGCGCCCTCGCGTGATGTGTAAGCGCCCGCCTCGCGCGCGCCGAGCTCCAGTGTGCGCACCACATGCCCGTCGACGTTGTACACCCGCAGCGTGACTTCGCTCGCCTCGGACAGCGTGAACGGTATCCACGTCTCGGGATTGAACGGGTTCGGGTAGTTCGGCAGCAGCGCCGTCGAGAAGCTCTGCGCTGACGGCGGCGGCCCGATGCGGTACGGAAGCAGGGCGCCCTTACGGTCAGTGAAACGGACATCCCGTAGCCGCAGCATCTGCTCTCCGTCGCGCACGACGCCCTCGACGGACAGACGCGCCAGCACGCCCGTCTTCCGCGCGGGGATCGCCGGCGAGGCGAGGTCCAGCCGCACCGCCGCGATGCGCGTCGAGCCATCGACGGGGGCTGGGTCCATCCAGAACACCTCGCGGCCGAACACGTCGCCGCGCGTCATGGACTTGATTTCCCCAGCGCCCGGGTCGATCACCATCTCGTACCCGGCCAGGTTCACCGACGACTCCGCCACCACTTCGAGAGCGTCCGGCCCACCCGCGGACCCGACGAGGCGCGTGTAGAGCGTGACAACCGGCTCGTCCTGCGCCGCCAGGCTTGGCGCGCCCACCGGGCCGGTCGTCTCGCCGAAATGCGTAGCAACGGTGACGAGGTCGATGATGCTGACAGTGCCGTCGCCGTTCGTGTCGGCGGGATCTCCGGCGGCAACCGTCTGCCCGAACGAGCGCGCCACGGTGACGAGGTCGACTATGTTCACCGTGTTGTCACCGTTGACGTCCCACGGCGTCGCGGAACTCGCTGGCTCGCCCAATTGGTACGTCCCCGACCCCGGAACGTCCGCCGTCACCGTGCGCAGCGACGCGTTCGTCACGCTGTCGAGCCCGGCCCAGTCCTGGGCCACGAGTTGGTACGTCTGCGGCGAGTCGGCATCCACTGGCACGCCAAACGGCACCCGATGCGTCAGGCCGGCCGGGAGGTTGAACGCCTGTAGGATCGCACCGGTGGAGGTGCGCGCGACGACCTCGCGCGCGGTCCCATCGATTGCGCCGCCCAGATCCGGCGTCGTGGATGGCGTGAGTATCTCTAACGTGGCGGTGAGTAGCGCATTCGCAAACAGCCCGCTGCGCGGCACGCGGAGCGAAGTGCCGTCATCGAGGGACGCGACGCCGCCCGCGTCCTTCATCAGCGCGACGGGTAGCACCGGCGACAGCACACTGGCGTCGCTGTTCCCCGCCCCGTCGACGGACGCCACGGCGTAATAGACCATGCGCCCAGCGAGCACGGTTGTGTCTGTATAGCCAGTGCCCGACACGCTCGACGCAACGGGCGTCAGATCGGACGCGTCGGTGAACACCACGAACGAGCGATAGACGTTGTATGACCCGGCGTTCACGTCCTCCGTCCAGCCGAGCCGGATGCCGCGCGAGTCCGCCGTCGGCAGCGCGGTGATGTTCTCGGGAGCCGTCGTCGGCGGCGCGAGATCGAGCGTCACCGTGAACGTGTCCGATTCCACTTCGTTGCCGGCGGCGTCCTGCACGACGACACGCAGCGTGTTGCTCCCGTCCGTCAGCGTCACGCTCTGAGAGAAGCGCCCCTGCGCCTTGCCGAGCGCTATCTCGTCGTCGTTGGCGAACAGAGTCACGGAGCCGAGGTCCACAGGCTGGTTGTCACTGATGGAACCCGTGATCGTGAAGAAGCTACTGCTCGCTTCCGGCGCCACCGGGTCGATGGCGACAGTCGGCGCCACCTCGTCCAGAACCACCGCGAGCGTTTCCGACCGATCGCTGAGGTTGCCTGCGGAGTCCTGAGCCGTGGCCGTGATGAGGTTGTCGCCGTCCGACAGATTGACGTTGTCGAAGGTGAACTCCCCGTCCTCAGACGTGACCTCGACGAACCCCGACGCGTTCCCGTTGACGCGCAACTGCACGGAGATCGGCAGCCCGCCAGTGGCGGCCAATCCGGGTATCACGCCGTCGAACGACGCGGTACGCGAATTCCGCAGCGCCGTAGACGCCGAGAAGGTCGGCGCCCCCGGCGGATCGAGCGTGACTGAGAACGACCAGCTGGCGAACGAGACGTTCCCGGAAAGGTCCAGAACCTGGACCCCCATCGAGTTGTCGCCGGCTCCGAACAGCCCGGCGCTCGACGTAAGAGACCGCTCCAATGCGCCGACGTCCGCGCCGCCACCGCCACCGCCTCCGTCGCCGAGTGACCGCTCCAGCGCGTTCAGTTCCAACGGGTCGAACGAGGCGTTGTCACCGCCCGTGAGGCTACGTTCCAACGCGTTCAGTTCCAGCGGATCGAACGAGAATCCACCGCGCGAGCCCTGCCGCGGCCGGAGCAGCCGCCGACCGAAGATGCGGATCACGCCGGTCTTCCGATTGAACTGCGCGATCCCCTCGTCCTCTAGCTGGCCGATACCCAAGGGACTCGATCCCGTCGGGTCGTTCACGAACATCGTCACGTTCCCGATACCCGCGGCGTCGCCCACGGCGAACGAGAGGATGTCCAGCCCCACCTCGTTGATGTTCTCGCCCGGCTTCGGGAACAGGATCGTCGTGGACGGCTCGTTCGTGTCCTCCGCCTCCGTATCAATGGCGAACGCCCACGCCGAAACGACCGTGTTGCCGACCTTGTCCGCCGCGGACACCGTCACCAGATACGTCGTTTTGTCTTCCAGCAGCGGGAAGTAGCTGAACTGTCCGGTGCCAGGGTCGAATTCGTAGTTCGCGTCTCCGACGATGGGGATGCCGGGATTGTCCACGGGCCCAACGAACACGGCGACCGAGTTCAGGTCGAGATCGGTGGCCACGATCGTCGCGGAGATCGCCGGCTCGAGGCTTGGGACGATCTCGTCCTTGGCCGGGATGAATCCCTGGACCGCGGGCGGCGTGCCGTCCACGAAGAACTGCGCGCCGAGCCGTGACGTGTTCCCCGCGACATCGCCAACGACGATGGACGCGAAGTGCGACAGCGGCTCGTCTGTGCCAGACGCCTCGAATGGGGCGCCGGCGACGTAGGTGATCGTCCCGTCCGCGTCGACCGAGGGCGTGACGGTCACGCCATCAATGGTGAAGTCCACTCGCGTCGGGTCGATGCCGCCGACGTCGCTCGCGCGGATGATGACCGTGTCGGTATCGGCGTTGACGGTGGAGTCGGACAGCGGAGCTAGGAACGCCAGTTCCGGCGGCGTCGAGTCCAACGTGACGATGATCGGTTCACCGTCGGCCGTGTTGCCGACGGCGTCCGTAGCGGTCGCGGTGACGGTGTTGTCGCCCTCTTGCAGGCTGACGACGCCCGTTTGGAACGCGACGCCCTGCGCCGTGGTCTCGACCGGCACCCCGTTCACCAACACGCTCACGGTGGCGCCGTCTTCGATGCCGCTCCCCTGCACGACGATGTCAGGCGCGTTCGTCAACGCGGGCGCCGTCAGAACCGGCGGCGTTGTCCCGACATCGAGAACGAAGTCGTACTGCTGCGGCTCGCCCGTGTTCCCAGCGACATCCGCCGCGCTCACGAGGAGCACGTGCGACCCCTCGGTCAGGCCCGACAGCGCCAGAGTGGCCGACGTATCTGCGACCGCGAACTCGACCTCCCCGCCATCGAGCGTGCCGAACACCCGCTCGACGCCGGACAGGTCGTCAGTGACGGCGAACTGGATCGTCGCGTCGGACGTCTGGATGAGCGTCGCCGAACCCGCGACGAGTCCGATGCCGTTGATCTGCGGGTTGAGGATCGACGGTGCCGTGATGTCCGACAGCGCCGCGTCGAAGGTGACCGAGCCGTTGATCTCCGCCGGGTTCCCCGCTCCGTCGGTGGCTGCGATGCGCACGGCGATCGTGCTACCCGACTCGAACGGAGCAGCGGCGTCGTAGGTGAAAGTCCCCGCCGCTACGTCGAAGGTCACGCCGACGGGAGCCGAGTCGATCTCCAACGTCACGCTCGCCGGGTCGATGCCGCTCAGCGCGTCGGTGACGCTGCCACTGAACGTCGGCTGTAGGTTCGGTGTCGCGGCTTCCAGCGCCGGCGTCGCGAGCGTTATCTGCGGAGCCTCGGCATCCAGGACGATGCTTACCGTGTCGGACAGCTCAGAGACGTTCTCCAACGTGTCGCGAGCCTGGGCCTGCACCTCTGTCGCCCCGGCTCCGAGGTCAACGCTGAGCGCCCACGCCCCGTCTGCGCCCGGCGTCGCGGTCCCCACGACCGTGCCGCCGATCACGACGACCACCTCGGACTCCGCTTCCGCGGCGCCCTGCACGGTGAACGTGTTGTCGCTGGTAATCGCGGGCTCGCCCGGCGCCGGCGTCGTGAACGTCGGGGCAGCCGGCGGCGTCGTGTCGACCGCGAAGCTCCATTCGGCCTCCCCGTCGTTGCCCGCGAGGTCGGTGAACGTCGCCGATGCCGTGTAGTCGCCATCCACAAGTGGGTCGACTGGGACGCCCGCCGCGGAGCCGCTGTTCTCGTCCTTCGGGCTGTAGGTGGTCGCGATCGGCACGCCGTTGAGGAGAACCTCGACGCTCTCGGTGTCGATTCCGGTCTCACCGTCGCTGACCACTACCTTGACGGTGGGAGAGGCATCGTTGATCGACCCCGTCGGCTCGAAGGTCACCGCGGTCGGCGCGATCTCGTCGCCCGCCGCGAGGTTCACCGTGAACGCCCAACCGTCGCTAAGCGTGAGGCCATTGAGCTTCGCCGCCCGTACCGACGCGAGGTACAGCCGCTGGTCGAACAGCGTCTCGCGCACGGAGTAGAGCTCGCTCGTTGTGTCGAACGTGACCTCTGCCGGCTTACCGTTCAGCGCCACGGCCACGTCCGACGGGTCGCCGCCGCTGAGCCCGAAGTCGACCCGGAACGAGATCACCGGCTCCAGGGTGGGCACTTCGCTTCCGCGCTCTGGGCTGACAACATCCAGAATCGGCGGCGACGAATCCACCACCACCTCTACAGGAGCCGATCGCACGCTGGCCACGCCGAGGATGGACGCCGTTGCGCGCACCTCGTATGCGCCCGGCTGAAGCTCTGCCGTAACGAAGCGGAACGTGCCGTCGGCCTCAACCTGGGTACTCCCGACGTTCTGGTCGTCGAGAATGACGTCGATGTCCGCCCCGATGATCTCACTCGACCCGGTGACGACGAGGCTGGCTTCCGCCGACGGCGCCAGTTCGTCCAGCGTTGGGGCCGTGGGCAGCGCGTTCACGACGCGGAAGCCGGACGAGATGCGCTCGCCGCTCGCGCCCGCGGTCAGGCGGAGCACGTACGTCTCACCGAGCGCGTCCGGCACGTCGTCGGCGGAGTGCCAGGTGAACGCGTGCGAACCGTTGCGCAACGCGTTGATCGACCCGGAGGCGCTCGCAGGGAGCCACGCCTCGGAATCCGCGTCACGGAACTCCACGCCCAGCGTGACCGTCTGCCCTGGATTCGGGTTCGTGAGGTCGAACTGCACCGAGATGTCCTCGGTAGAGCCGCTAGTCACCAGGTTCGAGATGTCGATGAGCGCTTCTTCCACCACCGGTCCATCCTCGTCACGCGTGGTGGTTTCGCCTCCGGCGCTCGCGATCACGGTGAACGTGTACGCGCCCGGCGCAAGGGTGAGATCCACGCCATATCGCGCTCCAGTCGCCGCGGCGGCCCCGACAGACCCCATGGCCGATTCCTGCGTAGAGCCGGCATCCGACACGACGGCAATGGTCACGCTGTCAGGGTCGCCGCCCGTTGTGGTGACAACGGCGCCGAACGAGAACACGTCCTCCGCCGTCCCTACCTTGGGGCTCACCAGCGCGGCGCGGATCGCCAACTCCTGGACACCGCTCGCCTGCTCGGGCTCAACGGTCAGCAGGAATGTGACGGCCGTCTCGCCCTCGCGCGTGTCCGTCGCGAGCAGCGTCACCGAGTAGAAGCCTTCGCCTGCGCCGTCCACGCCGGCCTCGGTAACGAACGTGATCTCCCCGCTCGCCTGATCTACGGACAGGTTCGACGCGAGGAATCCCGTCTGCACCTCGAGCTGCGTTTCGTCGCCGTCTAGGTCCGTCACAGCGGCGGTGACGCTGACGGTCTCACCCTCGACGACCGTCACGTCGGCGATAGTCGCGATCTCCGGGTTTCGGTTCGCTGCCTGCAGCACGGTGACCTGAGCCGTCGCTTCGGCCTGCCCGCCGTTCCCGTCGTCCACGGTAAGAGCGATGCTGTACGGGTCTTCCTGCGACTGGCCGCGCTCGGGGGTCCAGATGAACGTCGCGCCGTCGAACGTCGCGCCTTCAGGCACATTCGCGGCGGTCACCGTAAGGTCATCTCCGTCCTCGTCGGAGGCGTCCACGGTGAACTCCGCCGTCTCCTCCTCGACGACTGTGAGTGGCGCGATGTCCTCGATCTTAGGATCAGTGTTCGGCGGGGCCTCCAACACGATGGCGACCGCCACGTCAGCCGTTAGCCCACCCGAATCCGTGGCCGTGATCGACGCGGTGAAGTCTTCGGCGTCGCGCGCCGGCTCTAGCTCGATGCTGACTCTCGGGGCCGTTGGGCTCCCGCTCTGCTTCACGCGAGCCCAACCTGGGACGCCTCGCACTGTGAGAGTCACGTTGTCGCCGTCGGGATCGCTCGCCGCGAATTCCAGCGTCAGCACCGTCAGCCGTTGCAGGCTGATGGAGCCTGGCACGCCGTCCGGCGTCGTCGACGAACTCCCGGTCACTTCAGGCTCGCGGTTTACGTCCGTGACGCGCACGCGGAACGTCTGCGCCGCCTCCAGCCCGCCCACATCGGTAGCAGTCACTGTAAGCGTGTACGATCCGGAGCGGTCGAAGCCGATATCCTCCCACGTGATCGTGCGCGCCACCGAGTCGAATGCCGCTCCCGTGGGAAGCCCCGTGGCGACGACGACGAGCGTGTCCTCTGCGGCGCCGTCAGGATCTTCCGCGACCACGGCGACCTCGATGCGGCCGCCCTCCTCCACCTCGATGTCGTCGATCGTCTCGACCGTCGGTGGCAGGTTCACGTCCTGACCGACCTGGATCTGCGTCGACCCGGTCGCCGAGGCCTGCCCGTCGTCCGCCACCCACTGCAGCGTGACGATGCGTCCCGACACGCTATCCGTCGGCGTGAATGTGAACGTCTTGATCGAGGTATCCGCATCCAGGGCCACGTCGGCGCGGTTGAACGACCGCACCGCGCTTTGCGAGGCGGAGATGATGTCTCCCTCGCGCTCACGCACGCTCGCCGTGATAGCGACTTCGTCGCCGTCGGGGTCGGTCACGGCCACGTCGAAGGTGATGAACTCGTCCACCTCTGCGACGATCTCCCCGGGCGCGGTCACGACCGGGGGCTCGTTGGACGACGTCACGAGGATGAGCGTCGATCCCAGCACGGGCTCGTTGATCTCGTCGGCGACGCTGATCTCCACGCCGAATTTCGCCTGCAGGCCGGTGATGTTCTCGACGCTGAAGGTCGTCACGCCGGTATCCGGGTCGACTGCCACGACAGGTTCCGTGTCGTCCGCAGACGCCGTCCCGAAGCGCTCGACGCTTACCAAGGACCACGTCAGCGCGTCTTCGTCCGGGTCGGAGGCGGATGGTGTGATGGTAAGCTCATCGCCTTCGACGGCGGTCGGCGATCCGAGCGGCTGCAACTCCGGCGGGTCGTTCCGCAGTTCGAGCGCGACGACTTCCACCTGGAAAGACGCGACTTCTTCCGACCCCTGCGCCGACACGGCGACGGTGGCGATGCCGGGCGTCGCGAACGTCAGCGTCAGCGATGTCCCTGTGAGGAACGTCTCGACCACGTCAAAGTCGGAGGTCCCCGCTGCGATCGTGATGGGCGAGTCCGGGTCGACGAACAGAGGCGTCGGGTCTCCCAGGTTCAGCGTGCGGGGGAGGTCGCCTTCCGTCGCCCGGATGTCCGCGAGCGACCTGTCCGTGTTGAGAGTCGGCGGGTCGTCGAACGCCTCGACGTCGATCGCCACCACTCCCGGCTCGCTGACGACGTCGCCGTCCGTCACGGTGAACGAGAACTCGTCTGTGCCGGAGAAGTCCGCGCGGGGTGTGTACGTTGCCGTCGAGTCGTCGAGCGTCACGTCCCCACGGCGTGGCGGTTCGGCCAGCGTGAATGTCAGAGCGTCGCCGTCGGCGTCGGAGCCCGTGAGCGTGACGACGACCGGCTCGTCCTCGACCCCTGCCGCGGTGATCGCGTCAGCGATCGGAGCCGCGTTCTCGACAATCAGCGACACTTCGCCTGGCGCGCTCGTGTTCTCGCCATCGGACGCCACGTAAGCGAACGAATCCTCGCCGGAGAAACCTTCAGCGGGCGCATAGAACGCAGACGATCCGTCGATAGCGACAGCCCCGTTCTCCGGCGCCCGAGTCACTTCGAAGGTCAACGGGTCGTCGTTGGGGTCGTTGCCCGCCAAGGGCGCCTCGATGACCGTGTTCTTCGGCCCGGAGAGCGGCCCGACATCTCCCACGACCGGCGTCTGGTCGAGGATGACGATGTTGATAGCGATGGGGAGTTCGTCGGACGCCGCGGGTTCGGGCGCGTCGTCGAGCGCGCGTATAGTGAAGCCGTCGTCGCCTTCAGCGTCTACGGACGGCGTGTACACCACGCTGAAACCACCGGCCCCTGGCTCGACGCTCCCTTGGGCGGCGCCTTGGACCACCTCGATCGTGAACACCTCACTATCCGGGTCTTCGATGAGTAACGGGATCACCAACGCTTCGCCCGGTATCGCGGACAGTTCCGCGGTCGGGTCGAGGCTGAGCGTCGGGGGGTCGTTTACCGGGAGTACGGTCACGACAACGGCCACCGGCTCGCCCTGGGCCGTGCCGTCAAAAGCGGCGATTTCGAACGTGTCGACATCAGCAAATCCGACCGCAGGCGTGTACGTCGCGGACGCCCCTTCGATGAACACCTCGCCGCCAGTGGGCGCGGTCACAACGACGAATGTAACCTCGTCCCCGTCGGCATCGGACGCCGACAGCGGGATCTGTACCGGCGTGTTCTCGACGGTCTCCGCCGTGGCCCCGGTCGCCAGAGGCAGTTGGTTCAGGACTGTGACCTGCACAGTAACCGGGCTGCTCGTGAACTCGGCGTCGCGCGCCACGAGCGAGAACGAATCGACCCCGACAAACCCCGGGATCGGCGTGTACGTGATGACGAGCCCTTCCTGAGTCGCCGTTCCGTCTGTCGGGAAGGCGGTGAACTCAAAGGTGAGTTCGTCCTGGTCGGGGTCCGTAGCGTTCACGATGATGATCGCGCTGAGGTTCTTCGTCGTGATGACCGGTTCGAAAGGAGCGATCACCGGGCCCTGGTTGGGCAGCCTAACGTCGACGAGCACGCCGATCTGCTCCGACACGACGCCGTCCGCGTCCGTGACGGTCAGGGCGAATCCGTCCTGGCCCACGAAGGTTGCGTCGGCTACGTAGTTGACGCTCAGCGCGTCTGCGGCGAACGTCGCCACGCCGCCGGTCGGTGGGTCGGTGATCTCTCCGGTGAACGACTCGCTGTCAGGATCGACGATGTCCAGAGGGATGATCAGTAGCGCGCCCTGGATGACGCTCAGCTCGAAGTCGTCCGGCACGGACACGACCGGACGGCTCAACACGGTCACTGACACTGTCGCGGGGTCGGTTCGCTCGATGCCGTCGAATGCCACCACCTCGAACGCGTCCGGGCCGTAGAACGCATCTTCCGGCGTGTACAACGCCGACGATCCCTCGATCACCACCGTGCCGTGGTCGGGCCCGGCGCCTTCCACGATCTCGAACGTCAACGGGTCATCGTCCGCGTCCGTCGCCAGCAGCGGTATCTCCACGGCGACGCCTTCGGGCGTGTTCGCGGAGGCGGGTTCGAGCGCGGGAGCCGCGTTGACAACGGACACATCAACTTGTGCGGCGTCACTGGTCAAGTCGCCGTCGTCGGCGATGACCTGGAACGCGTCCGCGCCGTGATAGCCGCCGTCGGGGGTGTAGAATGCCGATGACCCTTCGAATGCCACCGTGCCGTGCTCCGGGCCGCCGTCTGCGGTCACGTCGAAGGTCAGGGCGTCGCCGTCCGCATCCGTCGCGGTAAGCGGAATCTCCACCGCAGTGTTCTTGGGCGTTGTTGCGACGGCCGGTTCGAGCAGCGGCGTTTGGTTCACGACAGACACCTGGACCACTATCGCGTCGCTGGCCAGATCGCCGTCGCTTGCGGCCACGGTGAACGAGTCGGAGCCCACGAACCCCACGGCCGGCGTGTATGTGACGCTGAAGCCGTCCGCCGCGGCCGTTCCGGATCCAGGCTCGGAGATATCCAACACCAGCGTGTCGCCGTCGAGATCTGCCGCGGTGACGACGAAGCTCGTCGGGACGTTCCTCGTGGTCGTCAGTTCCGACGCCGCCTCGATAGTCGGGGAGTCGTTCACCGACAAGACGTCGACCAGGAAGCTGACCGACGTGAACGCAACGTCAAGCTCATCCCCGCCGCCATCGTCCGTCACGTGTACGGTGATCTCTACAGGCGTTCCGCCGTCGGTGTGCGCGTCCGCCGCCGCCTCGTACGCCAACTCCCAGGACGACCCCGCATCTGTCACCATCGGGTCCGGCACGATGTCGGGGGTGTCGCTGACGGCCTCGACCGTAAGCGTCTGCGTGGACGCCTCGTCCTCGCCCCCGCCAACGCCAATGCCCTCGAGCGCGACGACCTGCGGGCCGGCGTCCTCCGAAATCACCTGCGCCAGAGGTCCATCGATCGTTGGCGGGTCGTTCACGGCAAACACGGTCACGGTGAACGTCTGCGATGACGTGTTGCTGTGCACGTCGCCGGTGAGGCCGTCGTCGAAGACGTCGACCGTTATCTCCGCCGTCCCGTTCGCGTCGGCGACGGTGTTGATATCGAGGCTTCGCGTCGCGCCGTCGCCCGTCAGCGTCGGGTCGGGCACCACGGACGGGTTGCTGCTCGCGACGAGGAACGTCAGCGTCTGATCGACCTCGTCCTCGGCGCCCGCGTCCACGCCTGTTATCGAGACGGTCGCGGTGCCGTCCTCGGCGACGGACACGTCTGAGATTAGGTCGAACACAGGTGGCTCGTTCACGTTCAGCCTGACACGGATCGTGTACGCCGCGGACGTTTCGGGAGGGACGTCCACGCCGAACGCCTCCCGCATGCTGAAGCCGACACCCGTGCTGTCGTCGGTGATGCTCGCCTCGCTCCAGATATCCGGCAGGCCTGTCATGTCCCACGACAGCGTCCACGCGGACACCGTCGGGTTGTACGCGAACAGCCGCCAGGTGGTCCCCAGGACGGTGTCTGCCGGCGCGCCTCGGTAGTCCCGTTGGAGTTCGCGCAGGTTGGCCTGTGCCTCCTGCGTGTCGTCCAGGATGAAGAAGGCGTTCGGGAACTCGTGGTCATCTCCGACGCTGCCGACAATCACCGATGGCGGCGCGACGTAGTCCATGTCCCGCGGCGCGCCCGGAACGCTGCGCACGTCGAAGCCATCGGTCGCGGCCGGATGAAGACCGAGCGCGAGCGCCCCCAGTTCTGCCGGCTCGCCGTTGAGCGTCCCCCCGAAGTACACGGGCGTTTGCCAGTTGCCGTCGGTCACAGGAAGTGACGGGTCGGCGGGCTCCACGGCGTCGGCGCGGCCGGCGGCCACGGCGAGCAGCATGCACGCGGTCACTGCGAGCGCGGCTCTGGGGACGCGCGCGGGCCAGGTCACGACTTCCATGGCGACACCTTCACAGCAATTCGCGAGTTCGGCTTTTGCGCGCCGGAGATACCGGATGACCATCAAACGTCCAGTCGTAGTGTTGGTTCATGGCGGCCCGGGCGGCCGGTGTGCGCGCAAGCAGGGGCCGACGACGCCGGCCGACAGCGGGAGCCAACGCCGCGCGGCCGTCTTCACGTCGGCGCTATTTTAGGATCAGCATCCGGCGGACCGCGTGGTAGTCGCCCGCCTGTAGCTCGTACACATACACCCCGCTGGCCACGGCTTCACCGGACGCGTTGCGACCATCCCAGTAGGCCGCGTCCTCCCGACCGCTGTAGTAGCCCGCCGGGCGATGCCCCAGGTCCAGCGACCGCACGAGCGAGCCCGCTGTGTCGTATACCCGCACGACCACCGCCGACGCTTCGGTCAATTCGAAGGGGATCCACGTCTCGGGGTTGAACGGATTCGGGTAGTTCGCGAGCAGGCGCGTTTGGCTCGGCGCGACCCAGGATAGTCTCGCGTGCAGTTCGTGCGCGCCCCGTTCGAGCCGGATGGACCGCCGGTCGACCATGTCGAGCGTTGCGCCCCGGACATCGAGCGTCAGCTGCCAGTGTGCAGGCAGGACCGGCCGTTCCCACGTAAGCGCGGCGCCATCCGTCCCGACGTCTGCCGAGAGCGTCCACTCCGTGCCGGAACGGTCGGCTGGTTGGGTGCTGCGCATCAGCCGAGAGACGCCGTCCGCCACTCGGGCGAAGAGTTCGGATGGGGCGCCGCCTGGAGGCGCGGGTGGCAACGCGATGTCCAACCGGTCGTACCGCTCGCTGGCGCCGTCTGCCGTGGCGATCTCGACCCGACGGGTCACGCCGCCTCCCACGTCGAGCGTCAGCGGGACCGACCACGCGATCGCGGGGGTCGCGGGCGCCGGGTGGAAGAGCGAGGATCCATCCAGAGCGAGGTGGCGCAGCTGCGTCAACTCCGCGGCGATCGGCACGCCTGCGTCGTTGTAGACCCAGTACCCGTTGCCCGAATGCAGCTCCGTAGCGGCGAAGTAACCGGTGAACGAGTCGTATCCGAACACCGCGTTCTGGTTGTTCAGGTGCTGCGTGATGACAGACGCCGGGAGCCCGCCTCCGACGTCGGTGTCCGACGGGGCCCCGACGAGGCTCCAACCTTCGGGAAGTTCGGTCGTCACGCTCCGAAGCGAGGAGCTGTCCACATCGAGCGCGAGATTGGCGATGCCGCCACTACTATGCACGAACGCCGCGCCGGTGACAGACGGCATTGAATCGCTGTCGAGCACGGCGAGGCCGACGTACTCCCCGTCCCATGCGAACGCCGTGTTCGTCAGCGCGTCCAGCGTGGACAGATCCCCTTCCCCTGGCACGGACAGTAGGTTCCAGCCCGACTCCAGGTTCACGTCGAAGGCGTGCGCGCCGACGCTCGGCGCGATGGATAGGGCGAAGGTGTATGCCTGGTTGTCTTCCAGCGAGATCGTCCCGTTGTTGAAGCTCGTGATGTCCCACGCCTCGCCCGACGCGCCGTTCGTGAGGACCGCGCTCTGTGGCTCGCCCGTCAGTCCCGTGATCTCGGCCACGACGAGCGCCGCCTGCTCCACGTCCCACCACAGGACCGTCCCGGCGCCGTCCGTGCTGCCGGTGCGCACGCTCACTTCCCACACGTTCTCAACCGCTGGGATGCCCGCCGCGCGGATGTCGCGCAACGCCGTCTCGGCGTGGTTCGGGCTGTTGATGATGCCCAGTCCGAAGCCCGCGGCCGGAGCGTCCGGCGGAGACAACTCGCGAGTCAGGTCGCTGATCGGCACGAGCCCACCGTCGATCTCGATATCTCCCGGAGGCCCGAAACCTACGCGCACGCTCTGCGCGAACCCGACGCCGCTCTCGACGTGAAGGCCGAGTTCGGCCACCGGGTGCACACTGACCGTGACCGTCATCGTGGCAGGAGAGGCGGCTTCGCCGTCCCATACCTCGACGGCAATCGTGTCGACGACGGGTTCGCCCGGTGACAGCGCCGAGTGGCCCAGGCCGTAGTACGTCAGCGTCCCCTGCGTAATGCCTACCGCCACGCCGAGGTCCGATACTCCCGATGGAGTTGCGAACCAGATGGCGTCGCCGTCCGTGTCATACACGCTCGGATCGGGCAGTTGGTCGGCGTTCACATCGTCGAAGTTGACGAGCGGTATCGTGGTCGTGCTGCCGGCGGCGATCACGACCGATGGCTCGCGTTCGACAATGACCGGTTGGTTCACGTCTGCGATGAGCAACTCGACGATCACCGGCGCGCCGAAGCCGGTCTCGTCGCTCGCACGCACAATGAACGAGTCCGTGTCGGAGAAGCTTGCGGTCGCCTGCGGGACGCCCACGAACTCGACGATGGCGACCCCCCCGGTCGTCGGCAGGACGGCCCCTTCTACCAGTTCCAACGTTGTGCTGGGGTCGATCAGCGCGCCCAGTGCGGGCAGGTTCGTGAACTCGAGGGTGTATTCCCCTCCCGCGCCACCGGAGACCGCGATGGACAGCGCCGGCGGCGGCGCGCTCGCCTCAAGCACGAGATAGGGCGACGCGCTCGAGTCGATGTCCCCATCACCGTCGGCGTCCGACATGATGCTGATCGTGATTGGATCTGCGACCACGTCGAGCACTGTGAAAGTCGCGTCGACGAATTCCGTCACGTCCGAGACGCGGACGGTGTACACGCCGGGGGCGATGTCGGGTGTGGCGAAGGTCGTGCCGAAGCCACCGTCAACCGCGAACGCGTCTCCCACGGTCAGGGTCGCCTCAACGAACTCGATCGTCTTGGAGTCGTCCGTGAGCCAGGTGGCGCCGTCGACCTGGATGATCTCCCCGGGAGCGCCGCTGTTTGGCGTCAACACTACCGAGGCCGGCACGCCGGCTCTCGCGCTTATCGCCACCGCCAGCAGGGCCGCCACGCGCCATAATCGTGTCAAGGTCATCGTCTACTCCCCAGATGGCGGCGCCTCTGCCGCATAACCACTCGCGTATCCGGTGCCGAGCGTGAGCCGGCGCCCCGCCCTGCGAGTGCCACATTATAAGTGTCGCCGACCATACCGGCAACGCGCTCTCGGCGCTATAACTGTCCAGAGTACGCCTGATACCTTAACGCGCCATCACGCCACGTTGTTCAGTACCCCACGGGTCAATGTCCTTGCCTTCGACGGCCTCCGTTCGCTTTAATTACCCACTGCCATGAAGGACAAGGCCCGGCACGGAAGCTCCTCCTATGTCACCCTTCGCTCGGTCGTCATCGGCGCCCTGCTGATCCCGATCTGCGTGTACTGGGTCACGCTCGTCGAGACCCGCTACTACTCGCTCGATGGGTCCTGCCTCCCGCTGTTCGTGCAGCCCGTGTTCTTCCTATTCCTTCTCACGCTGCTGAATCTGGCCGCCCAGCGGTACGCCTCCGGCCACGCCCTGAGTTCGTCCGAGTTGCTCGTCATCTACTTCATGAACGCGGTCTCCGTGACGTTCTCGGGTCATGACATGTTCCAGAACATGTTCGGGGCCATCGTGCACGCGAAGTGGAACGCCACTCCCGAGAACGAGTGGGCCGAACTCTTCTGGCACTACATACCCGACTGGCTCACCGTCAGCGACCCGAAGGCGCTCGCCGGCTTCTACGAGGGCGAATCCACCATCTACGCGGCCGAGAACTTCCGCCCGTGGCTCGTGCCGCTCGCGTTCTGGGGCGCGTTCGTGTTGGTGCTGATGTTCATGATGCTCTGCATCAACACCATCGTGCGGAAGCGCTGGACCGAGCACGAGAAGCTTGCCTATCCCAACATCCAGTTGCCGATGCGGCTGGCCGAGGGCGGTGGAGCCCCGTTGCTGCGTCAGCGCGCCTTGTGGCTGGGGTTCAGCGTGGCGGCGTTCATCACGGTTCTGAACGGCCTCCACCACGTATTTCCCCAGGTGCCCTACATCAAGTACATCAAGCAGGTGAACGTCGGTTCGCAGTTCACCGCGAAGCCGTGGAACGCGCTCGCCGGCATGACGGTGTCCGGGTACCCGTTCATGATCGGCCTATCGTTCTTCATGCCACTCGATCTGTCCTTCTCGTGCTGGTTCTTCTACGTCATCCGCCGCCTAGAGCAGGTGGCCGGCGCGGCCGCTGGGTTCAGGTCGCTCCCCGCGTTCCCGTACTTCGGGCAGCAGGGATGGGGCGCGTGGCTAACGCTGTGTGGCATCGCCGTGTGGAGCAGTCGGCGGCAGATACGGTCTGCGTTTCACAGTGCGATACGCCCGGGACTCGTCGACGATACGAACGAGCCGCTACCGTACCGATGGGCGTGGCTCGGACTCGCGGGAGGCGGCGTCGCGGTGCTCGTGTTCACGTCCGCGGCAGGCATGGCCGCGTGGGTCTCGGTCGTGTTCTTTGGCATCTACTTCGCGCTGTCGTTCGCGATCACCCGCGTTCGCGCAGAATTTGGCTCTCCGCATGAGATCTACTACGTCAACCCGCACGACATGATGATCTCCGCGCTCGGTTCGCGCGCCTATCCGCCACGAAGCCAGACCATGCTGGCGATGTTCTACTGGTTCAACCGGGGGTACCGGAACCATCCGATGCCAAACCAGTTGGAGGCGTTCAAGATGGCGGAGGGCGCCGGCATCAGGAACCGAGGCATCCTGGGCGCGCTACTGGTCGCCATCGCGGTGAGCATCGTAGCGACGTTCTGGGCCAACCTGCACATCGCCTACATCAATGGCGCGGAGTCGCTGGGCGGGTTCAAGGACTGGGTCGGACGCGAGTCGTTCACCCGCTTGCAGCGTTGGTTCGTGACCCCTACCCCTGCGAGCCTGCCGCACATCATGTTTGCGGGCGCCGGCAGCATACTCGTACTGCTGATGACCGCGATGCGCGCCCGCTTCCTGTGGTGGCCGTTCCACCCGGCGGGCTACGCCTTGGCGGTGAGCTTCGCGATGGAGTACTTCTGGTTCGTCGTCTTCGCCGGGTGGGCGCTCAAGCTGGCGATTCTGCGCCACGGAGGCATCCGGCTGCACAATCGAGCGATCCCGTTCTTCCTTGGGCTGATTCTGGGCGACTACTTCTTCGGTAGCGTCTGGGCCATCATCGGGCCCGCCCTCCGTATCAGCACGTACAAGATCTTCATCTAGAGGCGACGCCCGCCTGCCACTGGGCGTCTTTCAGAGCGCCCCACTCCAGTGTCCGTGAGTCCGACGTGTCGAAGGACGGCCCCGGCATCACGGAGGTCACCAGGCCTGCGAGGAAGATGAACCGCTCCGGGCGGTGGCTTCCGTGCGTGCCGCGCACGTTCAGCACCTGCGGCACGACGCCCACTCGTCGCATCGCCTCGACCAATCGCAGGTTGTGCGAGCGATTCGTCTTGTTCCCCGAGCTGGGCACCACTACGCCGACCATGGATATCTGCGCCAGAGCGTCCCGGTGATCGCGTAGCGTGTCGACGTTCAGCAGACACCGCGCGTCCCACGCCGCCTGCACTTCCGGCCCAGCGCCATCGCGCCTGGGGTGGTCGAAGAGCCGTGCCGAGTCCGAATCCACGCTGCGGCGATCGCGATCTGCGTCCACGCCTGCTCAGGCCCCGAAAGCGACGCATACTCGCTGAACTTCTCGATGACTTTCGGCCCCACGCGATCTGACACGCGCCCCAGACCGATGCGTCGTTGAGTCCTACCGCGGACCAGATGCCGGGATACAGCAGCGGCAGCAGCATCGCGCCGTAGCCGCCCGTCGAGTGCCCCATCAGCGCCCTGCCCTTGGGCGAAGGTATCGTGCGGTACTCGCCATCAATGAACGGCACGACCTCATCTATCAGGAAATCCGTCCAGTCCCCGAATACGGGGGAGTTCAGCATCAGGACGCCCCCGCGAACGTCCACCGTGACCGCGATCACGGGCGGTATCCAACCCTTCGCGATGGCCGCGTCCAGGGCGCCGACGTATTCGCTGCTCGCGGGAGTCTTCCAACCCGGTATCCAGTAGATGACCGGATAGCGACGCCGCGTGTGCTCGTATTCCTCCGGCGTGTACACGAACACGGGGCGCACATTGCTGATGCCCATGATGTTGCCGGCGACGGCCTCGCTCTCGATCCTGTGCATCGTGGTTGAGCCGCCTGCGACTGCGACGGAGCAGGCCGCCATCATCGCGACCCCGACCGCTGCCGCAAGCCTAATCTTGCGCGTCATGCACCCGTCCTCCCTCAGCCGCCCGCGTCGAGGTTCCGGGCCACCCCAACGGAATCAGTATGGCGTCACCGCAGTGCATGCGCAAATAACGCGGGGACGCCAGGGCGCCGAGGCGCGCGTCGCGACGAGCGGCCCTATCTCGTCGCCTGCCCATCACGATGGACTAACCATCGCCGACTCCGTGGCTATACTTGCCACGACGCGCGCGGATCGCGCGATCACGACAGCTTCGGAGGAGGGGAGTCTTGAGCGTCCACGTCAAGCCCGAACACACCGCAACCGCCGAGAGCCTGGTCGCGGAGGCCCACGCGAACGATGGCCTAGCCCCGGTCGACATCGACCGGTTCTGGCAGGATCAGGAGATCGCCAGGGCCGACCCCTTCGGCGCCGATATTCCGCAGATGCCGCTCGGGGCTATCTGCAACTGGGAGTGCGTCTTCGAGGAACTGGACATCCCCCAGCAGTGGGAGCGCTACCAGAGGGACGGCGAATGGCGCGCGGAGGTGGGCCGCGCCTACAACGACAAGTCGGAGCGCATCGTCGGAAGGCGCCTGCTCGACGAACGCCTGCCCGGCGCCTCGCGGCCGGGCTTCCCCGCTATCAAGCAACTCCACGACATCTTCGACATGGAGAACCGGTGGGATTCCGTCAGCCAGAGTTGGTGGCTGCACACCTCGGCGGACGGCCCTGACGAGGTGCGCGCGCTCCTCGATCGTGTCGACGGCAGGTTGGACGACCTGCGCTCGTTCCTCCTCCCCGACGGATGGGACGACGAGCGCGATCGCCTGATGGCTGACGGCGCTCGTCCGCCCGTCTACCGCGGCCAGCGCGGCCCGGTGACGTTCGCGACATCGATGATCGGCGCGCAGGAGTTGATCTACCTCATCGCGGACGAGCCCGACCTAGCGGCGCGCCTACGCGACACGATCCTCCGCGCGATGCTTGGTAAGGTCCGCATTCAGGACGAAGAGGCGGGTCACACGCCGGAGACGGCGCCCCGCGGATTCAGCTTCGCGGATGACAACTGCGCCCTCCTCAACGCCGAGATGTACGAGTTCTTCGGGTTTCCCATCGTGAAGGGCATGTGGGACGCGTGCAGCCCCGGCCCCAAGGACAGCCGGTATCAGCACAGTGATTCCGATATGGGGCACCTCGTCCCCATACTCGCCCGCGAGAACATGACCGGCGTGAACTTCGGCCCCAACGTCCTCATCGACCACATCCGTGAGCACATGCCGACGGCAGTCATCCAGGGCGTCCTGGCGCCGTTCACGTACAGCCGCAACGACGAGGTAGGCATTGTCGCGGAGTTCCTGCGCGACTTCGAGATGGCGCGCGAGAAACGCGGTGTCGTCTTCGCGACCGCTGGCAGCATCAACAACGGGTCGCGGCTGACCGGGATGCGCCTCATCATGTCGGCGATACAGCGGTACGGCCGCTACGACGCGTAGCCCGCGACCGCGACCGACCACAGCCTGCGCCCCTTAACGCCCGTGAGAACGCGTGCCGCGCGCGAATATGCCCGGCCTCGCGCACGCCGACAGACACAGCCTGATAGTCCCCATGCGGAGCCGGCCGCGGCTTGACACTCTCTCTTGGATAGCCGCATAGTCGGGTCATCGCCTTTGCCCCGTCACCCACCCGGAGACCCATTGGCTACAGACCCGTCGACAGCGGACACCGATACCAGAGTACCGTTCTCGCACTACGCGGCCCTCCTCCGCGAACAGTTGCGTCCCCACACGCCACGCGTGCTCCTGCTCGCCCTGTTCATGTTCTCCGGCATCGGCCTCGGGCTCATCAACCCCCAACTGCTTCGCTACTTCATCGACACGGCGAAAGCCGGTGGAGCGGTGCGGGCGCTGCTCATGGCAGCCGGGGCGTTCATCGGCATCAGCATCGCCAGGCAGCTCATTACGCTCGTTAGCTCGTACCTCGGTCAGGACATCGGGTGGCGCGTCACGAACCGAATGCGCGGCGAACTCGCCCTGCACTGCCTGAACCTCGACATGTGGTTCCACAACGCGCGCACCCCCGGTGAGATGGTTGAGCGCGTCGACGGCGACACGACCACGATGGCGAACTTCTTCTCGGAGTTCGTGGTACAGGTCATCGGCAACGCCATCTTCCTCGTCGGAGTCCTCGCGCTGGTGTGGCGGGAAGATTGGCGCGTCGGCGGCGCGCTGACGATCTTCTCGGCGCTCGCCCTGTTCGTCTACAACCTGACGCGCAACGTCGCTGTGCCGCTCTACACTGCGGAGCGCGAAGGGTACTCCCGCCTGTATGGCTTCCTCGAAGAGCGCCTGGTTGGGATTGAGGACATCCGCACCAACGGCGGCATCCCCCACACGATGGACCGCTTCTACGAAGAGAACGACGAGGTGTACGGCCGCGTGCGGCGCGCGGAGATCATGGGCGAGTTGCTGAGGTCCATCACCGGCGTCCTGTTCGCGCTTGGACACGGGTTGGCGATGGGGTTCGGTATCTTCCTATTCCGCGAAGGCACGTTCACGATCGGCACGGTCTACCTCGTGTTCCACTACACGTCGATGCTCCGGCGCCCGCTCTACAACATCAGCCGCCAGATCAACGACTTGCAGCGCGCGACCGCGGGCATGCGCCGCGTCGAAGAGCTGTACCGCACGACATCCCGCATCGACGACGGATCCCAACGCCTTACGACGCGGGACGGCGTCGCGGTCGCCTTCGACGACGTGACATTCGCCTACGTCGACGGCGAGCCGGTCCTGCGTGACGTGTCGTTCACGCTCGAGCCGGGGAAAACGCTCGGCCTGCTCGGCCGCACAGGTAGTGGCAAGACGACTATTGCGCGACTGCTCTTCCGCCTCTACGATCCCCAGGCAGGTGACATACGCCTGGACGGCGCGCCGATCACCAAGCTTCGGACGGCGGACCTTCGCAGCCGCGTCGCCTTGGTCACGCAGGATGTGCAGATATTCCACGCATCCGTCCGGGACAACCTGGCGCTGTTCGGCGAGCAGACTCCCGACGCGCGCATACTCGCGGTCCTCGACGACCTCGGGCTATCCGACTGGGTGCATGGTCTCCCCGACGGCCTCGACACCGAGATGACGGCGGCCACGCTCTCGGCGGGCGAGGCGCAACTGCTAGCCTTCACGCGCGTGTTCCTTCGCGACCCCGCCCTGGTCATCCTCGATGAGCCGTCCTCGCGTCTCGATCCGGCGACGGAGCGGCGCATAGACCGCGCCGTCAACAAGCTGCTCGATGGTCGGACCGGCATCATCATCGCGCATCGGCTTGGGACCGTGCAGCGTGTCGACGACATCATGATTTTGCAGGACGGCACCATCCGCGAGCATGGACCGCGCGCCGACCTGGTCGCGAACCCTGAGTCACGCTTCTCCGAACTCCTCCGCACGGGACTCGAGGAGGACATGGCGTGACAACAGGGCAATCCGCTCTCCGCCTTCTGCGATTCCGGCCGCGCAGCTTCCTGCTGACGATCTTCTTCCGCGGCCTGGACGATGTCGTCCCGTACATCAACGGGCTGATAATGAAGGCGTTCTTCGACTTCCTGAGCGGGGATGCCGACGCCGGGATGAATGGCTGGACCCTCATCGCAGTGTTCATCGCCATCGAGTTAGGCGACCGCGGGGTCATCATATCGTCCGCCTTCGTGTGGGTGCGGTGGCGGTACATGGTCTCGTCGCTCTTGCGGCGCAACCTGCTGAGGCAGGCGCTGGACGTGCCGGCTCCGGCCACCATATCGAGCGCGTCAGGCGAGGCCACGAACCGGTTCCGTGACGACGTCCGGGGTGTGATGTTCTACCTGGAACACTACATCCACCTCTGGGGGAACATGATCTTCGCGATCCTGGCCGTCACGACGATGGCGAAGATCGACCCCGCGATAACCGTGGTGACGGTCGTCCCGGCGATCCTCATCGTCACGATGGTGAACGTGTTGCGCCGGTTCATCCACCGGTACCGGCTTGCCCAGCGGATCGCAACAGAGCGCGCGACGAACTTCATCAACGAGATATTCCAGGCAGTCCTGGCCATCAAGGTGGCCGTCGCGCAGACGGATGTCGTCCGTCACTTCCAGCGCCTGAACGACGACCGACGGAAGTCGACGCTCATCGACAACCTGTTCAACCAGATGCTCCGGTCGGTGGGCATGAACGTCGGCCACATCGCCACGGGCGTCATCCTGTTACTCGTCGCCGAGAAGATGCGGTCGGACACCTTCAGCGTCGGCGACGTCGCCCTCTTCACGACGTACGTGGGCGAAGTGGCGCGCAGCGGCTCGCTCATCGGCACGATCATGGCGCAGCACCGACGCGCGGGCGTCTCGCTGGGCCGCATGGACCGCACTATCGAAGGCGCCCCGGATGGCGCGGTCACCGAGCACAACCCGGTGTACGTGGGCGACCCACGCCCACCGGTGATCGCCCCGGCCAAGGAGGAGGCGGACGTCCTGCATGAACTCGACGTCCGTGGCCTGTCGTACAGCTACGCCGACGGCGAAGCGGGTATCCACGACATCGACCTGACGGTGAACCGGGGCTCCTTCACCGTGGTGACGGGCCGGATCGGCTCAGGCAAGACCACGCTGCTCCAGACGCTGCTGGGCGTGCTGCCGAAGGACGGCGGCGATGTCGCGTGGAACGGCCGCAATGTCGACGACCTCAAGTCGTTCCTCGTTCCGCCGCGGTGCGCGTACACGCCGCAGATACCTAGACTCTTCAGCGAGTCACTCCGCTCGAACATCCTCATGGGCGTGCCGGACGATCAGGCGGCCCTCGACCGCGCGATCCGCCTCGGTGTGATGGAAGACGACATGGAGACGCTGGAGGACGGCTTCGGCACTCTCGTCGGCCCGCGTGGGGTGCGTCTGTCCGGCGGGCAGTTGCAGCGCGCCGCGGCGGCGCGGATGTTCATCCGCGGGTCCGAACTCCTCGTCTTCGACGACCTTTCGAGCGCGCTGGACGTCGAGACGGAGCGTACGCTGTGGGACCGGCTGTTCGAGTCGCAGCACGCGACGTGTCTGGTGGTCTCGCATCGTCGTCCTGCGTTGCGGCGCGCAGACCACGTTGTCGTGCTCCGTGACGGGCGCGTCGACGCGGCAGGGCCGCTGGACGAGTTACTCGCGACGTCCCGTGAAATGCAGCGCCTGTGGCACGACGAGACCTCTTAGCGCCGGGCGCTCTGCTGCGCTACACTGGCGGCGCCTTAGCATGAGGACCCCACGCAATGCGCATCACCGAACTGACGATCGAAGCACGACGCAGCAAGGGCGCCGCGCGTCCGATCCGCGACGCGCTCCAGTCGTTGCCTGGCTCCGGCTCTGTGCACGTCACGGCGCGGAGTGAGGACGGCGTCGAGGGCCACGGGTCATCAGGGTTCGGTAGGATCGCCGGCGCGCCGGACGCGCTCGCAGCCGTCGTCGAGCACGAGCTGAAGCCACTGGTCGTGGGATCGGACCTGACGATGATCCGTGCGACACACGAGCGCATGCTCCGCGAGACGGAGTACCACGGGTCCGGCGGGTTGACCACGTTCGGCATCGCCGCGGTGGACACTGCGCTGTGGGACTGCTACGGCCGGACGATGGACGTCCCCTGTTGGCATCTGTGGGGCGGCGTGCGGTCGGACGCGCCCGCCTACGCCATGGTGGGCTGGCTGAATTACGACGACCGCGAAGTCCAAGAGATATGCGCAAAGGCGGTCAGCCAGGGCTTCCGCGCCGTCAAGGTGAAGGTTGGCTACGCTACGCTCGCCGAGGACATCCACCGGATCGAGGCCGTACGCTCGGCCGTCGGCTCGGACACGACGATCATGGTCGACGCGAACCAGTCGCTCTCGACCGCCGAAGCGCTAGTCCGCGGCCGCGCGTTCGAGGACATGGGCCTGTTCTGGTGGGAAGAGCCGATCCCCGCCGACGACATCGACGGGTACGCGGAGCTTGCGGACGCCCTCGACATTCCCGTCGCCACCGGTGAGAACCTTTACAGTCGGCACGACTTTGCGCGCTTCCTTAGACGAGGCGCCGTCGACATCATCCAGCCCGACCTACGCCGCGCAGGCGGGCCGACGATGCTCCTCCAGATCGGTCTCATGGCCGACTGCTTCCGCATACCCTACGCGTCGCACGGCGGCGGCCCCGTGCAGCTCAACGTCATGGCGTGCCTGGGCAACGCCATCTACCTCGAGACCGGACTCATCCCGGACGGCTCTCCCATGCGGATCGAGGATGGGAAGGTGTCGGTTCCGGACGGTCCCGGATTTAGCTGGGGATAGTCGCGATGCCTACGGACGTGTCCTCGCTGGCCCGCCTACGCCCGCTGGTCACAGACTGGCTGACCGCCCACGGTCTCGGCTCCGTCGTGTCCGAGGTCGCGGCGACTGTAGCCTTCGCGGTCGTCGTGGCGGCTCTCTGCATCATCGCCAACTTTATCGCCAGGCGGGTGGTCGTCACCGCGATGCGCCAGCTTGCCGCGCGCACGGCGACGCAGTGGGACGATGTCCTGGTGCGGCGGCGTGTGTTCGCGCGTCTATCACACTTCGCGCCTGCCCTCATCATCTACGCTGGGGCGCCGCTGTTCGGGTCGTGGGCCGACGCGGTGCGGAACTTCTCCGTCGGGTACATGGGGCTCGGCGGCATGCTGGTAGCCGGGGCCACTCTCGACGCGGTGGTCGACATCTACCGCACGTACGACGTGGCTCGGGATCACCCAATCCGTGGCTACGTCCAGGCGCTGAAGATCTTCCTGTATGTCGTCGGAGGCATCGCGGTCTTCGCGACGGTGATCGACCAGTCGCCGTGGAAGATATTGAGCGGCATCGGCGCGCTGACGGCGGTCATCCTGCTCATCTTCAAGGACACGATCCTCGGCTTCGTCGCAGGAATCCAGCTCTCCGCCAACGACATGGTGAGAATCGGCGACTGGATAGAGGCGCCCAAGTTCGGCGCAGACGGCGACGTGCTCGATATCACGCTCCACCACGTCAAGGTGCAGAACTGGGACAAGACGATCAGCACGATCCCCACGTACGCGTTGGTGGGGGATTCGTTCCGCAACTGGCGGGGCATGCAGGACTCGGGCGGGCGACGCATCAAGCGATGCCTATACATCGACATGAACAGCGTGACGTTCTGCACCGACGAGATGGTCGAACGGTTCGCCCGGTTCGCATTCCTCGGACCGTACGTTGAGGAGAAGAGCGAGGAACTGGCGGCGTGGAACTCGGAGCACGGGTTCGATATGTCCGAGGCGATCAATGGCCGGCGTATGACGAACCTGGGCACGTTCCGCGCGTACGTGCGGGAGTATTTGCGCAACCACCCGCGCGTGCATCAGGACATGACGCTTCTGGTGCGTCACCGGCCGCCCGGCGAACACGGGCTGCCCATCGAGATATACGTGTTCACGAACGACATCGTCTGGGCCAACTACGAGGGCATCCAGGCGGATATATTCGACCACATCCTCGCCGTGATCCCGGAATTCGGGCTGCGCGTCCATCAGGCGCCGAGTGGACTCGATATGCGGGAAGCCATCACTGCGTTCACTGGGCGCGACTGACGCGCGCACACACAGGACTAGGGGGGTCAGGGAGCCAATGGGCCTACGCGTGCGGGCTGACGACGACCGGCTGTCGTGGATGGGGGCGGTCTCGCTCGAGGTGGGCGATGGCTGGGTACAGCCGTGGCGCATCCCGCACGAGGAGCGGGCGTTGTACCCCCCGGACGCGCTCCGCGAGCGCGCGGCCATGGCCGCGGGCGTGCGGCTGGCATTCCGCACCACTAGCGCGTCGATCACCGGCCGCCTGGCAATCCCGGGAGACGCGTCCGCCGTCGACATCGCCGTGGATGGTGAGCTTCGCGGGTCCGCGCCGTTGCCTGGCGCGCCGTCTTTCACGTTCGATGGACTGCCTCCAGAGGACAAGCTGGTCGAACTGTGGCTGCCGCAGTCGGGTCGGGTCCGCCTGAGCGCGCTGGAGCTTGACGGCGATGCCACGCTCACGGCGTCGGCGGTGGCGCGGCCCCGGTGGACGACGTACGGTAGCTCCATCTCCCAGTGCGGCGCCGCCGAAAGCCCTGCATACACGTGGCCGGCGATCGTCGCGCGTGAACGCGAACTCGACCTGACATGCCTTGGCTTCGGCGGCCAGTGCCACCTCGACCCAATGATCGCGAGGCTGATCCGCGATCTGCCAGCGGACGTCATCACGATCTGCGCCGGCATCAACATACAGGGTGGATCGAGCCTGAACCCGCGCAGTTTCGGGCCGGCGCTTATCGGCACGGTTCGCACGATCCGGGAGAAGCACCCCACCATCCCAATCGGACTGATCTCGCCCATCTTCTCCCCACCGCGCGAGACTACCCCGAACGCCGTCGGCTTCTCGCTCCAGGGGATGCGCGAGGAGGTCGAGGCCGCCGTCGAGGCGCTGCGGTCGTGCGGGGACTCGAACGTACACTACTTCTCGGGCTTGGACGTGTTCGGGCCGGACCTCGCCCATCTGCTCCCGGACGACCTGCACCCCGACGCCGATGGGTACAAGGCGCTGGGCCGCAACTTTGCGGACGTCGTCATGCGGCGTCTGTTCCCGGCATGATGGGGCGCCAAGACGCGGGATGGGCCTCCTTCCGACGACGCGTTGCGACGACTATCCTCTTCGTGGTCTGCTTCGCGGCAGCGGCCGTACACACCGAGGCGTCGCATCTCATGGACGGCCCCCAGGACGAGTGGCACCGACTGCAGATTCTCGAACACCACGTCGGTTGGCTGCATACCGTCGCCGAGAGGTCGGTCTACGAGGGCGCGCCGGCGTGGCGAGTGCGCGCCGAGTTCATGATGCGTCTGCTGCGGAGTGGCACGCCGATCGAGCTACATAGGGTCCGCGTCGTGCATTTCGGCGCCGAGACCCCGTTCGCGCCGTACGCCTTCACGATGACGTCGAACGAGTCTGGCGAGGAACGTCGCGTCGAGGGCCGGGTCAATGACGGCGCCATGCGGATGACGACGCACATCGCGGGCCGATCGCGCGAGCATGAAGTGGACCTGCCAGCCGGCACGCTTTTCGAAGAGGCCGTCGGCTACTACGTGCATGAACGCCTCGCAGACGTCGGGAACACGCACTCGACGCACGTGTTCAACGGCGACATGCTGCTCCCGATGCTCGACGCGATCACTATCGACCGAGTCGAGGAGATCACGCTGCCGCGAGGCGACACGGCCCAGACGACCGTCGTCGAGCACACGCTCGACTGGATGGACGGCGTCCGCATGACGGAGTGGTACGATGCGAGCGGACAACTCGTGGCGACGGAGATGGATGCCCTTGGCGTTCCGATGCGGGTGCTTCGCACGTCCCGCGAAGACGCGACGGGTATGGGCGAGGCGAGCGATCTGGACGTCATACTCGCCACGAAGCTGACGGTACAGGGACCCAGCCCGACCGACCCGACGCACTTCGCGGCCCGGGCGAGACTCAGCGAGGGCGACATCGCGGCGGCGCTTCTGCCTACGCAGCGCCAGCAGGTTGGCAGGGACGACGACGGGTGGGTCCAGCTAGACGTCCGGCGCGACCCGCGGCCAGACTCACCCGCGCCGTTCCCCCCGCCGCCGTCGGCGCACGACTCCCTGCTGACGCCGACGGTATACGTGGAGGCCGACGATGCCGCCATCGTCGCACAGGCCGGCGAGATAACCGAGCAGGCCGAGAACTCGTGGCAAGCCGTCGACAGCATCAGTCGATGGGTGTACGCCTACATCACGGACAAGACGCTCGACAAGGGCTTCGCCACGGCTCGGCAGACGCTGGATTCGCGCATCGGCGATTGCACCGAGCACACGATGCTCGCGGTGGCGCTGACGCGAGCGGCCGGCATCCCCGCGCGCATCCTCGCGGGGGTTGTGTGGCAGCGCGACGCCTTCTACTACCACTTCTGGTACGAGGCGTTCGTCGGCGAGTGGGTAGCGATGGACCCGACACTCGGGCAGAGCCCGGCGGATGCGCGCCGCATCCAGTTGAGTGGGGGCGCACTGGAGTCCGACACGGCGCTCGAATTCGGCGAGGGCATCCTGCGCACGCTGAACCGGCTCGAGCTCGTGACGGGTCAGTAGGCGAGGTACCCGATTTGCGAGAGCCCGTTGGCGCGGGTAGCATCCGTACAGCGGGTAGTGGTGTCTCACCGTCACGACGCCAGGCGTGCCTTCCCACGTAGGACGCCTGCGCAGATCGCGACCCCGGACGCGGCGAGGAGTCCTTGCCGCCAGGAGTCGCGTAGCCATCCCTTCGTATCACGGCATCCGGACGTCACCGTCGATATTTAGACCGTCTGCACAGCGCCGACCTTGCCCCCGGGCCTCGCCGTAGTCGGCGCGTGTCTGGAGCCATCGCATGCGGAAGAGCAGTACGGATGAACTCAGCCGGCTGGAGCGATTCCTGAGAGTCGAGCGGTACGCCGTGGGGCGCCAGGGCGGAGATGCGCCCAATCCGGGCGCGTTCGGCGCATCGCGCGCCGTAGGGCCGGGGCGCACGAGGCCGCCGGGAGGCCTGCGAAGGCCGAGATCGCTGGGCGCGCGGGTATGGCGGCCGGGCGACGGCGCCGACTGACCGCGCCAGACCGGACAAGCGGGAACGCCTACCCGGGATCGCGGGCGCGGGAAGATGTCCGCGATCCCAGCCGGAGAGACGCGCCCTGCCATGCCGGGCGCTACGGCTACTTCGCGAGCGTAAGTGAGCGCACGGCGCGGGAGCCGCCCGTGATCACTTCGCACACGTACCTTCCTGCGGCCGCGCGCTCGCCGCGCTCGTTCCTGCCGTCCCAATGCGCGGCGCGACCCCGTGTCGTGTAGACTCCCGTGTGACGTGTACCCAGCTGCAACTCACGGACGAGCGAACCGTCCGTCGCGTAGACTCGCACCGTCACATCTGCGGGCGCGTCGATGCGGAACGGTATCCACGCGTCCGGGTTGGCAGGATTGGGGTAGACCGCGAGGGATGTCGACGCGCTCGACGGCGCGCGCGCCAGAGCCTCCAGCACGCGCATGCCAGCCGACGGCAAGTCCGACCGTGGCTCGTGTTCGCGCGCGGCGTATAGCCAATCGCGGGCGAGGTGGGCCGAGTGCGGGGAGCCGAAGCTTGGCGCCGCGCCCGTCACCGACTCACCGAAGTGGGCCGCGACACCCACCAGATCAACGATGTTGACCGTGAGATCGTCGTTGACGTCCCCGGGCAGGCCGTCGCCAACGGCGCCGAACGACTGCGCCACGGTGACAAGGTCCAAGATGTCGACGACGCCATCGCCGGTTACATCCCACGCGAGCGCCACCGGCGGGTCCGGGAGGTCGCGCATGTCCCACAGGAACAGCCCGATCTGCATGCCTCCCGCAGCCAGCATCGCGCCGTCCGGGGAGTACGCTACGGTCGTCGCGCCCATCGCGGGGCCTGTGAGCGTGGCGACCTCCGAGCCATCGGCCGTGGACCACAGGCATATGTCTGGGCCGCCGGACGCGCAGGCCAGCACCGAGGCGTCCGGGGACAGCGACACACACGCGACTCCGAACTTGTGCCCGTCCATCCGTAGGTCCAGTTCCAGCGTGTCCAGATCCCAGAGGAGCGCGGCGCCGTCGAGTCCGCCGGTGAAGAGTTGCGAGGCCTGGAGCCCGAAAGTCAGCGACATCACCGTGTGGTCGTGCGGCGGGAGGACTCCGATCAGGGCCCCAGTTTCCACATCCCACAGGCGGACGACGCGGTCGACGCCACCGGAGGCCAGCACGGCGCCGTCGGCTGAGAAGGCCACGCTCTCGACCCAATCCGTATGCCCACGGAGCTCCGCGAGCGGGAGCGCGTCGACGGCGTCCCACAGGCGTACGGTGTTGTCGTCGCTACCGGACGCCACCGTACGCGAGTCCGGCGCGAAGGCGACGGCGCGCACCCATCCGTCATGCCCTCCGAGGGCCGCTCGTCGGTCGCCCGTCGCGGCGTCCCATATGCTTACTTCGCGGGCCGCGCTGCCCGTCGCGACCGTCTGGCCGTCCGAGGCGAACGCGACGCTCGTACACCACATGCCCGCGTCCGACGTCCAGCGAGTGTCGCCTGAAACGGCATCGACCATCTCGACGCCATACGAGGCCGCGAGCGCCAGGGAGCCGCCGTCGGGCGCCCACGCAAGCTTGTTTACCGGGCCGCTGTCGAACATCCTGTCCGCCTCCCCGCCGGGGGCGGCGTTGGCGGCGGGAGCCGCCACAAGTAGCAGGCAGACTGCGCTAAGGCCGGTGGCTCGGAGCCGCATGTCAGGCCTCCCTCTGCACGCCTGGGGAAGCAGGTCGAGGGTCGAACCGGCGACTGGGCCGTGGCCAGCGCATGCCGGTTCGCGCTCCCCTAGGCCGGGACTGCACACCCTCCAAGGCGTGCACGGAACTCGTCCGCCGGGGGCCCATACATAGCCTTCGGCCTTCCGGGCGCCAACATACTCTGACAGCGGATCGGTTTTGACTTGCGCCGATTACGCGACCTAAACTGAGGTTGGTCCGCCGAGAGCCTCCCAAGATGATCGGACGCAGCACTCCCGCCATGCCCAAACATCCCGATAAAGCGAACGCCGGCCGACCGAATGATGGCCCGGCGCTGATGCGCATCGGCGAGTTGGCGTCCAAGACCGACACGACGCTGCGCACGCTCCACTACTACGAGGAGCTGGGCCTCATCGAGCCTGCGGAGCGGACGAAGGGCGGGTTCCGTCTATATAGGCCGGACGCCACACGACACGTGCGGTACATCCAGTATCTGCGCGGGCTCGGAGTTGGGCTGCCGCAGATACAGTCGCTCGTGGAGGCGCGCGCCAGCGATGGAACGGCCCGCTGCGACTGCGTGCGCGGAGTCCTTCGCGGCGAACTGCGCCGCGTGCAATCGATGATGCACCAATACACCCGCCTCCGTGATGAGCTGGAGTCGACCCTGGACGTGCTTCAGGAATGCGTCGACCGAGACTGCGACGAAACGCCCGGCAGCGCGCGCTGTGGCGACTGTGACGTCACTGCGCAGCGCATCTACATCCCCGCCACGTTTACCGCCGACCCCTCCCTGTAGCCATTTCCATGCTCGGACTCGCCCCGCTCTCTTAAGGGCGCGCGGGCCTTCCATGCCGTCGTTTCGCGGCTATCAATGGCTGTGATGAGGAGGCGTGGCATTGTTCTGCCCCGGTTCGCGGGTCGCACGCCTCAGAGGCTCCGACATCGACGCGGCAAGGGGACTCGGAGATCTGAGCATGGCGATTGAGATCGCAGACGTCACGGCGACCGAACGGCGCGAGATGTACGAGCGGCGCGCGAAGACCCTCCTCGACGTGAAGCGCCGCCGCACCGGCGAGAAGCGGGCGGTATACAAGGCGCTCGACACCGACGACCACGGGTCGATACTCATGCCGGGTGAGGTCTCCTTCACCGCGGCATCGAACCACCCGTCCGGGGGATCGTTCGGCGCCCAGTGCGTCGGCGAGAATTTCGCCGCGATGCTCGGCCTCTTGCCAGCCGTCGTGGATCCCGAAAGCTCGCTGCTTGGCCACTGGTACATCAACCCCCCACGGTTCCGGGTAGGGCCCGGCTGGCCGCCAGATGAGGAGTTCGCGTACGCGCAGCTGCACGAGGATCAGCAGCGGTACAGCATCATCTCCGGGATCGGAGGCGGTCAGCACTTCTGCCCGGATTTGGAGATCGGCTTCCGCCTCGGATGGCGTGGCCTTCTGGATATGATCCGCGGATACGCCGCCGACCCGCCCGAGGGAGCGGATCCAGGGTTCTACGAAGGGCACGAGACGGTCGTCCTCGGCATACTCGCGCTCATCCGCACGCACGTCGAAGCGGCCCGCGCCGCAGCGGACGACCTAGACGATCCTGTACTCGCTGACGATCTTCGCGCCGCCGCGGACATGAACGAACGCCTCCTCACGGAGCCGCCGACATCGTTCGCCGAGGCGTGCCAGTGGATCTCCTGGGTCGCCATCGTCACACGCATGTACAACAGCGCTGGCGGGATCGGGCAGTTGGACGAGTTGCTGCGCCCGTTTTACGAGCGCGGCATCGCGGCTGGAGAGCTGGACGACGAAGAGGCCATATTCCACCTCATCTGCATGTTCCTCATCGACACCCAGTACTACCAGATCGGCGGCCCCGACCCCAACGGCGTCGACCGAACGTCGGCGGTCTCGTTCGTGATCCTCGAAGCGCTTCACCGCATGAAGGCGACCTCGAACGTGACCGTCCGCGTCTGGGACGGGCTGGACGAGGACCTCTTCGCGACGGCCGTGCAGAACCTGTTCGACGACAAGAACGGATCGCCCCGGTTCATCGGTGAGAAGGGCATGACCGAGGGCTTCATGCGCAACGGGTACACGCGCGAGGAGGCGCGTACCCGCGTCACCTCCGGGTGCCACTGGGTGGCGATCCCCGGGCGCGAGTACACCCTGAACGACATCGTGAAGATTAACTTCGCGTCGGTGTTCGATGTGGCGTTGCGCGAGATGGTCGAGGACGACTCCTGTGAGAATTCGGTCGCGGCGCTGTGGGACGCGTACGAGCGCCACATGCACCGGGGCATCGTTTGCGTGAAGCAGGGCATCGACCATCATCTCAAGCACATGTGGAAGGTGACGCCCGAGCTTCCGCTCAATCTCCTCTGCCACGGCACCATCGAGCGCGGCCGGGACATAACGCACGGTGGCGTCGACCACTACAACATGTGCATCGACGGCGCGGCGCTGGCGACCGTCGCAGACTCCTTCGCGGCCGTCGAGCAGCGGGTTGAGGTCGAGGGCCGCCTCACTTGGGACGAGCTTGTCGACGTACTCGACGCCGACTTCGAGGACGCCGAGGTGACGCGCCTGATGCTGCGCAACATCGACCGGTTCGGCAGCGGCGGCTCACGCGCCGACGACTACGCTGAGCGCGTGACGCAGGTCTTTGTGGACGCCGTCAAATGCTCGCCCACGCCCGATGGTTACAACTGCATCCCCGGCCTATTCTCATGGGCGAACACGATCGGCCTCGGCCGCGCCGTCGGCGCAACGCCCAACGGCCGGCATGCCCACGCGCCCATCTCGCACGGCGCCAACCCCGACCCCGGCTTCCGAGACGCAGGCGCGGCGACGGCCATGCTCAACGCCATCGCCTCGGTGCAATGCGGATACGGGAACACCGTGCCGGTGCAACTGGAGATGGACCCCGGCATCACGCAACGCCGCGAGGGTGCCGACACGCTGAAGGCGTTGATACGCGCCTACTGCGACATGGGCGGCACGCTCATGAACATCAATATCCTGGATCGCGACGAGGTGTTGGCTGCGCACGAGGATCCCGAGAAGTACCCGGACCTCATCGTCCGTGTCACCGGGTTCTCGGCGTACTTCCGGCTCCTGTCGAAGGAGTTCCGACAGTTGGTCGTCGACCGCATCATCGCCGAGACGGCATGACAATGGCGCAGGACGTCGGGCCAGATGCGCCAGCGCTGGACTACGCGCAGGCGCGTGGCGTCGTGTTCAACGTGCAACGGTTCTGCTCCCACGACGGGCCGGGTATACGCACCACGGTGTTCCTGAAGGGGTGCCCGTTGCGCTGCGTCTGGTGTCACAACCCGGAAGGGCTGCGGCGAGGCCAGGAAGTCGTGTTCGACCCGGCGAACTGCATCGGGTGTCGCGCTTGCGCGGATGCGTGCGAGCACGGGGGCCACGAATTCACGGACGCGGGCGAGCACCTGCATCACCGGGACGTGTGCGTACGTTGCGGGTCGTGCGTGACCGAGTGCTTTGCGCAGGCGTTGGAACAGGTGGGACATCCGCGCACGGCGGACGAGATCCTCGTCGACGTGATGCGCGACAAGCCCTACTACGACACGTCCGGGGGTGGGATGACGCTTTCCGGCGGCGACCCCCTCTACCAGCCAGAATTCGCCGAAGCCCTCCTCCGCCTCGCGCGGGCGCAGGGCGTACACACCGCGGTCGAGTCCACGCTCACGACGCGTTGGGAGGTCGTGGACGGCCTCCTCCCATTCGTCGACCATTGGATGTGCGACATCAAGCACATGGACGCGGCTCGGCATCGTGAGCTTACGGGTGGCGACAACGGGGCATCGCTCGCGAACCTGCGGAAGCTGTGCTCCTCCGGCGCGCGTCTGTTGCTCCGCTACCCACTCGTGCCGGGCCTCAACGACGACACAGCCGGGCTGAGAGCGGTCGCCGCGTTCGTGTTGGACGCTGGACCGTCCGACGGCCTCGAGATCATCCCGTACCACCGCATCGGCGCCGACAAATACGCGCGACTGCGCCTCGATTACGGTTTGCCTGACGTCGCCGACGCGACGCGCGCGGATGTGGAACGCGCCCTGACCATCTTGCACGACGCCGGCGCCTGCGACGCCTACTGCGAGCAGATGCCGCCAACCTAGCACACGCCGGGGATTTCCCATGCTGCCGAGAGAACGTGTCTTCGCCGCGCTCGAACACCGCGAGGCGGACCGCCTGCCGTGGGGCGAGCACTCCATCGACTTCAACGTGTACGAAGACATCCTGGGCCGCGAGACGTTCGTCCAGGGGAAGATGCGCGAGACGCAGGCGCTCTGGGACGGCCGCCGGGACGAGGTCGTCGAGAGCTACAAGCGGGACAGGCTCGACCTGGTCCGCGAACTCGAGATGGACATCCTGTTCGTCGGCCGCGTGCCGCCGAAGGGACACCAGCCGACGCCGTACGAGAAGCTGGACGACGAGACGTACCGCGACGGGGGCGGGAACCTGTATCGCGTGTCCACCGGCACGCACGCCCTGATGCCGTACAAACGGAACACCGAAGGCTACCGGCCGCCGACGCTGGAGGGGCTGCAAGAGCAGATCGACAAGGTCGACGACGCGCCCATCGGCGACGTGAGCGACTCGTCGTGGGAGCTTGTGCATCACGCCGTAGCGGAGATGAAGGACACGCACTTCATCATGCTTATGGCGGGCGACTTGAGCTTCCCGGGATTCGGCGCGACGGAGGAGGAGCAATGGATGAACCTCCTCCTGGAGCCGGAGATATGCCGCAAGATCGCCGAGCTGCAGGGCCGCCGCATGATTCGGGACGTCAAGGTCATGGCGCAGGCCGGCGTCGACGGCATCATGCCCTGCGGCGACCTCGGCAGCAGCACGGGCCTGCTCGCGAGCCCGGAGATATACCGCGAGATGGTCTATCCGTGGCACAAGGCCCACGTTGAGGAGGCGCACCGGCACGGCCTCAAGGTGCTGAAACACTGCTGCGGACACACGTGGCCGATAATCCATCAACTCGCCGAAGTCTACGACGCCTACGAAGCCATCCAGGAGACGGCGGGCATGGACATCGGGAAGCTGAAGCCCGTCGTGGGCGATAAGACGTGCCTGTGGGGCGGCATCTGGCACGAGCACATCATCGACGGCACGCCCGAGACGATCCGCGAGGACGCGCGATACGCCTTCGAGAAAGCCGCGCCGGGCGGTGGCTACATTATGGGCTCTACGCACTCGCTGGCAGTCGGCGCGAAGCCTGAGAACATCCTGGAAATGAAGCGTTGCCGCGACGAGTGGGGCACATACCCGATAGACCCGACGAAGTTCGTCTGAGCGGGGAGGACCGCATGCAGACAGGTCGCGAGGCGATTACGGCTCTGTTCGAAGGCAAGCAGGCCGACCATATACCGATACACGACAACGTGTGGGGCGACACCGCGCGGAAGTGGGTGGAACAGGGCCTGCCCGCGCGTGACGACGGCTCGCCGCCCGATCTCATCGACCACTTCGGGTTCGACATCGCGGGCTGTGGGGGTTGGCTCGATTGGCAGCCGAAGCGCGGCGTTGCGGACGTGATCGAAGAGACCGACGAGTGGAAGGTCGTGCGCAACGGCGCGGGCGCGGCACTCAAGTGGTGGAAGCACAAGTCCGGCACGCCCGAGCACATCGACTTCGACATGACGTGCCGCGACGTGTGGGAGCGCGACTACAGGCCGCTGCTCGTCGACTTCGACCGCGAGCGTGTAGGCGATCCGGCCGCGGCCGCGAAGTCGCTGGCAAGCCGCCGCGAACAGGGCAAATGGGCGTGCTACGGGTCGCAGTTCGTGTGGGAGAACATGCGCGCGAGCATGGGCGACTACACGATGTACACCGCCCTCCTCACGGACCCCGACTGGATACACGACTTCTGCCGCGTGTATACGGACCTCTACCTCAAGGGGTATGAGATCCTCATCGCGGAGGGCGGCCTGCCGGACGGGATGTGGCTCTACGAGGATCTCGGGTACAGGGATCGTCTGTTCTGTCGGCCCGAGACGCTCGCCGAGCTCATCTTCCCGTACTACGCGGAGGTTGTGTCGTTCTTCCACGACCACGACGTCCCGGTGATCCTGCACAGTTGCGGCTACCAGGAAGCCGCGCTACCTCTGGTTGTCGAGGCGGGCTTCGACGGGTTGAACCCGATGGAGGTCAAGGCCGGCAACGACATCCTGGCGTTCGCGGAGCAATACGGCGACCAGCTGGTGTTTGTGGGTGGACTCGACGCGCGCGTGCTGGAATGTGGCGACCGCGAGCAGACGCGCGACGGTATCGTACGGTTCCTTGACGGCATGCGTGAGCGTGGAGCGCGGCTCGTCTACGGCTCCGACCACTCCCTGTCCACGAACATCGACTACGAGGACTTCCTGTACTCGCTCGAGGTGTATCGCGCCCACATGGTGAACTGAAGACGCGCTGTCGTCGTCGCGTACCCTGACGCTCACGTGAGCTTGGAGCAGAGAATGCAGACCGGCCGCGAGGCGATCGCGACGCTTCTTGAGGGCAAGCAGGCCGACCACGTTCCCGTACACGACAACGTCTGGACCGACGCTGCGCGCAAGTGGGTCGGCCAAGGCATGCCCGCGCGGGACGACGGCTCGCCGGTCGATGTGCTGGATCACCTCGGCTTGGACATCGTCACGTGCGGCGGCGGGGTCGACTGGCAGCCCAAGCGTGGCGTTGCCGACGTCCTCGAGGAGACGGACGAGTGGCGCGTCGTGCGGAACGGCGCGGGGGCGGTGCTGAAATGGTGGAAGCACCGGTCAGGGACGCCGGAGCACATCGAATTCGACATGACCAGCCGCGAGGTGTGGGAGCGCGATTACCGTCCGCTGCTCGTGGATTTCGACCCCGGCCGCGTTGGGGACACGGCGGCCGTGGCGCGCTCTCTCGCGCACAGGCGCGAACAGGGGAAATGGGCCGCTTACGGGTCGGTGTTCATCTGGGAGTACATGCGGGCGAGCATGGGCGACTACACGATGTACATGGCCCTGGCGACGGAGCCCGACTGGATCCACGACTTCTGTCGGGTATACACCGATCTCTACCTCAAGGCGGCCGAGATCCTCGTCGCAGAAGCCGGGCCGCCGGACGGCGTGTGGCTCTCCGAGGATCTCGGGTACCGGGATCGGCTGTTCTGTCGCCCGGAGACGCTGGCGGAGTTGATCTTCCCGTATTACACCGAGGTCGTGTCGTTCTACCACGCGCACGATGTCCCGGTGATCCTGCACAGTTGCGGCTATCAGGAGCCGGCGCTGCCGTTGGTCGTTGAGGCGGGGTTCGACGCGCTGAACCCGATGGAGGTCAAGGCCGGGAACGACATCTTCGCCTTCGTCGAACGCTACGGCGACGACCTCGTGTTCATCGGCGGGTTGGACGCGCGCATACTGGAGTGCGGCGACCGGGAACGGACCCGCGACGGCATCCTCGAGTTCCTCGACGGCATGCGCGCGCGGAACGCGCGGTTCGTGTACGGCTCCGACCACTCCCTGTCCACGAACATCGACTACGAGGATCTGCTGTTCTCCCTGGACGTCTACCGTTCGCACATGGGCAACTGACAGGGGTCCCGGGGCTCAGGAACGTCGGCGCTCGCCCGACGCTCCCTCGCGGGCACGCCGATACGACTGCACTCGCTCTGCAGAGGTCGTCGGCCACAGGAAGGTTCCGCTACGCCGTGGCGATCAGCGGTCACACTCAGATCGATGCACCCACACGCGCCCGTGCCATCAGTTCGTCGAGCTGATACCGAGGCTCAAGTCAGGCAGGGCTCTACCCAATGCGCTCGCAGGCAGATGGTGGCCCCGAATGCGCCGCGAACCCGCACGGCCACAGGAGTTCTGCGCGGGGAGGAAGTGGGACAGAGCATAGGTACCGGAGGGTGGGGCTCGGGCACGCCTGTCCCGCAACTGGTGGGATGTGGGGAACGTCGTGGACCGCTGGCGTCACTGAACCGAACAGGGACGTGTGCCTGGATTCCAACGCGGCCGAAGCTGCGTGGCCTGGCCGCTGATGCCCGCTCAGTTGCGTAGTATGGGTAGTCTGTTCATTTGGTAGGTCGGCGTCACGCAGCGCCTCCTGTGCGGCGCTAGATGGAAAGCGCGGCGGGGCCTCGGGCATCGCTCTAGATCCCGCACGCGAGCTGACGGCGACGGACGCTTGCGCCTGTACCGTGTCGGCACTATGTTCGTTCTGACAGACCGTGCCCGGTGGGTTTCTCGCACGAACCCACGTTCTGGGCGCGATACATGCTCTGCCTCGCCTTCGAGTAGTACCAACGGGTTCCGCCTGTTAGGACGTTGCCGCGCCGCCTGCACCGCATCACTCAGATATAGAACGGCGTCCAGGGCAAGCATCGCTTGCGCATGCGTGTCTATGCCTTCGACTCTGGGTGGCAGGCCGGTTGGGTTGCTGCTGACGGTGTAGGAGTCCTACCTACCTGATCGTGCCCGAATCCGCAGATACCTGCCAGACCGGATGTGAGCGTGCGGCTGTCGCAACACGGGCGTGAAGCTGTCCGCCGGTGGGCAGCGATGTGCGCGGCAGACGCCATCAGGCTGTCGATCTGGCGTGAGTGTGGAGCGACCCGACGTCGTCGGAAGCGCTTGATGCGCGGAACTTGCGGCATAGGAGCCCTCGATGAGAGTCCCGTCAGGACTGTACGCGATCATCTCCGACGTCACCGGGCAACGCATCCTTGTGACGCGAACGCCGTCGGGCGCGTCCCTCCCGTTCGTGAGTCTCGATCCAGGGAACTGGTCCCAGGTAGCCGGAAAGGAGGTAAAGGGCATCGAGCGCGCAATTCGCGCCGTCGAAAACGACACCGACCTTCGTGTGAATTTGCTCTACCGGACCGAGTGGCCTAAGGGGCACGAGGATGTTCATCGCGTACTGCGCGTACATGCGTTCGAGAGCGTAGACAGCGAACTCCCTGCCACCCCGCACGAATGGGCAGACCGAGATATCTGTGCGGAGTGGGCCAGGCCGTTCATGGCTGACGCAGTTGCCGCGTTCTATGCTGTAATAGACGACCACCGTCCGCGCGTGCCGTGGTGGACGCCTGGGTGGACGAGTGAAACTGTCGCGTGGATGGACGACCGTCTCGCAGCCGCAGGCATGCTCCGCGCCGGTCGCGTTCACCAGGTGCAAAACGACTGGCAGAGCATCGTCATGCGCGCCGTCACGGACAATGGCCACGTCTATCTCAAGGCCCTCACCCCGCCAGCCACACAGGAGCTAGCAGTCCTTCGTGACGTCCTAGCTCCTGGACCCCACGTGCCGTTCCTGCTTGGATCCGACCAAGGACGAGGGCTCATCCTGATGCGCGATGTCGGGGGCGTAGATCTCTCCGATTGTGGCCCTGGCGACCTGACCCCTGAGGACATTCGCGAAGTAGCCGTGAAATACGCCCGGATCCAGCGGTCCACCATCACCGTCGCGGAGGGGATCGTCTTCGACTACCAGCTTGAGCACATGCCAGATCTGCTGTCGTCAGTTCTCGACGATCTGCCGTCGCTGCTGGCTGGCTACGACAGTGCGCTGTTAGTAACGGCTATCGGGCGCCTACGTAAACTCGTACCGGATGTAGCGCGAGTCTGCCGCGCTGCTGGCAAAGCGGGGATTCCTGCCCACGTGGTCCACGGAGATCTGCACGGCAACACCGCGGTCACGCCAGACGGGCCCGTGTTCTTCGACTGGGGCAACGCGTATGTCTCGCACCCGTTCTTCGACGTGTTCGAGCTTCAAGACGCTATCGAGGACTCGACTGAAGCCTCTACGGCAGACGCGGCGATCACCTGCTACCTCGAGGCGTGGACCGAGTATGGGTCCATCCGAGAATTGAGGCGCATCTTGGACCTGCTTAGGCCTGTAGAGAGCTTGCCCGGGATGATCAGAGGCGCGGAGGTGACCCGCAACCTTCCAGCGGGGCAGTCTCCGCTTCGGTCCATGCCGTATTCGCCGTTCCTGCCGGCAGCGCGGGCCTGGCAGCGTGGCCTTATGCGGTGCACGCGGACGCTGCCCGCCCAGATAGCGCGTGTCCGGTGACCCGGTCGCAGGGTCCGTCGCGGCGTCTGCTCGCTACCCGCACGTAGTTGGCCGGCTTGTTGCGAGCGGGACTCATGATACCATTCTTTCACGCGATGCTGGCTGGAGCCAGCTTGTCAGCGAACCCGTCTAGGCTCGAGACTGGGCGGGTTTGCGCCTCGCTGAACGAGGTTGTGTTCATCGGCGGGTTGGACGCACGCATACTCGAATGTGGCGACCGGGAACGGACCCGCGACGGCATCCTCGAGTTCCTGGACGGCATGCGCGCACGGAACGCGCGGTTCGTCTACGGCTCCGACCACGCCCTGTCCACGAACATCGACTACGAGGATCCACTGCACGCGCTGGAGGTCTGTCGCGCGCACATGATGAACTGACCGCCCGTCGGCCCGTCCCCCGATCGCCTGCCAACGACTGTCACGAGACTGCGCCCGCGATACCTTTCACCTCACGTCCGGTCTTACCTAGAGAACAGCAAACTACGGACGAACGACGAGGGACGGGAGCGCCATACGGGGCGCATGATCGGAGGCAGGCGATGCTTACGAAACATGCACGGCAACTTACTCTCTTGATGGCATTGGGCTTCGCGCTGACGGCGGCATCTGCCGGAGCGCAGATCCGACAGATCACGATGGTGCTGGACGGGTTCTGCACAACGGAGTGCAAGCGCGATATCGAGCACGCGCTGGACCCCTTCGCCGAGGACATGGAATCTCTCGACGTTGATTACGCGACGAGCCGCGTGACGATCGTACCTAAGGAAAACGCGCGCGTGCAGTTGTGGGACATCGTCCGCGAGCTGCAGAACGCCGACCGCGTCCCCGTCCGGACGACCGTTCTGATGGACGCCAGCGTTGAGGACTATGCCATTGCGCTGGCGCCGCGAGCGCGCGTATTCATCCGCAAGGTGCTGTCCGTGCCCTCCCACGCCTCCCGATTCGTCATGTCACGAACGGGCGAGTTGGGCGCGACCGTCGCCGCTGCCGCGATGGGCGGCGGCAAGGTGTCTGTGTTCGGTGAAGTGCCGGCCTTCGACACGAAGTCGCTTCCGATCCTCATCGTGCGGAAGGTCAAGGCGGCGGGCGAAGAGTGGGACGTCGACGAGGTCGCGGCGCTCGTGGCCCAGGATGAAGACGCGGGCTGAACGAACCACGCAGGAACGAACCACACGGGGACGGGCCACTGCCCGTCCCTTTTCCTATGCCCGGGCATAGGCGACAGGTCAGCCGTCCGTGATCGTGACGCCGCACTTCTCTAGCAGCGGGATCAGCAGATCGAGACCCGCCTCGGGCGTCAGTGTCTTGGCCTGCACGTCGACAAGCACCTGCTTCACGGCTTCGGTCTCCGCAGACGATGCGGCGGCGCCACCACCGGTCGCCGCGGGCGCGGCAGCTTCGTCCGATTCGTCGCCGGCCGCGGCCTCGACGCTGTGCCGCTCGAACGCCTCGGCGTTGATGGCGATATAGCTCTGCCATTGCGCGGGGACTTCCGCCAGCGGGAATATCGCCTCGACCGGGCATTCAGGCCGGCAGGCATCGCAGTCGATGCACTCCTCCGGCTGAATGTAGAGCATGTTCTCGCCGTCGAAGTCGTAGATGCAGTCGACGGGGCAGACGGCGACACACGCGGTGTCCTTTACGTCCACGCACGGTTCGGCGATCACATACGCCATCTCTCGTCGGTCCCTTCAACATGCCACGGGAAGTCGTCTATGATGGCATTCTAGACGGCGGCTCACCGCGACGGCAACTCGGACGGGCCAGACGACCATGACCTCCGCCGGCATAGTTCTCATCGTGCTCACTGCGTTGGCATTCTCCGCCGCCGGTGTCGTGTACGCGCGCCGTCGCCGGCCTACGCTCGACGAGTTCATCACCGCGCGAAACTCTCTGGGCGTGGGAGCCGCGGCCGCGACGCTCATCGCGTCGGGCATGGGAGCGTGGATACTGTTTTCGCCCGCTGAGGCTGCGGTCGTCGGGGGCGTCGCTGCGATGATCGGCTACGGCCTCGGGAGCGCGGGCGCGCTGCTCATCTTCGTCGCCGTTGGCGTCAGGCTCCGTCGTCTCGTGCCTCAAGGGCACACGCTCACCGAGTACGTCCTCGGTCGCCTTGGGAAGCCGATGTACGCGGTCGTGCTGCTCACGATGGTCTTCTACATGGCGGTCTACCTCGCTGCCGAGCTGACCGGCATCGCCCTCGCGGCGCAGATGACGTACGGCGTCCCGCTCATCGTAACCGCGAGCGTAATCGGCGCCGGGACGCTCGCCTATACGGCGACCGGAGGCCTGCCGGCGTCCGTGTTCACGGACCGCCTTCAGACGTGGCTAATCATACCGTTGCTGAGTGTCGTGTTCGTGGCCGCGATCGCCCTCACCGGGGACGCGCGGCCGTTCGCGACTCTGGCCGAGACGGCTCCCGAACTCCTCAGTCTGGGCAACCGCGGCGGCATCGAGTACGGCCTGACGTTGGTCATCGCCATCATCGGAGCGGAGTTGTTCAACCAGGGAAACTGGCAGCGCGTCTACGCCGCTGATTCCCCGCGCACGGCTGCGCGGGCCTTCCTCGTAGCCGGCGTGATCGTCATGCTGGTCGTCCTGGCGATGGGCGTGTTCGGCCTGTTGGCTGTCGCAGGGGGCGCCGCCGAGGCGCCGTCGGTCGCGATGTTCACGTTCCTGATACAGGCCCTGCCCGCGTGGGTCGTCGTCATCACCATGGTGTTAGCCGTGGCGCTAGTGATGAGCAGCATGGACTCGTTGCTCAACGGTCTCGCCAGCCTGTTTGCCGTCGACGTCGCGCGGATCACCGGCGGCGAAGCCGACGCCCGGGCTCTCAGGTGGGCTCGCTGGATCACCGTGGCGCTGGCGGCCGGGGCGATCGCGGTCGCCACGCGCGGGCTCAGCGTGCTGTACCTGTTCCTGGTCGCAGACCTGGTCTGCGTCGCTGCAGCGTTCCCGACGGTGTTCGGGCTCTACTCGAAGCGTCTGTCGGGGTGGACGGCAGTAGGGGCGACGTTCGTAGGCGTAGTTGCGGGCGCGATGCTGTTCCCGCCCCCGGACTTCAGTCGTGGCAGCCTGCTGCACGCGTTCGTCGTCGCGCTCGCCGTCCCCGCGATTGTCTGCCTGGGTCTCGGCCCGTTCACTCCCCAGGCGACCGTCACTCACCCCGCGGGTACTGATGGTGAGTGCCGTGAGCCTGACGCCACACCTTGACTGCAGTGTTGGGCGAGGGCCTGCGCATGACCACAGGCCGTCCCTCCCTACGCTCGCCGCTGCTGCGCCACTAACCCGACGCACCTATGCATGGCCAACCGACCGTCGCGTGGCCATGCGGTGTCGGGGGACCACTGTGGACACTATCGCTATACTGTACGCGCAACGAGCGTTTGGTAAGGACGCCATAGACTCGGTAACTGCGCCTGCCGTCCAGGATGCGGGCCCTAGATGCCGTACCATCACAGGTATACATCGCCCTTGACATCACACGCTTCCGTCCACAGAGCCGCTTACGTCCCCTACAATGCGCCCTTAGGCATATAAAAAACGGCCAGATTGCTGTATAGGCGCGCCCTCCCGGAGATAGGGGGTGAGATCCGCGGGTTGTCGGCGCGTGGCGGCAAGGAATGGGCGAGGCGCCGCCGACTCGCAGCCACTTAGTCACATACATCTCCGCACCGTCCTCTGCTATACGCCACACCGGTTATAAAAGTGTCGGTGCGGGGCCGAAATACGCTTGCCTGTCCCGGAGCAGTGAATTACACTACCTAG
>JABGQA010000155.1 GCA_018644665.1 Candidatus Poribacteria bacterium
GCCATCCTCGGTCAACCATTCATGCCAGCACCAGCGTCACCGGCTGAGTAGTCACAGGAGTTCTATTGATGCGGAACGCGACCGCAGTATTGGCGATCGGCGCGATGTATATGCTCGCGCTGACGAACGCCAACGCTGCCCCAATGCTCAGCGACCCAGACGTCGAAGTCCCAATAGCGTCGCGCGGCAACGTCTTTGCAGGCGCGCCCTTCAACGACTCCCCGGGGAGCAGTGACCTTAGCTTCAATCCCCAACTGACAATCGGCGGGAAGATCCTGGTCGAAGTGGGCACCGCTTGTAAGGCCATCGTGCCGGAGGAGAACATCCCCGACGACGACGACCCAATCGGGTGGACCCTACCCGGGTTTGACGATTCGGACTGGGAAGACGCCGAATATGGCGTCGGTTACGCCGACAACGATGACGCTACCGTGATGGGCGACGGCCAGCATGCCGCGATATACACCCGCACGAGCTTCGACGTGGGCGGTACCGGCGGCATTACCGAACTCGAGATCGGTATGGACTGGGACGACGGCTTCGTCGTCTGGATCAACGGCGTTGAGGCCGTTCGCGAATCCGGGACGGACATCTTCAGCCCCGCGACGTGGGACTCGTGGACAGACGCCGGCAGCGGACACTCCCATGAAGCCACCGGCACCCTAGTCTTCATTACCGTACCGGTGAGAATCGTTGGCAGCGTGCTGGCGATCGAGGCCGAAGGGAAACTCGTCGGGAGCTGGGGCGCTCTGAAGCGGCGGTATTAAGCGAGTTGCGCAGCCCTAGCACGGCGCGGTGCGAGTCCCAATCCGCGCTATGCTGTGCGAACGGTCGAAGCTGGGGCCTCTTCGGCCCCGCTGTCCTTCGATAGCGTATTGACTCCCCGCGAAGCGTCTAGGGGTGGAGGGCGTGTGGACCGCGCTCTCTCGCACGTGCGCTTCCGTTACATCTGCTCCTGTCGTCACGTTGGTTGGGCGTCCCCACGCTACGGACGCCCAACCAACAGTGGCCCCCTTACCTATGCGTGACGCGCATCCCCGCGCTGATCCGACACGATGCGTTGGGCGATCGCTGTATGATGCCCACCTTCCCGTAGTCGGCATTCGGTCCCACTCTCCAATCTGAATCCCGCGCCCCGACGCGACATTCAGGCGTCTGCCCTCGAACCTGCGGGGATTGAGGGCAAGCGCGCTCCACTCGACCCGTGCGGCAAAGATCCCAGGATACAGGGGGGTGCCGATGGCGATGGCAGAGGCGTGGAACTGCAGGTTCATGCGTCGAGATGAGCTTCCCAGGCGTCCGGGTCGTCCAGGTAGTGCTGGATGTCGTCGTACTGAGCCTGATCGAGAGCGCCCAGCCGCAGGTACTCGGCCAGCGTCTCGTCCAACGTGATTAGCGACCTGAGTTCCGAGCCACGCGCCGCCACGGCTTCCGTCCCGCCCTGCTGTCGGTCCAACACGACGAGGATGCACGCGACATCGACCTCGGCGCGCGCGAACCCGTCGAGAAATGCGAACTTGCTCGTGCCCTGCGTGATGAGATCGTCAAGAAGCACGACGCGCTGTCCGGGCGCTATCACGCCCTCGATCTGCGAGCCGGTCCCGTAGTCCTTCGGCTCCTTGCGCACATAGACCATCGGCATCGAGAGCTTGTGCCCGACAACCGCCGCGAGGGGGATGCCCGCAGTTTCGGCTCCGGCCACGACATCCACTCCCAGGGCCCTACAGGCTTCCGCCAAGCCGTCGGTGATGCTATCCATCGCCTCGGGCACCGACGGAACTACGCGCAGGTCCACGTAGATCGGACTGCGCGCGCCCGACTTGAGCGTGAAGACGCCATGTCGCAGGACTTCGGCCTTCACCAGGGCTTCGGCTATCTGTGCTTTGGACGTCGGCATAGTCGCTCCGCTAGACGTGTGAGATCGGGCGTCATCGGTTCGCAACGGACGCCCCGTGTGATATGTTACGACGCCCGGAGGAAAAGCATGGAACCTACCCACATCATGGTGCATCTGCGGGCCGACGCCGAGGCCGGCTCACCAGCGATCACGGCGCTCCGCGATTCCGCGTTGACCTGTGGCTGCGCGGAGTCGGCGGCGTTCGACATCGCGGGGTCGGCGCCTTCGCCCGACCTGGCCGACGCGACGCACGCCATCTGGCAGGTCTGGTATTCCGAGGGGCTGTATCGCCAGTGGCGAGACGGCCTCGTGGCGCCGGAGGGCGTCGATATCGTCGGCTTTCTTGAACTCGCCCCGGTCGCCGGGGCATGAGGCTATACCTGGTACGACACGGTCAATCGACGCTAAACCGAGGTCAACTGAACGCGCAGGACGCGCCGCTTACGAAGCTCGGATTCCAGCAGGCCGAGTGGGCCGGTGAGGCGTTGAGCTACGAGGGCATCCACCGGCTTTACACGAGCCCGTTGAGGCGGGCCGTCCAGACGGCGACCCGCATTTCAGACGCCTTGGACATGCCGCCGCACGTGCGGCCGGAGCTGTGTGAGTACGGCGGCATCTGGCCCGTGCCGGGGCCGGATGGGCCGCTGTATTACGACGGGCTCACCCGCGCGGAGTTGCTGACGATATGCCCGGCGGCCATCGCGCCCGAGTCGATCACGGATCGCGGCTGGTGGTTCCACAGATTTACGCCGCCCTGCGACGACTCACTGAGGCACGCGCGGGAGTCGGCGCGCAGCCTGCTCGCGGAGTTGGCGGAGACGCTCACCGGGGGCGAGGATCGCGCGGCGCTTGTGGGGCACGGCGGCATCCTCGACATCATCCTCTGCGAGGCTCTGGGCTACGAGCCGCATTCGGTGCACATCCGGCTGATGCACGACAACGGGGCCATCTCGCGACTGGACGTAGAGAACGGCCGAACGCGGGTCGCCTATATGAACCGGATCGACCACCTTCGCGCCGGCCACCGATCCGCTTGACCGGCGAACACGAGGTACTCAGTATGACAAGGGATGTGTGGGCGACGCGTGGTCGCCAATGGATGGCGGTCGTGACGTTGATGGCCCTACTTTGCGTGAACGTCCTCTACGGAGCGGAAGGAGAATCCGTGTCCGATTCCACAGTAAGCGTGCGAGATCATGGAGCGGCCGGCGACGGCGTGGCCGACGACACCCAGGCGTTTCAGGCGGCGATGGACGCCGTCGGAGAGGCGGGCGGCGGCATCGTCGAGGCGCCGCGCGGCACGTACCGGATAAACGGGACGCTCACGATCCCCGCATCCGTGACGCTTGAGGGTGTCTTCCGCGCAGTGCCGTCGCACGCTGGCATTCGCGATGCCGGCCAGCCGAGACCCGACAGCGGCACGGTACTCCTCGCCTACGCGGGCGCCGGCAGCGAGGAGGGCGAGCCATTCATCACCATCGGCAGCAACGCGACGCTGCGCGGCGTCGTCGTGTTCTACCCCGAGCAGGCGCCGGACGAAATCCCCACGCCCTATCCGTGGACGATCGCCATGCGGAGAAACAACCCGTCGATCATCGACGTTGAGTTGTTGAACCCGTACAACGGCATCGACTGCACGCGGAACCAGCGACATCTGATTCGGAACGTGCAGGGCCAGCCACTGAGACGCGGCATCTACGTGGACTCGATCTACGACATCGGCCGCATCGAGAACGTGCATTGGAACCCGTGGTTCTCCATGAAGGAGAAGCTGTTCCAGTGGCAGATGGAGCATGGCGAGGCGTTCATATTCGGACGGACGGACTGGCAGTACGTGCTGAACACGTTCTGCTTCGGCTACAGGGTCGGGTACCGGTTCATCGAGTCGGAGAATGGCGTCTGCAACGGAAACTTCCTCGGCATCGGAGCCGACGACTGCTGGGTGGCCCTGGAGGTCGACAAGTGCGCCCCGTTCGGCCTGCTCATCACGAACGGCGAGTTCGTGTCGTTCCACGGCCCCGACCCGACAATGATCGCCGTGGCCGAGGAGAATCGTGGCAGCGTGCGGTTCGTGAACTGTGCCTTCTGGGGACCCAACAACCAGATCGCGAAGGTCGGCGGCGGGACCGTCGGCTTCTCGGACTGCACGTTCGTGCAGTGGGACCGCAACAGAGAGGGCAGGCACGCGATCCAGGCGACGGGCGGCAGCCTCATCGTCCGAGGCTGTGAGTTCCGTGCGGACGCGCCCCAGGTGTCGCTGACCGCAGACGTGCGGCGCGCGGTGATCACGGGGAACCTGTTCTCGGGCAGCGCCCGGATAGCGGACGCGGGCGCCGGCAATGTCCAGATCGGCCTGAACTCCGCGGATGAGGATTGATGCCATGTGTGGGCGCTTCGTGACGACGTTCGACGCAGAGATGATCCAGCGTCTTTTCGATGTCGGTGAGCCGCCGGAGCTGCCGACGCGGTACAACGTCGCGCCCACACAGCCCATCTACTCCGTGCGCATGGGAGAGAGCGGCGCCCGTGAGAGCGCCTACCTGCGGTGGGGGCTCATCCCAAGCTGGGCGAAAGACACCAGCAAGACGACCGGCATGATAAACGCGCGCTCCGAGACCGTCGCGGAGAAGCCGTCGTTCAAGGCGGCGTTCAAGCGGCGACGGTGCATCGTGCCGATCAGCGGGTTCTACGAATGGCAGAAGACACCCGGCGGCAAGCAGCCGCACTTCATCCGCTCTGTGGACGAGGAGCCGCTTGCCGTCGCCGCCATATGGGAAGTGTGGACGAAGGGCGAGGAGGCGTACATCGAAACGTGCGCGCTCCTCACGATGGACGCCAACGAGACCGTCGCGCCCGTGCATCATCGCATGCCGGTGATCCTGGAGCCCGACATCTGGGACATCTGGCTCGACCCGATGGTCGAGAAGGCGTCCGACGTGCTTTCGCTGCTGGGGCCTTGCCCGGATGAGAAGCTCGAAGCGTACCCCGTCAGCCGACACGTGAACAGCCCGCGGAACGACGACGAGAAGTGCATCCAACCGGAGGTCGTGGAGACGGGTCGGTCGCTGTTCTGAGCATGGCGCTCGTCGGGACGCGCCATGGACGACCCGGCGATTTCGTCACTCGGAGCCACGGACGATGGCGGCAAGCGTTCTCGCGTCAGGGACACGAGCCGTTCTGAGAGACCCCCGGCCTTCCGACGCCGACAGATGGGTGTATTGGCGCGACCACGGCGTCTGGCGGGAATACGACGCGCCGTGGGAGGCCCTACGCCCCCCGCTCACGGCTGAGCAGCAGCAACAGACCCACCGTTCCTTTATCGACAGGTGTTCCGACGCTCATCCGTCACCGCGGGCCAACGCCATCGTCGCCACGACCGAAGGCGTTCCGGTGGGGACGGTGAACCGCTGCGGCGAGAAGCGCTTCCCCGACGCGTGGTATGTCGGTATCAGCATCTGCGAGGACGCGTGTCTCAACCAGGGCATTGGGTCCGACGCGTTGGCGCTGTGGGTCGACTACCTGTTCGCGCACTCGGATGTCCACCGGATCGGCCTGCGCACGTATTCGTTCAACGAGCGGATGATGCGGGTAGCTGAGAAGGTCGGCTTTGCGCGCGAGGCGGTCGAGAGAGAGCTAATCCTGTGGCGTGGCGAATGGCTGGATCGCGTGAGCTACGGCATGCTCCGCGGCGAGTGGGAGGGGCGACGGGCCAACGCCACGGGTTGACGATAGCATGCCGTCGTCGTTCTTAGCCGCGGCAGCTAGCGGTCCACCGGCTCCAGCGCGATGCGATAGCCGAGCCCCCGCAGAATCGCGCCAACGGTGTTGAGTCGCGGATTGCCTGCGGCTGAGAGTGCCTTGTGCAGCGTCTGGCGGCGGACGTCTGTCGCCTTCGCTAGGCGTCCGATCCCGCCTTGGGCTTCGGCGACCGTACGCAGTGCGAGAAGCAGCGCCGCAGTGTCCCCGTCCCTGTCGTATTCGGCGAACGCCTCCTCCAGATAGGCGTGGCGTTCCTCAGCGTCGTCGCGCAGGTCGTTGATGAGAGCGGCTCGGTAGTCGCGATGTGGCATCATTGCCGCCTTCGCTTGTAGTCGTCCCAATATCGCTTCGCGACGTCTAGGTCCCGTCGCTGGCCGTCCTTCTCCCCACCACAGAGCAGCAGCACGATGTCGGCGCCATCCTCGCCGAAGTAGATCCGGTAGCCAGGGCCGAAGAACAGTCTGAGTTCACGCACGCCGTCACCCACGGACTTGCAGTCGCCGAAGGCGCCCACCTCCACACGGTCAAGACGCGCTCGAATCCGGGCGCGCGTGCGGCGATCGCCCAGCGACTTGATCCAGTCGATGAATGGCTGCCTCCCGCTCTCTTCCGTGTAGATCCTGAGCGTCCGTGATTCGCGATGCTCCACCACACCTGGGCTCCAGATGATGGCCAGGATTGTACACTATAGTGGACGCACTGCGGATCATTGCCGCGGCCGACCACCGTTCCATGTTGTCGGCTCCGCGCAGGCCTGCCACACTTGGCTGCGCTTGCAGCGTGCGGCTGCCACACTCGCGCGGGGGACGCCATGAACATCACGGAGATACGCGCCGTCGGGCTCGTAGGGGCCACACCGGAGGGCGGCTGGTCCGATGAACTGCAACCCGACGACTGCGTCCACACCCTCATTGCCGTCGATACCGACGCGGGCGTCACGGGCCTGGGCGGCGTCTTCACGAACGACGGCCTGGTCCTCGCGGCGCTGGACGTCCTTCGCCCGTTCTACGAGGGCGAGACGGCCCTGGAGCCGGAGCGCGTCACGGAGAAGCTGCGGCAGAACATGTTCTGGCTCGGCCGCGGCGGGTCCATCGAGCACACGATCAGCGGCATCGACATCGCGCTGTGGGACATCCTCGGCAAAGCCACGGGTCAGCCGGTCGGTCGCCTTCTCGGCGGGCGCTATCGGGACCGAGTGAAGCCGTACGCGTCGCTGCTCATGGACCATCCGTCGCGGATGGCCGCGCATCTCGACCCGCTTTACGATCACGGCTTCCGCGCGTTCAAGATAGGCTGGGGGCCGTTCGGACGCGAGAGCGACGCGACCGACGAAGCGATCGTCAAAGCCGCGCGGGATGCGGTCGGCGACGACTCGCTGCTCATGGTGGATGCGGGCGGCAGCGACGCGTTCTGGTCGCAAGGCCACAAATGGGCGCTACGGACTTCGCGGATGCTCGCGGAATACGACGTAGCGTGGTTCGAGGAAGCCTTGGCGCCGGACGACATAGAGAACCACAGGCTGCTACGCGAACATGCGCCCGTGCCGATCGCGGGCGGCGAAGTGCTCACCCGTCGGCAGGCTTTCCGCCCGTGGATCGAGACGGGCGCGCTCGACATCGTGCAGCCGGACGTCACGAAGGTCGGCGGCATCACGGAGTCGCGGCGTATCGCGTGGATGGCGCAGGACCACGGTCTACAGATGATTCCGCACGGGTGGAACACGGCCATTGGGTTGGCGGCAGACCTGCAACTCGCGTCCGCGTTCTCGAATACGGACCTCGTGGAGTACATCACCGGGTCGCCATACGTTGACGACATCATCGAAGGCGGTTGGACGTTGGATGAGAACGGCTTGCTGGAGATACCGGCCGCGCCGGGCCTCGGCATAGAACTCGACATGGACGCCGTGGAACGCTACGCGCGCAAGGGTTCCGACCCGTTGCTGTAACGGCGCCGGCCCCGAAGGGATATGGTCATGGGCGACATGCTAGCGGTTGGGATGATCGGCTCCGGCGGCATTGCGCAGTCTCACATGCGCGCGATCGCCGGGCTGGAGAACGTCCGCGTCGCGGCGGTGATGGACGTCGACGAGGCGCGGGCGCAAGCCGCCTCTGACGAGCACGGTGCGCGCGCGTACACCTCTCTCGACGACATCCTGAGCGACACCGAGGTGGAAGCGGTCCACGTCTGCACGCCGCACAGCCTGCATGTGAGCCAAACCGTCGCGGCGGCGGAGGCAGGCAAGCACGTCCTCGTCGAGAAGCCGATGGCGCTGAACGTCGCCGACTGTGACCGCATGATCGCCGCGTGCGACGACGCGGGGAAGACGCTCATGGTGGGGCAAGTGCTGCGGCACTACCCGATCAACCGCGCGGTCAAGGCGATGATCGCTGAGGGGCGCATCGGGACGGTCGGCCACCTCATCAGGCGTAGGTATAGCTACTTCGACGCCGGCGCGCCGAACTCCGGCTACCCCGGGTGGTATCGGGATCTGGAAGTGGGTGGCATCTGCGTCCTCTACTGCTTTGGGCCGCACGAATACGACATCCTGCCGTGGTATCTCGATTCGCCAGTGGTCGAGGTGTACGCGCGCGGCACCGACAGCACGACGCTCTACGAGGGTCAGAAGGACTCGTACACGACGATGATGACGCACGCCAACGGGGCGGTGAGTGTGCTGTCGCAATCCGTCGTGTGTCACGCGGGCGCGGGCGATCAGTTCATCATGGGCAGCGAGGGTTCCATGCGCTTCACCAACGGCGAACTCACCATCAACGGCGAAGCCGTCGAGGTCGAGGGATCCTCAAGTGAGGGGATGGGGCGTCAGATCCAGGAATTCGCGGACTGCTGCCGTACGGGCGCGGCTCCCGACGCGAGCGGCCCCTCCGTGCGGCACTCCATGGCGGTCATCGAAGCTGCGCAGCACAGCGCCGAGCGCATGGAGCCGGTCCAGGTGGCGGAGTTCGGCTGAACGCGCGGTAGCGCAGACGTCGACGGTAGGGGACAGGTCAAGGGGCTGCGCGCGGACCCGGCGCCCTGTGTCCCCGGCCTACGCCTCCGGCTCCCGAAACACGTGGTCCACGCCCCCGAGGGCTCGCCCTGCATGACAGGCTCAGGGCGTTCCCGGCGCGGGTCGTCTCGGGCTAGGCGGGTCTCGATGTATCCCGCCGACCAGTGTCTATATCGTGCCGCTCCATCTTGCGGTACAGAGACGACCGATGAAGATTCAGCATGCGCGCGGCCGCGACGATGTTGCCCTCAGCGAGCGCCAGCGCTCGTTGTATCGTTTGCCGCTCTGCGTCAGCCAGCGTGGCGATTCCTGCGCCGTCGGACTGGTGCGACGGAGCGACAGACAGCGCAGTCGCCGCGATCAGCGGCTGCGGGAGCGACTCCACGCCCAGCACTGATCCCTTCGTCAGGACGATCGCGCGCTGGATCACGTTGTGCAGTTCCCTTACGTTCCCCGGCCAGTCGTAATCCATCATCCGGGCGAGAGCATCGACGGATATCTCGTCTACGCCGCTTCCCAATTCCTGGCTGAACGTAGACAGGGCGTGCTGGGCGAGTAAGGGTATGTCGTCGCGCCGTTCTCGCAGAGGTGGCGTTGCGATGGGATATACCGCGATGCGGTAATACAGATCCTCGCGGAATTCTCCCGCCTCCACGGCTCCCCACAGATTCCTGTGCGTGGCGGAGATCACGCGGATGTCCACCGGGATTGGTGATGTGCCACCGATGCGACGTATCTCCCGTTCCTGGATTGCGCGCAGGAGCTTCGCCTGGGCCACCATGCTCAGTTCACCGACCTCATCGAGGAACAGGGCGCCCCCGTCCGCCTGCTCAAACGCGCCGATCCTGCGGTCGATCGCGTCCGTGAAAGCCCCGCGTTCGTGTCCGAAGAACTGACTCTCGATGAGCGTGTCCGGTATGGCGGCGCAGTTGACGACCACGAACGGCCCGTCGCTGCGGCGAGAGTTGTAGTGTATTGCCCTGGCGACGAGTTCCTTGCCAGCTCCGCTCTCGCCACGTATGAGAACGGAGATGTCGTGGTCCAGCGCGCGCCGCATGAGATAGAACATCTCGCGCATCGCGCGACTGTTTCCGAGCAGGTCCGCGAAACCCGAGTCACCGGCGGCATCGGCGCGCAGGTGGAGGACCTCCTCCTTCATGCGCTCTATCTCCGCCTCCTTCGAGACATCGCGATAGACGACGATCCGTCCCAGACTGGCGCCTGCCCGATCGATGACGGGCGAGCCGATGCGCTGGAGCAGCCTATGCCGCGGCTCGCGCATCTCGAGAATCTCCGTCGCCGTAGCGCCGCCGTCCGCGAACATCGCCGCGTCGCGACGCTCGAAGGCGTCGGGTTCCTGGAAGCTCGTCTTCATCCGTTCGCGTACCGACCCCGCGTCGACTCCCGTAGGCGAGTCCACGCCGCTTAGGTCGGCGTATTGCCTGTTCATGAAGACCAGGCGTTCCCGGTTGTCGAACATAGCGATGGCCTCGCCCGTGCAGTCGAGCACGGCTTCGAGCGCGTGCTCCTTCGCGGCGAGTTGCGTATAGACCATACGCACCTCCAGGAGATTCTCCACTCGCACGCCGAGTTCCCCTTGGTCGAGAGATCTGGACACGATGTCCTTGGCGGGTGACGCCAGGGCGCGCAACCTCTGGCGCCGATCTTCGCGGTCGACGAGCATTATCACCGGGAGGTAGGCCGACTCGACCTCGGCGAGTGCCTCCATCACTTCGAAGGCATCAGGCCGTGACAACTCAGCGTCGAGGACGATCAGACTTGGGCGCAACTCGCGATACTGCGCGAGCGTCTCGGCAGGATCGGCGACACCGTGGAGATCCTGGTAGCCGCGTGCGCTCAGCGTGGCAATCACGTCGGCCAGGACGCTCTCGTCGGCGCTGACGACGAGGATTCTTCCGTGTCGCGTGGTCATGCGGCCGCTCCGGAGCGATCGTCAGCGATGCGGAGCCAAGACCCTAGGCGAAAGCGGTCTGCCCGCAGGGCTCGTGGATCGGGGCCAGTATACATGCGGATCCGTTTCCCGTCCTGAATCGTGTGCGAAACGGCTACATGTCGCTTCTTTGAACACTGCGCTACCGGCTGCGGCACCCCTGCCCCGGTACCGTTCGCCGTCAACGCCTGTATCCAGGCGCTCTGGCGCTTCGACCGCCCACGCGTCCGCTCTGGCACGTGTGCTGCATACAATCTACTGCCGTGTCAGGCGTACGTGCGGCTGGATAACAGAGGGAGGACCACGGTGATTCGGATTCTCATCGCCGACGACCACGCGATTCTCCGCGCGTCGTTGAGAGCCTTGCTCGAAGTCGAGCGCGACATGGACGTGATCGGGGAAGCTTCGGACGGGCCCGGCGCGATGTCCTCGGCGGCTAAGCTCCGGCCCGACATCCTTCTCCTGGATGTCGAGATGCCCAAGCTCTGTGGTCTGGATGCCATCCCAGGCATCCTCGAGGCATGCACCCAGACACGTGTCCTAGTGCTCACGATGCACACCGCGACAGTGTACGCCAGGCACGCGCTACAACTCGGCGCCTCTGGATACATGCTCAAAGACCGCGTCGCCGATGAGTTAAAGATCGGTATACGGCAAGTCCATGCGGGGCAGACGTATGTGGACCCACAGGTCGTGGAAGCCCTCGTATCGGAAGAGCCAGCCTTGGTTGCTGGGGATAGCGGCGATCCGTCCGAACCAGGCCTCAGCGCGCGAGAACAGGAAGTGGTGGCTTTGGTTGCGCTTGGGCACACGAACAGGGAAGTCGCCGCGCAGCTAGCTGTCTCGGGCAAGACCGTGGAAACCCACCGCCGACGGATACGCGGCAAGCTGGGGTGCCACAGCCGCGCGGAGATCGTCCGCTACGCGATCGCGAACGGGATGCTGTTCAATCCAGCGCAAGATGCAGGCGCCTGACACAGGACCGTCTGCCCGTGTGCTCCGAGAGTGGATGCCGAGGCCTCGATCCCGCGCCATCCGGGAGGCGGAACCGGCCAGGGCGTACGCGCTTTCCCGGCGGCCTTGGTCGACCTATCCCGAGTGAACGCGGCCTTCTCAAGCTTCGAGCGTCATAGCGACGAGCACGAATTGCGACCCTCGGCTCTCGACTGCCTCGATGACCTTCACGGGACTCGGGACGGCCACCCGCTCGTAGTTGACGGCGGCGTGTGGATGGTCGGGCCGTGTGTTCTCGAAGGCGAACGCGACATCTCCCTGCGCGCGTGTCCATTCATGTAGCGGCACGCTGACGGCATCTGTCGAGCCATCGCCATACCGAAGCAGGAGATCGGCCGGGCGGCGTGGGTTGTTGAATCCCATGAGCAGGAGATGTAGGGCCTTCGCCGGGCGCCCCAGGCCGTTGAGCCGGAACGTGTTGGCGCCATCCGACGGTGACGCCAGGATGTCGTCCCCCTCCAACCCGACGACGAACGGCACGCCCCCGTGTTCGACCTGCGTCGTGCTGAACCATGTGGCGAAGCTCGCGCCATCGCCGCCTATCTGCGTATCGCCGTGTGGGCGCGTACAGGCGCCGGACAGGTCGACGGCCTCAAATCGGGGGTCTGATGTCGCGCACAGCGTGACGTCCGCCTGCGTCTCAGGCTCCCAGAAGAGGTCGTCGTCGCTTACGTCGGCGCCTCCGCCGACAGTCTGCTCGAACTCGAATCGGAACTTCGTCCCTGGATCGAAGCGCATCTCCCCGGTGGACGCCCTGAAGACGATCCGAATGGGCTTGCCATAGAAGACGCTGGGATCGCCGCCCGCGAACCCGGGCATGAAGTCCGACCGGATGCTCGTCCCCGGGTCGTGGCCGATAGCGCCGTACGTGAAGTGCTCGGATCCGTCCGGTTCCAGCACCACGTAGGAGGCTATCTCCGCTCCGTCGGCTAGGCGGGGCATGGTCCAGTAGAACGTCCAGCGGTCGAAGCCCGAAGGGGCGGGTCCATCGGTGGCGAAGGTGATCTCCTGCCCTCCGCTCGAAACGCTGGCGCATGCGGCGCGGGCGATCGCGAGACCGTTGCCGATGTGGCTCATGTCGGACTCCCGTGTCGGAGATTCAGTGTAAGGCAGGAATAGCCGACGGTCGCGAGTCGCGCCAGCTACGACGGGCGAGCGGCCACGCGCAGCGCTCTCGGCATGGGCACGAGACTATGGCGCACCGCCGCGGCGCGTCAGTGACGCTGGTGTCGGCAAGTCTTGGTTCGCCGCCGACGGCGCATGCCCGCGCGTCCACTCGGCGCTGTCGGGTAGGCTCCGCGACTCCGAGCCACCACCGACGGCCAACTACGCCCTCATCGTGCAGACGCACCGAACCTGCGGACGCGAGGCTGCTCTATAGTCATGTAGGCGGGAAGGAAGGCGATAGACGATCGGCTCATACGCGCGGTCGAGCGCGCGCAGGCGGGCGACGAGGCGGCCATGTCGCACTTGGTCGCCGAGTATGGCTCGGCGATGCGGCGGATAGCGCACAAAGTCCTCCACGACCGCGAGGACGCTCACGACGCTGTGCAGGAAGCCTGGATGTTCGTCATACGGCGTGTGTCCACGCTCCGCGATCCCGCGCGTTTCCCGGCGTGGCTGTACGCCGTCGTCGTCCGATGCGCGACGCGCAGGCGGCACGCCGGCGCATCGTACTGCAAGGCGATGATGCGGCTGGTGGCCACGACGCCACGCGGCTCCGATGTGGAGGAAACCGATGTTGACGAGCCGCTGCCCGTAGCCTCGGCGTTGCAGGTCCTCACGCAGAAGGAAAGCCTCGTCTTCGGTCTCCACTACTTCGCCGGGGTCGCGGTAAAGGACATCGCCAGCTTTCTCGGCGTGCCGACCGGCACAGTCAAGAGCCGACTCCATCGAGCGAGACACTCTCCGAAGGGAACTGACCAGGATGAGAAACGGAGCCGAGACGCACGCGCCCCAAGAGTTTCGCAAGGTCGTCGCGGGAATGCAGGGCGAGATGCCGTGGAAGCCGATGTTTGAGGGGTCGCTGGATGGATGGAGGTGGAGGCGGATCGCGGCCGGTCGTGGGCGTGCCGGACGAGTGGAAGGTCGTCGGCGCGGCCGGCCTCGTCGGGGAGGAACGGGATGAAGGAGCCACACTGGCCTTCGGCTAAACGACCTGGCGCAATGTCGAGATGTCCGCAATCGTCAACGCGCTCGCCGGCGGAAACCGTGCAGTTCTTCATGCGGTTGGGCGACTGCGGGAAGGGCTGGTTCATGGTCGATCTGATGCTGGGATGGCAGGTCGTAGCGGTCCACCGAGTCACCCGAGGTGACGACGGCTCCGTGGATCTGGCGACGCTGAGCGCCATGAACTACCCACTGAGCGCCAACGCGAATACGCGGTTAACATCGCGACGCTCGGGCAGTCCATCACCACCTACATCGACGGCGCGCTTGTCAACCAGGTCACGGGCGACACATACACTCATGGACGCGTCGCGCTCAACGTCTGGCACTCGAAGTCGCTCTACCGAGACATGCGCTACCGCGTGCTGGACCACGCATGACGACGCCAGCGCGTCGCCGGTCGTCGGAAACTGCCAACACCGCCGACCGTATGGCATGCAAGGCGTCGCGCGGCCATCGCGTTGGGATGGCCGCGCGGCATCGGTCGCCGAACTACGGCCGGATGGAGGAGGGCAGCTATGTTCTGGTTGCGAACTGTGTCACTAGGCGTGGTCCTGCTGTGCGCGGCGCCGTCGGCCGCTCTCGCGCATGACGAGGCCGACACGCAGCCGCCTAAGGAGTCTCGCGCGGTAATCGCGGGTAACGTGGGCAGGATGCCCTGGAAACCCATGTTCGACGGCTCGTGGGCCGGATGGAGCCAACGCGCGGCCGACGGAGCGTTCGAGCCGGTCGCCGAGGCGCCGGCAGGATGGACGATTGTCGGCGAAGACGGTCTCGTCGGGGATAACCGATCCGGCAGTACGGCGGTGGCTTTCGGGGAGCCGTCGTGGCGCAATGTAGAGGTGTCGGCGCGCGTCACGCCTCAGGCGGGCGGCAACGCGGCGATCATGTTCCGCATAGACGAAGGTGGCGACGGCTGGTACACATTCGACCTGATGCTGGGATGGCAGGTCGCCGCGATCTACAAGCTCGTCCGCAACGACGAAGGCAGGATGCAACTCACCAAGCTCAGCACGGTGAACTACGCATTTAGCCGCGATCGCGAGTACGACATCCAGATCGCGGCGCGCGACCATTCCATCACCACCTACATCGACGGGGAACTCGTCAACCAACTGACCGACGACACATGGTCGCGCGGTCGCGTCGCGCTCAGCATCTGGCACGCGAAGACTCAATACCGCGATCTCCGTTACCGGGTGCTCGACGAGGGCTGATGCAGCGTCGAGTTCGCTCCACGATCCCCTGACGCGGCGCCCCGCTCCCCAATGTCCCTGCGATGGGTGATTGGGGCGATGCCTCGCCTCGAACGGCCCCGAAGGCTCTCCCAGCGGCTGCAACGACGATGCCGGCCGCTGGCGACGGGCGTGCTATCTCTTGTGTGGCGAGGCGCTCCAGCGCCTGCCAGCCTATGTGCGCGCCCGGCGCGCCGCCGCGTGCTGCCCTGCGCCGGGCCACCTATCCACGCAGCTAGCGCACGCCGCAATGGAAGGCGATCAATGGAATTTTCCGAACTCATCGAGAAGCGCTACAGCGTCCGAGGCTACAAGCCAGACCCTGTGGAGGACGACAAACTCCAGCAGGTCCTGGAGGCCGCCCGCCTGGCGCCCACCGCCGCCAACCGGCAGCGCCTCCAACTGATCGTCATCCGCACCGAAGGCCGCGAGGACGAACTGAGGCGCATCTATCACGAGCCGTGGTTCACGCAGCCCCCGTTGGTGATCGCCGCCTGCCGGTATCCGATGGACCCGGCCCGCGAAACCAAGGACTACACGGACGTCGACGTGGGCATCGTCGTCGATCACCTGATACTGCGCGCGACGGAACTCGGGCTCGGCACGTGCTGGATCGGGGCGTTCGACCCGGCCGCCGCGCGCGAGATCCTGGGCCTGCCCGACGAAGTCGAGCCGGTAGTCTTCACGACGCTGGGCTACCCGGACGCCGACCCGCGGACTAAGGCGCGCAAGCCGCTGTCGGATCTGGTGCGCTACGAACGTTGGTGAGTGGTCCGTCGGGAGCCACGACGTCGTGCCCTGCCGGAGGGAATGGAAAGACCTGGCCGCAGCCGCGGGGAGTCAGCCGGAATCCTAGTCGTCCCGTTTCGGCTCCAGGATGACCATGTACGTGAGCATCTCATCGCCGGTGTTCTCGATGCCGTGGAAGACCCACGACGGCAGGAACGTGGCTGAGTCCTTGCCTACCTGCGTGAACTCCTCGTCGATCTGCATCGTGCCGGAGCCCGACAGCACGTAGATGATCTCTTCCTCGACGTGCTTGTGCGGCGGGTGCGCGCGCTTGCCAGGACTGATCGACGACACGTGCATTTGCAGCTTCGTCGCGCCCATGTCGCGGTTCACGAACTGCTTGGCGAACCCGTCGGGGTCGTCCCCGCGAGGCCGCGTCGCGGCATCCTGCCAGTGGATGATCGGCATGTGCGTCTCCCTTTCCGCTACTCCGCTTCCGCGTCGTCACCGACCCAATGCGCGGGGCCGTCCGCCCAGTGTTCCTTCTTCCAGATCGGCACGTCTTCCTTGATCCGGTCCATCACGTATTCGCACGCCGCGAACGCTTCCTTGCGGTGCGCCGACGACACGCCAATGGCGATGCTCGCGTCCCCGATGCCGAGATGCCCGATTCGGTGCGCGACGGCGACCCGGTGCAGTGGCCAGCGGCCGTGCGCTTCCTCGGCGACCTCCAGCATCTTCTTCTCCGCCATGGGCGGGTACGCCTCGTACGTAAGCGCCTCGACGGCCTTCCCCTCGGCGTGGTTTCGCACGACGCCCAGGAAGATCACGACCGCGCCGGAAGCTGACGTCTCCACAAGCGGCCGCACATCCTCTTCGGAGACGACATCCTCGGTCACCCACGCGCTCGATCTGTCGCTGCCGCCCGCGACGGGTGGGATCATCGCGATCTCGTCGCCGTCGCCGAGAGTCGCGTCGGCCGCGGCGTATTCCCAGTTCACCGAGTACCGCACGCGTTCGACATAGTGCGCGATCGCGGGATACGCCTCGGCGAGCGCCGCCTGTAGGTCGCCCAACGTCCCGCCATCGGGCAGGCTGAGCGTGGCCTCGTGCTGTTTCACGGCTTCACGGCACCCGGCGAAGAAACGAACGGTGACTTCCACGTGGTATCCTCGACGGGTGGGCGGCGCGCGATTGTAGGGTCCGAGGGCGCCGCCTATTATAGGCGCCCCAACAGTTCATCGGCAAAGGGAGCGAGTGTGGACCTCGACCGACTCAAGCGTGACCAGGTGATCCGTGCGGAGTTACGGGACTCCGAGTACGTCTTCAATACTACCTGGGGTATTTTCAGCCACCGTGGCATCGACACGGGCACGCGCCTGTTGCTGGAGCGCATTGAGGTGAACCCGGGCGAGAACTGTCTGGACATCGGTTGTGGGTACGGTCCGATCGGCCTGGTCATGGCTCGGCTGTCGGGCACGGGCAAGGTCACGATGGTGGACAAGGACTTCGTCGCGGTCGATTACGCCCGCAAGAACACCGAGGCCAACGGGATCACGAACTGCGAGACGATGCTGTCGAACGGTCTGGCACAGCTCCCGGAGGATGCCCGTTTCGACGTGATTGCGGCGAACCTGCCGTCGAACACCGGCAAGGAACTGCTCGACATCATCACTGCGGAGGCGCACGAACACCTCGTCCAAGGCGGGCGCTTCTACGTCGTGACGATCACCGGCCTGCGCGACTACATGAAGAAGGCGTTCCGAGACACCTTCGGCCACTACAAGAAGCTCAAGCAGGGCCGCGCCCACGCCGTCGCCATGACGACCCGCCGCCGGTAAGATCGCGTCCAGTGCCAGCCGATGTCCGCACGCAAGCGAACTAGCAGACGCACTGTAGACCGCGGATGTGGGACGTGAGCATGACACGCCGAATCAGCATTACGCTGCCAGAAGATACCCTCGACCTGTTGGATCGGGTGTGTAGGAAGGAAGATCGCAGCCGCGTGATAGACGAGGCGGTGCGCTTCTACATCGACCGCGTCGGACGCGACAGGCTGCGAGAACGCCTTGCACAAGGGTACGCGCGTCATAACGACCGCGACGTGCGACTCGCCGAAGAGTGGTTTCCGGTCGAGGAGGACACCCGGGTCGACGGCGGCGAGTAGCGCTATCGGGCCGTGTTGGGTGACCCAGGCGCTAGAGGTCGATCCTGGGCTCGTTGACGTATGGCCGGTCGGCTTCCTATCTCACGGGTGTGGGCATAGGTAGTCGGTGGCTCAGGGCGCGGCCCATGCCCCGTCGCGAGGCGGACGCGCGAACGTCTTCCCCTTGCAGGGGAAGATGGAGATGGGGTCCCCGGGTCGCCTCACACCTCCTATGCCCTGTCGTGTTCGCCGACGAACTGTCTGGGACCGCACTCCTGCCTCACCGACTCGTTGCACGGCGTCCGGCCGATGCCGTACCTTACCTCTGCGGGAGAAACCCGCAATGGCCAGGGATCCCGTGTAATGCCCGCCACCGAGGCGCTGACCGACCAACTCAAGCGCGAGGCGCGAGCCATCGGCTTCGACGCCGTCGGCATCGCCCGTGTGCAGCCCTACCCGCACGCCGACGCGTTCCGAGCCTGGCTGGGACGTGGGATGCACGGCACGATGGCATACATCCCGCGCTCCGAAGAGAAGCGGCTCGACGCCGACAAGGTCGTCCCCGGCGCGCGGTCGATCGTGTCAGTCGCGAAGCTCTACCGAACTCAGGACATACCCGACGATCTGCGGGACGACCGGGAACGCGGCGTCATCGCGCGATACGCCTGGGGCGACGACTACCACGACGTCATGAAGGAGCAGTTGAACGAGCTGCGGGCGTGGCTGGAGGAGCGTTCCGCCGCGCCGTTCGACTCACGCGTCTACGTCGACTCCGGGCCCGTGCTCGAACGCGAGGTCGCCATGCTCGCTGGACTCGGGTGGATCGGCAAGAACACGATGCTCATGAGTCGTGAACTCGGCTCGTACTTCTTCCTCGGCGAGATCATCACGACGCTCGGCCTCGTCGCTGACGAGCCGGTCACGGATCACTGCGGCTCATGCACGAAATGCCTCGACGCCTGCCCGACGGACGCCTTCCCAGAGCCGTACAAGCTCGACGCCAGGAAGTGCCTCTCGTACCTAACAATCGAGCGCAAAGGCGAGATGCCCGCGGGATACCGGGAACTCGCTGGCGACAACATCTTCGGCTGCGACATCTGCCAGGAAGTGTGTCCCTGGAACCGCAAGGCTCCCCTCACCGACGACCCGGAATACCAGCCCCGCGAGGGCTTGGTCGCCCCGGAGTTGGCGCCGCTCATGGCGATGTCCGACGAGGCGTTCCGCGAGCGCTTCCGAGGCAGCCCGCTGAAGCGGTCCAAGCGGCGTGGACTCTTGCGGAACGTGGCTGTCTCCCTCGGGAACACGTGCGATCCTGACGCCGTCCCCGCGCTAGAGGCGGGCATGGCGGACGCTGAGCCGCTCGTCCGCCGACACGCGGCGTGGGCGTTAGGTCGCATTGGCGGGAAGGGAGCCGAGGAGGCGCTACGACGAGCGCGAACGGGTGAGGGCGACGCCGACGTTCTGGCGGAGATCGACGACGCGCTGACGCAGGGGTCACAGCAGGAGGACGATCGATGAGAGCCGGAGCCGCCCAGACGAACATCACTCCGCTCGTCGGGACATCCCTCGCCGGGTACTTTCACGACCGCAAGATGGTGGATGTGCGAGACGAACTCCACTCCAAGGCGATCGTCCTCGACGACGGCGAGACGCGCGTGGCGCTCGTCGTCTGCGACATCATCGCCGTGCCGGGGGACACAGTCGCGGAGGCGCGCGCTCTCGCCGCCTCGGCGTGCGGGATTCCCGCCGAGAACATCCTCATCGCCGCCACGCACACGCACACGGCGGCGTCTCCTGCGGGACTGCTGGGAACACCGCGCGCCGACGAGTACATGGACGCGCTGCCGGCGAAGATCGCGGACAGCATCGTCCGTGCCGTGGCGAGGCTACAGCCCGCGAAGTGGGGCGCCGCCCTCGGCCATGAGGAGCGGTTGTCGTTCAATCGACGCTTCCGCATGCGCGACGGCAGCGTCCAGATGAACCCGGGCTTCAACAACGCGGATGCCATCGAGTGCGTCGGGCCGATCGACCCGGACGTGCCCGTGCTCCACGTCGTGAACGTCGAGACAGGCGCGACTATCGCCCTGCTGGCGAACTTCGCGCTGCATTACGTCGGGGGGTCTCCGGGAGACGTGGCCTCTGCCGACTACTTCGGAATGTTCGGTCGGGAGGTCGCGAAGTGGCTCGGCGGCGATCCGGTGGTCGCCCTCGCGAACGGCTTCTGCGGCGACATCAACAACGTCGACGTGACGCGCCGCCCGACGCGGACGGGTCCGTGGGAGCACGCCGAGCACGTCGCGCGCCTCCTCGCGATGAACGTCCTGGCCCTCGTCGAGCAGATGGACTACTCCGAGGACGGCAAGCTGCGGGTGGCGCGGGAGACGCTGAGCATCCCGTTGCGCCCGATCACGGACGAGATGCGCGCTGAGGCGCGGAAGACTCTCGGTGACAGGTCGCCCCATGACCCCGCCGACGGCTACTCGCGCGACGACGTCTACGCCCGTGAATTGCTCTTGCTCGACGAAGATCCCGAGGCGGTGGACACGGAGACGCAGGTCATCGCCCTGGACGATGTGGCCTTCGTGGCGATGCCCGGCGAGATGTTCGCGCAGTTCGCCGTCGACCTAGCCGAGGGGTCGCCGTTCTCGACGCTCTTCAAGATCGAGCTGGCCAACGACTACATCGGCTACGTGCCTACGCTCCGGGCCTTCGAGGAAGGCAGCTACGAGACGTGGTTCGCGCGGAGCAGCAAGCTTGTCCCGGAAGCGGGCGAGATGCTGATGGACGGCGCGCGACGACTGATGACATCCCTCTAGCGGCATCGTGAAAGCGACACGCCGAGGACTCCCAATGCGCCTTTGGCCCCGCGCGCAGCATGGCGACGCCGAGAAGATGGCGCGCTTCAACGAGCAGTTCGGCAAGGCGATGATGCGCAGCGAGCTTCGCCGCGTGACGTTCCTTGCCGCGGCGCTGGGCGTGGGTCTGTTGTTCACCGTGTATGCGCTCGTACGCCCGGAGTCGCTTTCGAACAGTTTTCTCGCGACATCGGCGCGTTACTGGGTCGTCGTGCTGGTGCTGTTCCTCGCCCACGAACTGCTCATCCGCGGGCTGATCCTGCGCGCCATTGAGCGCGACCGGCGGCTGCACCCGGCGGCGCTGTACGTCAACGCGCTGGTCGAGATCACGATGCCGACGGTGGCGCTGCTCATCGACGCGACGCTGCTGCACCCCATTTACTCCTTGTTCGCGCCTGCCACTTTCATCTACTTTGTGTTCATCACGCTCTCGGCCCTGCGGTTGGACCCCAAGCTGTCGATCTTCACGGGTTTGGTGGCGACCACAGAGTATCTGATCGTCGCTCTGTTCCACATGGATCAGGCCGTTCTCTACTCGCCCGACACGTACTTCCACGTGTCCGCGAGCGGCCTGGTGTGGAATCATCTGGTCAAGGCCGCGTTCCTCCTGGGCGGAGGCATCGCGACCGGCTACTTGACGATACAGATCAAGATGGCGGTTTGCACATCGCTCGAGGCCATTGAGGAGCAGACCCGGGTCCTCGGCAAGTTCGGCGAGCACGTGTCACCGGCGGTCGCGGAGGCGTTGCTTCAGCAGGGCGCGGAGCACCGAGGCGAGGCGCGCGACGTATGCGTGCTGTTCTGGGATATACGTGGGTTCTCCACGTTCTCAGATGGGAAATCGCCGCAGTACATCATGGATTATCTCAACGCCGTGTTCGGGATGATGGACGACTTGATCCCGACCAGAGGCGGATTCATCAACAAGTACCTCGGAGATGGGTTCATGGCCGTCTTCGGGGCGCCGTTGGCGAATCCCGACGCGCGCCATCGCGCGGTCGAAGCAGGCTATGAGTTGCTTCGCGCGGTGGAGCGTGTGAACGAGGCCGGAGAGTATCCACCTACGCGTATCGGCATCGGCCTCCACGCGGGCGAGGTGGTAACGGGCAACATAGGGACCCCGCAACGGCGCGAGTACACCGTCATCGGCGAGGTGGTGAACATCGCGGCGCGCGTGGAGGCCCTGAACAAGGAATTCGACTCGCAGTTCCTCATAAGCTCGGCGGTGTACGAGCACGTTCGGGACGATGTCCCGAACGTCAAGGATCTCGGCGGCGCCATCGTGAAGGGCTCCGAGGCTCCAATAGGAATCTACCAACTCGCGTGATGGGGACGAGATGCTCAAGAACGCCGGCCGCTTGACGGAGAAACTGCGGCCGAAGCAGGAATCAATGGACGCCGACGAGCGGCTCCGCGTGTGGCGCCTCACGGCGAACCGCTTCCGTCTCGACGTGGCCGACTGTCGTGACGCGCTCATCAATGTGCGGCATATGACGCGTGACGGCGTCTCGCGCCACGAGGGAGTTCAAACCCTCGTGCGGGCCCGCGAGGAAATGGTCGCCGCGTTCGGCCGGCTGACGGAAGGCTTCGAGGAGGTGGGTCGGAAGTGCACCCCGGAGTTCGAGGAACTCACTCGGGAGATGAACCGCCTCGCGTCGGAGTTCCGCGGGTCCACGACCCAGCGCACGGACGAGGTCCATCAGAACATGCGCGCCGCCGCCAGGCAAATCTAGCGCGGCGGCTGGACCGTCAGTCCGGCACGCGCGAAGGCCACAGGGGACACGTCGACTGGGGCCGCGCGCTGCGCTTTCGGTGGGCGGTCAGCGTGTGACCTCCGCCAGTTGGAGGAACCGTGAACTGAAGTCCACGCCCTCTTCCTCGCAGGCTGGGAGGTTCACGAGGATACGCGGTCTACTGTTCCGCAGACCTATCCCGACTGCGATTCCTTCGTTCACGTACTCAGGTATACCCGTGTACGTCATTACCCGCAGGTCCCGCGTGATCGCGGCAATCGCTGACGGCTCGACCAGCCGAAGCGGAGCCACGTAGAGTATGTCTGCTCGGCTCTTCTGGATCGCTTCCTCCAAGCCAGCTCCATCCTCAGTCTCGATGTCAACGATCCGTATCGGTGTCCCGTCGATGTCTCCGATGGTGGACACGCGCGCGGCACGCTGTAGTTCGTCCCGCGTGCGCAGCGAGACGCGGTGTTTGCGCTGGTACACGACCCCGATCACGAGTTCATCGTCGGACTCGAGGCGAGCCGGGAGACTTCGGTCGAACGTAACGACCTTGAGCAGCAGAAGGAACTGCCGCTCTACGGGGACCGGCATCGCGTCCTGGCTCACGGCCGGACGCACGTACAGAAATGTCGCCACGAAGGCAAGCATCATCAGGCTGGAACGCCTGGCAAGCGCTATCCGCCGCATGGCAGTTCTACGCATCGTCTCCGCAAGGCGTAGGACTCAGACACTGGGCGCCGCCTAGAATTCGTACCCCACCTCCACGTCCACGCGCCGCCCGTCCTGGTCTATCGGGGCGGTGTGCGGCAACCCGCCCGGATGGGCGTACTGCTCATTCAGAAGGTTACGGATTCTCAGCCTCGCCCTGACAGCCCCCGGTCGGGCCGTCAGGGTGAAGTGCGTCAGTAGATATGGCTCGGTATCGCGACCTTGGATGGTGCGGCGACCCGTCTCATAGAGTACGTCGGCGGCAGCCGTCACACGGTCGTGTAGCCTGGCATTAAGCCCGACCTTCGCCTGGTGCATCGGCGAATTGGGCAGGCGTTCGTCGCCTGCTGCCTCGTCGACGGCGCGCTGGTACGCGTAGCTCAGACGGCCATGCAGCCCGCCCTGCATCCGCGCGGTCAGTTCCGCCTGTATGCCCTGCACTTCCATTTCCAGCACGTTGTCGAAGTGCGCCACGCCTGTGGTCGGATCTCTGATGATGTCAATGAAGTCGAAAAGGTCATAGCGGAAGTATCCTACGGAGCCCAAGACACTCCGGGACAGTCTGTGCTCCGCGATGGCGTCGAGCGCGCGTATCTTCTCAGGCCGAAGGGCTGCATTGGAGCGCAACGCGCCCGGAAATTCCACATGGCGTTCAATGAGCGTGGGGACCCGGAACGCCTCGCCGTAGACCACTTTCACAGTCGAAGACTGGGAAGGGTGGTACACAACCGCGCCACGCGGCGTGGTCGTAGAACTCGCCTCCACCGAGTAACTGTCGTGCCGGATGCCGAGCGTGATGGCGAGGTTATCAAGCACCTGGTGCGTGTCCTCGACGTACCCGGAGACCAAGTCCGTTGGGAACTCCCCATCGAACACCAACAGCTCTGGAGCCAGGCCGGCGGCGTACCGGGCCTGCAGATCGGTGCGGTACTCGACGCCCCCGGTAAGCCGATTGTCGACACGCGGATCCCACCTCGCTCGGACCTCAGTGCCGAGTTGCTCCCCTTCCGCGGTATCGATCGCCATCCGCTGCACGGCGCCGGGGAACTGACCCTTGTAGTAGTACCGGTTCAAGTGCGCGCGCCACTCTACGTGCAAGGAGCGGTGTGGGTCGGCCGCGTAGGCTGTGGACAGGACCAACTGCTCGTCTAGCGTGCTCGCTCGGTCATCGCCGAACGTCGAGCCGTACGGGGCGGTAGGGATGCCCTTGCGTCGAGTGCTGAACCAGCCCTGGACGTGCAAGCCACCGATGTCGCCAGTCGCCAGCAGTCCACCATGCCGGTCCCAGTCCATCTCTTCGGCGGCCTCGGCGGTGGCGTCGGCGTTGCCGGGCAGCACGTCGCGTCCGGCGATGTCGGCCCACCTTGCGGCGACGGAAAACCCGCCGTCTACGGAGCGGCCGGCGATGCTGCCACGTCCCTCGTATGTGCCGGCGCTGCCGATGCGACCCGCCAGCCGCAACGGTGGAGAGCCGGGGTCGGTCTTCGTCACGAGGTTCAGGACCGCGAACATCGCATTGGCCCCATACAGAGATGACGCCGGCCCTCGAACCACTTCGATGCGTTCGATGGCGTCCATGTCGATGGGGAACGACGTGCCAAACCGGGCCTGACCATACACGTTGCCGTTGAGCGGCTGCCCGTTCAGCAGCAGGAGAATTCGGTTGTTGAAGTCGGTGGGGCGTCCAAACCCGTGCACGCCAATGCCGTGGTAGTTGCGGTCATACGTGATGTGGAAACCGGGCAGGCTTTCCAGAACTTCGGCCAGCGTTGCATACCCATATCGCTCAATGTCTTCCGAAGTGACGATGGTGATGGAGGCGGGCGCCTCCGCGATCGTCTGGTCGTACTTCGAGGCCGCGCTAACCGGGATGTTCAGGAGATCGTCGAGCGAGGGGTCCATGGCGCCGGCCTGCCCCCAGGCGTGCACACCGATCCCCACGTAGACCATCAAGCTGAATGCCCACGGGGCATGGACCTTACGGTAGGAGGATTGGGCGCCGGTCGGCATGGTCTCCCTGTCTACATGGGCCGTGGTGGCGTCGGGCGGCGCCGAGGCGAGGAGATAGGGGTCGCTCGATCAGGACCATCATGGCGCACACACTCGCGGACGGTTCGCATGGCCCGCCTATCCACCGCACGATCTGCCCAGAGGAAGGCAGGCGGGGACCTTCGCTCGCACGCTAAGACGCCCTCGCGTCCAAACCGACCCGCTCGGGCCGGCGCCCGTACTGCCAACAGCAACTGTCACACGCGGCGCCCGGTCAGTCAAGCGGATCGCCCCGCGGACATCCTGTGGGTTCTGAGGCGCTGCAGCGGAGTACCCGGCGGAGCCCACGAGCCGCCGAACCCACGTCACTTGTGCCCCAGACGGCCTACCCACGCCCTATACGGTGAAGCCGCGATGCGCAACGCAAACGCCGTCCCTGAGCCGGTCCTCCGCGAGACTCCCTTGCCGTCATCCCACTTCGGCGTGAAAATGGGCGCGCTTGATCCCGCCGCGCCTGGGGTGTCGGATGCCGGATAAGGACGGTCAGTCTACGCGCCTCGAGATGGCCCATGTCCTCTTCATGGACCTGGTAGGTTATTCGCGTCTCTCCGTCGAGGAACAGGGCCGACGGATCGGCGCGTTGCAGGACATCGTCCGGGACAGCCCCGCCTATCGGGAGGCGGAGACCGAAGAGACCGTGCTGGCCCATCCGGCCGGGGACGGCATGGCGCTGGCGTTCTTCCGCGATCCGTCGTCGCCGGCGCGATGCGCACTCGAAGTGGCCGGGGCCGTCGACGCGCGTGACGACTTGCCGTTGCGGATGGGCATCCACTCCGGCCCGGTCCACCGCGCTGAGGACATCAACCACAGTGCCAACGTCCGCGGGCCCGGCATCAACCTGGCGCAACGGGTGATGGACTGTGGCGCCGCAGGGCACATCCTTCTATCGTACGCCTCCGCGGACGCGCTCGCCGGCTCCGAAATCTGGGAGCGCCGCTTACACGACATAGGCGAGGCGGAGGTCAAGCACGGAGTAAGGATTCGGCTCTACAACCTCACCGATGGCGACCTGGGCAACCCAGAAAGCCCCGGCAAGGTGGGTGATACATCCCGCGACGGCGCGACCGACTCCGGCAGACACAACCTCCCGTCGGCGCTCACCAGCCTGATCGGCCGCGAGGATGAGATCCAAGAGGTCAAGGGCCGACTCCTCTCCACACGCCTTCTCACCCTTACGGGCACGGGTGGCGCGGGCAAGACGCGCCTGTCGATGCGCGTCGGCGAGGAGATGCTGGCGGACTTCCCGGACGGAGTATGGTTCGTCGAACTGGCGGCCGTGTCCGACCCCGACCTGATACCCATCGCCGTGGCGGCCGTCCTGGACGTGCAGGGCTCGCCGGAACAGCTACTGCTTACGACGATAGTTCGCTACCTCGACGGGCAGCAGGCGCTGATAGTTCTGGACAACTGCGAGCATCTGATTGAGGGCGCCGCGGGATTCGCGCGCGATCTGCTCCAGGGATCCCGTGGGCCACGCATCCTCGCGACCAGCCGGGAACTACTCGGAGTCAACGGCGAGACCACCTGGCGAGTGCGGTCGCTGTCGGCCCCGGCGCCGGAGCAAGCCCACGACGCGGCCACCATCGAGAGCTACGAGGCGGTGCGTCTCTTCGTGGAGCGTGCGCAGGCGGTACGGCCGGAGTTCGCGCTGACTAAGGACAACGCGCCGGTCGTGGCGGCGATCTGTCGGCGTGTCGATGGGATTCCGCTCGCCCTGGAACTCGCCGCGGCGCGGGTCCGCGCGATGTCCATCGAGCAGATCCACGACCGCCTTGACGAACGCTTCCGCTTGCTGACGGGTGGCGGGCGCGCGTCCCCCAGGCGTCAGCAGACGTTAGCCGCCCTCGTGGACTGGAGCGTCCGCCTCTTGGACGAGGACCAGCAGGCCTTGTTCTGCCGGCTCGCGGTCTTCATGGGGGGCTTCACGGCGGAGGCGGCGGAAGCCGTGGGGGCGTTCGACGATGTCGATGCATGGGACGTACTCGACCTGTTGATGCAGCTCGTCGACAAGTCGCTCGTCGTCGTCGAGGAGAGCGCGAGCGGGCAACGGTACAGGATGCTGGAAACGCTAAGGGAGTATGGTCTGGACCGCGCGCTTGAGACTGGTCAAGCGCACGACGCGCGTCGCTGCCACGCCGAGTACTTCGCCGCATGGGTCGCCGAGCTGGTCGACGACTGCCGGGGCCCCCGCGAGGTCGAGACCGTGGACCGGATGGAGGAGGACCACGACAACATCCGCCAGGCGCTTCTGTGGCTGTTGGACAGCGACGGCGACGTCGGGGTCACCTGTGCCTTGGCCCACCATCTGCGGCACTTCTGGGACAGCAGAGGCCACCACACGGAGGCGCAGGCGTGGAGGACGCGAGCGCTGGATGTCGCTGAGGACTCCAATAGCGAGCACGTCGCGCTAGTGCGAGCGGATCGGGCTGTCATCTACACACACACGATGCATCTTACCCAGGCGCAAGAGGACGCCGAAGCGGCCGTCAGCTTGTCGAAGGAGGCGGGCCACGCGTGGGGAGTAGCCCTCGGTGTGGCGGCGTTGGGAGCCGTTGCCCTTAAGCGCCGGGAGTATGCTGTCGCGACGCGGCACTTCGAGAGCGCGCTACGTGCAGCCCGTCGAAAGGGCGCCGCGGCCGATGTCGCCCATCTGATGCACGTCCGCGCGTGGGTCACCCATCACACTGGCGCCATCGAACAAGCTTGGGAGTTGGCCGAGGAGGCCTTGGATGAGTGCGCCAGGGTCGGCGTTCTGGGCGGGCAGGCGATGTGCATTCTGCTGAAGGGCGTCATCCGCGTAGATCAGCAGCGCTACGCCGAAGCACAGGAGTTCCTCGATAAGGCGTGGGAACTGCACGTGCATGTCAAGAGTCAGGACCAGCAGGCGTGGAACCTCTTTCACCGCGCGCGCATCGCTATCGCAGAGGGCGATTACGTCTCCGCGTACTCCCACGCCCAGGCATACGTCCCGCTCGCCCGTCGACTCGGCCGCCAGAAAGCGGTCGGATGGGCCCTGGAATACAGCGGAAAGGCAGCGGCGGCCTCAGGCCAGCACGCCACGGCCGCTGATCACTACCACGCTGCGCAGGCGGTGGAAGGAGCCGAGAGGGCCAACGTGTTGCGCGCGCGTCTGGGTCTGTTCGACGTCCTGTGCGCGCAGGGGAACATGTCTGAGGCGAGCAGGCAACTTGCCATGACCGTCGACGCCGTGTTCGACAACGAAAGCGACGAAGCACAAGCGCGCTGCGTAGAGGCGTACGGGAGGCTAGCGGAACATGCTGGCGACTACGTAACCGCCGCGCGTCTGCTCGCCTCCGCGGCCGCGTGGCGCGACGCGCAACCTGAACGACCGGTCTATTGGGGCGATCGATCTGCCTTCTGGCTCTTTGAGGCCAGCCTGGCGCAGGAAACGCGCGAACGCGTCGAGGCTGCGCTGTCAGTGGACGCCTTTGCGGCTGCGTGGAACGCCGGACGCTCGCTGACGCTCCCGGAGGCCCGGCGCGCCGCCGAGCCAACCCTTGGTGCGCGTGATGCCGGATAGGGACGGCCAGTCCCCGCGCGTGGAAAGCGCGCGCGTCCTGTCCATGGACCTCGTGGGCTACTCGCGCCTGTCCGTCGGGGCACAAGGCCGCCGCATTGGCGCACTGCAGGGAATCGTCCGGGACTGCCCCGCCTATCGGGAGGCGGAGACCGAAGAGACCATACTGGCGCACCCCGCCGGAGACGGCAGCGCACGAAGCGGCCGAGGCGGTCGCAGGGCGCGAGGAGCATCACACCCTTCCCGCGTCGGCGGGCGCGCCTTCGCCAGACGACGCGGATGGCCAACATTCAGTTGCCCAGCTATGAGACAGCGCTGTGCCCGGTGTTCTCAACGCGTGATGGGATTGGACGCTATCGTCCGCCGCGCTCTGCCATTCCGACGAGCATCGCGACGAGGAATCCCCCGTGTGAAGCGCGGCAAGAGATTCCTCGCCTCGCTCAGAATGACAGCCGTTCGGAGGGCAGCTGGCCGATGCCATCATCTGTAGAGCGCGTCCTGTGTCGGGCGGGCTTGTGAGGCGGCATGCCGCGTGTTATGTATAAGAAGCGCGCACCCGCCAGGAGAACAGCATGCACCCCCGATTCAGGACCTGGCTCGCGGCCACTGCGACTCTCGCGGTCGCGGCCGTCGGCGTCGGGACGTTTCTGATCGCGCGATCCGGCACGGCGCAGGTCCAGTTGGTCACCGTGCCCGGCCGCGACACGGTGGAACTCACCATCTACCGCAGCGAGGATCTCACGTTCGCCAAGGAGCAGCGCAACATCACGCTGCGTGAAGGTTCGAACCTCATCCAGTTCAGTTGGGCGGGAACGCGCATCGACCCGACAAGCGCCCAGCTCAAGTCGGTTAGCGATCCGGCGAACGTCCAGGTGCTGGAGGCGATCTACCCCAAGAACCTGGAGAACGCGATCCTCTGGCGTGTCGAGTCGACCACGGCCGGCGCCCACGTGGTCGAGGTGTCCTATTTCATCCAGGGCCTCACCTGGCGCGCCGACTACATGGCGTACGTGAACGGCCGGGAGACCCAACTCCGGCTACAGGGAGCCTTCACCGTCGGCAACAGCAGTGGCGAGGATTACGAGGGAGCCACCGCGAGACTCGTCGTCGGCGACATCCACCTCGTCCCGGCGCCGCAGCTCCGGGAGATGCTTCGACAGGAGGGCGGTCGTCGCGCGGCCAAGGGAGCCCGCCGCTATGCAGGCTACGCCGCGGACGCACAGGTCCTGGGCGATCGTGTGGGCGCCGGGCAGTCGCTCGCCGAGTACTACATGTACACGATCGCTGGCGAGAATACCGTCGACAGCGGATGGACGAAGAAGGTCACCGCCTTCGACACGCCGGACGTGCCTGTCGAGGTGGTCTATCGCTACGAACCTGGCCAGAACGTCGTCCGTCGCCTGTACACCTTCACGAATGACCCCGACCACGCTCTCGGCGTGGAGCCGTTGCCTGCTGGCGAGGTGCGCGTCTTCATGGTCGACGACGCCGGCCAGGTCTCCTTCATCGGGCAGAACAGCATAGAGTTCAGCCCCGTGAGCAAGGAGATCAAGCTAGACCTCGGCCCCGAGCTGGCCGTCGAGGTGGAGCGAAGCCAGATGGACTTCGCCCGCATGAACCTCGCGTACAACGACGATGGCGACGTGTCGCACTTCGACACCGAGGAGGAGATGCGCATCGAGGCGCGCAACTTCCGACCCGAAAGCGTGCGACTCGAAATCCCAGAGCGCATCAACGGCCAGTGGGAAATGCTCAACTCCACCGAGGAGTTCGAGCCAAAGGACGCGAACACCATCCAGTACACCCTGGACATCGGCCCCGGCGAGACGAAGACCATCACCTACCGTGTCCGACACCTCGGGCGATAGGAGGCGCGAGCCATGCGAAGACTACTGCTTACCGCGACCGTGCTATCCGCCCTGACGCTGTCGTCGCAGGCGCGGATAGGGCTTGTGACGATCCCCGCGCGGCAGGACATACGGATCAAGATCGACCGGAACAACAACGCCCTCGTCCAGGAGCGGCGCGACATCACCGTCAAGCAGGGCGCCAACCGCATAGAGTTCTCATGGCCCAACATGGCCATCGACTTCAACACCGTGCAGCTCATCCCGCTGGAGAAGCAGGACTCCATCTCCATCTTGTCGGTCGCCGTGCCGCCCAACGCGAACAACACGCTCGTGCTGGATGTCGAGAGCCGCGACCCGAACGAGATCCCGTTCAGGATCACCTATCTCACCGGCGGCCTCTCGTGGCAGTCCGACTACATCGCCGTCGCGGACGTGGACGAGCAGTTCCTCACCCTCGACGCCAACGTGACGATCACGAACGGCGCCGTCGAGGACTACCACGACGCCGAGTTCGAGTTGCCCGTCGGCAAGCCGTTCCGGCAGTTCCTCCAGAGCGGCGAGAGCAAGAAGATCACGCTATTCACCGCCGAGCGCATCCCCGTCACGAAGACGTACACGTCGGACCCGCGCGAGCACGGCGAGGCCGTCGCGATGCACTACGTCTTCCACAACGACGCGGAGCACGGCCTCGACCAGGGCATGCTGCTGCCCGGCCGAGTGCGCCAGTTCAAGAAGGATGCGATGGGCAGCGTCGCCTTCCTCGGTGAGGATGTCCTCTCCTTCGTCCCTGCGGGCGACGAGATCAAGCTGTACCAGGGACCCGCTCGGGACATAGAGGTCGAGCGCACCGTCATGAAGCGGGAGCGCAAGAAGCTGCGCCGCAACAAGAAGGGCCGCATCGTCTCGTACGACACCGACGAGTCGTACCGGATCACGATACAGAACCGCAAGCTCGCCGATGCCCCCTTGATCGTCCGCGCCTATCTCTCGCAGTATTGGAAGATGAAGTCCCATTCCGACGACTACGACCGCAAGGACGCCGCGACGATCGAGTTCGCGGTGACCGTGCCGGGGCGATCCGAGCGCGAGATCACCTTCGAGGTCGAGGGTCTGAACCTGCAAGGCGGATACGTCCTGAACGAGTAGTCCTGCCTGACCAGGGAGACCCGAACGAACGGCCACCACCCGGCCGGAGACCACGACATGAAGCGCAGAGACTTCCTAAAGGCTGCCGCGATCTCCACGGCTGCCCTCGCCGCCGATAGAGCTGTGTCCACTGGAAAGGCCCAGGAATTGTCAGACTCCAACGCCGCGCAACTGCCTCGCCGCCCTTACGGTGACACGGGCATTGAACTGTCGATCATATCCTTCGGCGGCATCGTCGTGATGAACGCCGACGCGGAGCACGCGAGCCAGGTAGTCGGAGAGGCCGTCGAGCGTGGCGTCAACTACTTCGACGTCGCCCCGAGCTACGGCAACGCCGAGGAAAAGCTCGGCCCCGCGCTCGAGCCGTACCGCAAGGACGTGTTCCTGGCCTGCAAGACCGGCCAGCGCACGGCGGAGGGCGCGCAGACGGAGTTCGACAGGTCGCTCGAACTGCTGCGCACCGACCACTTCGACCTGTACCAACTGCACGGCATCACGAGCGTCGAGGATGACGTCGACGTAGCGTTCGCCGACGGCGGCGCGATGGAAGTGTTGTTGCGCGCGAAGGCGGCCGGGCAGGTCCGCCACCTCGGCTTCTCCGCCCATTCCGAGGACGCGGCCGTTGCGGCCATGGAGCGCTACGACTTCGACTCGGTCCTGTTCCCTGTGAACTTCGCGACGTGGAACAAGGGGAACTTCGGCCCGCGCATCATGGCGAAGGCGCAGGAAATCGGCGCGGCGAGACTGGCGCTCAAGGGGTTGGCGCGTCAGCGTTGGCCCGAGAACGACCCCACGCGCGAGAAGTTCGGCAAGTGCTGGTACCAGCCGCTGACCGACCCGCGCGAGTCGGACCTCGGCCTCCGGTGGACGTTGAGCCAGCCCATCACGGCCGCCGTGACTCCTGGCGAAGAGTCGCTGTTCCGTCTGGCGATGGACATCGCCCAGCGATTCACGCCGGTAAACGAGTCGGAGACGACGGAACTGATCGCCCTCGCGGACACGCTGGAGCCGATCTTCGAGGTCTAGCGTAGCGGGTCGCGAGTCCATCCCGATCGCGGGCGTTGTGCGTCAGGCGCCTGACCGCTTCTGTGCGCTGAACCGCGTACATATGAGGCCCGTTGGTGTCTTCCCGGCAGAGCTGCCTGAGGGAGGCCTTTGCGGCCCGGCGCCCTCAGGTGTGACAGCAAGTACTCAGTAGATCAGGGCCGCGAGGCCGACGCCGCCGTCGTGTGACCCCGTGAACATCCTCCCTCGCAGGGAACGGATGGGCACGGCGTGCGGTGAGCGATGGGGTCTGCGCGTCGCCTGACGCCTCTTGCGCCTGTCGTCGCCGTCGACCAACTGTCCGTGACCACATCCGGCGCACGCGCGTATCGCCGCGGATGGGTGATTAACGGCATCACGGGGGATGCTTTCCGGCGGGCCAAGGACGCGCCGTTTGCAGCGTGCATCCGTCTTGCCGTGAGGACAGAGCAGTCTTGACGACGACAGACAGATAGGCCTGCGGATGCAAGTCGAACTGATGGATGCCTCGGGCCACAAGGCCGCCGTTACCAACCTGAACCAACTCTACCTGTACGACTTCGTTGAGTTCGCCGACGCCGACGTCAACCAGGCAGGACTCTATACGTCGGCCTACCTCGATGCCTATTGGTTCGAGGAGGATCGCCACCCGTTTCTGATCTGTGTTGGCGGAAGATTCGCCGGGTTCGCCCTGGTACGTCGTCACGCGGAGGGGAAGCACAGCATCGCGGAGTTCTTCGTCATGCGGAAGTATCGACGTAAGGGGATCGGCGAGAGGGCGGCCACGCAGGTGTATGCCCGTTTTCCTGGCCGATGGACGGTCCATCAGATGGCGAGCAACCCCGGGGCGCAGGCGTTCTGGCGGAAGACCATCGACCGAGTTACCGGGGGCCGATTCACGGAGACGGAGCACGCGGGCCGGTCGCCAGGCACGAGCCAGTCATTCGACAACTCCGCACGGTGACTCTGTCGCGGGTCTGAGCCGCGTGCGGCGCGTTCAGCCATGGGCCTGCGCGAACGCGCGCTCAAACTCGTGCGAACCGTCGTCCTGCCATATCTCGCAGCTCAGACCACGAATGGCGCCCTCCTCACGGCCGGTGATCTCCTGCGCTGAGGGGATGGAAGGAGTATAGACCTTCGTGCCGCCGGGCAAGGTCAGCACTCCCACGTGACGCGGGATCGGCGGGGCCTCACGCGCGGCCGTTCGCGCCAGGGCGTCTTCATCGACGTCAAAGCCAAGGCCTGGGGCCGCTGGCACGGCCGAGAACCCCTCGGTCACGGGAATCCGCGTCGTCGTGTAGTCTTCCTCGTACTGGTCGTCGAGGTGGATCGAATGACCCGACGCCGACGGCAGCACGGCGGCCATATGCAGCGCGAACGCCTTGCCTAGCGTCCCCGCGCCCTGCTGTATGATCGTCTGGACGTTGGCGCGGCTGTACATCCAGCCCCGTTCGAGGGTATCGCCCACGCTTCCGTCCAGCATGTAGATGTCCGCGAGCCCGTGCAGCATCTCCTGCGCGCCGCCGAGCTGCGGCACGTGCATCACGATGGGAATCCGCGTCTGCTCCCGCAGGCGCCGCCAGCCGTCGATGTCCGTCCGCGCGATGGGATCCTCGATGTAGCCGACGATCGGGTGATCCCGTTCCAGCGCAGCGACGAGCGGCAGAACGGCCGCGAGCGTGCGGTTCGCGTTGAAGTCCCAATGCAGTTGGAACCCGGCCGGGGTCACGGCCTCCGCGGCGCGGGTTTGCTCGATGACGTCGTGGTAGTCGCACGAGTGCATCTTGAAGACGCGGTAGCCCTGGTCGACCGCCCGCCGAATCTCCTTGGCGAATTCGTCGGGCGCCGCGGGCCGCGTCCACGCGGCGACGGACACGCGATCGCGCACCTTCTGTCCCATGAGCCTGTACGCGGGGACTCCGAGCTTCTTGCCCATCAGGTCATAGAGGGCGCCGCCAAGGCCGGCGTTGAAGCGATTGTTGATGTAGTCGAACGGATCCTGGCCGATCAACGGCTCGACGCTTGAGCGCGGAGGACAGCCGCCCGGCCGAATTCGCAAGTCACCGTAGCCGGTCAGCCCGCAGTCCGTACGCGCCCTGTACACAATGCGATGATCGATCCCTTCCATCCTTACCTCATGGCCCTCATACCGCCGGGCGAGCTTCGGGAAGATGGGGATGATGTCGATATCGGTGATCCGCATGGGAAGACCCTTGCTGTCGCTGGGGCGTTGTGCGACCAGTCTGCCGAATGCGCGTCTGCAAGGCAATCGAACACTTCGCGCGGCTCAACCGTCGTGCTAGACTCCCGCCAACTCAGGGATGGAATGAGCCCATGACGCGAACGGTAGGCATCCTCATATTCGACGGCGTGGAGATCCTGGACTTCTGCGGGCCGTACGAGGTGTTCTCCGTGGCAGGCGGCACGGCGGAAAACGACGACCTGACCGTGTACACGGTCGCCGAAAGCCGTGTGGCGACGCGAGCCGCAAATGGCCTCGTCGTGCACCCCGACTACGCCTTTGATGATTGCCCCGACACGCATCTTCTGGTCCTTCCCGGCGGCCGTGGCACGCGAGACGTGATCCAGAACGAGGCGGCGATGTCGTGGATTCGGCAGGCGTGCGAGAGCGCCGAACTCGTGCTGTCGGTCTGCACGGGCGCGCTGCTGCTCGGCAAGCTGGGGTTGCTCGATGGGCTCGATGCCACGACACACCACGGAGCGTTCGCGGAGCTGCGCCGGGTCGCCCCGAACGCGAACATCCGCGAAGGCGAACGCTACCTCGACAACGGCAAGTTCGTCGTTGCCGCTGGCGTGGCGGCGGGGATAGACGCGTCGTTCCACGTCGTAGCGCGTCTGTTCGGCGAGGAAACCGCGACACGAACTGCCAGACACATCGAGTACCCCTGGGAACGCGAATCGACCCACACGGCGCCCGCATAGCGCGGGCTCCCGACATAGGCGGTGAGACATGGGCATCAGTATCGGCCTCGTCGGCGTTGGGCAGTTTGGGCCGGCGTTCATCTCCTCACTTAAGGACCACCCGGACGTAGACAGATTCGCCCTGTGCGACATGGACGGCGACAAGCTGTCGAAGTGGGCGAAGCAGTACGAGGTCGCCGAGACCTACCGCACGCTCGACGACATCTGCAAATCCGACATCGACGCGCTGTACGTAGTGACGCAACCGTGGCTCCACGCCTCGCAGGCGATCCAGGCCATGGAAGCGGGGAAGCACGTCTACACGGCGGTCCCCGCGGCCTACTCGCTGGATGACTGCGACGCGCTGGTGAGGGCCGCGGAGCGCACCGGCATGCTGTACATGAACGGCGAGACGAGCTACTTCCGACCCGACGCTGCGTTCTGCCGCAAGCAGGCGGATGAGGGAGCCTTCGGCGAGTTCGTCTACGGCGAGGCGGAATACCTCCACGACCTGAGCCACGGCCTGTATGACGTGGCCAGGAAGCGCTGGGGCGCCGACTGGGGGCCGGACAAGACCGGCGGCGTGCCGATGCACTACCCGACGCACTCGACGTGCTTCATGGTGTCGGTGATGAGGGCGCGTATGACGAGCGTGTCCTGCATAGGCTTCCGCCTGCCCGACGACGAGTGGTTCCGCATGGACACCGTCTACGAGAACGAGTTCTCCAACGAGGTCGGCCTGTTCGAGATGAGCAACGGCGCCAGCGCGCGGATATGCGAGTTCCGTCGGGTAGGGAACCCCGGCGGGGAACGCGTCACGGCGATCTACGGCACAGAGGGCAGCTTCGAGCAAAGCTCTGTCGGGAAAGCCATGTGGGGCACGACTGCCGGTCGTGAAGAGGTCGAGATGACCCGCCACCACGAGCCTCTGCCCGAACCCTTGGCGTCAGATCTCGGTGGGCACGGAGGCTCGCACGCGTACTTGGCGAACGAGTTCGTGGATTCGGTCAACAAGGGGCGTCAGCCGCGGATCAACGTGTGGGAAGCGGTGCGATACGTCGCGCCGGGGCTCGTGGCGCATCAATCGGCGATGCGGGACGGGGAGCGGCTGGAGATACCCGACTGGGGCGATGCTCCCGCGTGATCCCTATTCGGAGATGGCGGAGCCGTACTCCTCGTCCTCGACGATTTCCGTGATCGTAGGGATCTCGTCGCCGGCGAATCCAACCACCTCGAGCTGATCGGTGAAGCTGTCGCCAGCTATCTGGATGGCAACGCGTATGCCGTCGAGCACGCCACCCACGCCGTCGAACACGGCCTCGATAGCCACGAATTCCTGATACATCTTCGCTGATGTCTCACGCGTGAGGTCCGACAGGTCGATCGCCGCGAGCTTCTGGTAGGCCCCGATGGCCTCCTCGATCTGCTCGCGCACGGCCTCCTTCTGCGCGTCGAATCGCTCCATCGGGCTGTCCATGTGGCTGCCTTCCGGCGTGACGTTGGCATTCCTTGATCGCCTGGATCGCCCGCGACAAGTGCATCCGCAACCGTGTTGAGGGCGTGTGGACTGTACGTCGCGAACGGCCCAAAGGCAAGGGATATTGCATCGACAACTCCCCTAGAGTGCTCAGAACTTGCGCTTAGTGTGCAATTCCTGGGGCCGCGCACGTCGCACGGGCCGTCGCATTCTGCGTCGTACTCCGGCGCAAAAAGCGTGCACATGCACTTGATTCCCGGCGAATTCCGGGCTATGGGTGCCTTTCGCCTCGGGGAGCGACCTGCCCAAATTAGTGGCACGCTCCTTGCTCATGGCTTTGCGTCTCGAAGATGTCCTGTGGAGGCCTGGTCCGTGCGCTCGACGACGCTATCGTTCATCCCGGTCCGCGAATACGTCACGATGAGCCGCGACGCCAACGAGCGTGAGACTCTCGACGCTTGGTTGGAACAGGCTCAGCGACATCCGCTGCTCACTCGTCAGGAAGAGATCGAAATCAGCCAGCGGATAAAGGCGCAGGACGGGACGGCACGCGAGCGCCTCATCCTGTGCAACCTCCGCCTCGTGCTGAAGATCGCCCTGGCATACCGCCGTGCGAACGTTCCTCTCGTGGATCTTCTGCAAGAGGGCATCGGTGGGCTGATGCAGGCCGTCGAGCATTTCGACGAGCAGCGTGGATTCAAGTTCAGCACCTACGCGGTGCACTGGATCCGTCAGTCCATCTCGCGATACATCGACCGGACGGCGCGTACGATCCGCCTCCCGTCGTACATCATCGCGGATATGTCTCAGCAGAACCGCGCGTCGACGGAATTGGAGCAGTCGCTGGAGCGCTCTCCGACCTCCGAGGAACTCGCGGAACGCCTCGAGAAGACGAAGAAGCAGATCCGCAACATCGAGATGCTGCCGGAAGAGCCGGTGCCGTTGGGCGCGCCCGTGGGCGGCGAAGACAGCACGACGACGCTCTCCGATGTTGTCGAGGACGCGCAGAACGATACCCACCGCTATCTCGACGCCTGGATGCGTCGGGAGCAGGTGGACCAACTTCTGGACATTCTGACACCGCGTGAGCGGACGATCATCGCTCTACGCTTCGGCCTCGCCAGTGGTGAGGGGCAGACGCTTCGCGCTATCGCCGTGCAGTTGGGCGTGACGAAGGAGCGTGTGCGACAAATCGAAGCGCAGGCGATGAAGAAGCTGCGTCAGCGGGTGCAGGAGAACGCCGAACTCGACGCCGCCGGCTAGTCGTGGCGGATCGAGTGGAGCGTCCTTAGATTTAAGTTAGTTTCCGGCCCGGGTGAGCAATTGCCCGGGCCTTATCGTGCACGGCTGCCGGCGTGGCGTTGTGCGATGATGTTGCTCGCGATCGCTAGCGCACAGCCGTTCTCGTTGCCGCTGCCAAGGTCGTCCGGCGCCAGCGTTGACGCGTCGCGTCGGCCCGGATAGCTTACAATCAGCCTGTCCCGCCCGCTGCAACGCAGGAGGAAGCCGCCCGATGGCCACCGTCCAGGACGCGATGCCCGATCTCGGGAGAGACCTGTCGTTCTACCCGACGGACAACCCATCGCCCGTGACTCTGACGCCCGATCAGATACGGCAGTACAACGAGCGCGGGTATGTGTTTCCTCTGGACGTGTTCTCCCCCGCCGAGATAGCGACCCATCGCGCGTACTTCGACAAATTGATGGAGAAGGCGACGGCCGCGGGGTGGAACAGCTATTCCATCAACGGGTGGCAGGCGAAGTGCACCGGCATTTACGACCTGGTGAACGAGCCGAGAGTACTCGACTACGTGGAGGATCTCCTCGGCGAGAACCTAATCTGCTGGGCCACGCACTACTTCTGCAAGATGCCGGGCGACACGAAGCGCGTCGCCTACCACCAGGACGCCTCATACTGGCCGCTGAGTCCGAGCAAGACGGTCACCGTGTGGCTCGCCATCGACGATGTGGACCTCGCCAACGGCGCGATGCAGTTCGTCGCCGGGTCGCACCGAGACGGCCAGATCGCCTTCGAATGGAGCAAGCCCGAGGAGGAGAACGTCCTCAGCCAGTCCGTACACGATCCTGAGGAGCACGGCGCGGAGGAGGTCGCGATCGAGATGACGGCCGGCCAGATCTCGCTCCACTCCGACTTGCTCCTGCACGGCTCCGAGCCGAACGCTTCCGATCGCCGCCGCTGTGGCCTGACGATGCGTTTCGCGCCGCCGGACGTGAAGCCGCTCAACTCGTGGGGTGGCACGGCCATCATCTGCCGAGGCCGCGACACGCACGGCCACTGGACGCACAACGAGCGCCCCGAAACGGACGACATTCCCCAGCGGGCGGAATAGCCCCTCAGGCCTTGCAGAGATGGTTCGGGACCGCGCGGAATCCGTGAACCCCTGCGCCTTCCCGACGGGTGATGTGGGAGAACGTCGACGCGGGCCTGGGCACACGGCCCGGTAGCAGAGCCTCTACTTCCGAACGACCATCTTCCGCCGCGCCGAGTACGACCCGGCGGTGATCTCGACCACGTACACGCCGCTCGCCGCCGGAGAGCCCGCGGCATCGCGGCCGTCCCAATGCGCGGCGCGATCGCGATCTCTGTAGCGTCCCGGCGACAGGCGTCCGAGGTCCAGCGTCCTGACCACACGGCCGCGCGGGTCGTAGATGCGTAGGACCACACGCGCGGATTCCGCCAGGTCGAACGGAATCCACGTCTCCGGGTTGAACGGGTTCGGGTAATTCGGCAGGAGCGCCGACCGCTCCGGCGTCAACGCCGCGAACTTGATGCGCCCCCACGCGGTCGCGCCCTTCCCCCGCGGCTCGACGCCGACGCTTTGGTCCACCGTCGCGCGGAACAGACCCTCGTCCGTTCCGGCGAACAGAGCATCGTCGTAGGCGAGCAGGCCCCACGTGTGGGCGCCGTCGAGCCCTGCGGACACCCATTCGTCGGTTCCCTCGTACAGTCGATACACGCCTGCATGAGTCTGACTGCCGACATAGAGCGATTTCCCCAGGCTCGCGAGGCGCGTCCCAGAGAAGACGCGCCTATCATCATTGGGTCTGTCCTCGCGTCGGAGTGGCAGCCCGTCGGAAGCGTCGAGCCACTCGCCCGCCGTCTCGTTCCAGCGGTATACGCCCGTCTCCGCCGCGATGTAGAGGCGTCCTCCGAAGCTGTGGAAATCGGCTCCTCGGAGACAGGGGCCGGCGGGAAGTACCTCCCATTTGGAGCCGCCGTCGAACGACCGGGCCATGTAACAGTGCGCGTTCGCGTACAGCGCGCCGTCATGTTCACCGATCGTTAGGGGGCCGTCACCGATACGGAAGTACGAGCGGTCGTCGTCCAGTTGGGAGCCACGGACTCTCTCCCACGCCTCGCCGTCGGCGCTGCGCAGGAACGCGCCGTGATAGTAGGCAACGTATACACGGCCGTTCGTTCGCAGGATTTCCCGCGGGTTGTCTGACGCGAGATAGATGCCGCTACGGCCCTCCCGCGTGGGCACGCCGTCGTTTACCTCGCGCCAAGTCCTCCCGCCATCGTCACTGCGGAACAGACCGCCCCAGCGGGTGGCCGCGTGGACGGTCCGTCCATCGGCCGAGAGGACGGGGGCGTGCAGGTAGAGACGCGTGCGCCGCCATGTGCGACCTCGGTCCTCCGAAGCGTACACCCCGTAATCGCTGCCCGCGTAGACGAGATCCCCGGAGGCAACGATGTCGTACAGCGGCGCGTGAGGCATCCCTCGGCTGACGTCCCGCCAATTGGTTCCCCCATCGTCGGACGCGAGCACGCCCCCTGCGCCGCCGACGTAGATCCGGCCCGCGTGAGCGGCCACCGCACGCGTGACGAAGCCATGTCCAACATGGACCTGCTGCCAGTCGACCCCACCGTCTCGTGAGCGGAGCAGGCGCCGCCTCTGCGCGTAGGGAGGGTCGCCAACGACGGCGTACAGCGCGTCGGCCGCGGTGAAGAGGTCGTAGGCGTCGCCTTCCTGCAGGTGGGTGGGTTGCCACGCTTCGGCGACAGAATCGTAACGATGGACGCCATGCGCATCCACGGCAGCGTACAGGACACCGTCGGCGAGGGTGATGTCGTTTGCGCCGTCGTTGTGCGGGAGCGTCGCGTCAATGTCTCGCCAGCTTGCGCCATCGTCCGACGATGCGTAGACCCCCTCAGTGGTTGCAGCAAAGACGACGAGATCGGTCGCGACTGCCGAGATGGCGCGGGCATCGTCGAGGTCCGTCTCCACCCACGCCACTCCACGGTCGTCGGAACGACCCACCGTGGCCCGACGTCCGCGGTTGTACGCCGCGTAGACGGCGCCGTTCTTCACTGCGAACGCTCTCGGCTGAACCCGCCTCGACACCCGCTCCCACGTGGAGCCTCCGTCGCTGCTGCGGTGGAGGCCTTCGGTGGCTGCGTCCTCGCTGCTGACATAGATGTCGCCGTCGACCGCAAGCACGGCGTTGATCCGCGCGGTCTGGAACCCGGATGCTTCCCAACTCTCACCGTCCACCGACCTGTACACGCCGTGGCCCGTGCCGGCGAACAGCACGCCCGCGTCGGTGGCGGCGAGACATTCGACATACGCGCCGTAGATGCCATCGACCCGTTCCCACACGATCCCCGGCGCTGCGACCGCCTCCAGGACAATGCCGAGAGTCGCCATGAGCGCCATCGCGCCGAGTCCTGTGCGTCGCATGTGCCGCTTCATCTGCGCGCCTCCCACGTGTCGGGCCTGTGTCGGCACGCAACCTAGCCGCAAGCGGCGTGCCGCCCGAGCCGCGATCGCCGCAATGCGCTTGGCCACTGCCCGATAGGGAGGGAGCCCGCTACAATCGACATGCTATGGGGTTGGCATATGTCCACGCGGTGGTCATCGTAGGTCGGCCTGCGATCACGCGCGTCCTCGACGACGCGCGCGAACCTGTCGGCACGAGGGCAATTCACGCGAGATCGGGAGAAACCCTATAATAGGCCGACGTCTCGATTCCCGTCAGGAAGCCTAAGATGAAACGGATGTCGCCCCTCGCGCTTGTGCTAGCCCTAGCCGTCGTCGCGGCGGCAGGAGCGGAGGAACTCCGCTTCGGCATGAACGAGGACGCCCGCGACGAACTCAAGTTCACGTCGCGCGCGCCTCTCGAACAGATCACCGGCCGTGCGGCGAAGATACGCGGCTCCATCGCGATACCCGATTCCACGCAACTGCTTGGCGATTCCGTCGCCGCCTGGTTTGAGGTGGATCTGACCTCGATCGACACGGGCATCGAGCTGCGCAACGCCCACATGCGGGATCGGTTCCTGCAGACATCCCTATACCCAACGGCGACACTCAGACTCCGTGAGGTCGTCGGCGCCGTGGTCGCGGACGACGCTGACCCGGACGGTGTTCGGTCGGTGAGCGCGCTCGAGCCGGGGGCGCCGACGCGTCTGTCGATCGTCGGGACATTCCGGGTGCACGGGGAAGAGCGCGAGATCCAAATCGACAACCTCACCGTCACGCACTTCCCCGCGTCGGACGACACGAAGGGCGTCCGGCCCGGCGACCTGCTGACTGTGAAGGGGTCGTTTGCCATCAGCTTGGATGATTACCGGATCGTGCGTCCACGCGCGCTCTTCCTGCGTCTGTCCGACAGGCTGGAAGTCGAGTTCCACATGACGGCGGCGGCTGGTATTGTCGCTCCGTCTCCATCGCCGTTCCAGGAATAGGGGATTCCATGGCGCGCTACAGAGTCGGTGTAATCGGGTGCGGCGGCATCGGCGTGCAGCACGCCGCCGGACTCGTGGGCATGGACAACGCGGAACTGGTCGCCGGTTGCGACCTGAACGAGGACGCCCTCTCGGCGTTCGGCGAGCGGTGGCGAGACACGTGGGGTGATGTCGCGCTCTACACCGACTACCGACAGATGCTCGACCGGGAGCGGCTCGACGTCGTGACCGTCGCGACGCCCGACAATCGCCACGTGGACCCCGTCGTGGACGCGGCGAATGCGGGCGTACAGGCGATCTTCTGCGAGAAGCCCCTCGCGACGAGCCTCGCCGACGCCGATCGGATGCGCGCCGCCGTCGAAGAGAACGGCGTCCTGTTCTCCGTCGATCACACGCGGCGATGGATTCCCTTGTGGCGGCACTTGGTCGAGGAGGTCATCGGCGGCGGGCAGGTTGGGGAGGTCCAGTACGTCGTCGGGACGCTCAGCGGCTCTCGCGGTTCGCTCTTCCGCAACGGCACGCATCTGATCGACGCGCTCTGCTACCTCGCGGGCTCCGATCCCGAGTGGGTCTTCGCGGAGCTGGAGCGCGGCTATGAGGACCACACGGAGTACCGAGGCGACGGCGGCTCGGACCCGTCTCTGGAGCCGTCCGCAAGCGGGTACATCCACTTCGCCAACGGCGTGCGAGGCTTCTACACCGGCACGTCCAAACGCTCCGCCGGCCCGAAGTGGCACTTCGAGGTGATGGGCAGCGAGGCGCAGATCATCGTGGACAAGGAGGCGACGCTGATCCGCGGCGGCAAGTCCGAGATCATCGTTGCGCCGGAGGCCGCCATGTCGGGCATCCCGGCGGGCGTCCGAGACCTCGTCGAAGCGCTGGGCGAGGGTCGCGAAACCCGTTCGCCGATGTCCGCCGCCATGAACGTCGTCGAGGTGATCTTCGGGTTCCTCGAATCGCAGCGCCTCGGGAACACGCGCGTCGATCTCCCCGTTCCGAGGGACCGCGCCTGATGGACGTCAGCTACATCACCGCCGAGATGTCCGACGACTTCGCGCGGTCTGTGCGCCTAGGAGCGGAGGCGGGAGTCTCCGTCGTGTCCATCCGGTCGAAGGCGTGGGGCAAGGCGATCGAAGACCTGTCGGCCGACGAGGTCGCCGAGGCGCGGCGCATACTCGCGGAGCACAGGATGCGCGTCGGGATGGTCCTCTCTCCGGTAGGGAAGTGCGACATCACCGACGACGCGGCCGTCGCGAAGCACGGCGACATCTTGAACCGCACGATCCGTCTTGCCCACGCCCTCGGCGCGGACACGATCCGCGCCTTCCCGTTTCGTCCGCCCAACCCGACACCGTTCACCGACTCCCGGTTCGACGAATACCGCGACCGCGTCGTCGAGCGCTGGGCGCCGTGGGCGGAGATGGCCGGTGCTGAAGGCGTAAGCGTGTGCTTCGAGTGGGTTGGCACGACCCTCGTGCTGACCGCCGAACAGATGCGCCGCGTTGTCGACGATCTCGGGGAGCCAGCGCATGTCGGCGTCATATGGGAGATCGACGTGTCCGCGCAGGCGGGGGAATCGCCCGAGGCAGGATACCCGCATATCCGCGGACTCATCCGCGACACGCACATCAAGCGATTCGACGGCGGAGCCACGCGCGACGAATACGCTACGGCCGTTCGCCTCCTCGCCGCGGACGGCTACGATGGCCCACTGACGGTAGAGCATTGGGGCGGAGAGGACGAGACGTTGGACGGCATACGCCAGGTGACGAACCTCCGCGCAGGCGTGGTGGGCGCGTAGGGCCGCTTCCCCACCGATTCCGGCCACACTTCGCATTGACCGCGCTTCCGCTTCGGCCATAAGATGACTCCGCCTTACGAGGGCCGCCCCGGCCCCAGGAATCATGCGAGTTCACGACATGCCCCGACGACGTGTGGACCATCGCTCCTTCGAGCGCGCTTCTTCGGCGTACCGCCGCGCCGACTGGAACCGCTCGCCCGCGACGCATGGCGCGCGCTACCCGCTGCGGCAGCCCACGCACAGACGCGTCATCCGACGGCTCGTCCGGTCGATCCCCATCGTCGTCATCCTGCTGTTCGCCTGGAGGATCGGCGCGACGTTCCTACAGTCTCGTGAGCAGCGCATGTGGTACGCCTGCGAGAAGGTGTACGAGGAGCGCCAGGCCGACCGCGTGGACACGATTGAGGAGTTCCGCGCGCTCTATCCCGAAAGCGCCCACGCGGCGGACGCGGCGTACTACTATGCCGTGCTCGCGCACGACGCCAAAGGCTGTGCCGCCGTCGATGAGGCATGGCAGGTCACGCTCACCCGCGGGACGCCGGAGCGCAAGCTGGAAGCCGTGATGAGCCTCGGAGAGTGCGCCAACAAGGCCGGAGATGCCGCCCTCGCCGTGGACTACTACGGCCAAGCGCTCGAGCTGAACCTGGCGACGCAGGGGACCGTCGAGGCGGTGTATCGCGCGGGCGCTCTCTCCGAGCAGCAGGGCGACGTGACGAACGCCATCGCCTACTACCGCGCGGTATGGGAACTGCCCGAGGCCACGCGGAAGCAACGCATCGACGTCGCGCGAGGGCTGACGCGCATCCAGTTGGGCGCGCTGAGCGCGAACCCTCCGCGCCACGTCGTACGGCGCGACGAGACGCTGTGGTCCATCGCCAACAAGGCGGGCGTCGCCATGCGCGATCTCCTCCGGGCGAACCTCGACCTGGCCAATCCGAACGTCGTCGAAGTGGGGGTCACTCTCAACATACCCATTCGCGACATCTCGCTGGTCGTGAGTGTCGCAGGCCGCATGATCTACCTCCTGCACGAGGGAGCGGTGGTGTGTCCGTTCCCGGTAGTGTTGGGAGCCGACGACACGCCTACGCCGGAGGGCAATCTGTCCGTGGTGAGCAAGGAGTTCGCCCGCGCCAGACTTATCAGCATCGCGGACTCGGTCGTCGGAGGCCCGGCGGGACTGGGCGCGGGCTGGTTCGGTCTCAGCCGGGTCGGCTATGGTATCCACGGTGGCTCCACCGAAGAAGAACTGCTCGAAGGGTCGACGCATGGGGCGATACGCCTCGTCGACTCGGCAATCGAATCGCTGGGCGACTTCGTGACGCCTGGCACGCCCGTAACCATCGTCGCCGAGGCGCCTGAAATCGAGTGGAAAGCGCTTCCCGTGGACTTGCGCTGAGCGACTCCGAATCGCGGCGACGCGCTACCTACAATCCCGAGTGATCACGAGCGACCACGGCTCCCGAACGACCGAGAAGGACTGCCATGTACGGGTTTGGAATTATCGGGTGCGGCATGATCTCCGGCTTCCACGCGAGGGCCATAGCCGCCCTCCCGAACGCCGAACTGCGGTCGGTGCAGTCCAGGAGCGAGGATAACGCCCGGCGAGTCGCGGACGAGTACGGCTGTGAATGGACTACCGACCTGGACCAGATGTTGGGGCGCGACGACATCGACGTGGTGACGGTGTGCACGCCCAGCGGCGCGCATATGGAGCCGGTCATCGCCGCCGCCGAGGCCAGGAAGCACGTCATCGTAGAGAAGCCGTTGGACATCTCGTTGGCCCGGTGCGACGCGATGATCGAGGCGTGTGCAGAGGCGGGCGTACAGCTCGGGGGCGTCTTCCAGTCTCGCTTCCACGAGACGAGCGCGCTGATACGCGAGACGCTCGATTCCGGCCGCTTCGGCCGCCTGACACTCGCCGACGCCACGGTAAAGTGGTGGCGCGACCAGGCGTACTACGACGACGGTGGGTGGAAAGGCACGCAGGCGCTCGATGGAGGCGGCGCGCTGATGAATCAGGCTATCCATGCCATCGACCTCATCCAATGGCTGATGGGCCCCGTGAGCGAGATCGCCGCGTTCACGGACACCCTCGCGCACGAGCGCATCGACGTCGAGGACACGGCGGTGGCATGCATGCGCTTCGAGAACGGCGCCCTCGGTGTCATCGAGGGGGCGACATCGGTGCATCCCGGCTTCCTCAAGAAGCTGGAGATTTCGGGCAATAAGGGCAGCATCATCCTCCAGGAAGAGGACCTCACCTGCTGGCAGTTCGCGGACGAGAACGCGGACGACGACCGCATCCGGGAGGAGTTCGGCGAGAGGACGACGACCGGAGGAGGCGCGAGCGATCCCACCGCGATCAGCTTCGAGGGCCACCGCAGGCAGTTCGGCGTGTTCCTGCAGGCGCTGGACGACGGCGAACCAACACCACTGGACGGCCGCGAGGCGCGCAAGGCCGTCGAGATAATACTGGCGATCTACCAGGCGGCGGAGAACCGATCTGTCGTTTCCCTACCTCTATAAGCGACGAGAGAGCGAGACCATCATGCTGACTCGACCGCTACGCTTCGCCATCGCACTGACGCTGGCCGTCCTCTGCACGCCGTTGCTCGCGCACGTTCGCGGAGACAGAGGCGGCCTCGCGCCGGATCTGCCGGAGAACGTCCCGGGCATCGACCGGCCGTTCCCCCAGGATGCCGAGAAGTTCACCTTCGCTATCATCGGCGACAAGACCGGCGGCGGGCAGCGGAATTGGCCCATATTCGACCGGGCGATGGACGAGGTGAGCCGCCTGCGACCCGACTTCGCGATCATGGTCGGGGACCTGATCCAGGGCTACACGGAGGACATGGACACCGTCGCCACGCAATGGGACGAGTTCGCGGGACACGCGGAGCGCATGGAAGTCCCGTTCTTCTTCCTCCCCGGCAACCACGACATCACGAACAACGCGATGTACAACTACTGGGAGGACAACGTCGGCCGCACGTACTACTCCTTCATGTACGCGGGATGCCACTTCATCCTCCTGAATACTGAGGAGGGATGGCGCGCCGAGGGCGGGACGTCGTTCGGCCCCGACCAGATGGCATGGCTAGAGGACGCGATCGGCAGCCGACGCGACGCCAAGCACACGTTCGTCTTCATGCACCGACCGGCGTGGTTCTCAGGCGGCGCCGCTGGTGAGTACTGGGAGACTATCGAGGGTTGGCTCGCCGGCCTTCCATACACGGTGTTCGCAGGGCACTTCCACCGACTTTCCTATGAAAGGCGTGAGGACCGGCCGTACTACGTCCTGAGCGCCACGGGCGCGGGCCTGGGCCCCAGCCAGGTGCTCGAATACGGCTCCTTCCACCACTACACGACGGTCACCGTTGATGGCGACGACGTGAGCATCGCGCTCATCGAGCCGTTCAGCGTGCACCCGCACGACATCGCCCCACGCGAGTTCCGCGAGCAGGCCAACCGCGCGCTGTCTTGGTCAACCGACCTGCCGATGGCGGCCGATGTCGGGGGCGGCGTTGCGAGAGCTACGCTTACGAACACTCTCGACGCGCCGGTCGAGGCGCACATCGAAGTCACGGCGTCACGCGACAGCGCGTGGGCAGCGAATCCCGTCGAGGTGAGGTTGCGCGCGCGGCCCGGCGAGACGGCCGAGCAGGCGTTCGAGCTGCTGTACGACTTCGCCGCGGTGCTGCCACTGCCGACGTACCGCTACACGCTCAGTTACGCGGGTACGACCATGCGCGAGGGCTCCGGGCAAGTCACGCCGGCCCTCACGAACATCCCAGAGTGGACGTTGGCCGGCCCCTACGACATCGGCGTCGACGCCAATCCCAACGACGACGAAGTCGAGGCCGCCATACCGGCGTTCGCCAACCAGCTCGGCCCCGAGGACGATGAAGACGCATCCATCGACTGGGTCGCCTCGTCGAGCAACGAGCAGGGCAGAGTCAATCTCGGCGCGCAGTTCGGAGACGGACCCGGCATCGCGTATGCGCGTGTCTACATCCACAGTGCCGACGCCCGTCAGGTGCTGGCGGCCGTGCACGCTGACGACATGGCCAAGATCCTCGTGGGAGAGTCGGAGGCGGTCGCGCATATTGGCTACGGCCGCGATCCGTCGTACGTCACGCTGAGTCTGGAGGCGGGATGGAACCGCGTCCTCGTGAAGTGCGGTGACTTCGGCGGCAACTGGTGGCTTAGACTGGCCGTCGCGGACGGCGGCGGCAGGCTGAAGTTCTCGGCACAACCACAGGAGTAAGGGGGCGCACGATGCCGTTCATCACCGTCAAGATGCTCGAAGGGCGCACGCAGGACCAGAAGAGGGCGCTCGTCAAGGAGATCACCGAGGCCATCGAGCGCACGTGTAACGCCACGCCCGAGAACACACTCGTCCTCATCGAGGACGTGTCGCCCGATCAGTGGGCGAAGGGTGGCGTCATGATCTCCGAGCGCCCGTGAGCGTGGAGGGCGTCCCACGGGTCACCCTCCGACCTGTTACGCCCGAGAACGAGGCGGCCGTGCGGGCGCTCAAGGTGGGGCCCGATCAGGAGCAGTTCGTCGCGGACAACGCGCGATCGCTGGAGGAGGGCGCGGCCGAGGAGCACGCCTGGATTCGCGCGGTGTACGCCGACGACGTCCCGGTCGGCTTCGTCATGATGTACATCGACGCCGACGAAGGCGTCTACTACGTCTGGCGGTTCATGGTCGGCGCCGCGCATCAGGGCTGTGGCTACGGTCGTCGCGCGATGGAACTCCTCATTGAGCATGTGCGCGGGCAGCCGAATGCTGCCGAGATCTTACTGAGCCATCGGCCCGGAGATGGCGGCCCCGAACGCTTCTACAAGAAGCTCGGCTATCTCCACACCGGCAAGGTGGTAGACGAGGAACTGGAGATGCGGCTGGCCCTCGACTGATGGCGTAGCGCGAGGCGTTCGTGATGTCGGAGGACCATCCACAGGTCGTCCACGAATACCGGAACTGGACGCTCGACAGCACGAGGTGGGAACGATTCCGACCTCGTGACGACGACATCGTGATCGCCACGCCGTACAAATCCGGCACGACGTGGATGCAGCTGATCGTCGGCTCGCTGATCTTCCCAGACCGGAGCATCCATGACGTGCTCGCCGAGAGGCCACTCTCCCACATCACGCCTTGGATCGACCTGCCACACGCGCCGCTCGACGGCGTCATAGATGGGCTCGAAGCGCAGGCGCATCGCCGGTTCGTCAAAACGCATCTGCCTCTCGATGGGCTGGTGTACTACCCCGGCGTCAGATACATCGTGGTGCACCGCGACGCGCGCGACGTCTTCATGTCGCTATGGAACCATCACGCCTCTTACCGAGAAGGGATCGTCGAAGCCTTCTCGGTTCCGGGCGCGGACGACATCCACACGTTCTGGCGCGAATGGACTACACGCGGTTGGTTCCCCTGGGAGTCGGAAGGCTATCCGTACTGGTCGAATCTGCGCCATTCACAGACATGGTGGGACTACCGGCGCCTCCCAAACATCCTCTTCGTGCACTTCAACCGATTGCTGGAAGATCTGCGCGGAGAGATATTGAGGGTCGCGGCGTTCCTGGGTATCCCCATCAGTGCGGAGGACGCGGGGCGAATCGCGCACGAAGTGACCTTCTCCACGGTCAAGGAGAAGGCGGACACGTCGTTTAGCGGGATGGGCGGCATGTTCGTGGGCGGCGCGCAGACCTTCTTCTATAAGGCGACGAATGGCCGCTGGAAAGCGGCGCTGTCCGAGGCCGAGCTAGTCCTGTACGAAGCCGCTGCGGAGAGAGAACTGACGCCTGAATGTCGTCGATGGCTGGAGTCTGCGGTCTACCCGAGCCGCCCGGACTGACGGCTCCGTCGCGGTAGCGGCATCGCCCGGCTGCATGTCGTCGTGTACCGAGTCCGGCACGGCGTAGGTAGCGGCGCTGCGGGCTCCGGCCCCACTGACCCTCTCATCGGTGCGACGCGTCTGCGGAGGAACCTGATGTCAGAAGTGCGCCGAAACGTCGTGTACGGCATGTACTCCGGGCTGGCGCTGCTCATGGACGCGCACCTGCCCGAGTCGTCGAACGGCCTTGGCGTCGTCCACGTGTCCGGCAGCGGTTGGTCCGCTCCGCTCGACCTCGATGCTCGGCCTCTCAAGGAAAGCGGCCACGTCGAAATCGAGGGGCGGCCGCTTGTCGACGCCGGGTACACGCTGTTCACGGTGAACCACAGGGCGTTGCCGCGTTTCAGATTCCCCGCGCAGATCGAGGACATGCAGCGCGCGGTTCGCTTCGTCCGACATCACGCGGCGGAATACCGCATCGACCCCTCGCGCATCGGCGCGGTGGGCGGCTCGTCGGGAGGGCATCTCGTGGCGTTGCTGGGCGTCCTCGACGGCGAGGGCGATCCTACCAGCGAGAGCGTGATCGACCGTGAAAGCGCGCGCGTGCAGTGTGTGGTAGCGCGCGCCGCGCCGACGGACTTCCTGCACATGCCACACTCCACCTCGCGCGGTCTGCTACTAGGCACGGATAGTCTGGACTCGGGCGATCTCGACTCCGAGGCGCACGGCAAGGCAGTGGACGCATCGCCTGCGCATCGCGCAACAGCCGACAGCGCGCCCATGCTCTTGCTGCATGGCGACGCGGATGATGTCGTGCCGTTCGAGCAGTCGGTGCGCATGGAGCGAGCGTTGCGGGAGGCGGACGTGCCTGTGAAGCTCATACGCATCCCCGGGGCGGGGCACGGTCCCGGCATCCTTCGCGCCGAGGGACAGAACGTCGACTACGTGCGTGAAATGGTCGCCTGGCTCGATGAACACCTCGGAGGAGTGAGGTAGGCACGTGCCCTCGTGGCCCTGCAAGCGGGAGCCGGCGCCCATGCCTCCGATCGACAAGCATCGGCCCGGCGACGCCGGACGGCGCAGCGCCACCCTCTATCGCGCAACGAGCACGGCATGACGATTCGTGCCATCGTCGTTGTCGTCGTACACCTGCTCGCAACTCGAGAAGCCGGCGTCCAAGAGGAGCCTACGGGTGGTCTCCACACTCAGGCTGATGTCGTAGTTCCAGGCGCCGAGGCGTCCGCTAGGGAGCTTCGCGATCCACGCCTCGAAGAGCGCCAGGCCCTCAGCCTCTGCCTCGGGCAGGACCATCTGATCGCCCTCGATGTAGACGCCAGTGTCCCGCAATGAGCCTCGAATGCTGGAGTAGATGCGGGGTTTGGTATCGGGCGGGAAGTGGTGTAGGCACAGGATGGACAGGGCGAAGTCGAAGCCGGACAACCCGGGCGGCCAGTCGAGACACGACGCTTCGACGAGCGATATCTGATCTCGCCGATCCGCGTACTTGCGGCGCACCTCGTCGAGCATGCGTGGCGCCTGGTCAAGGCAGGTGATCCGCGCGTGTGGGGCGCGTTCGAAGATGAACTCCAGCTCCAGCCCTGTGCCGCAGCCCACGTCGAGTATCGTGATCGCGTCATCAGTCGACGGGATCTGATCCGCGGTCGCCGCGTGCAGAAACTCGTACCCGGCGCCAAAACGCGCATCCCAGAGGTGAGCTGTCCCGTCGAAGAACTCCTCGAGGCTTTCGATGCCGTCGCGAGTCCATTCGGGGAAGCTGCCGCCCTTCGGGGCGGCCCCACGAGTGCAGGCGCCGCGTATCCGCTCGAACTCCTCATCGACCTGTTGGCGTCCCGCGCCTCTCATCTATCCTCCTGTGTAGACATCAGCCGTCGGGTGGCGAAGGTGTCGGAAACGGGCCAAGGCAGATGTCGCGCACGTTGCGCCGTGCCTGTCGGTCGCGACCCAGCGTCCGATGTTGGTGGCGGGGATCATCACCGGCGCCCATCGCGGGCGCGACTGCTGCACATCGGACGGCGCGCTACCCACCTTCACCGGACGACCGGATGCACTCCCAATCGCACGCGGGGCTTCGCGCTCAACCGACCACGGTTGCGGCTCGTTGCGGCGCTACGACAGCGCCCGTTAGAATCGAACTAGCGCGAGCGACACGGAGGATAGACGATGAACCTACGAGGACGCGTCGGCGTGTGGTGTCTTGGTGTGGCCATGTGTATGGGGGCGGTCATGGGCGTCGCAGCGGAATTGGCGGAGATATCGGTCGGAATCGACGAGGGTGACCTGCGCGGATCGGACGGTCGGGCCTTGCAGGCCGCGGTCGACTACGTAGCTGGATTGGGCGGCGGCACGGTACGCATTGGCGCGGGTCGATACGAAATGCGGAACGCGCTCATCCTGCGTGACAACGTCCACGTCGTCGGCGTGCCCGGTGAGACGACGCTCGTCGCGCGCGACGGGCTGATCTCGCCCCTGGCCGCGGACGGCGACGCGAACCAGTGGGAGATCACGGTCGCCGACCCGACAGGATTCCAAGTCGGCGACGGCGTCGCTATCGTGGACAACAACAGTGGCGGGTTCACCGACACGACGGCGACCCTGACGGCACGACTGGACGGGAACACGTTCCGCATCTCGCGCCCGCTGTACGTCGACTACATGGTTAGCAACAACGCTCGGGCCAAGCAGGCGTTCCCCGTAGTGGGTGGCTGGCAGGTGAAGAACGCCAGCGTCGAAGGCCTGGTGATCGACGGCAACCGGGCAAAGTGTGAGTCGGTCGGCGGCTGTCGCGCGGCGGGCATATACCTGTTCGAGTGCGAGGACATCGCCATCCGCAACTGCGTCGTGGCTGACTACGACGGCGACGGGATCAGCTTTCAAGTATCGCAACGCGTGACGGTCGAGGACTGCGTCAGCCGCGGCAACGCCGGTTTGGGCATCCATCCGGGAAGCGGGTCGCAGCACCCGACCGTGCGAAACAACCTGTCCGAAGGCAACGGCGGCGACGGGCTTTACGTGTGTTGGCGCGTGAAGCACGGTGTGTTCGAGAACAACACGCTGGTCGGCAATGCGCGCGACGGCATCTCGATCGGACACAAGGACACCGACAACCTGTTCGTCGGCAACGAGATTACGGGGAACAGCCGGTCGGGGATCATGTTCCGTGGCGAGTCGGAGGCGATGGGCGCGCATCGGAACGTGTTCGAGGGCAACCGCATCGTCGACAATGGCGGAGGCGAGCACGACGCCGCCATCCTGATGCGGGGTCATCACCACGATGTCGTCTTCCGCGGCAACACGATAGGGAACTCGGGCGAGAGCGGAGACGAGCGCGTCGGCATTCGCCACGGCGAGGGCGTGATCCGTCTCGACGCGGGCGAGAACGAGTTCGTGAACGTCTCGGCGGAACGCGTGACGGACTGAACCGGCGCGATCGCGCGGCGCGATGTCGGTTCGCACATTCGCGCTTTCGGCGCGCCTGCCGAGGTATCCTTGTGGGCAGGCGCGGCGCCGGCGGCGCTGTTGTGATTCACACCCGGGAAGGACTGGCGGCGACACATGGACACGGGTTTGCAGCACAGGATACCGGTGACGATCCTCTCGGGGTTCCTCGGCAGCGGTAAGACGACCCTCCTCAACTACATCTTGACCGAGAACCACGGACTCAAGGTGGCCGTGATCGTCAACGAGTTCGGCGAGATCGCCATCGACAACCAGCTCATCGTCGGGCTGGATGAGCAGGAAGACATCGTCGAGCTCAGCAACGGCTGCATCTGCTGCTCCGTGCGCACAGACCTGCTCGACGCCGTGGTAAACATCCTCTCCGACGAGTCCCGCCAGGTGGACTACCTCGTCATCGAGACGACGGGGCTTGCGAATCCGCAGCCCATCGCGCAGACGTTCTTCATGCCCGACCTCGAGACGCGCACCTTCTTGGACTCCATCGTCACCGTCGTCGACACCGTGCACTACGAGCAGGTGATGGAAGAGTCCGAAGTAGCCGAGCAGCAGATCGCCTTCGCGGACTTCGTGCTGCTGAACAAGGTGGCCGACGCCTCGCCGGAGCAGGTCGAGGAAGCAGAGAAGATGGTGCAGGCGGCGAACCCGTACGCCCGCATCATGCACACGAACTTCGCAAAGGTCGATCTGAAGCTGCTGCTGGATGTCGGCGCCTTCGACCTCGACACGCATTTCGACGCGGCGGAAGCGGACGCGTTCCTCAAAGGCTCGTCCGCCGCCGCCCACGATCATGATCACGACCACCAGCACGAGCACGACGAAGACTGTGAACACGACCACGAGCACGACGACGATTGCGACCACGACCACACGCATTTCGAGGAGGAGGGATTCCTGTCCGCCTCCTACGTGTTCGACCGCCCGTTCGTGGCGAAGGAGTTCCAGGACTTCCTCGAGTCCATGCCGACGACGGTGTTTCGGGCGAAGGGCATCCTCTGGTTCCTCGGCGAGCAACAGCGCGCGGTGTTCAATCAGGTGGGCAGCAGCGTGATCGTGGAGTGGGGCAAGGAGTGGGGCGACACCCCTCCCGGCAGCCAGGTGGTGTTCATCGGCAAGGAGTTCGACAAGGTCGCCCTGCACGACCAGCTCAGCACCTGCCTGTATTCGGGTAGCCAAGGGTAGACCGAGGTCGAGATCGCCGCGCCCTGCCACGATTCTGGGACTTTCGCTTCGCGAGTACGCGGCGATGCGATCCACGGTCGCCTAGCTTGCAGCCGCGCCGATGATGGCCGTGGTATCGAGCGATGCCGCGGATCTGCGGCCCTTGCCTCGCAGGGAGAGGTTGAGATGGCGTCGGGCACGAGCCAGGACGCTCTCAACCCCAAGCACCGCCCGACGTACGGCCCCACCCGTGCGAAGGCCCGACGAGGAGACGCTCACGAATGCACGTCTACCACATACGCCACGGCGAGTCGACGAACAACACCGGCGAAACACGCGACCCGGACCCCGCCCTTACCGAAGCCGGGCTGCAACAAGCCGCGCACGCAGCCGAGGCTGTGCGCGGGCTCGGCATCGGGAAGCTCTACTGCAGCCCACTGCGCCGCAACCTCCAGACCGCGCGGGCCCTCGGGGAGGCCTTGGAACTCTCCCCCCACGTAACGCCGGACCTCTCCGAAATCGCCGGCATCAGACCCCACGACTACGGCGCGGGCCGCCTTGAGGAACGCAGCGGCATGACCCCGGACGAGATACTCGACGTCTGCCCCGGCGCGACCCTTTCGGACGACATCACGCCCGACGGTTGGTGGTTCCTGCGCCGTGACCCAGTCGTCGTCCACGACGACCCCCTGGTGTGGGACCACGCCGTCGCCGGGGCCAAACGAATGGGCGGCCGTCTGATGCGGGAGCGCTCCGGGGCCGACGATGTCACGGCGCTGGTGGGCCATGGCGGCACTGGATGGATCTTCTTCCATACCTTCCTCGGCTTCGAACCGGCGCCGGGCAAGCGCCGCTTCGAAATCGGCAACTGCTCCATCTCCTACTTCCGACTGTACGACTATGGGAACCAGCTGGAGTTCTCCAACCGCGTGGATCACCTGCCGTCACACCTCCGGTAGAGCGAGCGCGCCAAGCCTCGGCCGCGGGACGGATAGGGGCGGCGCACGATCTGTCCCACTCCATCGTCGCGCTCTCAGGCCCGTATGACGATGCCGTGTCGCCCTCGACCACCGCATCTAGGGGCACGCCGTGGACGCGGGCCCACATTCAGGCCAAGTTGACGTCCCTCGATCGTCGCTCGCACGATCCCACGGCGCAGTAGGGCGATAGCATCCGCCCTCACCATCGAGACGCTCGTCGTCCGTCGACCCCATGACCGGCACGCCCTGTTCACTCCCAGCCACTCAGCAGACAGAACGCACATGAGGATAGCCGGAGTCGCGGCCTACCGAGGGTGTACCGAAGCGCGACAGGTGGGACTACGTCAGGCCGACACAGGTGGACTTCATGCTCGCACGGCCTGGCAGCGCGCCACCATCACGGGTTGGGGCGCCGGCGGGTGACGGCCAGCGTTGTGGGCCGCATGCCCACCGCCTATGATTGGGCATCCGTAGACTATCCGGCCCGCAAGAGGAGACGCCGTGAGTTCCGACACACCGCCGCGACTGGGCCTCGCACAAATGGCGCAGCATCGCAATTTCCTCCTGTTGGCGGGGGCGGTGTTCTGCGTCGGTGGCGCCTTCGGCGTGCAGATCCCCCTCTTCGCGAACTTCATCTTCGAGCGCTTCGGCGTGCGCACCCACGAGTACGGCTACCTCGAAGCCCTGCGCGAGACGCCCGGGTTCCTGGTGGTCGCCATGAGCGCCCTGGTGATGGTGGTCGCCGCGCCGCGGTTGAGCATGGTGTGCCTGCTAGTGATGGGCGCGGGATTGGCCGCGTACGCGTGGATAACGGACATAGCAACGCTGCTGGGCGGCTCCGCAATCATGGCGCTCATCGTGACGTCGGTGTTCTGGAGCATCGGCTTCCACGTCTGGGCGCCGTTGCAGAACACGCTGGCGCTTCGCTACGCGCCGTCGGACGAGACGGGCAGATGGCTCGGCTGGCTACGCACGACGTCGGGCGTCGGGCACATGACCATGATGGGCATAGCGCTGCTGCTGATCCGCGTCGTCGAGTACGAAGGGATGTTCATCTTCGCGGGGGCCCTCTTGGTCGTCGGCGCAATCCTCGTCGGGCTGGCCGGCAAGGGCGACCGCACGGTCGTCGAGCAGCCGCGCGAGCGACGCATCCTGTTCCGCAAGCGGTACAACGTCTACTACCTGCTCATCTTCTTGCAGGGCGCGCGCAAGCAGATATTCCTGATGTTCGCGGTGTGGCTGCTCGTAAAAGGGCACGGCGCGGTTCGCGAGACGATCCTCATTCTCATGCTCATCAACCAGGTGCTGAATCTGCTCATCGCGCCGACGATGGGCAAGGTCGTCGATCGCTACGGCGAGCGACTGACGTTGAGCGTGAGCTTCGCAATGCTCGCCCTGGTGTTCCTGGGCTACGCCTTCGTCCCGCAGACCAACGCGCTCTACGTGCTTTACGTGGTCGACCACCTGCTGTTTGTCGGCGGCATCGCCATGACGACCTACCTGAACAAGATCGCCCCGCGCGAGGACATCCGACCCACGCTGACGATGGGCGTCACGCTCAACCACATCCCATCCGTGTTGGTGCCGCTCATCGGAGGGCTCATGTGGATCAAGCTGGGACACACGGTCGTGTTCGTGGGTGGGGCTGCGTTCGCGACGATGTCGCTGATCGTCGCGCAGTGGGTCCGCCCGGACGCGCCCATCGCGGCGCCGTTACAGGCCGAACCGGAGCCAGCGGACTAAGCTACGCCCGTCAGCCAGCGGCGTCCGTGCGAGCCGACTCGGATGCGGGGGTTGGCGCAAGCGCGGACGGCGGGACGTCGCCGACGACGCCCGGGAAGTCGGCCGAGAGGACGCGGCGCAGGTCGTCCGGGTCTTCGCACTTCATCAGCTCCGCACGGACGCGCGAGGCCCCCGCGAATTCCCGCAGGTAGCCCTTCACGTGCTTGCGCACCATGCGGACACCCCACCGGCCCTTCTCCTCGAACGCCATCGATGCGTGCTCGAAGTACAGCGCCACGCGCTCCTCGATGCCGGGTGGCTCCGGTACCGAACCCGTGCTCAGGAAGCCCTGGATCATCGTGAACAGCCACGGCGCGCCCACCGCTCCTCGGCCGATCATCACGCCGTCGACACCGGTCTCCTCGAACATCCGGGCGGCGTCTTCGGGCGTGCGTATATCGCCGTTCCCGACGACGGGGATGCTCGCCTCTTCCTTGGCGCGGCGAATCCAGGTCCAGTCCGCGTCGCCCTTGAACATCTGCGCCCGCGTGCGTCCGTGGAAGGTGATGAGCTTCGCTCCCGCGCGCTCGGCGCGGTGCAGCGTGTCGAGGACGGAGATGCTCTCGTCGTCCCATCCCAGACGCGTCTTGACGGTTACGGGGATGCCATGGGGATCCATCGTCTCGACAACCGCCGCGATGATCTCTTCCATGAGATCCGGGAACCGCAGAAGACCCGACCCCGAGCAGGATGTCCGATCCCCCTCGGCGACTTTCTTCACAGGGCAGCCGAAGTTGATGTCGAGGATGTCCGGCCGGCGTTCGGCGGCCATGTTCGCCGCCTCGACCATACCCTCGATGCGGTTGCCGTATATCTGGATGCCGATGGGACGCTCGGGTTCCGTGAAGACGAGCTTCCGTTCCGCGGCCTTGATGTTCCGCACCATCGCCTCGGCCGGGACGAACTCCGTGTACACGACGTCGGCGCCCATCCGCTTGCACAGCCGACGGAACGGGCCGTCGGATACTTCTTCCATTGGGGCCAGGAACACCCGCCCCACGTCCAGGTTGCCGATGCGCACGGCGCCTCTCCACGCGTGATCGGTTCTCGGTCGGGTAAGTAGCATGATAGCAGATCGGCGCCGGCGGACCCGCCTGGAAGCGTTGGATCCGGGCTCCCGCCGCCGATGCCGGCCCGCACGCCAAGGAGTTCGCCCAAAGCCACGGGCCGCCGCCCCCGAAACTCCGATTGATTCCCCCCGTTTCACAGGGGTATCATGGATTCTTTCCTCCGCGAAGCGCACCCCTCCTACGAAGGGCGTCGCCATGCGTGATCCCTCCCAGGACATGATCGTCGTTCTCGACTTCGGCTCTCAGACGACGCAACTCATCGCGCGTCGCGTGCGTGAGTTGAACGTCTACTGCGAGATCCACCCGTACCACGTCTCGCCGGAGGTCATCGACGCGCTCCAGCCGAACGGCATCATCCTGTCTGGTGGCCCGGCGAGCGTCTACGAGGACGACGCGCCCAAGTGCGCGGAGGAGTTCGTGACGGGCGACCGGCCGGTCCTGGGCATCTGCTACGGCATGCAACTCATGACGCACTTCCTGGGCGGCGAGGTAGCGCCGACGACCGAGCGTGAATACGGCCACGCCCTGGTCGAGGTAGACCGACTCACGCGCCTGACGTCCGGCGTCGCGGACCCACTGCATGTGTGGATGAGCCATGGGGATCGGCTCGACCGCCTGCCGGATGGCTTCGACGCCGTCGCCAAGTCCGAGAATTCCCCCGTCGCCATAATGGCCGATGGCGACCAGCGTCGGTTCGGCCTGCAGTTCCACCCCGAGGTCGTCCATACAAAGGAGGGCCACGAACTCCTCTCCAACTTCGTCCTGGGCGTGTGCGGATGCTCCGCGACGTGGACGATGGAGTCGTTCGTCGAGACGACGATCCGCGACGTCCGAGCGAAGACGCAGGGCAAGCGCGTCCTCTCCGCGACAAGCGGCGGCGTGGATTCGACGGTCCTCTCGAAGCTCATGCGCGACGCCATCGGCGACCGTGTGGTGTGCCTCTTCGTAGACAACGGCCTGCTCCGCAAGGATGAAGCGGGGCAGGTCCGAGCCATGTTCCGCGACAACCTCGACATCGAACTGCACTTCGTCGACGCCACGGATCGGTTTCTCGAGGCGCTGGAGGGCGTCGCCGACCCCGAGGCGAAGCGCCGCATCATAGGCAACACGTTCATTGAGGTGTTCGAGGACGCAGTCAGCGACATTGGCGGGGCGGACTTCCTCGCGCAGGGGACGCTCTACCCGGACGTGATCGAGAGCGTGTCGGTGCGCGGCCCGTCCAGCATGATCAAGACGCACCACAACGTCGGGGGTCTGCCGGACGACCTGCGATTCGAGCTTATCGAGCCGTTCCGGGAGCTGTTCAAGGACGAGGTCCGCGCCGTCGGCCGCGAACTGGACATCCCGAAGGACATGCTCGGCCGCCATCCGTTCCCCGGTCCCGGGTTGGCGGTGCGCGTGCTTGGCGACATCACCCGCGAGCGCCTCGACGTACTCCGCGAGGCAGACGCCATCTTCATCGACGAACTGCACGCAGCCAACGTCTACGACTCGATATGGCAGGCATTCGCCGTGCTGTTGCCCGTGAGCACCGTCGGCGTGATGGGTGATGCGCGAACGTACGAGAACGTCGTCGCGCTACGCGCGGTCCACAGCCGCGACGGCATGACGGCGGACTGGTATCCGTTGCCGCACGACCTCCTCGGACGCGCGTCGAACCGGATCATAAACGAGGTCAGGGGTGTCAACCGCGTCTGTTACGACATCAGTTCCAAGCCCCCCGCCACCATCGAGTGGGAATAGCCCCACGTTGTGGTAGGCGCCGCAACTGACCGTCCGCCCCTCGTACGCCTCGACTGCCCCGCCGTCTCCGCGCGCGGTCGGCAGCGCAAGGACATCCGGCCAAGGCTTCGCCCGATTTCGCCCTTCCCACTGGCGCCGGTAGTGCGGGAACTGGTGGACACCGTCGAGAGGCCAAGATGCCCGCAAAGCCGCGTGGTGCGCAGGTTTCCACCGCGCCATTGCGCGGCAACGGCCCCACTGAACGGCGGCGGCCTTCCATGCGTCTCTTTGTGCGCCGGGTTGATAGCGATGGGTGAAGGCCCGCTGAACGACCACAAGCCAGGAACTGTCACGTCCCACGCAGCTTGTGCGTAGGGCCGGATTCACCCATCCTCCGCCTGTCCGTCGGACGGAGCCAGGTCCTCCGTAGCCGCGTCCACCCGCTGCCTGCGGGCGCCTTCGCCCAGACCGCTCCGGAAATAGAACTCCGGCGGCCACCAATGCTCCGTCTCCCTCATCCAGGGATCGTCGTGGTCCTGGCTCAGGTCGCAATCAAAACGCGCCAGGATGCTGTGTCTCGTGTCCTTCGTGCCGACCCCCGTGAAGTGGCAGAGCCCCCACGTGATCCCGCGCCCGTCGTCGGTATCCGTAAAGGCGTCGGGCACATAGGGTCCTGGAGCCATGGGCATCAGGCTCACGCTGGCGGCCACCTCGAAGTTGATTCCGTCTGGCGCGAACTGAATGGTGTTGTGTTCGTTGCCGTGTCGGATTGCCAGCGCGGCGATCCCGCCCCGGAAGGGAAACAGCCCGGTCTCGTGTCCTGAGTTCAGCACGGGATTGAGAGGGCATTTCTCGAACGGCCCTAACGGATCATCGCTGATGGCCAGCCCTTGCGCCCGAATCAGCTCCGGCCGCCCGTTCATATCGGATTTGTAGTACAGGTATATCTGACCTTTGTGGACCAGGGGATACGGATCATGGATCGAGTACTGGTCCCAGGCTCCTTGGGGACCGTTGGGGATGACGACGCTGTGGGTCGGCGTCCAGGGCCCGTCCGGCGAATCGGCCCACGAGACCGCCACCGGGCAATCGTCCCCGCGCTTGCCCGACATCTCCATGAAGCTCTGGTAGTAGAGGTAGTACCTGCCGTCCCAAAACAGGACATCGGGCGTCGAGACGGAGCGCCATCCGGGTTGCGGCTTGGAGGGACGCGGCACGGCCACGCCTTGTTCCTCCCAGACGAAGCCGTCTTCGCTGGTGGCGAACCAGATGTCTGACAGGTCCCAGTCGCTCGAGGGGATCAGGTCTGTCGCGCCCTCGGCCCCGCGTGGCGGCGTTCCCGTCCCCCGGCGCGTGTACCAGACGTAGTACTTGCCGTTTGCCTTGACCACTTTGCTGGGGTCGCGGCGCGTCAGCGTGCCGTCGCCGTCGTTGTACTCCAGCCCTTCCAGGGGCGTGTACCGGAACTGAGAATAGAGTTCATTCCACCAGTACGTGGGCGCGCTGTAGCGTGTGTAGAGCCGCTCCATCGCGCGACTCAGCGGAATGTCCGGCTTCTCCCGTGGCAGACCGTAGGGGAAGAAAGGCGCGTTGCCGCTTTCTGAGTTCATGCGTGTGTCTCCCATACACAGCGGTCGATGGACGAGGACTGCCAAGGGCGTCGCCTCATTGTCCACAATCAAGGCGACGGAATCGAGTGGCTATCGGTGTTTACGCGTCCCAAATCGTCGCGGCGACATGACGCTCGCCGTCCGGCGTCTCGTGCCAGTAGTAGATCGTGACCATCTTGCCGTCGGCGCGTTGTACCGTGCGCGGGTATCCGATGTCGTGTCCGCCCGCGTTGTCGCGAAGGACGATTTCGTCACCCCATGTCGTCCCCTCGTCCGCGCTTACACGGGCGCACATCCTATACGGCTCGTCGCGGAATCCGTAGGTCAGGCAGATTCGGCCATCGGCGAGGCGAGTCAGCGCCGGCGGGTTGCCCGCAGCGCCGGTGTTCGGGGCGGGCCGGTTGAGGTATTCCCAGGTGAGACCGTCGTCGTCGCTGCGGTATAAGTCGATCCAGTTCGGCGAGTCGCGTGAGCCGGTCGCAACGCCGCGGCACCGCACGGCGACCAGTGACGTCTCTCCCGATAGTCGCACGCTGGCGGGCATGGTTCTGAGTCCATCCGGCTCCGGGCCAACCCACGACCGGAACCGGAAGGTCTTGCCGGCGTCCTCCGTGCGAGCCACGAACACCCAACCGCCTCCACCGTCCGGCTTCGCGGCGGTGAGGTAGAGCGTGCATTCGTCCGGTCCAGACACCTGGTAGTCCGTGCGAGCCGAGATTCCGGTCTGGTCGAAGTCGGGCAGCGCGAACGGGCCCTGCCAGGTGACACAGCGATCGTCCGAGACGTAAAACCACGAACGCGCTCCCGCGCGCAGGCCGTTTCGCGCCGCCATGAGCGCGAAGTCAGGATGCGTGAACTCGGACCCACCGAGCGACGCGGGGATCGCCTCAGGCTCGTCGTCGCCGATCCTCAACTCTGGAGCCATGTGCTCGTCCGCGGACATGCCCTTGTCCCCGGGAGCCGTCGCGGGGGTTGGCTGGACGTCCCACGTCTCACCCCCTTCGAGGCTCCGCGCCTGCAGGCCGACGAAGGGGCGCGTCCGGTCGCTTGTGTGGAAGCCAGCGTCCGAATCGTGGTAGCCGTAGGTGAAGCCGACGACAATCTCGTCGTCCCAACTCCATATTCCGTAGTTCGCGGGCCAACCGGCGTACCGTCCCGGCTCGCGAAATACAGTAACGTGCTTCACGTGGCGACTCCTTTGGCGGATAGGGACGAGTGGACGCCGACCCGCAGCATCTCATCCCGACAGCAACGCGCGTAGCTGGCCAGCCACAGCGGGGTCGGACACTGTGATGCGGTCCACAGGGAGCTTCCCGAGCCGGCCTGGCAGGTCGGGGTCCGCCCCGGCAGAGAGCAAAAGCTCCGTGGCGGCGACATCTCCGAGCCCAACCGCACGCGGTAGCGCCCTGTAACCCCACCGGGCTGCGGCGTTGGGGTCGGCGCCGGCCGCCAACAGCACACCCATGGCCTCGAGCCGGCTGTGCATCGTTGCGGCCACCAGGAGCGTCATGCCACTGTCGTCCTGCACTTCGACGGCCCTGGGGTCACCTGCAAGCAGACGCTGCAACGCGTGGGCCATACCAAGACGCGCCGCCGCATGGAGCGTCACCTCGGCTCCGAGTAGGATGAGCGCTTCGGCGGCGGCTTGCTGACCGTGTTCCGCAGCCTCCTCCAGAGGCGTCCTGCCACGCTTGGGGCTCCGCTGGCTCAGGAGGCCAGGGCAGGCGTCTACCTGTTCACGCACCGCCTCGACATCGCCCACCATCGCGGCTGTGAAGATGTCGTGACGCGCTCCCCCGTCCAGCAGCACGCTGACCTTGTTGGGCGTCGGCGCGTCCGCCGCCGTGTGCTCGATGGCGGCGTATAGCGCGGACTCATTGGACGCGGGCAGGTTGGGGTCGGCCCCAGCTTCCAACAGGACGCGCAGCATGTCCACGTCGCCCTCCCATCCCGCGAGGACGATCGCGGGGGCGATCCCCTTGTTCTCGTTGTACCCAAGGGCGTTCACGTCCGCGCCACGCCCAAGCAGCATGCCCAGCATGTCGGCCTGGCCTCGGCGAACGGCGGCGTATGTCAGCGGCGTGTTCGTCTTGTACGGCGCAGGGGGACCGCTGAAACGAGTAGGGGGTTGGGCCGCGCGTTCGTGCACGGCGTCGGGGCGCCCGTCCAGTGCGGCGCTCGCCGCTGGCACGTCGCGGTCTGCGAGAGCCGACCACAGCTCCGCGGTCAGCGTGTCATCGGGCGTGAAGTTGTCGGGCAATACGGTGGCGGGCATTACGTCCCCTTCGTTCGGCGGGTGTGGCTGTGTCTCGGTAACGCGCGTTCCCTCGGTGAGTGGCGCCGCCCACAACATCTGCTATGCCGGGCCGGAAACCGGGTCGGTGTGTATTCCGAGCGCGTTTCGGATTTCCTTGAGCCGATGCTTGTTAATGCCTTCGACCCGGGATCGTTGGAGCGAGCCGTCCCGCGCCATGTGCGCGATGTCCTCGACCGAACGCGCGCCCCGTTCGTCGTAGAGGATCCAAACGGCCTTGAGCCCCATCGGTGGAAGACCACCCGGCCCTATGGCCAACGGTGGAAGACCAGCCGTCTCCATGGCGGCGGCGAGATCGAGTGTTCCGCGGATGCCGTCGAAGGTCTTCGCGCTGATCCCCTTAGCCTCTGTCAGTGAACCGTCGTCCGCCATGCGCTTCACGTCGTCCAGCGAGCATACACCGTGCCGCTCGTACAGTTCGCGAACCGTCCGCATACCGATCCCCGGCAGTTCGGCGACCTCGAAGATCGTCAGGGGAACATCCGGGCCCGGCCAACGCCGCTCGCCGGACTTGGTGGGTTTCAGGTAGGCGCAAGCTAGCCTCGCGATTTCAAGCGCGGTTCTGCCGCTCTTGTTTGGTAGGGATGTGTCCGCGCCGAGGGCAATCAGTTGCTCCGCAAGGCCGCGTTCGCCCTGATATGTCGCGACATGGAGAGCCGTTCTCCCCTTCTTGTCCTGCGCGTCCAGGTCTGCTCCGTAATCGTCCAGCAATCGGACGACGTCGATGTCCGTCGCCCAATGGAGCGGCGTCCAACCCAGTGATGGATACACTGGGTCGACCTCGGCGCCGTGCTTCAGAAGGAGTTTGGCGCTGGCATAGGACGATTGTCGGGCCGCCCAGTGTAGGGGCGCGGAACCGTTCGCATGGAGGAGATTGGCGCGCGTGGGCTCTTGCTCGATCAGTTCTGCGACGCGCGCCACATCATCGAAGCCACATGCGGAGAAGAGGTCGTAGGTGGCGCCTCGTTCCACGTACAGGCGACCAACCGGGAAGTTCCAATCGAGTCTTCCGCGCCGTCCGTGAAAATCGTACACGACATGTTGCAGGGGCGTGACTCCTCCAGCGTCCGGCTCGTTGAGGATGATGTCTCCGCCGTGATCTAGCAGTAATCCCGTCATCTCGAGGTTGGAACGTCCCCAGAACAGCACGCCAACTCGGCCCGGCCATCCTGAATGGGCGGGAGGAATCTGAATATCGGAGGCATCCGCGAATCCGGCCTCGAACACCGCTCGCACGCCCTCGACGTTGCCATCGTCCATCGCGACAGAGAATACGTTGTACTTGAACGGGTTGTATGCCATGCGTGGGACTCCGCGCTCCATCAACAGACGGAGCGCTGGGAGCGTGTCGCTGCTCTTCACGGCGCCCGCCAGAGCGTAGGGGCCGGCGGTTTCGATGAGCGACGGTTCCTCCGCGAGCAGCGTTTCCATGCGGTCGACATCGCAGATGCCGCTCCACATTGGCCCACGGGTGAACGCCGCGTCGATGAACGCGAGTTCACGCTCGTTGAGTCCTCCGGCCCGGATTCTCGCGCCGGTGACACCCGTTGTGGGGTCCTTGCGGATATCATCCGCGTCACCCGCGGACATCCGACCGTCTCGCACTAATTGCTCGAGACGTTCCTCCATCGCGTTCTCCGGTGAGCGGCGTTCGTCAGTGCGCTCATCGTCGTCGAGCGATGGCTTTTGGTCTGGTGGCGCTTCGATATACGCGGTGAGTGAGGCCCAATTGTCGAAGCCGTACTCGCGAGCGACGACCAACTGCGCATCCAGCAGCGAGAATTTCGCCGCTAGGACGATGGCGTCGGACGCGCCGGACAGTCTGGACAGACGAGCCCTCAGCCGTGGGACGGCCTCCAGGCTGCCAGATCTGTGCGACCTGAGAAGATCCTTCGCCTGGTTCTTGATCTGTTCGATGTTCGGGCGCGCAGGTAGGCGGCGACGTGCGGACATACTACACCCCTTTCAATGCGCCTGTTGACCACGTAGACAGGCAGAAAGGAGTGTCGATACGGAATCGACGCGAGCGTTGCGAAGGTGGGCACAGCCCTTTCGCGGTCTTGCCGGCTCCCCTGGAGCCATTCTCTACGTATGACGAACGGAGTGGACCGTCAAGCGTTACGGCGTATGTCAGTGGGGCCGACGTAGGCCTAAGTCGCGTCCCGCTCTGTCCACGCGCCGTGGACAGAGCGTCGCGAATCACGCGCGATCGGGTATCGGCGCCCAATCGCATGCTTCGGTCGCGTCCCGTGACGCCCATTTCTTCCAAAGCGCCGGGTCGGTCAGCATCTGCATGAAGAAGCCGCCCACCACCGGCCGCGCGATCATGTTCCTGAGCTTCGCCGTCTCCGTCTCGTACCAGTCGGTCAGAGGCACGCGGTCGGGCGTCTCGTTGACGAAGTCGTAGACCGGAGCAACCAGGGCGTCGAAGTCGTCGCGGACTCCGGTGAGCGTGGCGCTCCAGAGAATCCAGTCGATCTTGGTGTACCCCTGGCGGGAGTCGAGGGGCAGGCCGTAGCGGCCCTGGACCTGGCGATAGTGCGCCATCTCCGTCTCCGCGACGGAGTCCGGGAACAGGCCCAGGTCGAGAACACGGTTCCAGACGAGGTTGTACTTCTGGCTCCATGTGCCGACGCCGTCGAACGTCAGCCGGTAGTGGTCGCCGTCGTCTGCTTCGCGCATCCATCGCGCGGCGAACTCCTCGGCCAGAGCGCGATAGCGGTCGGCCGCCATCGTCTCGCCCCGCACGGCGCACAGTTTCGCGTAGGCGCCGAGCGCCATGATCGCCTTCACGGACAGGTTTACGTTGTGCGCGAGATGCCCCGCGAAGTCGTCCGTGCAGAGCTGGTGTTCCGGGTCGAAGCCCTTGTCGGCGAGGTACTCCGCCCACTCCGTCAACTGTGGCCAGTAGCGCGACGCAAACGCCGCGCTTCCCTCCGCCTGCACGATGGCGGCCACGAGGAGGATCATGTTCCCGCTTTCCTCGACGGGCATCTGGCGATCTTCCGTCTCCTCGCCGCCGCCGTACACCTGTCCGTTCGCATGCGGGTAGCGACCCAGGTCGTGCGGCGCGAACGGGAACTTCCAGCGTTCCGATGCCGCGTAGTCCAGCACCGGCGCGATGGCCGCCTTGGCCAGCGTCGGATTGAGCAGCAGAAACTGCGGGATCATCGGATAGATGACGTCCACGGTGCCGATGCACCCGTTGCTGAAGTTCTCCTTCGGGAACATCAGAGGGCAGCCGTTGGAATCGGCCGTGACCTTGTTCGCCGCCTGCGCCTGCCGGTACGCCAGCGCGCACAGGCGCGCGTATTTGGCCCCGCCCATGCGGGTCATGTCGTCGATCAGTTCGTCGTCGAACTGCGCGCATCTCGCCGCGAGGTCTTCGGCCTCATGTTCCGAGGTCTCCAGCAATTCGACAGGGTCCATTCCCTCGCGGCGCCAATACGGACGCAGTCGCTGCCCCATGTATTCGATGGAGTACTCGTCATCATACGCGACGATGATCCTACGCGACGCCGGCTCCGTGACGGCGCCGAGATCGAAGGCCACGGCCAACACGGGCACGTCATCCCCCGCGGCCCGTGGCCCGCGAGAGTCGTCGGACGACGGCAGGGCGCCGTCCGTCGTGAACGCCCGCGTCGCGGTGTCGAAGGAACCCGCGTAGGTGGACGCCTGCGACTTGCCGACGGCCACGTATGCGTATCCCCAGTCGATGCGCAGGTCGTCGCCGTCCTTTTCGAGCACGGGCTGTTCCGTCGAGCCAATGCGCACGATGTCGAGTGTGCGCGAGTCCACGCGTCCCCACGCGACCTCCTGCTCGGGGACGTCCACCGCAAGCTCACCGCTCGCGGAGAAATACAGCGCCACGTCGCGCGCGGCTCCGTCCGTGGACTCGACATCCCACGTCAGGTACGTGACCGGTCTCGACAGGATGTCGATGTCGTCCGGCAGCGCGGGCGTGACGAAGGTGAGCGTGATGTCCACGCCGTGTCCCGAGAACTCGCAGATCGTGCGCGTGGGGAGGACAACGACGCTGTCCTGATGGAGGGCCGGCAATTCGGCAGGCGCGTCGCCCATCAGGCGATATGTGACGCCGTCGATCCGTACGAGGCTCGTGAGCGACTGCCGCTTCCCGGTCCAATGGCTCGTGCAGGTGTCCGTCAGGTTGTTGGCGCGCGACCAGACGCTGAAGTACGGGTCGCAGGCGATCAACGGAACCGCGGGCGGGCGGATGGGGTTGTCGCGCAGGCTATCGGCGGTCATACGTGGCTTTCTCCTTGGGCGCGGATAGTGTCGGGCAATGGGGTACGCGAAGTCCAGACGCGCGCGACCGCTCTGCCCTCGACGCCCGTGAATGGCTATTAGTCGACGGAGACGGCCGAGCGGATGTGGAGGGAGCGACACATGAACTGCGCGGAACGGATCGAGAAGGTCTTCGCGGGAGAACTCGTCGATAGCGTGCCGTTCGCCATGAAGGGGTGGCGCGTCCCACACGACGACGCCGAAGCCCAACTACTGCGCGACGGCATGTGCGTCATCGACTCCGCGGGGGTGTACTCTTCCACTTCGCCCAATGTGCGCCACGAGTCCGAGTCGCACGCCGAGGGCGAGACGACCTACACGCGCACGACGGTCCACACGCCTAAAGGCTCCGTCTCGTCGGTGCACAGCCGCGTGCCGTCGCCGAAGGTCGAGGCCACGACCTGGCGCGTCGAATACCCATTCAAGACGCCCGACGATTACGCCGCGATCGAGTTCATGATGTGCGACCGCGAGTATACGCCGAACTACGACGGCTTCCTCGCGGCGCAGGAACGGAGCGAGGGGCGCGCGTTCTTCAAGACCGGCGCGCCGGGATCGCCGCTGCACACCATCATGTACACGCTGATGGGTCTGGACGCGTTCGCCGCAGAATGGGCCGAGCGGCGAGACCGCGTCGTCGCGCTGCACGACGCTATTCTTGAGAACGAGCGGCAGACCTACACGATCATCGCGGAGTCGCCCGCGTGGGTTGTCCAGAGCGGGGGCAACTACTCGCCGGAGGTGCTCGGCAAGGAGCGACTCGTGGAGTTTGTCATGCCGCACTGGGAGGAACTGGGCGACGCCCTCCACGCGCGCGGAAAGCTGCTGGGAAGCCATCTCGACGCCAACAACGCGCTCTGGGCTGACGAGGTAGCGGCGTCCCCGCTGGACTGGATAGAGGCGTTCACGCCCGCTCCCGACTCGGACATGACGCTCTCCGAGGCACGGGAGAAGTGGCCGGGGAAGACGCTGTTCATCAACTTCCCGTCGTCGGTGCACCTGCGGGACGCCGACGCCATTGAGGACGAGACGCGTCGGCTGCTCAGGGAATCGGCGCCAGGCGATCGGTTCATCATCGGCATCACGGAGAACGTGCCGGAAAACCGATGGCGAGAGAGTTTTGCGGCGATACTGCGAACTGCCAACGAGTTCGGTAGGCTGCCGATCGGGTAGGTCCGCCGCAGCGCAGTCGACGATGGAGCGGAGGACCATGGGCACGGCCATCGGCGCGCCTTGGAGCCTCCCAGAATTGCCGGTACTCGCCGATAGATCCTGCCGGGAAACCGATTGCGAGAGAGCTTCTCGGCTATCTTGCGCGCTGCCAGCGTGCGTCGGCCACGAATCAGTCTGTCGCAGTGCGCCATGGAATGCGGAGACGCCGGTCACATGCCTCGACCCCAGATGCCGACGGATACGCTCCTGCTGTTCGCCGCCTGGGGAGACCGCCTGCGGGATCTGGTCGAAGCGGGGTCAAGCATAGACTGGCGCTACGCCTCTACAATCCCACTGACGGGAAGACCAGCGCCCGGAACTGGGCGCGCCTAGTCGGGTCCGCCATCCGCCTCCGGCGGTTCGTCTCCCGCGTCGGGGTCGGGTGGCAAAGTGCCCAGGGACACTTCCACTCGGTCGAGGCGGACGTTCACCGCTATGTACCCTCGGTAGCCGACTTCGATCACCGCCGAGGCGCCGAAGAGCGTCGGGAAGGCGTCACCTACGGCTACCAAGACCACAGCGATGACCCGGCCGCCCACCGTCGTCGGGTAGATGTCTCCATAGCCTACGGTCGTCAGCGTGGTCCAGGTCCACCACCACCAGTTCAGGACGGCTTCTACGTACGTCTTCTCGGTCGCGGCCCTCGGCTCAATGACTGGCATCAGCAAGGCGATGCCGACCGTGCACACGATGATGCCGACCGCCCCGCAGGCGGCCCCGAGCAGCGTGATAGGCAGGAGGGGAACTGCCTTCATGGTCTTGTCCCGCGCGTCGCGCCAGATATCACGGAGACCCCTCGGCTGGCCTGTCCCTGGAGTCCCAGGCGTTCGTTGCCGTGCGTTCATGCGCTGGAGGAGGGCGCGCAGTCCTCGGGCTCTGTCGCGCACACCGGCATCGTCGGGTTCTCTACAACACTCCTCCAACGCCGCGGGTATCTCGCCGCTCTCGTTTGGGAGACCTAGCACAATGGCCTCGGCGACTCGTGGCAACGACTCCATGTGTGCGAGGATCAAGGGCAATGCTCGCGCACATTCGGTTGGGTACTCTGACACGAACTCCGCCAGCAGCTCCCGGTACCCAATGGCCTCCACTGACACATCGCGCGAGGGTCCAGCAGTCGCACTGATGTAGCGGAGAATCGTCCAGAGCTTCGCCTGCAGGCGGACGCGTTCCAAGTGGGCGCTATGGGTCGGAGAACCATGCGCGCCGAGGAATCGCCCTAGCAGACCCGAATCTGTCGGATCACGTTCGATCGTGAATGCGTCCAACCCAGCCTTGTATCCGAGGGCGCATGCGAAGGGGTCCAGGAAGTCTGCCTCCGCCAGAGACAGTGCCCACACTACGCCATTGGTTTCTTTGTCGGTATACTTTGACAGCATGGATCTGCCTGGTACCCAGGCGCTTGTCCAGTGCTCCTCGATGTGCGTGCGGATAATCCGAGCAAGGTGAGTAGGGGCCAGAGTCTCGACCGAGCGCATCAGACCCCGTTGGTCGGCGTCCTTGATGTTGACAAGCGCGCTGACGTCCCACCCGTTCAGGCCATCGGCCCCTAGCCTCTTATTCAGAACGCGAGCTAGCACATTCAGCGGTCGGGACTGGTAGGCGGGGTACTTAATGGGGAATCCCCTCACCCAGCCGTGAAACCATGCAAGCCATCGCTTGTCGGTCGACGGGCGTGGCATGTCAGAGAGCAGCGTCCGGCTAAGGAAATCCTGACACTCGCCACTGTAGATGTATGTCGGGCTTCCCTTATTGTCGGTGGGAGGGGTCGGATGGTCGAGTAACCGTTGGAATACGACATTATCCAGGCGCTCGCGCTCTGTACGCGCTGCCGCCGTGGTTCTATCGGACTTCACTGTGTCGAACCCAGAGCAATCCGGCTGTCCGCACCCGTTCAAGCATGCCAGGGCGGTTTCACCATGCCCACCCGCCAATCTGGCGCGCACGTACGGGCCGACATGCTCAAACCCGTCGGCGAAGGACCAGGCACAAACCCGCGCCCATTGTTCCTTCGATAATGCCCTTTCCACACGAAACAGATCCCCGGCGCCGATCTCGTCCAGGCGCCGAGCGATGTACTGGAGTAGGAAATCGCTGTCTTCCTTTGGCAAGTGCCTCAGCAGCTGGGCTCCCACCTGGTCCTCAGTGCTGCCTTGTCGGGGCAAATCCAGACTAGCTTCCATCCATGTGCGCGCCTTGGCAGCAACTTCCTGAGCCAAGCGTCGCCATCGCTCCCGACTTGCGGGCAGGCCCTTGGATGAATCTGACGGTAGACGCAGGAATTTCTGGATAGTCGCATCTTCATCTAGTGGGCACATACATACTCCCGATCATGTCGCGGATGCTGTCTGAGGTCGCCGTCTTACGCACATGGGCGATGCGACGAACTGTCGCGCGTTCTCGCACCCTAGTGCTCACCGACGAGTTCGCGGTGGCCCTGGCTCCGATCTGGCGCACTCGTCACGAACGCCACAACTCACGACATCACGCGGCACATCCTAGCGGCGCAGCGCCAGAAACGCACGCCGCCCATCGGTCCGCGGCGCTCGCGATAACCATGGTTGTGTGGACGGATCGCGAAAGCGTGGGAGTATACGCGCGGTGGGATACGCTACATGCTGTGCCTTGTCCTCCCCGGCAGGCACGGAGCCACGCCGTTCCGGTCGGATGCGGTTTACCAGCATGCCGGCGCCGGCGCCGGGAACTTGCAGACGCGTCCGAGCCCTGTGCGCACACGGTTGCCTGTAGCCACGACTCGCTCACCACCTGCCCGATTGCTGAGCGCCCGTTTCTCGGCGTTCCCAAACCGCAGTACTCGCCGATCGCCGGGCCTTGTGCGCGCAACAGTAGGCCTGTCTGCGGCGAGACGGGATCCTCGAAGCGCCTCGTTGCGGCATGCCGCTCGGCCTGGCGGCCTCCGTCACTTCGAGGCTGTGGACTGCCGGGCCCATCCCCTATTGTCGCGAGGCCCCACGCGCGCTTAGCGGGCGTGCTTGCGATCGCCCAATGCGTCGCGAGCTTCCTATCTGCCTGGACGGCAGATGCGCCACGACCGGCATCGGCACTGTCGCAATGCTGGCGCCCGTCATCTCCCTCGCTGCCGATCTCGTAGCCCTGCGCCAGAGATTCGCGACATCGGCAGCCGCCAGCCGACGTGCGCGGCATTCGCCCTACCCAAAGGACGTCGTACCGGGTAGGTGCAACCACGACTTGTCCCGCTGCTCCCTTGACGCGGCCTGCGGCCCCGAGTGGCTTGCTGGCCGGTCGGCGCCACCGTATCCTCACGTCAACGCGTTGAGCCACGAGAGGGCGGACGCGAGCCAACGGACCCTCATCCCGGCACGCCCAAAGGGAAAGGCATCGCACGCATGAGACTGTGTCTGTCGCTCGTCGTTCTGCTCGCTGTAACCGCACGTCTTGGGATGGCCGCTACGGCCGCCGTGTATGATGGCGCAGAGCCTGGCGCATTCATGACCCGATGGGCGGTTCTCGGCCCGATCCCCGTCTTCGCAGGTGAGCCCGACGCAGACGATGCCGACGGGGCGCAAAGGGCGTTCGACACCGATTACATCTCCCCAGATGTCCAGCCGGAGATCGGCGCGGAACACGATATCGCCGGCGCGCTGTACCAATGGCGACTCGTCGAGTCCGCCGAAGACATCGTGGAACTGAGCCACGCCCATGGCAGCCCGGACAGCGACATCGAGCACGTGAGCGCGTATGCGGCCGCTGAGGTTCACGTCCCCGAGGCGACCGCGCTTCTCCTGGGGATTGGCAGTGACGACGGCGTCAAGGTGTGGGTGAACGGGGAGCTGGCGCACGAGAACTGGGTGGGTCGTCCTCTCGCTGTTGATGACGATATCGTCCCGGTCGCCCTGCGCGAGGGGGCCAACACGCTCCTTCTGAAGATACAGAACGGCATCTTGGACTGGTCCTTCGTGTGCCGGGCGCTCGACGACGCGTCAATCGCGGACTCCCTCATTTCGGCGGCGAGCCGTGGGAACCTCGACTCGCTGAACATGCTGCTGGCGCACGGGGCGGACGTTGACTCCACCGTTGCACCGGGACTGACCGCGCTACATGCCGCCAGAATCGCCGGTCGCGCTGAAGCCGCCGATCTGCTCCTCGAACACGGCGCGGACGATGAAGCGCCGATGCCCGACGCCGCGTCGCTCGTGGGTACCTTGTTCGACCGCCTCGTCGAAGGGGAATCTCCCGGCGCGTCCGTGCTGGTCTCGCGGGGCGGCTCAATCGTCTACCAGAAGGGGTTTGGGTACGCGGACATGGAGAACGGGGCGCGGATAACTCCGACAACGAAACTGCGCATCGGGTCGAACACCAAGCAGTTCACCGCCGCGTCGATCCTGAAGCTGCAGGAGGAGGGGCGGCTGAGCGTGTCGGACCCGCTCTCCGAGTACTGGCCGGACTTTCCGCGCGGCGATGAAGTCACCGTACACAGGCTGCTCACACACACGTCGGGCATCCACAGCTACACATCCGTACCCGACTTCGTGGACAAAGTGGCCGAGGCCATCGCCCCTAATGATCTGATCGCGGACATTCAGGAATTCGATTACGACTTCGATCCTGGCGAGCAGTTCATGTACAACAACTCCGGCTTCTTCCTGCTCGGAGAGATCGTCGCCCAGATCAGCGGGCAGTCCTTCGAGGACTACCTGCGGACGACGTTCTTCGAACCCCTCGGCATGGGGGATACCGGCATACACCGCCCGGGCCTGGACCTGGAGGACGAGGCGCTAGGGTATTCGTACACCCCCGGCGCGACGGAACTCGCCGTGGATTGGGACATGTCCTGGGCCGGCGGCGCCGGGGCTCTGTATTCGACCGTGCTCGACCTGCACACATGGAACGAAGCCGTCTTCGGCGGGGACGTGCTGAGCGCCGAGAGCCTCGAGGCCGCGCTGACCCCCGTTGCGCTCAACGACGGCAGCGTCCCCGACGGCATGGGCAGTGGTGGTTATGGCTATGGGTGGACGTTGAGCGAACTCCGGGGCGTACGGCAGATCGCGCACGGTGGCGGCCTGCATGGCTTCCTCTCCCAACTCGCGCGTTTCCCAGACAACGACATGAACGTCGTCGTGCTAGGGAACAGCAGTCCACCGATCCCGGGGTTCGATCCTTCTGCCCTGACGCAGACCGTCGCGGAGATATACCTCTGGGAGGAAATGGACGCCCGCGAGTCGATAGCAGTGAGCTCCGACACCGACGCCGCGGTGTACTCGGACTACGTAGGACGCTATCAGTACCCGCAGAGCGCGGTGCTGACCGTCACCGTCGAGGACGACTCCCTGTTCGCGCAGCTATCGGGGCAGCCAAGGATGGAGATCTTCCCGAAGTCCGACACCGAGTTCTTCTGGAAGGTGGTCGACGCGCAGGTGACGTTCGTCGTAGACGAGCAGGGGATGGTGACCCACGCCGTGCACAAGCAAGGTGGCCGCGAGTTCGAGGCGCCGGTGATGGGCGAGGACATCGTCGCCACGGACGTAGACCCGGCGATCTACGACGACTACGCGGGCGATTACGATTACGGCTCGGGAGCTATCCTGACCGTGCGCGTCAGGGACGGTCGCCTGTTCGCTCAGATGGTCGGGCAGCCTGAGAACGAGATATTCCCCCGGTCAGAGACGGAGTTCTTCTGGAAGGTGGTCACAGCAACCATGACCTTCGTCCGTGACGAGGCGGGCGAGGTGGTGAAGGCCCACCACGAGCAGGGCGGGTCCAGTATGGACGCCCCGAAGGTCCGCTAGACTGCACAGAGCGCGGCCGGAGCGCACACGCCAACGTAGGGGGTCGCTGGCCGCCGGACAGGACGCGGTCGCCCCTTCCGTCACGTCCGCCGAGATCCCCGGCGATCGTTGCCACACGATGGCCGGGGCCCACAGGCTGTCCGGGCTCGCGCGAAGGGTGATGGGATGCGACCACAGGGCGTCGTCCCGAGCCACGTCACGACCGGCATCGGCGTTGTCGTAGTGCTGGCGCTCGTCATCCTCCTCGCTCCCGGATGCGACGAGGCCGAGCCGTTGAATCCCGTGGCGTCACTGCTGGCAACCGTCCCCGGCGATGGCCTCGCAGTCGCTGAGGGGACAACCGTCACCCTGACCTTCGATTCGGATCCGGGGATCGTGATAGTCAATGGAATAGCGGCACAGGGCTCCGGGACGGTTCGGACGTTCCCAGTAGCGGTCGACGGAGGTATGGCGATTTCCTGGGGCGCCAGTTCGACGGCCGCCCTGGAGTATCTGGTGATCCATCCCGACGTGACCTCTCCAGAGTTGGTGTCCGTTGACCCCCGTGTAGTTGGCAAGACCGATGTTGATCCGGCTGAGTTTGCCGATGGCTTGGTCCTCCAGTTCAGCGAACCGGTCAGTTTCGAGAACCTCACGATATCGACTGGGGGCTCCGCGCTGATCTGGGTTGCGACCACTGACGGGACGACCCTCACCCTTAACGCCAATCCCGACGACCCAGTCGTCACGGAGACGCGTTACGAGGTCGTCGGATCTGTAGTCGACCGTGCCGGCAACGTGACCGAGGTGGCCTTCTGGTTCAGGACCTCCACCGAGCCCCTCTAGGTCGGGACACTCCGGGGCGCGCCGATAGTATCGCCTCCGCAACCGCGGCGTGGTCCGCGCAAGTCGCAGTTCTGACGGTGGTTTGATCCAGACGCGAGGGACCAATGGGAACGAGTGAAGCCGACGGCAACGAGGTCATCGGATGCCAATGGGGGACCAGCGCCCCCGACTACCGCGCCTACCACGACCACGAGTGGGGGATGCCGGTAGACGATGATCACCGACTGTTCGAGAAGCTCTGTCTTGAGGGCTTCCAAGCAGGGCTTTCCTGGCTGACGATCCTGCGTAAGCGTGACGCATTTCGACGGGCCTTCGCCGACTTCGACTTTGAGAAGGTGGCTCGCTTCAACAGTCGCAGCGTCGACAGGCTGCTCCAGGACGCGTCGATCGTCCGACACCGCGGCAAGATCGAGTCGACGATTCACAACGCGCGTTGCGCAGTGAAGTTGCGCGATGCGCGAGGTTCGTTGGCGAGTTACTTCTGGGCATTTGAGCCTGAACGACGTCCTGCCCCCGACCCGATCCCCGCGCACACCGCTGATTCCGCGGCGCTGAGTAAGGACCTCAAGCGACTAGGCTTCACCTTCGTGGGGCCGACTACCGCGTACGCCTTCATGCAGGCGATGGGCTTGGTCAACGATCACGTCGAGGGCTGCCCGGCGCGCGCCCGCTGTGAGGATGCCCGCATAGCGCTCGGCGCCCTGTAGCCACATCTCCCTCGCCTCCTCGAGAGCCCGACGCGGCCCTGGCTCGATACCGGTCGATGCCGGGATGGCCCGGCAGATCGCTATCGGCATTCATGTCGGGTATGTGAGCAAGTGTGTTCGGAGGTCAAACCGCAACGGGCGGATTCCAGTCGGTGGCGTCGTTCGACGAGACCACGCCCACAAGCGCCGCGACTTCACCCCGACTCCGCGCGGCGGCCCGCGCGTTGCGAGCCCTGCGCCGTCGCCCCGTCCCGCCACCCGTTGGTGGCACGCGCGCGCTCCACGGAAGTACCTCGGCCGGAATCGCTGTGCGCGTCGCCGACCCACCGACAATCCCGGCCGAACGTCACCGTCCACTTGGGGCAAGCTATTCTTCCACCGGTGGGCCGCTGCCGGCCGGTGAGCGTCCCAGGCAGACGCCCCACAGTGTCGCGGGACCATCGGTTTCCGACGGCGATACCGAGCGATACGACGAACGGCCGGTCTGCATTGCGCGGGTAGGCTCGACAACTCCGGAGGAGAGGCGATGCTGACGTTGTCTCCGCTATGGCTTCTCATGGCAGCGACTTATCTCTTCGCCCCCGCCGAGGCGAGCCGAGACGGCGTCACGCTCGCCATTCAGCCTGTCGCTGTCGTCCAGGCCCTTGAAGCGGAAATCCCGGTCGTCGTCACCCTGACGCGCCAGGTCTCCACCGACGAGGACGCCGCGATCCTGCGGGGCGCCGTCGCGCTGGAGGTCATCGACACGTGGCGGGTCGTCGGCGAGGCGCCCCAGGACTTCGAACTGCCTCCGGGAGGGACGGCGGAGCTTAGCTTCACCTGCGTGGCCGGCGCGGGCTCCTACGCCGCGCACTACCCGATCCACGCCCGGGCGACGGTCGCCACGGCGTCCGGCGAACTGTCGCTCCATGCTGTCCTCGTCGTCGAAGTGGCCCGCGAAGCGGTCGGTCGGGCAGTACCGACAGATGCGTCGCTACGTGTTCGTACGCTAGGCGCGCCGGGTCGGCTCAGCCTGTTGTCCCTGGCGGATGCGCGAACATCGTTCCGTGTGGGCGACTCGGGCGAACCGACGCCCCAACCCGTAGGGTGGGCCGGAACGGACGCCACCACAGGGGCGACCCTCACGCATGCGACGGTATCGCGCGGCGATCGGCGCATGGCCCTGAGCGTCCATCCGCCCTGGAAGACAGGCTGGGGGTCTATGTCGAGCGAGTGGATCGTCTCGCTGCCGGAAGCGGAGCCGATTCTCCTCGACTTCGCGACCGCTATCCGCGATCACAACCCGGAGACCGAGCCCCCGAGCGACGGCGTTCAGTTCGAGGTGTGGACCGCGACCGAGCCGGACGGCGAAGCCAAGCGAGTGTGGAGCAGATTCTCGGATGCGAAGCGATGGGAGCCAGCCCGCGTCTCCCTGACGGGGCTCGGTGGGATGCGCGTTCGCCTAATACTCGTCACGGACCCCGGCCCACACCACAACACGACCTGTGACGCCGCGTACTGGGCCGACCCCGTGCTCATTGCCGGCGTAGAACCCGCCCAGGAAACTCCTCCCCACGCGAGGCAGGCTCAGGAAGCGGAGGCCATGGCACAGCGGGCGTTGCGCGGCGACGTGATGGAGCACGCCCTGCGTCTATCCGACGTGGCTGCCGCTGCGATCTTGCCAGGCGCCCACGGCATCGCGGACGGACTGCTCAGCCTCGCTATGGGCGCCGAAACGCTCACATACCGAGGATTCCGTGTGGAAGTCGACGGCCGCCGCATCGGCGATTGGCGGAGCGGCTTCACCTACGGCCCGCCGCAAGTTGACGGGGACGTGTGGACACTCCCCGTTCGCGACGGTGACCGTGAGTTCGTCCTACGCACGCGTGTGTGGACGGAGGCGGGCGGACTGCGGCTACGTTTCTCGCTGACTGGCGCGGAGCGGGATGCGGCGGGACATCCGCGCGTAACGCATCTGTCGCTCGGCCCCGTGGACCGGAAGGTGCGCAGGCTCTACGCGGGGCACGGCAACGTGCTCGAAGAGCCCGGACGCTTACGGCTCGGCTACAACGGCTTCAACCTGTCCACGTCGTTCGTCGGCTTCGACTTCGAGAACGGCCTGAGCCTCGTCCAGGCGACCGACATCCCACCCGACGCCCTCACACACGACCCGGACGCCGACCTCGCGACCCTCGAGGCGCACCACGACGTCACGTGGACGCTCGTACCCTCGACGAGCGGAGCCTTCGACGCGGCCCGGCAGTACCGGTCGATCGCCGCGCCCGCCGCTCCAGAAAGCCTGCCGAAGATCGCCGGCCGCATGTGCTTGGATCGGTGGAGTGGTGACTATGCTCGCGCGGCCGCCGACATCGACCGCGCCGCCGTCTACGGCCTGACGCACGCCGTCTTCGTGAAGCACGTCTGGCAGCGATGGGGATACGACTATCGCCTGCCCGACATCTATCCCCCCGCTGGCAATGCGGACGACTTCCAGGCGATGGCGGACGCCTGTGAGCGCGCCGGTGTCCTCTTCGCGCCCCACGACAACTACATCGACTTCTACCCGGACGCACCCGGGTTCTCGTATCGACACGTGATCTTCAACGACGACGGCACGCCGCAACGCGCGTGGTACAACCGCGGCCGCGAGGCGCAGAGCTATCGTTGGCTCTCCCACGCCTTCGGGCCGTGGATGGACGAGAACCTCGCCAGCATACAGGACGGCATCGCGCCCACGAGCTACTTCATCGACGTGTTCAGCGCCATCACCCCGCGCGACTACCGCGACGAAGCGGGCCGATTCTATCCCAGCGCGGAGTCGGTCAAGCGATGGGCCGAGGCGTTCGACATGGCCCGCGAACGCTTCGATGGCGCGCCCATGATCAGTGAGGCCGGGCACGACGCCCTCATCGGGCATCTGGACGCCGCGCAGGCCGATCACATGGCGTGGACGCCCGCGGACTCGTCGGTGTCAGGGTCGTGGGCATGGAAACTCCCGGCCGGCGACGGCGAGCGCATCCCCTGGCACGACATGGTGACGCACGGCGCGTTCACCCTCTTCGCAGGTGGCCTGGGCAATCGCTATCAGGGCGACGCCTCGCGCGAACTCCACGGATACGGCAGCGACGACTACCTGGCGATGACGGTCCTCGGCGGACGCAGCCCGATGTGCGACGGACCGTTCAACCGAAGCGCGGTCATGACGTACTGGCTGCTCCACGATCTCTCCGCCGAACTCGAGAGCCGCGAGATGACGCAGCACCGCTTCGCGGACGACAACATCCACCGGCAGGTAGTCCGGTTCGGGCAGCAGTCCGAAGTGGCTGTGAACCGGGGCGAGGCGGACTGGGAGGTCGATGGGCATCGGCTACCCTCTTACGGCTTCTACGCCGAAGCGGGCGAGCAACGCGCGGCCATCGAGAGGATAGACGGAACGATCGCCGCGTGGGCGGAGGGGCCCGATGCGCTCTTCTTCGACGCCCGCCCACCGGAGCACTTCGGCGGCGTGCCCATCCGCGCGGAGGTGGTCGGCGCCGAGATGGTCGAGGGCCGGCGGTTCCGCCTGCGGATGCGGTGGAAGGTCGACAGCCCCGTCCAGGAGCGCGGTAACGCGTTCCTCCACTTCACAAACGCGGACGTCGCGCCCGACGGTGAACAGATCGTCTTCCAGGGACACGTGCCTCTCTCGCCGGAACGGTGGTCTCAGGCCGGCGAATCCGAGGTCGACGTCGAGGCAGCCCTCCCCGACGATGCGCCCGCCGGCACGTACGGCGTTCGGTTTGGCATCTACCAGCCGGAGCGCGGAGGGCGACGGCTTCGACTACAAGGCCGTCGGGACGGCACGGGACGACGAGACGGCGGGGAGTTGACGTTCGAGGCGAGCGGGGAGAATCCCATCGCGGTGACGCACACGCCCCCGCCGCCAGACAGCACATCCGAACGCCTGAACATGCGACGCGCGATCGTGGACTTCGGCCCGGCGGCGACGAACGGCGCGTTCCGGTTCCTAAAGCGCGAGCGCACGATCATCCCGCTGCCGGGCGGCGCGGTGTCAACGGTCGTCCTGCGCCCGGAGGCGTTGGGCATCGGTCCGACCGTCTCCCGCATCGAAGCCCTGAGCGAGGACGGGACCAGCGAGGAGAACGTCCCCTTCACACTTGGGGACGGGCGACTCACGTTCGCCACAACGCCAGACACGTTCGCCTATCGGCTGTGGGAGTAGGGTCCGCGCGCGCCTCCCTCATCGGCATCAACGTCCGCTGCCGCGTAGCTACTCCGCCTTCAGCGCAGACCAACCTGTGATGACGCTGTTCCGCGGCGAAACGGGGAAGGGGCCGCGGAACCCCGTGTCATACACGAGCACGCTGTCCAGGATTGGCGCCACGCCACCGGCGTGCTGGCCGCCGAGGAGGTATATGTTTCCCTCGTGCGCCACGGCGGCTGCGGCTTCGCGCGGATTCGGCAACTCGGCCACCGGGCGCCAACGATCCCGGGCGGGATCGTACACCTCCACCGCCACGCTCGTCCCGTCTTTCGCCGCGCCCCCGATCACGTAGATGAGTCGGTTCACTACGGCGACCGCCGACCAAGATCGAGGCGTCGGGATGTCGCGGTTCTTCGTCCACTGATCTGTAGCTGGATCGTACTCTTCCACTGCGGCGATGGAGCCGTCCTCGTCCCCGCCGCCGATGGCGTAGATCTTCCCGTTCACCACGCCCGTCACGAGTCCTGTCCGCGCGGTCGGCATGTCCGCTCTCGGTGTCCATAGATCCGTCGTTGGATCGTATGACTCGACCGCCGCGCTCACGCCCCTCCATCGCGGGCCCGGGAGGCCTCCCACTGCATAGACGCGACCCCTGACCACCGAGAGCGCGAGCCCCTGCCGTCCGTATTTCGGATGCGTGAGATCGCCGCGCTTCGTCCACGTGTCGTTCGACGGGTCATACGCCTCCACGTAGGGCATGTAGGCGCCGCGACTGCCTGTGCCTCCCGCGACGAACACCTTCGCATTCAGGACGGTCGCGCCGAAGGCTGCTCGGAAGTCAATCATGGCCGCCGTCGCCCGCCATTCATCTCGCACGACGTCGTACGCGGCGACCGCTGCCGTCAAGCGATTCCGTGGCGCGGGCATACCCCCAAGCGCGTAGATCGTGCCATCGACAACGACGGCCGACAGGGCAACGCGCCCGACCGGCATCCGGCGTGCCTTGGCCCAGCCGCCGACTCTCGCGTATCCGGCGCCTACGACCGCGGACAGCAGTATGCAGACGGCGAGCGCAACCCGCGCCGTTCTCTGCCGCGCTCTCATCCGTGTTTCCACAAGGTCGCCTCCCGCCCGTATTCGAGGGAGGTCCGTGTCCTCCCCGGAGCCATGTTAACACGCTGCCCGTGTGTCACGCGGACCGGCTGTTGCGCCCCTCAACCCAACGGCAGTGCGCCCAACTGCCGCACGGTATCTGCGATCACGCTCAGGCTGTCGGGACGGATGTCGGCGGGCGCATCTTCGGTGATGCCCAGCAGGAACCCGCCTCCGGGCGCCGCCTGTCGAAGCAACTCCGCGGTGTGCTCGCGGATCGCCTCCGGCCCGGCGATATGCACGCCCGAAGTGAAGTTCACCCACAGCGCCTTGTCCGGCCACGCCGCGCGCGCCTCTGCGACGGTCATGTCGGACATCGGATACGGTGTGAACGCCTCGATGAAGTCGATGTCGGTTCCGGCGATAGCCTCCCGCAGTATGCGCAGGTTCCCGTCCATGTGCACGCCCAGCTTCTTGCCACGCGCGTGGAGCATCGCGGCGGCCTCGTTGTAGCGCGGCACGCAGTACTTCTCGAACCGCTCCAGTCCCACCATCTCGCTCGTGGTGTTGTCGCCGTAGATGACGTACTCCGCGGGCGACTCCGCCGCGATGCGGTACAGCTCTCGGTCGCGTTCCGCGATGGCGTCGTGCAGTCCGTCGAACAGGTCGCGGCGCTCGCTGTAGTCTAGGCCGTACCGCTCCGGTCCCATCAGCAGAACGAGCATCTCCTGCGCCGGCGTGTACTTCAGGTTGCCGACCACGATGCCTTGGCTGCCCAACCGCTCCTGCGCAGCGAGGAAGCCCTCGTAGTCCGGCGTGTAGACGGTGTTCTTTACGATGTATTCGACGACCTCGTAGTCCTCTGGCTGCTTGATCAGGAACTCGCAACGCAGGCTCGTGCCGTACCCTCCGCCCAGGCGCAGCGTCTCCGATACGGAGCCGACGGGAGTGTGGAGCGTGTGCCGCGCGAGGCGCTCCCGGCCGCGAGAGTACTCCTCGCGTTCGGAGCGCACGTCTGGTTGCTCGACCGTGTACAGGCGCTGGCGTTGCACCAGGCCCAACCTGCCGTCGCGAAGCAGTGGCGGCCTCTCTGCTTCGGGCAGGAGCCCGGTGTAACACGTGAACGGGACGCGATCCGCGCCGTCGCCTTCCAGCGCGGCGAGTATTCGCTCTTGCGCCGTCATGCGGTCTCCTGACCTTGATCGGCAACGGTGGGTCTGCGCCACGGAGTGGGCTGCTGCGCGAAGCTCCGAGTCTCGACCCCGTGTAATGCGGATCGAGAGACGGCCGGCAGGCTACCGCGAGGATAGCCATAGGCGGGGCATGTGGACAGAGGCCGCGTGACTGCAGCGGGAGACCGGCCGTCGAGCAGAGCGAGGACGGAGTTCTCTTCGTGAGCCCAACGGCCGAGCGCCGAGGCTGTTGCGCCTGCATGCCGCGCCGTGCGCTGATGACCGGCGGTGAACACTCGCTGGCGGGTGCCGTTCTACACTCGGAACCTACCTACGCGGCACGAGAGCGTCCTGACATGGGAGGACCGGAGATGTGGCGCAAATGGCTCGCGCGGATATTCGGCGAACGGAAGGTCAAGCCGGCGGAGGTCCTGCGATGCTTCCTCGAATTCGAAGCCAGGCGCCCGCGGGATGACGAGACCCGGCGTATAACGCACGGCGTCCCAGACGCGTCATACGAGGATCTCCTGCGGATCGGCTCCGAGCTGGATCGGCACTACAAGCAGGAATACGAGGAGGAACACCCGGTCCTACAATGGACATGCGACGAGCATAGGGTAGAGGCGACCCGCATATGGGTACGGAGACGCCGCACGCCGATCGACCAACTGTTCATATGTGGCCTGGACGAAGCGATGCTCCCCGACCTCCAGCAGGACCACGGGAACTTGGCGCAGTTCGCGGAACGGCATCTACACAAGTATCCGTCGCTCGATCCGAAGAAGGGCCGGGTGGTTGAACCGGACATCGCGATGGCTGTGGAACAGACCGGCCCCGGCGGCACGATCCAGCTTCTGGCCGGCGCCCACCGCGTGTTCGGTCTGATAAACGACGGGACGCACACCGTCGACATGTATCTCGCGATCCAAAGGCACGACTCACGATTCCTTCATACGGACCCGACCATATGCCACACCGCCCTCGAGCATTCGTGGGATAGGGTCTGATCACCTGGTCTCCAAGCGGGGATGCGCGACCGGACGTCCCGGCTGGCGCATCTCCCGCCATTCCGCGGACGCCCTGTGGCCGAGCAGTAGTGCGTCCGCGCCAGAAGATGCGCTCTAGGCGCCGAACGTCTCAAACGCGAACTTGATGATAAAGAAGAAACCAGCGGCCAAACCCGCCGCCACAGGCAGCTCCAGCAGCCACGAGATGAAGATATCCCGCAGCACCTTGGAGTTCATGCTGGCTAGACCACGCGCGAAACCCACCCCCATGACGCCCCCCACAAGCGTGTGCGTCGTCGAGATCGGTATACCCAGGCGGGACGCCAACACGATCGTCGTCGCTGCGGCGAACTCCGCGGAGAACCCGCGCGTGGGCGTCAACTCCGTGATCTTCTCACCAATGACGCGGATGATGCGCCATCCCCACATCGACAGACCCACGACGATACCCACCCCACCCAGAAGCAGCACCCACAGGGGCACGGGGGCCTTTCCAGACAACGCCTCGGTTCCGCCGCCCGCCAGGGACACTACCGCCGATACCGGCCCGATGGCATTGGCGACATCGTTCGCCCCATGTGCGAACGCGACGAAGCACGCGCTCAGAATCTGCAGGTAAGCGAACACCTTCTCGACGAACACGAACTCTCCACGCGTGCGCGCCTCGGCTTCGTTCTCCGCAGCGAGATGCGTCAGAGCTTCAAGGCTGCCTTCGAGGGTCTCGACGTGTTCGACGGCCCCGTTGCTCGCCTTGGCGCGTAGCCGTCGCGCGTACCGCACCATCGACCGCAGGTCGTCGGCCATGGCCGCAATCGGCATCGAGCCGCCCGACGAAGTCGCGGGAATCCGCACGCGTCGGATGAGCACGCCGCCCACGCCTGCCCCGATGAACCCGATCACGCTCGCGTACAGCAACGCTGCCCCGAACGGCAGATCCAGGTGCAGGTTCTTCAAGCCCTTGAACAACGTCACCAAGGTCAGGATCGACAGCACCAGGAACACGAACAGAGGCGCCCAGCGCTTGGTTCCTTTCACCGGATCGGGGACGTTGATCATCAACCGCTGAATCGTTAGGAACGTGGCCGCCGCGATGGTACCGCTCATGAGTGGGGACGCTACCCAACTGATGACGATCAGCCAGATCTTGCTCCATTCGACCGCATACGCGCCGCCCGCCGCGACCGCGAACCCGACGATCGCCCCTATTATGGAGTGCGTAGTCGAAACGGGACGTCCAAAGTAGGTCGCGAGCTGGAGCCATACCCCAGCCCCGAGAGGGGCGGCCAACATGCCGTACATCAGGATGCGCGCGCCGTTGTCAGCCTCCGCGAACAGGCTAATGTCGACGATCCCCTTGCGTACGGTGTTCGTCACGTGAGAGCCGGCCAGGAACGCGCCAGCGAATTCGAAGACCCCCGCGATAAGGATCGCCTTCCCCAGCGTCAGAGCCTTCGATCCTACCGACGTCCCCATCGCGTTGGCGACATCGTTGGCGCCGATATTCCACGCCATGTAGAACCCAACCACCGCGGCCATCGTCACAATGGCGGTCGTCTCAATACCCATGCATGTCTCCGATCCATAGAGAAGCGGGCGCCACGCCGTCCCCCTCGCTATACCTTCGCGATGAGCAGGCGCGTGCGGTTGGCCATGCGTTCGGCGTAGTTCGCCACCTGGCCGGCCGCGCAGAACACCTGGCGCCAAAGCATCACATCAACGGAACTCATTTGCGCCTCGAGCGCGAACAACTGGCGGCACACCCACGTTCCGAACGCATCGGACTTCGTCTCCGCGTCGTTGAGTTGGTCGATCATGAGCAGCACCCGTTCCGCCTCCGGGCCTGCGAATGACGTTTCGGACAGTTCGTCCATCTCCTCACCGACGGCCCGCGCCATGCCGCATGTGATGAGGATCTCCTCCACGAACTCCCGCACTGGTGGGTGGAGCTCCGCCGGCAGCGACAGGTGCTTGAGCGAAAGCACTCCCGCGACTTCCTGCGCGGAATCCGCGATCGAGTCCTGCATGTGGATGAGCTCTAGCAGATCGCGCCGATCCACTGGCAGGAAGAGCGATTTCGGAAGGTGGTTGCGGATGTCGTTCTTCAGCACATCGGCCTCGGCCTCCAGTTCGCCGATCGTGTCGGTGATCTGCCTGAGCGCAGCCTGGTCCTCGGCCAACGCCGCGTCGAAAAGCGGACGCAACTGCTCCGCGCAATCGATCGCCTTCTTCAGGTGAGCTTGCGTGGGGCCGAACGGTGATCTCGCGAACAGGTCGGTGATGCTGCGCACGCGCACTGTGCTGCTCCTTCCCATGCGGCAATGCCTGAGCGGCCTCGCCTCCCGGTAGGCGCCGCGCGGAAGCAACGCCTGTCGATAGTGAAGTTTGCGGCGTGTGTGTGAAGGGGGCGTGAAGGGAGGGTGAAACGACGCGTCGGAGATCGGCTAGGCGGGGGACGATGCCAGCGGAAGGACGAGCCTGAATGTGGCGCCGTCGCCGACGCGGCTCTCGACCGTAACCGTGCCTTCGTGCGCCAGAGCGATGTGTTTCACGATCGACAGACCGAGACCTGTGCCGCCGAGTTCTCGGGAACGCGCCTTGTCCACGCGGTAGAAACGCTCGAAGATGCGCAACTGGTCCCGAGGCGCGATACCGATGCCCGTGTCCTCTACCTCGACCACGGCGCGACCCTCCTCGCTCCGAAGCCGCACCCACACACGTCCATCGTTCGGCGTGTACTTGAGAGCGTTCTCGAGCAGGTTCCGCGTCGCCTGACCAAGCGCCTCGTCGTCACCAAGCACCGAGATAGGGGCGTCTGGGGCCACCGTCGTCACGGTAGGTCCCTCCTCTGCGGTGTCAGGAAGGAGAGGACGGATCGAGGTGAGAACGACATCGCGAAGGTCGACAAGCTCGGTGTCGAGCACCGCGTTCTCGGACTCGAGGCGAGCCAGCGCCAGCAGGTCTGTAACGATGGACGAAAGGCGTGTGGACTGATCGCGGATCTTCGACAGGAAGCGCTTGCGGGTCTTGGAGCCCATCTTCTTGTCGCCGATAAGCGTCTCCGCGAGCATCCGTATCGCGGTGATCGGCGTCTTGAGCTCGTGCGACATGTTCATCACGAAGTCGCGACGGACCGTCTCCAGCCGACGCAGCGCGGAGACGTCGTCGAGAACCACGACCGCGCCGACGAGAGTGCCTTCGCCGTTACGCAGGGGCGAGGCCCGCATCTCGACCACCCGGTGGCTTTGCAGCGTGGCGAGCCGCAGCTCACCTTGCACTTCGGTTCCCTCCCGCATCGCCTTGTCGATGGCGTCACGAATGTCGTGGACTCGTGTGACCTCGCGAATACCTTTGCCGAGACACTCCTCCGCCTCTGCCGCCAGTAACCGCGCCGCGCCCGCATTCATGTGGAGCACTATCCCGTCGCGGTCTACCGCAATGACCCCTTCCACCATGCTCCCGAGGATCGTCAGAAGCTTGTTGCGATCCGTGCTGATCGCCTCCACCCGGTCTCGCGCGCTCTCCGCCATCCGGTTGAGGGTGTGCGCAAGCTGCCCGACCTCGTCCTTTCCAGTGATGTCCAGCCGCTCGTCGTAGTTCCCCTGGACCATAGACTCGGCCACGGCGGTCATCAACGTGAGAGGGCGCACGAGGCGGCGCGCGAGGAAGAGACCGAGAGGAAGCGCGACGAGAGCCGCCACGCCTCCGCCCAACCCTACGATGGCGCGCAGGCTATCGGTCTGTTTCTCAATAGCCGCCAGGGGAAGCGATGCTCTGACGTATCCCAGAAGTTGTCCGCCCTCCCGTACCGACAGAGCCACGTACATCATCGTGGCGCCAACGGTCTCGCTGAACCGGGTCGCCGTGCCATACCCCTCCGACAGGGCGACCAGCACTTCCGGCCGACGCGCGTGATTGTCCATCGCAGAAGGGCTCTCCTGCGAGTCGGCGATCACAACGCCGTCGGCGCGGATTACGGTAAGTCGAGCGCCAATCGAGCCGCCGAGCGCCCGGAGCCGATCGTGTAGGGACGGACTCGACGATCGCCCGAACGCCGGCGAGGACAGCTCTCTGACGAGGGCTGCCTGATCCGCCAGATACTGCTGGATGCTCTCCTGCGCTCTCTGCTCTACCTTCTGCGCGACGAGCGCGCCGACGACGGCAATGGCGAGGAGGATCAGACCCACGTAGACCGCGTAGACCTTCAGGAAGAAGCGAGACCGCAGCATGCGCTAGCCTTCCTCGTCCTGGCAGCGGTAGCCTACGCCCCGGATCGTCTCGATAAGACCGCGATGTTCGCGGAGCTTCTGGCGGACCGATCGTATGTGCACGTCGATGTTCCGGTCGGTCACGACGGCGTCTTCGCCGATCACGCGGCTGAGAATGTGGTCCCGCGTGAAGACGCGTCCCGGATGGGCCGCGAGAAAGCGGAGCAGTCGAAACTCGGTGGCCGTAAGGACGATCGGCTCTCCCTCGACCCGTACTTCATGTCGGCGGACGTCGATCACCACTTCGCCTCGCACGATGCGCCCACTTGCTTCGGCGTCGTCTCTTAGCGGGCCTCGCCGCAGAACGGCTCTAACTCGCGCAAGGAGCTCCTTGGGGCTGAACGGCTTCGTGACGTAGTCGTCGGCGCCGACGCCGAGGCCGAGGACGATATCACTTTCCTCATCTTTGGCGGTGACCATGATGATAGGGATGGAGCGCGTTACCGGATCCTCCTTGATTCGGCGGCAGACTTCGAGCCCGTCGAGACCGGGTAACATCAGGTCAAGGAGCACCAGATCCGGCGCCTTCCTTTGGACCAACCGGAGTCCAGCCTCGCCGTCGCGACTGGTCGATACGCGGTACCCCTCGCGAGCGAGGTTGTACTCGATCGCCTCCAGGATGTCGGCTTCGTCTTCGATGACGGCGATCCTCGCGCTCTTCATCGGCGCTGCCCTCCCGCCCCATATCGTTGAGTAGCCGTGTGAAGAGCAGATGAAGCTGGCGTCAATCTCTCACGCCCTCCCACCGTGCCGCGGCGCAGGCAGGGCTGGACGCCGTTTCCTAGCCGTGAGGAGGCGCGTATCGCTGCGCACACGGCTCGTTCGCGGCCAAGCGCATCATGGCGTCCCCGCGTCGCCAATGAGTATGAGTTGGTCGCGGATGTAGCGTAGGAGAACGTCGCGTACCGTGCCGTTCGCGATATCCAGCTCGAGACATGCAAACGTCTTCAGGGCGATCTCCAGCTGTCGTCTGGCACAGCCGAGTTCGACTTCGAGCTGTGCCGCATCGAGAGTAGCGTCGGTTGTGCTCTGCTCGTTGCTCAAAGCGGACATCCTTCACGTGGTCTTCCACATCGGCGCGAACGACCCGGATTATGTCACATTCTAGCCAGACTGTGATTCACTGCTAGCCGGCTCGCAAGCTGTGCGGATCACCGCGCGCGGTCGGGAGCGCTGGGGTCGCCTCACGCCCTGCTGATCTCTCATGTCGCAATCCGGCGCCGTGTCCGATGCGCGGATAGCGGGGGTGCTGTCGGCTAGCCTGCAATGACAGAATCACGCCCATCGGAAACCGTCGGGTACCGCGTTCCCCTGAGCGAGCCCAGTGGCCGACGGTCACGCGTTGCTGCGTCGCTGAGAGCGCTCTACACTCGGCGGACACCGACACATACCTGACAGTGCGGAGCCCTCTATGGCCTTGTGCATCGTTGCCCTCCTCCTGCTCATCGTTTGTTGCGGCAGATGCCGCGTTGCATCCGCCACGGCGGCGCCGTTGATCCCTCGGACCGTGCTGTTCGGGAACCCGGAACGGACCGACGCGCGCCTTTCGCCAGACGGACGCCGACTTGCATACCGCGCGCCCGACGACAACGGCGTGATGCAGTTGTGGATTCGGTCCTTAGGCGAGGACGACGACCGGATAGTCAGCTCTGAGCGCAAACGTGGCGTGCCGTTCTTCTTCTGGCCACACGACGGCCGTCAGGTGATATACGGGCAGGATTCCGACGGCGACGAAGGCTGGCATCTGTACGCCATCGACCTTGAGACGACTATGACTCGGGACTTGACGCCGTTCCGAGGCGTCAGAGCTGAGATGATCGCGCTGAGCCCTTCTGTGCCGGATGAAATCCTGGTCGGGCTCAATCTCGAAGACCGGCGCAAGCACGACGTCTATAGGGCCAACCTGCGTAACGGCGCCGTGGAACTCGACACGGTGAGCCCCGGCGCCGTCGAGGCGTGGACAGCCGACGAGAACCTCGTCATCCGCGCGGGCGTGGTCAGCGCTCCCGATGGCGGACGCGAACTCATCAGTCGGGCGGAGCCGGACGACGAGTGGACGACGATCTACAGGTGGTCCGCCGCCGAACTCGGTTGGACGGTGGGCGCATCGCCGGACGGCGCGACCCTCTATGTGATCGGGAACCACGACTCGGACACACAGCGGCTGCTGGCAGTGGACGTGCGCTCCCGAGAGGAGACCGTGCTTGCCGAAGATGCGGCGTACGATGTTGGCGAGACGACGAAGCATCCGACCCGTGGCCATCCGCAAGCCGCGGGGATAGCCCGGGAGACGCTTGAGTGGGAGGTGGTGGACGAGGAAATCGGAGCCGACCTGGCCGCTCTGGACGCGATTCAGCGCGGCCAATTCCATATCGCCAGTCGGGACGTCGCCGACGCGCTGTGGGTCGTGATGTACGAAAGCGACGATGCGTCGGCGCGCTTCTACCTGTACGAGCGCGCGACACGGACGCACACCTTGCTCTTCGCGACCCAACCGCAACTGGACGATGCGGCACTCGCGCATATGGAACCCATCTCGTTCCCGTCGCGAGACGGCCTCACCCTCCACGGGTATCTGACACTGCCGGTGGGCGTTCCGGCACGGGATCTCCCGACGGTAGTTCTAGTTCACGGCGGCCCGTATGGACGCGACAACTGGGGCTACCGAGCGTCCACTCAGTGGCTGGCGAACCGAGGGTACGCCGTCCTACAGATCAACTTCCGCGGCTCGACCGGCTACGGCAAGGCGTTCATGAACGCGGGCGATCGCGAGTGGGCAGGGAAGATGCATGACGACCTGCTCGACGGTGTCGACTGGCTCGTGGAACGCGGCACGGCGGACCGCTCCCGGATCGCGATCATGGGGACTTCGTACGGCGGGTATGCGACGCTCGTGGGACTGACGTTCACGCCGGATGTCTTCGCGGCGGGAGTCGATCTGGTGGGCCCAAGCAATCTGGTCACGTTCCTGAGCGACATCCCGGCGTACTGGGAGACGTTGCGCCCGATGCTGATGCGTCGCATCGGCGACCCGGAGAAGGACGAGGAGTTCCTGAGGTCGCGGTCGCCGCTGCACTTCGTCGACCGAATCCAGGCGCCGTTGCTGATCGCGCAGGGCGCGAACGACCCGCGCGTGAGGCAGGCCGAGAGCGATCAGATCGCCGAGGCCATGCGCGCGAAGGGAAAGACCGTCGAGTACATCGTCTACACGGATGAAGGACACGGCCTCGCGCGCCCTGAGAATCGGCTGCACTTCTTCGCGCGTGCCGAAGCCTTCCTCGCGGAGCATCTTGGGGGACGCGCCGAGCCACTATCCGAAGTGGGCGGGCACTCGGCCGTCGTGCAGTAGCAGCCAGGCCAAACATGCGACCCGCCCCGCGTGGTGGCTTCCTACGCTATGAGTTCAGGGATCACCTGTCCGCCGACTTGTGACAGTTGCTTGTACCGTCCGCCGTGGAAGTACGTCAGCTTGTTGTCGTCGAGCCCCAGCAGACGCAGGATGGTCACGTGGACGTCCTTGATCGGGTGGGCGAGTTCGACCGCGGTTTCGCCGATTTCGTCAGTTGCTCCGACCACGGCGCCTCCGTTGACGCCTCCGCCTGCAAGCCACATCGCCATCGCGCCCGGGTTGTGGTCGCGGCCGTACGCGACGCCGCCGCCGCGGATGCCGTTATCCGGGCTCCGGCCGAACTCGCCGCACCACACAATCAGCGTCTCGTCCAGCATGCCGCGCCGCTTCAAATCCTTGATAAGCCCGGTCATTGGCCGGTCGATGCTCCCAATCAGAGCCCCGTGAGCGCGCTCGAGGTAGTCGTGCGAATCCCACCCACCCGAGTAGAGCTGGACAAAGCGCACCCCACGCTCAACAAGCCGTCGCGCGGTGAGACACTTACGTCCGAAGGCGTCCGTCGCCTCTGCCCCGACGCCGTATAGCTCGCGTGTCTCCTCGTCCTCGCCTGCCAGATCCACCGCGTCGGGGGCCTCCATCTGCATGCGGAAGGCCAACTCGTAGCTCTCCATGCGCGCGGTCAACGCGTCGTGCTTCGGGTGGCGCGCGGCGTGGGATTCGTTGAGTTCACTCAGTAGATTGAGACCTTGGCGCCTGTGGTCGGGATCGAGACCTCCAGGCGGCTCCATATCGAGGATTGGCGCGCCCTCCGAACGCAGCGGCGTCCCCTGGTAGTGCGCAGGCAGGAATCCATTGCCCCAGTTGCCCGGCCCGCCCTGCGGAAACGCGACCTCTGGGAGCACGACAAAGGCCGGCAAGTTCTCGTTGAGCGTTCCGAGCCCGTACGTCACCCACGCGCCAACGGCAGGATCGCCGCCGAATTTCGCCCCTGTGTTCATGTGGTACATCGCGGTCGGGTGGTTCACGGACTCGCCCTGACAGCCTCTGTAGAAGCAGATGTCGTCGGCAACGTCCCGCAGGTGCACGAAGCGGTCGCACATATCGGCGCCGGATCGCCCCGCTTTGACGCTGCCGAACGGGCTCTGCACGTAGTACCGTTCGCCCTGCGACATTGCGGAGAACGCATCGCCCTCGCGCACGAACTTGGAGAGATGTAAGTCTGCGAGCTTGGGCTTGGGGTCGAACGTGTCGATGTGGCTGGGACCACCCTCCATCGTGAGCCATATGACGGCTTTGACCTTGCTCGGTAGCATCGCCTCTTTGGGCGAAAGCGGCCCGGCGTCGACGCCCTCGCCGGCGAGCAGGCTACTGAACGCGGCCGCGCCGATGCCGGCGCCGAGGCCATAGAAGAACTCTCGGCGGCTCACCAGACGGCGCCCGAACCGGCTGAGGTCTGCGTGCGTTCGGTCCTTCAGCGTCTCGCCTTCCTCAATACACGTAGATGAACTCGTTCGTGTTGAGCAGGAGCAGGCAGAGATCCGCGAGGGCCCGGGTTTCCGGGCCGACGTCCCACGGCTTGGCGTCGGACACGTACTCCTCGTAGACGTCGAGCCGCTCCGTGTATGTGAACGGTTCCCCGGTCATTTCCTCGAACATCTCCCGTTCCACCTCAGCAGGCAGGGCGATGGGCCGTGGTGAGTGGTCCGCGTGGTACGTCTCCATCTCGCCGAGGTAAACTGACGCGCTCTCGAGTTCGTCCTCGGTGGGCATCCGACCGAGGGCGCGGCGGAATACGCGTCCGATCTGCCCCGGCGTCGTCGTCCGCTCTCGCTCCACGCGTATGGCCATCGCCAACGCGCGGTCGTGGCTGTGCTGGCTGTTCAGGAGTGTTAGCGCCTGCGGCGCGATCGTAGACGACTCCCTGCGCTCGCACGACAGGTCTGAGCTGGGTCGGTTGAAGACCTCTAGCGCCGGGTCCAGCAACGTGCGGTGTCGGAACCCGTAGATGGCGCGCCGGTTGCGGAGTTCCGGCGTGCGCGAGGGTTGGTACGCCGGGGCGATGGACCCCATGATGTGCCGCGGTTGCAGGGCCACCTCCATGTTCATCTCGGGGAATGTCGGCAGTCCGCCCATCTCCACGTTGAGTTCCCCCGACGCGAGCAAGATGCTGTCCCGGAGTTCCTCTGCGGTGAGCCGCCGAGGCGAGAAGTGCGATAGGAGCGCGTTGGCCGGGTCTACGTCGTCGACGCCTGCGGGCGCCTGCGACGAGCGGCGATACGCCTGTGAGGACATGATCAGGCGATGCATCGCCTTGAACGACCACCCGTGCTCGATGAAGTACACGGTGAGCCAGTCCAGGAGTTCTGGATGGGTCGGGCGATCGCCCATGACGCCGAAGTTGTTGGCGCTGGCGACCAAGCCGCGGCCGAAGCGCCACCCCCAAATGCGGTTGACGATCGACCGTGTCGCCAGGGAGTTGTTCGCGTTGGCGATCCAGTGGGCGAGGGCCAGCCGACGCCCTTCCATGCCGGTGGGAATGGTCGTCCAGGCCGACGGAGGGGTGTCGCCGTTGATGCCGGAAGATGCGCTGAGGACGCCGGGCGACACGGCATCGCCGGGAGAGTAGACCGACCCGCCGAGGAGGACGTGCGATTCCGGGAGATCACCTGAGAGTTCGTCCGGCGGTTGGACCCGCGAGGACACGTTCTTCCGCTCAACGTAGGGGCCCGTGTAGACGGTAAACGCGATGGGGCGATAGCGGTCCAACTGCCACGTGAGCGACTGAATCCGCTTGTGCAACGCCTTCACCGTGCCGAGGTCCTGGTACGTCAGCCCAAAGAGCCGAGGCGGCTTCTGGTCGTTTGGCAGCTCCCTTCGCTCCGCGCGCGGCACGTACTCCAACCCTCGCTCTTCCATCCACCGACGGGCGGCGGCTTCCTCTTTCTCGTCGATCGCCTGCTTCTGCTCCCGCGCCTCCGCAAGCAGCCCCTCGACGCGTTCCCTTCCGTCCGCGAAGCCGGAGAGGCTTTCGACCGGCAGGTGTGCCGCGTCGACCTCGGCTAACTGCGTCGTCGCGAGCGCAGCCTGCACGCGGTAGTAATCGCGTGTGGGAATCGGGTCGAACTTGTGGTCGTGGCACCGCGCGCATCGGAGGGGAACGGACAGGAACGTCTCGCCGATGGCGTTCGTGACGTCGTCCAGGAAGAACTGCCGTGTCTCAGCCGCGACGCTCATTCCCGTCTGTTCCCACGGCCCCGCGCGTAGGAACCCCGTCGCGACGCGCATCTCGGGGTCCTCCGGGTCGAGTTCGTCGCCGGCGATCTGCTCGACCACGAACCTGCTGTACGGCTTGTCGTCGTTGAACGACCGGATCACATAGTCGCGGAAACGCCACGCGTTCGGCCGTTCGAAGTCGTTCGAGAATCCACTTGTGTCCGCGTATCTCGTCACGTCCAGCCAGTGCCTGCCCCATTGCTCGCCGTACTGGGGACTCTCCAGCAGCCTGTCGATCAGACGGTCGTAGGCGTCGGCAGTCTGGTCTGCAAGGAACGCGTCGATCTCCTCGGGCGTGGGCGGGAGCCCTGTCAGATCGTACGTCGCCCGTCGGATGAGCGTCGCCTTGTCGGCGGGTGGGGCTGGTTTCAACCCCTCCTCGGCCAGTCGACGCGCGATAAACGCGTCGATCGCAGCGGGCCCGACCACGCCCTCAGGCGCCATCGGCCGGCGGACAGGATCGAATGCCCACAGCGAGTCAGCATCGTAGAGACGGTTGGTCCAGTCGGCAGTAAGACCCGGAGTTGTCCGAACGCGAACGAGCCCTTCGACGTCGGTTGCGTCGGCGCGGCCTGCGGGGCCTACATCAGAGGACGCAGGTTCTGCCGGAGCGCCATCGAGAATCCACAGCCGCACGGCCTCAACCTGGTCGGGTGTGAGTCGGTCGTTCTCCTTCGGGGGCATCTCCAGCGAAGGGTCTTCCCACGTGATCGCTCGCATGAGCAGACTGCCCGCGGGGTCGCCCGGGACAGCGACCGGCTGACCGGACGCCCCGACTCCCAGCATCCCGGCGCGCGTCGTCAGATCGAGGTCCCCGCGGATGTCTTCTGGGTCGGCCCCGTGGCAGGCGAAGCATTTCGCCTGGATGATGGGGTACACGTCTCGACGAATGCGGGTCGAGTCGGCTTGCTGGGACTGGCCGCTGGAGCAGAGCCCCACGAGGACGCAGGCGCTCAGCGCGAGAATGCGAGACGGTGGTGACGTCAGCATGAGATCCGATCGTGGCGTGTCGCGACGATGTCGGGGCTCGTCGTCGGGCGCTGGCGTCAGGGCCGCACCGCGGCCGGGAACGGGCGCCGCCACATCCTCGATTCCATCACACGCCTCGATACTCCTAGATTCGCTGACGCCGCACAAGCCACGCGTCCGCTGGACATGCCGACGGACGCGCGGCGATCACGCGAGGCAGGAAGGTCGTATAGAAGAGGCCCACATCCGTTGCGCAGTGGCGATTGCTCAGAGCCGGGCGAGCCGGAGAGCGTGCACCGTGTGCACTCCGTCGACTCGGAGGAATGGAGCGGCCGCGCGGGTGTCGGGGATTTCCACTGCGCCGGCCCTGAACGCTGATTCCGCACGCATTCGCCAACCGCGCCTGTTCGGCTGCTGCCGAGGCTCGCAGGGAGTAGGCAGCCGAGGGACCGGTCACGACGACGCTAACCGAAGCAACGTGTCCAAACCAGCGTACGTTGTATTGGTGGCGGGCGTGTCCCTGACAGGTTGACGCGTGCCTGCCGACACTCACGGGCGTCTGATTGAAGACAGAATCCCCGAGAGTCGGGGCCTAGCGGATTCAAGGCGCCGCTCCGGCGACCTCGACAAGTTCACGCACAACCCGGCCGAGCCGCCAAAGGAGTCAAGATGAAGACGACAGTGATCCCGTTCCTGATGTTCGAAGGGAGAGCGCGGGAGGCAATGGAATTCTACGTTTCCCTCCTGCCCGATTCCCGCATGGAGGAAGTGAAGCTATACGGTCCCGGGGAGGCCGGGCCCGAAGGAACCGTTGAGCGGGCGGTATTCACGCTGTCGGGACAGAGAGTCATGTGTACAGACAGCTACGTGCAGCACGCCTTCACCTTCACCCCGGCCAGTTCCCTGTTCGTCGACTGCGGCAGCGACACTGAGATAGACGCGCTCTTCGCCAAGTTGTCCGAAGGTGGGGAAGTCATGATGCCCTTGGACGACTACGGATTCAGCCGACTGTTCGGCTTCTGCGCTGACCGCTTCGGGGTATCGTGGCAACTGAATCTCCCGAGCTGAGCGGTCCAGGAAAACAGCGTGTTGCACCCCGCAGATCGCGACGGCTACAGGAGCGGATCGGCGGGTTGCGCACGTGCCTCGGGCCGATCACGGCTCGGCCGGCGCGTGCCCTAACGCGCCACCGCTCGCGCGCACATACGACGCGCCTACGGCGCCGCGTTCGTCTCTGCTCGCGCGGCCCGCGCGTTGGGCATGACCTAGCTGCGCACGACGCGATGCGCAATCCCCTTCCCCAGGCCGAACGGGCCAGATGGCCCGGGCCGCAATGCTCCCTGAACCGCTGGATCGACGGGTTGCCGGACGCCACCGGCGCTCACCACGCAGGTCCGGTGTAAAAACGCGCGCCGGTCGGCGTCAAGTATGCACAGACGCACAGGTAGGATCTCGAAGTGAACGCACAGCAGTTCGACGCGGGTGTCCTCTCGCAGCTAGAGACGATCCGCCGCATCGGCCGCGGCCGCCTGAGACGGTTGTCCGACCTGGACGACTTCACGCAGGAGGTTCTCATCCGGCTGTACGCGGGTCGCGAGCAGCTACGCGACGCAGAACGACTCCCGCAGTGGGCCGCCGTCATCGCGAGGAATCTTGCCGTCCAGTGGAATCGCAAGCGCGCGCCGATACCTATGTCCGCGCTGCCCGCGGTACCGCACGGGTCACACGTCGACGATGACCCGGCGCTGCTCGCGGAGCGATGGCAGGCGCTCGTCGCCGCCCTGGACGCGCTAGATCCTGTCGAGCGCGACCTGCTCGTGTCCTACTACGTCAACGAAGTCGGCTACCCGGATCTGCAACGTCGGTACGGGCTGTCCTACTCCGCAGTCGGGGTGCGTCTGCATCGAGCGAAACGGAAGTTGCGGACCCGGCTTCGGTGGCTTGTGGCTGCCGTCGTCGCGCTCTTCCACACGCCACACGAACGTGCCTTTGGAGGGCAACCGATGGCAATGTCTCGCATGTCCATGGCGTTCATCGCAGGAGTCGGCGCGACGATCACCGGAGCGGTCGCGCTGGGCTGGTCCATGGCGAACGACGCCGACGCTACCGTCCCAGTATCCGAAGACACCGTCATTTACGTGGAGACGCCGGCGTCAGCGGTGGAGTCCATGGAACTCAGCCGCAAAGGAGCAGACCGACGCGAAGACGCCTCTGTGTCCATGGACGCGGACCGCCTCGCGCGAATCGACCGCGAGGTCGAGGGTGACGGCCGACGCGAGGACCCCGACACGAACGGCGACTACGACGAGGCGCTTCGGACGTTCCGGGCCTTCGAGCGCGAAGTGGCGGCGTACCGAGCGGAGCACGGCGAATACCCACCCCGCCACGATAGGTTGCAGGCGAAGCACGCGTTCGACCTCGAAGTGGCGGCCTACCGAGCGGAACACGGCGAATACCCGCCCGGCTTCGAGGACAACCTCAGGAAACACGAGCGCGCCCTCAGTCACGGGAGATCCCCCGAGGACACACGCCGTGCGTCGGACCATGCGGACGATGATGACCATCGGGCGCCCGATCCCGACCCACGTCATGACGACAGCGCAGGACGTGATGCAGACGTGCCGCCTGCCTCCGACACAGAGGACGACCAGTAGCGTTCTGACGAACGAGAACGAGCGATGGGCCTCGGCTCCCGCCGGCTACGTGCGGGGCCGAGGCCCAACTTCCGCCTCATTCTCAGCCGCGGGGCGCCCATCGGATCGAGGAGTCGGACCCACCGTAACTGTCTACCGGCGCTCCGCACGTCGAGCCCCGACATCCGCCCTACGAGAGCAGGCGCCGTAACGCAAGCGTCGGGCCTCCTACGGAGAGCACGAACGACCCCGGCAGCCACACGGGCCACCGGGGTCGTCCTGTTCACCGTCGATGCGTCGGGCGGTTACGCGTCCTTCTTCTCTTCGTCGTCGTCATCGACGACTTCGTAGTCCGCGTCGATCACTTCCTCGTCGCCGTCGTCGGACGACTCATCGGCTGACATATCGCCTTCGTCGCCCTCGCCGGCCGCGGCGCCCGCCTGCTGGTACAGCTCCGACGAAGCCGCATACCACACCTGCTCCAGCGCCTCGGTGGCGGACTTGATCGTCTCGACGTTCCCGCCCTCGATCGCCTCTTTGAGAGTCGTCAGACCTTCATCGACGCGTCCGCGCGCCTCGGCGGGCATCGTCTCCTCGAACTCCTTGAGGTTCTTCTCCGTCTCGTAGGCGAACTGCTCGCCACGGTTACGGATGTCGATCTCCTCGCGACGCTGCTTGTCGTCCTCGGCGTGCTGCTCGGCGTCCTTCACCATCTGCTCGATCTCGGCGTCGTTGAGACCCGACGACGCGGTGATGGTGATCTTCTGCTCCTTGCCGGTGGCCATATCCTTCGCCGACACGTTCAGGATGCCGTTCGCGTCGATGTCGAACGTCACCTCGACCTGCGGCACCGCGCGTGGTGCCGGCGGGATGCCTTCCAACCGGAATCGACCGATGGTCTTGTTGTACGCCGCCAGCTCCCGCTCGCCCTGCAGCACGTGGATGTCCACCGACGTCTGACCGTCCTCGGCGGTGGTGTACACCTTCTGCTTGCGCGTCGGGATGGTCGTGTTCCGCTCGATGAGCTTGTCCACGACGCCGCCGAGTGTCTCGATTCCCAGCGACAGAGGCGTGACGTCCAGCAGCAGGATGTCCTTGACGCCCTCGTCGCCCGCGAGCACCGCGCCCTGGATCGCCGCGCCGATCGCCACGACCTCGTCCGGGTTCACGCCGCGATGCGCTTCCTTCCCGAAGAACTCCTGCACCACTTCCTGGATCTTCGGCATACGCGTCTGCCCGCCGACCAGGACGATCTCGTCGATCTCGTTTGGCGACACGCCCGCATCAGCCAACGCCTTCTGACACGGATCGAGCGTCCGCTGCGTGAGATCCTCCACGAGCTGCTCGAACTTCGCCCGCGTCAGCGTGACGTTCAGGTGCTTCGGCCCGCTCGCGTCCGCCGTGATGAAGGGCAGGTTGATGTCGGTCTGCGCCGCGCTCGAAAGCTCGATCTTCGCCTTCTCGGCGGACTCCTTCAGCCGCTGCAGCGCCATCGTGTCGTCGCGCAGGTCGATGGCGTTGTCGCGCTTGAACTCGTCGGCCAACCAGTCGATGACCGCCTCGTCGAAGTCGTCGCCGCCCAGGTGCGTGTCGCCGTTGGTCGACTTCACCTCGAAGACACCGTCACCGATCTCGAGGATCGAGATGTCGAACGTCCCGCCGCCGAGGTCGTACACGGCGATGCGCTGGTCCGCCTTCTTCTCGAGGCCGTACGCCAGCGACGCCGCCGTCGGCTCGTTGATGATGCGCAGCACTTCCAGACCGGCGATCGTCCCCGCGTCCTTGGTGGACTGACGCTGGGAGTCGTTGAAGTAAGCCGGCACTGTGATGACGGCCTGTGTCACCGGCTCGCCGAGGTAGTCCTCCGCGGTCTGCTTCATCTTCTGAAGCACCATCGCGGAGATTTCCGGGGCAGTGTGTCCCTGTCCCTGGATCGTCACCGAGACGCCACCGTTCGCGCCCGACATCTTGTAAGGTAGGCGGTCGGCTTCGTTCCCGATGTCCGCGAAGCTACGCCCCATGAACCGCTTGATGGAGAATATCGTGTTCTCCGCGTTCGTCACCGCCTGCCGCTTTGCAGCCGCGCCGACCAGCCGTTCATCGTCCTTCGCGAACGCTACTACGGACGGCGTCGTCCGCGCGCCTTCCGCGTTCGGTATGACGACGGGCTCGCCACCCTCCATCACGGCCACGCAGGAGTTCGTCGTCCCTAAGTCGATTCCGATGATCTTAGCCATCAGGCCCTTTCCTCCACCGATAGTCTTCTTCCGAGGTCTTGTCCCCGGGTCGTGTCACTTGCGGCGCACGATCCACCGGCTCCACCGTACGAGGACCGACGTGCGCTTCATCTCCATGTTCGTCATTGTCATCGTCGTCGAGCCGCCGCCCTCCAGTGTGCGGCCGAGCACCAGCCGAACGCGCTGAAGGTCGAGAGGCTTACGCAGATACGAGGACGCTCCCGCTTCACACGCTTCGAATATCACGCGCTGCGAGGGGTTTCCCGTCATCAGCAGCAGCGGGATGTTCGGTCGCGCCCTCTTGAATTCCTGGATCAACTGGACCCCCGTGACGTCGGGCAGATCGAAGTCGATCATCGCCGCCGCGATCTCCGCCGCCGCGAAAGCCTGTACCGCCTCCGCTCCGTCGGCCGCGGGTATGCAGCGGTAGCCGTCACGGCGCAGAACCTGGCACAGGACATCGAGTGTTTCCCGGTCGTCGTCGACGACCAGCACTGTCCTGGAGGGCCGCACATCGGCCGCCTCGCCGGTTCCGTTCCACGCTACGAACATCATGGCCTACACACCTCAAGTCGCCGCACGCACGAAGCGTCGACGTCATCGGCACTATAAGCAATGCGTGTGCCAGGCATGGCCGAGGCGCCGAGCCAATGATAGCGCGGCTTTGAGGCGCACGCGCGCCGGATCGGCGCCATAATGACACGCCACCCCGACACGCGTCAGACAGCATGACACACCGCGATCCATCCGGGATACGGCAGGAAACGTGGCGTGCGGCAGTCGTCCGTCACGCGCCATCCCGCGTCGTGGAGCGTGGCGACCCATTCCTCGCGGGGGCGATATGTGAGCGGCCCGCCGGGGGCATTGCCGTAGTAGGCGCGGCCGAGCTTGATACGCTCCTCCATGCGGGTGAGTCGTAGCTTCCATCGCGGCTCGGCGATGGAATCCTTGATGAGGAGCAATGCCCCTGGGCGCGCGGCTTCGCGCGTCGCTATGAGAACGTCGCGCTGCGCCTCGACGTCGATGTAGAGCAGCGCGTCGACGAAGACGAAGCCATCCCAGCACGGCCCGTCAGACGCGATGGCGTCGTGCATTGATGCACGCTCGAAGCGTAGGTTTGGGGGCATCTCGGCGCCGCGTGCTGCCCGAATGCGGGACTCCGAGCTGTCGACGCCGAGCACCTGCCGGCCCGGCTCGCGGGCGAGCCACCGCGCCATCTGGCCGTGGCCACAGCCCGCGTCGAGGATCGCGCCCTCTGAGGGCAGGAACGCGTCGGCGCGGCGCATGAGGCTGCCCAGCGCTGCCGTTCGGAACGCTATCACGCGCTGTGATGAGCGGGGTAGAGCGTCGTACGGCGACAGGGCCGCGGCGAGTTCAGACCGAGAAAGCGGCGGGTACCCCGGAGTCGCGAAGAGGCGCCCGCACAGCCATAGAGTCGAGTACCGCGCCGCGCCGATCACTCGCGGGGCGTCAGCACGTGGCGGGCATGTTCCCACGCGTGGTACGAGCTTCGTACGAACGGACCCGACTCGACGTGATCGAACCCCATCAAACGCCCGTTTTCGGCTATGCGCGCAAACTCCGCCGGGGTTACATACGTGTGCACAGGGAGATGCGCGGGAGTTGGCTGCAGGTACTGCCCAATCGTCAGGATTTTGACCGATATTTCGGTAAGTTTGGTCATTAGTTCGGCGACTTCTGGGGCTTCCTCGCCCAAACCGAGCATGAACCCGCTCTTCGTGACTAGGCCGGCTTCCTTCGATCGATGGAGCGCCTCCAGCGACCGCTCGAACTTCGCCTGAGGCCGTACCCGAGGATAGAGACGCGGGACCGTTTCGACGTTGTGGTTCAGGATGTCCGGCGCGGCATCCGTCACGCGTTGTAGCGCATCCCAGTTCCCCTGGAAATCTGGAACCAGCACCTCGATCGTGCAGTCTGGCAGCCGACGGCGCGTCGCGTGGATCGTCTCAGCGAAGATGGCGGCGCCGCCGTCGGGCAGGTCATCGCGGTTCACGGAAGTGAGGACTACGTGCTGCAGGCCCATGCGATGGGCGGCGTCGGCGACGCGCTCGGGTTCGTCGGAGTCGAGTTGTGGCGGCCTGCCGGTGGTCACGCTACAGAAGCCGCAGGAGCGGGTGCACACGTCGCCGAGGAGCATGAGCGTCGCCGTGCGATGGCTCCAGCACTCGGCCAGGTTGGGGCAGTTCGCGCTCTCACACACCGTGTGCAGGTCTAGGTCGCGAAGAAGGCCGCGCAACTCGCGCACGGCTCCGCCGGACGGCACTCCCGAGCGAATCCACGGCGGCTTGCGCAGAGGCTGCGCCTCCTCGACGAAGGACTCGAACGCGACGTTTGAGACGCCACCTACGCCCATTGCAGCACCGCCCCCAACACGGCGGGATCCCACGCCGCGATGCGGCCGAACACCTCGGGCGCCTTGTGGGCGGGGAGCCTGTCCGTGATCAACGGCTGTACGTCCAGCCGGCCGCCCTCGATCAGACGCAGGGCCGTCTCGACTTCGTTGCGCCAGGTCCATAGACCGGCCGAGGATTCGTTGTCCGGGATGGTGGACGCGTGCGCGCCGAGTAGGGTCAGACCCTTCTTGTGCACGTCGCGGTAGAAGTCCACGTCGGGCGTCGTGCCGCGAGAGCTTCCGAGCAGGACCACGCGCGCCATCCACCCGGCTATGTGGAACGCTTGCAGGATCGCCTCGGGGAAGCCTGTCGCGTCGATCACGACCTGTGGCGCGTTACTCGCCTTGGACTCCATCGGCGTCACCGCCTCGCGGATGTGGTCGGCGAAGGCTTCGTCACGCGGGTCGAGCGCCTTGTCAGCGCCGTACTCACAGGCGAAGTCGCGGCGGGATTCGTGGAGGTCGACGGTGATGACCGGGGCGGCTCCGCTCAGGCGGGCGAGGCGCATCGCGAGGAGGCCGATGAGCCCGCCGCCGAACGTGACGACCGCCTCGCCCAACTCGATCCTGGCCTTGCGAACGCCCTGGAGAGCGATGGCACACAGGTTGAAGAAGGTCGCGTCCTCGCAGGAGACGTGCGCCGGCACGTGCACGCAGCGATCCGCCGGAACCACCGCGTGGCTCATGTGGGACGCCGCGCAGACGACACGCTCTCCGACGGTGTGGGTGTCGACACCGGGGCCGACTTCCTCGATGTGGCCTACATAGCTGTATCCGCTCGCGCGGGGGAACGCGCCCTTGGCGTTGTCCATACCGAGGAGGAAGGCGCGCTCGGTGCCGGGACTGATGAGGGTGGCCTCGGCGCCGACGACGACCTCGCCCTCGTGGGGGTCGCGTACCGTGATGTCTTCGAGGGACACCTCGCCTGGGGCGGTCCACACAACGCGCTTCGCATGACGCCTGGTCATCGTACTGCTCCCACACGGCCTGTCACGCAGGCCGAAGCTCTATCCCCTACGACCGAAGACGCGCACATGTCGGCGGGCATGAGTGCATGCCGTTCACAGATCGGTTGGCAGCGGGCGCGTGTCGTATGGAGAGGAGTCTCCGTACCGAGTGTAGCAGGCGCATGGGCGACGCGGAAGACGCTACCGACCACAGGCACACCTCGGCCCGCAATGAGAGGGCCGCGGGCGGCCTGCAGCGGGTAGGATCTTACAGGCCCGGCGTGGTGAGCGCCGAGGACGCGTTGTCACTGCCTTCGCGTCGTCGAGATGCAACTACGGATCGCGCAGGACGTCTCGTCTCTCACCCTCGCGCGGAAGGTCCCAGAGACCTTCCGACTTACCTACGTCACGCGCAGGCAGCTCCGGTGGCAGAGAACCCCAGTCCGGCGGAGACGCCTCCGCCTTGTCCTTGATCGCCGACAGGAGACCGGTCATCTCCCACGCCCTTTGAGCCCACTCGTCCGCCACGGACCTCAACTCGTGCAGGTGATGGATCGTGCACAACGCGTGGGAGCGTCGGTTAGACCTGAAGTACGGCGCGAACGCCTATGCCACGCGGGGTCCGTCGTCAATCCCGACGAGCGAGGCCGCCTCCCCGCACTGCAAGTACCCGCTGGACAGAAGACCCTCTGCACGAACGCGAAGGGCGCCCGACCAGCCCGCGCAACCACCACTACTGGACGGCATAGACGTAGCCGTTCCGGCAGTGGAAGAACGCCTTGTCCCCGTAGATTGCCGGCACGCTCTCCTCCATTGGACCGCCCACGTAGCATCTCCATTTGAGGGAGCCGTCGCTGGGGTCGAGACATGTCACAAACACGCCAGCGGATGAGCCGAAGATCAGCTTGTCATCGGTGGCGACAGGGGCGGTCAGTCCTCCTCCTCCTCCGCCGTCGCTGTATGACCACAGTTCCGAGCCGCCGTTGGCTACGTCATCAAATGCGTGGATGGACGCGTAGTACGGGATGGCGGTTACCAGCCGCACGACGGAGCCATAGATCCTGCCATGAGCCGCGGCAACCGTGCCGTTCTGCAAGTAGTTGGCTGGCTGCGTCCAGGACCAGGCTTCCTCGCCTGTGTCCTTGCTGAGAGCCACTATGGAGGCTCCCCGCTTCTGTGCGTAGACATGGTCTCCCAAGAGCACGGTGGCCGCGGAGTCGGGGAGGCCGCCGTGTCCTTCTGGGTTGGCGGTGAATGTCTTCCAGGCGACATCTCCGGTCTTCTGGTCAAAGGCGTAATAGTGGCCGTCGTGCGAGCCAGTGTAGACATTGGTGTCGTCGGTCGCCGGGCTAGGATATATGCCCTTTCCCGTTGCGCGCTCCCACACGACGGCGCCGTCGCTGGCATCGACCCCGAACATGGTTCCTTCAACAGTGCCGACGAAGACCATGCCATCGGCGTAGCCTGGCGCCCCCAGGCTGGTCCATCCTAGGTCCTCGATCGTCCATACGGGTTCACCGGTCTTCTGGTCGATGGCGTAGAACTCATCGTGGTGCGCATTCTTGCCGAGAAACACTTTTCCCTCGGCGATGCGTGGCGCACATGAGATGCGGCCGTGTGTTTCAAACCGCCACAGGCGTGCGCCAGTCTCAACATCAACAGCATCGAGAAAGCCATCGGGGCCGCCGACGTAGACGACGCCATCGGCAACGGTCGGGGAGGCCTGGTACTGCCCGGCGACTACGTCGGCGCGGTGGCGCACGCCGTCGACCCAGGCGCCGTCGATGATGCTGTGGCGCCACTGGACGGCGCCGTCCGTAGGCGAAACAGAGTAGAGGACGAGGTCCCTGCCGCTCGCGAGGATACCCTCGTCGGTCGCCACGAGGTCGGCGGTGAAGCCGTGTTCCCCTAGCTGCGCCTGCCAGACCTCGGTGGCGCAATCTCCCGTATCCCGAAGCGCGTGCATGGCGCCGCTCAATGTCGCGACGTGTACCACGCCACCGACAACAACCGGCTTGGCGCGTATCCAGTCACTGACCGGGTGTTTCCAGATCAGAACGCCCGTCTCGGCGTTGAGGCAGTAGACGTGAGAGCTGGCCGCCCCTACATAGACACGCCCATTGGCTTCCACGGCAGTGGAGAAATACTGGTAAGCCTTGTCCTCAACTTCCTCAGCCCGGAACGTCCATTCCTCCAGCCCGTCCACCTCCCCGACAGCATGCAGAACCCGATCCGTGTCACCAATGAAGAGCCGGGCATTTCCGGCGCCGATGACCCCGCGGAGTGCGGTTCCTAGGTCTACCTGCCAGGACGGTTCGCCCTGTTCGGGATGGAGAAAGCCAAACACCCACCCATCCTCCTGCGCGGCGTAAACGCGGTCGCCGACGACAATGGGTTCACCGCTGAGGTAGCCGCCCGCGTTGAACGCGCGCACACCTTCACCTGTGCGGGCGTCGGACATGGCAACGAAGCTGCGGTTGTGCTTGAATGCCATGATCCTCTCGGCGGAGCCGGCGCCGAGACCCGCCGCAGGGGTCCGTGATCGGAGTCGACCATTCTCCTTGTCCAACACAAGGTGATCGCTGTGCTGCCACCATCCGGTTGAGATCAGCACGGTGTCTTCAGTGACGAACGGGGTATGGATGGCGCCCGGAAGCTCGTACACCTGTTCGCCGTATTGCCGGGCTTTCCACACGACCTCCCCTGACTTTCCGTCAAGGCAGTATGCGACGACGTCCGCCCCCGGTGAGGCGACGTAGATTCTGCCATCTGCCGCGACCGGCGCCGCATTCCAGTAATTCCCTTTGGCCAATCGCCAGGCGATCTTGCCTTCGGACGGCCCCGCGTCCGGGCTATAGCCTGCCTGGCTGCCATCAATGCCGTGATACGCCGGCCAGTCGGTTTGGGTTGGGGAGGGCGCCGCGCTGCCGCGCACTTCCGCTATGCGCTGGTCGCTTGCGACGATGGCTTCTAGCCCTGCGAAACCCTTGTCGATGTATTTCAGCGCCGTGGGATCGTCGCCACCGTTGTTGACGATGTTCCACACAGCGTCATATGCGCTCATGTCGTAGCCCTGATGCCAGAGGAAGCGCCACCACCGATGAAGCGCAGTCCGTCGGTTGCGGAGGTTTTGCTGGTCCGTAGGGACTCTTGTGACCTGCTCGCGAATGGTGTCGATGTCACCCATCCCAGTGGCGCCTTTCACGCTTAACTCCGCGGTGTTGGGCGGCGGAGTTGATGGCTCTCCCGGCGGCCTGGCATGTGTAGGCTGGCCGAAGTCGCTGCCACGGGCATCGATGCGGAGGACTTCCACATCACCATCCCCCCTCGACTGGAATGTGATCTGCTCGCTAGGTACGGTGGGATCCCCACCCGAGTAAGCAGCGCCGCAAGCAAGCGCGAACACCCAAGCTGCGAGCGCGGCCAGATGTGACAGCCGCATCTGCCTCTCCGTGACCAAGCAAGGGAACAGGTGACCCGTCGCATGGCCGAGGATCGTCGGGCCTGTTGGGCTCGCGCCCACGCAGACGCCGGCTCAACAGCCGTGCTTCCATGCGCTCTATGGCTGACAGTCTATGGGCCGAGTACGTGATGTCGACACTCGGGATCCAGGCCTGCGACGGACTATGCAGAAGAGTCAACAGATGGGAATGGAGCGGGTAACGGGGGTCGAACCCGTGACCCTCAGCTTGGGAAGCTGATGCTCTACCACTGAGCTACACCCGCTCGTTCCTCGTGCGAGGTAACCGAACTATAATGCACGGACGTCGGGCTGTCAAGATTCCGAGCCGGTCGCTAGTTGCTTCGAGCCACCCAGGAGACATGTGTCGAATGCCCGCCAACCTGCGAGACGACTACGACCGCGACGGCTTCATCATCCACGACGCGCCGCTGATAGAGCGCGACCTCGTCGACCGCGCGTCGGAGGGTATGGACGCTCTGCGTCGCGGTGAATACGAGACGGGCGTGCCGCCACAGTCGTCCTACTGGAACCCCGGCGACCCCGCGGACAAGCTCTGCAAAATCGAACTGCCGCAGCTCGCGAGCCGCGCGATCATGGAGCTTGTCAGCCACTCGGACATCGGTCGCGTCGCCGCGGAGATAACGGGCGCGGATATGGTGCAGGTGTGGTGGGTGCAGCTACTCGGGAAGCCGGCAACGACGCCAGGCCAGGAGGCCGCTACGCGCGTCGGTTGGCATCAGGATAGGCAGTACTGGGGAGCCTGGGAGGCCGACGCGCAGTTGCTGACGGCGTGGGTCGCGGTCTCGGATGTTGCGGCGGACGCCGGCCCCATGCGGTTCGTCGACGGGTCGCATCGCTGGGGTCTGCTCGACCGCGGCGACTTCTACGGCCAGGACAACGACGCCCTCAAGGACGAGATCGGCGCCCCCGACGGCGAGACGTGGGCGGAGACGCCCGCGATCCTGCCCCCCGGCGGGGTCAGCTTCCACGACTGCCAGACGTTCCACGCCAGCGGCTCGAACCACTCGGGTGAGATGCGTCGCAGCTTCGCGATACACCTGCGGACGAACCGGGCCGAGCCGAAGGACGGCAAGCGACAGGGACTCACGCAGTTCATCGACGACGAATCGCGCTGCCCGGTGATCTTCGGGGCGTTGTCCTGATCACTACGACCTGCGTTGGCGTGGCTTGGCGTGGGGCATTCTCCGGCGACGTCGGAAGGCCGGCGCGCTACGAGCCGAATAGCTGGCGTGCCTAGTGACCCGTCACATAGGAGATGCGGCCCGCGCCTGGACCCGATCCTCACGTTCCCCAGTAAGGGAAGGCATTCACGCTCGCCTGCGTCACGCGGCGCCCAACAGAAGCACTGTGGTCGACCGGCAGTGGTTCGCCATCGAGGATCTGTGGACCACGCCTGGGGCCCATCCTAGCCTTCCCCAGCAAGGGAAGGCATTCACGCTCGCCTGCGCCACGCGGCGCCCAATAGAAGCGCTGTGGTCGACCGCCAGTGGTTCGCCGTAGAGGATCTGTGGACCACGCCTGGGGCCCATCCTAGCCTTCCCTAGCAAGGGAAGGCATTCACGCTCGCCTGCGCCACGCAGCGTCCCACACAAGCGCTGTAGTGGGCCGCTAGGCGTCGTTCAGCGGCATGTCGTACATGCGGTAGGTCTTGTAGTGGTGACCGCCCATGCCCGCGACGCCGTCTCGCATCGCGTCGTTGGTCTCGAGTATCCACGAGAACTCGCCGCCGACCTTCCCCACTTCGCCCGCGATGTTGTGCATGTGGGCGTACATCATCGCGTCGAACCCGCGCCCTCGGAACTCCGGGACCACGCCCAGGAGGGCTACACGCACCGCGTCGATTTTCGGGATGCCGCGCCACAACTTCCACCAACCCATGGGCAACAGCCTGCCGCTCGGTATCTTGGCCATGACCTGGTTGATATCGAGCAGCGCCAGTCCGAACGCCACCGGCTCGTCGTCCACTTCGATGATGAGCGCGCAGTGCGGGTCTGCGACCTGCTTGAGGTCGTCGGCGGCGTGCTGGAATTCCTCGTCGGTCAGGGGCACGAACCCCCAGTTCTTCTCCCATGACCGGTGGTAGATCGCGTGGATGATCTCCAGTTCCGCCTCGATGTTCTTCAGGTCGATGTTGCGCATCGTCGCGCGCGCCCGCTTCTTGAGCGCCTCGGCTAGCCGCAGGACGCGATCGCTCATGCCTCCGTGCGTGCGCATCCAATACGCGTAGAGGTCCATCGCCTTTGTCAGGCCGTGTGTCTCGATGAGGGCGGCGTAGTACGGCGGGTTGTACGGCATCATGATGAGCGGCGGCTTGTCGAAGCTGTCGACGAGAAGGCCGCACTCGTCGTTCGTCGATGGGCTTGCCGGGCCTCGCATCACGGTCATGCCACGCGCCGTGAGCCACGTCGCGGCGCGGTTGAACAGAGCGTCCGTGACATCCTGCTCCTCGCCGCACTCGAAATAGCCGAAGAATCCGACCGTGTCCTCGTGGAACTCGTTGTGCGCGCGGTTGACTATCGCTGCAATGCGCCCAACGGGTTGTCCGCCGCGCGTCGCGATGTAGCCCTCGATCTCCGCGTGCTTCCAAAACGGGTTCTTGTCGGGGTTCAGCAGGGCGGAGAGGCTGACTCTCAGTGGCGGAGCCCAGTTGGAATCGGGCGCGTACAGGTGGAACGGCACGTCGATGAAGCGATTGCGGTCGCGGCGTCGGCCGAAGTCGATTCGCGTGATGTCGAAGTCGTCGGCCAGCGTCTTTCCCGTCGGCAGCTTGTGGTCGGCCACGCTCGATTTGTAGGGGTATTCTGGGACCCCATCCTAACCTTCCCCTGCTAGGGGAAGGCACTAGCGCTCACCCTGCGCCACCGCGCATCCAGCACGATCACTGTGGTAGCTGACTAGGCATCCTCGCCCGCGTATCTGAGGATATTGTGGTTTGGTGGGAGATACACCTCGGCGACCGCGGCGAGGATATCATCGCGCCGATTCTCGCGCTCAGCGGCCGGTAGCTCAAGCACGATGTCGTCGACGTCGTGCGGACCGATGCGCCAATGGCCCAGGACCGCGCCCTGGAACTCGCCGTCGATCAGGAGGTACTGGAGCACTTCCAAGCCTGCGTATCGCCGCTTCAGCTCGCTTGCACGCGACTGGACGAGTGGGTCGCTCTTGTGGAGCATGAACGTGGACGGCGAATCCCCGTCAGTGGGTTCCGGTACATCGCCCGGGAGCATCCATCCGACACCCATGTCCGGGATCTCGACAGCGCGCGCCCGGCCGGCGGATTCCATGTCCGCCATCACGCGGTCGACAAGCCGCTTCGACAGCGCCGACCGGTCCTTGATCTGTTCCGAGGTGGCGAAGACGTCCGCTTTCAGGAACCGCGCGATGACCTCCGCGACTGCCTCGTCCTGCGTCCGCCGCCCGAGGTCCACGTCCGGCCACTCGTCCTCGAATAGGTACCAGCCGCGTTCCCAGTCGTTGTCGGGCTGATCCTCGTAGACGAGGAAGGCGGTCTGCATGCGATGCAGAGCGGGCATGACCGTCTTGTTGAGTTCTCCGGTCGCTTCCGCGATCTGCCGGGGTGTCAGGAGGCCGGCGCCTGCGATTGCGCCGCGCACGGACTGCTGTAGCTCGTTCAGGGACTTCAGTGGCTTGCGGAACGCGGTCGCGTAGAGTTCCAGGTCGTCCGCGAGGACGTACCCCACGGAGCCGCTTCGGAAGCGACCCTTAACGAGTCTCCTGTCTGCGCGAAGCCTGTCGGCCGCCATGGAGGCGTCGAACTGGGCGCGGTGGACAAGCTGGGGTGGATTGCCCGGGTAGGTCATTGCGATCGGCGCTACGGGCTGTATGAGGCGGAACAGCGCGAAGTACGCCTCTGGATCTGAGGTCGGGGCAGTCAGGAGATGGCGGCGGAGGCGTTCGGCGCGTATGGCGCGGGCATCGATGGCGGCGCCCACTAGATGACGCCGAGCTGGCGGCCGATCGTCTCAAACGTCTCGAGGACGTAGGTGAGCTGGTCCTCGGTATGAGCGGCGGTGAAGCTGGTGCGGATACGCGCCGTGTTCGGCGGCACCGCAGGGCTGACGGCCGTATTGGCGAATATGCCGGCGTCGAACAGGCCGCGCCAGAACGTGAACGCCTTCATGTCGTCGCCGATCATAATCGGCACGACGGGCGTCTGCGTGTCGCCGATGTCGAATCCGAGGCTGCGCAAACCCTCGTGCATCATCTTCGTGTTTCGCCACAGCTGCTCGCGCCGCTCAGGCTCGGCCTGGATGACGTCGAGGGCGGCGAGCACCGTCGCGACAGCGCTGGGCGGCATGCTCGCGCTGAAGATGAAGCTGCGGGCCTTGTGCTTGATGAAGTTGATGACTTCCTTGCTGCCCGCGACGTAGCCCCCTATACACGCGAACGACTTGCTGAACGTCGCGGTGATCAGGTCCACCTGATCCGTGACGCCGTAGTGCTCCGCCGTCCCTGCCCCCGTGTCCCCGAGGACGCCCACCGAGTGCGCGTCGTCCACCATCACGCGCGCGCCGTGAGGCCGCGCGGCCTTGAGAAGGTCCGGCAGGTCGGCGATGGCTCCGCTCATGCTGAACACGCCGTCGGTCGCGACGAGCCTGCCGCCCGAAGCGGTGTTCGACCCCAGCTTCGCCGCCAAGTCCTGCATGTCGTTGTGGCGGAATCGAACCATCTTGCCGAACGCGACCATCGCGCCGTCGACGATGCACGCGTGGCTGTCGGCGTCCAGGAAGGCCACGTCCTTACGGTCCAGCAGGGCGTGTAACGTGCCGAGGTTCGTCTGGTAGCCGGTGCTGAATACCAGGGACGCCTCCTTGCCCGAGAACCGCGCCAGGCGCTCTTCGAGTTCCTCGTGCAGGTCGAGGGTGCCGTTCAGGAATCGGCTCCCCGTGCATCCGCTGCCGTACGCCATGAGCGCGTCGCGCGCGGCTTCGAGCACCTTTGGGTGGTGCGTGAGGCCCAGGTAGTTGTTGGAGCCGATTACGAGCTTGGTGTCACCGTCGACGATGGCTTCGGTGGGCGAAGTGGATCGGTTGGCTATGAAGTAAGGGTAGGATCCCTGGGTAACGGCGTCGTGGTTGATGTAGTAGTCGTAGAAGTCGTCGCACTTCTTAAACAGATCCATGCACGCTCTCCTGCCAGGCGCCTAGGGCGTCAGCTCGGCCTTCCTTGGACCCACGTTTCCCAGATCAATGGGTCGGAATCCCAGCATCCAGGCGGGCGAGTCGTCCTGTAAGCGGAAATCGTCGTTGGCGGGATCCACGAAAAGGGGATCCGCGATGATGGACGTCTCGTCCATCCCCAACTTCTGCCACTCGTCCCACGTGTGCCCGGCGGGGGTAATGGGACTTCCGGCCGCGTTCCAGTACAGGTTCCCGTCTATTGTAACATTCAACGAGTCCCACCGACCTCCCAGCAGCGATCCATCCTCCCAATAGACGATGTTGCCACGGAACGAGAACGGGTCTTCGCGCGTGCGGCATATCTGCGCCTCGCCGGTGTAGGCGAAGATGTTGTTCGATACGAGGTTGTCCTTGCCGTAGTGCAGATGGAAGCCACATCGGTTCGTGCGGTAGACGACGTTGTTCTCGATGACCGCGTGGCTGGTGCCTTCGTCCGGGTAGATGCCCCATCCGCCGTAGCGGCGCGATACGATGTCGTGGATGTGGTTGTTCCGGATCGTCATCCCGGGCGACACGCCGAGCGTGTAGATGGCTCCCATGTCGCTCAGCCACCCCTGGCCGATCGTGTGGATGTGGTTGAACTCGATCCGGTTGTGCGCTGAAAGGCTCCGACCATATCCCCATGACCACCCGACAGAGATCGCGGTGTAGTAGAAGTCATGAATGTCGTTGTGCGCCAGCACGTTCCCGCCGCTGTGGCCGACCCATATCCCGACGGCGCTGTGGAACAGTCTGCCGCCCGCGGCGATCACGTTGTCGGTGATCTGGTTGCGATGCGTCTGCTCGCCGCCGTTCTCGCGGATCGTCGTTTCGCCCACCTTGACGCCGCCCGCGCCGAGGTCCGTCAGCGTGTTGTGTACGACGGCGTTGTCCTGGCAACCGCGCTCCAGTTCTACGGCGTACGTGCCCACGCCCATCACCGCGCACTGCTCGATGCGGCAGCTCCGCGCGCCACGAAGACGAATCGCGCCGGGAACCGCGAACGCGGCCTGGACCATCCCGCCGATGTCGTCGTTCGGCCATGTTGGCTCGTATTCCGGGCCGAACCACCACTCGCAGTGGGAGAACGTGAGACCGCGCAGGACGACGTGCTCGACGAAACGCGCCGTCTCCGGCTCCCCGTCGAAGCGCACGAGCTGCGTCAGCCTGGGAACGGTCGCTACGAACGAATCGATGACCTCGCCGGGCTTGGGGAGGTAATAGACCGCCCCGTCGGAGTCGCGCGACAGCCACTCCCCCGGCTCGGTTAGGGCGGCGGCCACGTTCTCGACGGAGTAGAACGCGCCCTCCTTGCCGTGGTCGGTCGTCAGGCGGAAGACGCTGCGCTTCGACAGCTCGACGACGCGCGTAGACTCATCGACGCTGACGATGGGCAGGTGTGAGTCGGTCCAGAAATGCAGGGCGATGATCTCGCCGTCCTGGGCGTCGTCCCACGCTTCCAAGTCGCCCTCGGCGTAGGTGAACCGCGTCTGCCCCTGGTTCCACTCGGTTTCGTCCGTGACGTCGGGCAGGCCTTCGAGCTGGTACCAGCCGGTCTTCGGCAGACGCGCCCTGGGTTGGCGCTCGCCATCGATGAAAAGCTGACGCATCCCCCGGCCGCCGTCGGGCGCCTGCGCGCGCCACACAGTTCTGCCGTTTAGCTCCGTGACCTGCCAGTCGGTCAACTCGACGCCGCCGCTCAGCACGGGAGTCTCGTCATGGTAGGCGGCGTAAGTTACCGGGGCGCCCGCGGAGCCGGAGTCTTCCGCCGTCAGGATGAACGTGTCCGCTAGGGCGTAGCGTCCGCCTCGGACCCACACCGTTGTGGGCGAGTGGGGCTTGTCAGCGCGGATCTTGCGGACGGCGTCGCGCGCGGCGGTAAGCGTCGCCAATGGGCCGTCGTCGCCTGAGGTGTTTGGGGCCGGAAGCGCGCCCGACCAGGCGTCGTTCCCGTCCGTGGCGACGTAGATCTCGATGGGTTCGACGGATGCGACCAACGCAACGCTCACTAGAGTCGGCAATAAGCCAAACGTCATGACGTGGAGCCCTTCCCAAGCGGCCGGGTCGCCACTTGAACATACCGTGGATCGCGTCGTCGAGCAATCTCGCGGGCCGTGAAACCGCGTGCCGACTACTCTCCGGGAGGATGGCCCTCCCAGGTCGTGGGATCGGCGATGTCCTGCTCGTCCGTGATGAAGCCGTAGTAGCGTCCGCGCCAGTAGGCGTCCAGATACGCCGCGCCGCCCACTTCGCACTTAGTGTTAGTGTCGAAGATGAGCTTGAGGTTCGCGTCTTCCCACGTCTCCGCGCGGTCGCGGCTCAGATAGAGGCCCGCGGGAGTTCCGGCATACAGCAACCCGGAGGTGGCGTCCGCGAACAGCGTCTGCACGATCGGGATGTCGAGGCCTTCCGCATGCCGTTCCCACGTGCGTCCGCCATCGTCGGATCGCATTACGCCGTCCGACGTGCCGGCGTAGTACACGTCCGCGTCCTCGGGCTCGCCCGCGAAGGCGGTGATGTCGTCTTCCAGACGCCCCGCGAGGAGCGCCATATAGCCGCCGTTGCGGAAGCGCTCGTAGAGCTGGGGCAGGCCTCGGCTCCACGTCTCGCCCGCATCCTCACTGATGGATAGCCAAGAACCCGCGAGCGTCCCCGAATTCGTCCTGAATGCCGACACTATTCTCGTCGTGTCGCTCGGATGCGTGGCGAACCAGGGGTAGACGTCGACGTATCCGGCCATGGCGATGTTGCCGGCTCGGACCCAGATGCCGTCCGCGTCGGAGCGTCGGTGCACGACATCGTCGAGGACGGCGTACACAGTCGGAGAGTCGCCGAGAGCGACGTGGAAGCGACGCTCGCGCGACGGCGGCAACCCGTCGGTCAGCGATTCCCAACGGTGGCCGGTCCACTCCTCGCCGTGGTCGACGCTGCGGTACACGCCACCCGACGCGATGAGATAGAGCGTATTTCCGTTGTCGGGGTCAATGAGCGTGCGTTGCGGGGCGCCGGCGTCGGGCGGAAGCGGCAGACGCTCCCAGCGGTCGCCACCCGTCTTGGATCGGTACAGGCCGGCGTCCGTGGAGGCGTACACGAATCGAATGCGCGGCCCCGCCGACAGGTGACGCGCCGGCGCCGGGAGATTCGCGCTTACGTAACGCCACGTCGCGGCCCCATCCACGGAGGTATACACGTCGCCCGAAGTGTCGCAGACGTAGACGACCATGCCGTCCTCGGAGGGAACGGCGACCGACGCGATGCCGCGGCTGAGCCAGCCGTCGAGTTGGTAGAGGCTGCCTTTCCACTGGTACTCGTTGTCCCAGGGGGACTCGTACAGCGGCAGGGGGCGGTCGGATCGGTTTCCGTCCTTGCCCACGTCGTCGCGGATGCTGTTCATGATGGGTCGGAAGGTGCGGTTCGTGGGGAAGCTCTGTAGGGTCCACAGGGCGTCGGCGAGCGCCTCTTCCTTGCCGGGGTCGTCGGGGAAGGCTGCGTAGGCGATGTAGTTGAAGGTGGACTGCCGGTCGTCTCGGTGCGCGTCCCAGAGGTCGCGGGTGACGTGCTCGTAGAATCCCAGGAGTTCCGGGTCTTTCTCGATGCGGAGCATGTTCTCCATGTGCTGGAGGACGTGCTGCCCATCGTCGAAGCCGTTGCGCCCGTCGATGGGCTTACGCCACGTGCGGAACTGGTATTGGTCGGTCAGTTCCGTGTACTTGTCGAGGTATAGCTGCTTGCCGGTGGCGTGATGGGCGATCCGGAGCGCCGCCGCGGCCATGATGATGCGCGTGTTCGGCGTCTTGCCGTCGGTGAAGCCGAGTATTGGGGCGCTCATGCTGCCGTCGCGCTTTCGGATGACGAAGTTCTCCTGGTCCGCCCAGTAGCCCACGAGCGCGTCGATGGCTTCGCGCGCTCTGTCCTTCCACTCTCCCTCGGCCACGAGGTCGTAATACATGCCGAAGGCGTATGCGCCGCCGCTGTAGTTGTGATGGCTCGGGCTGCCACGCCACCGGTAGTTGGCGTAATCACCCTCGCCCTGGTACCAGTCGTTCGAGTGGTTGGCGTCGGCGCGCTCCTCGTAGGAGGGGCCGTGGCCGTGGACGTAGCCGCGCGCCTGTAAGCCTCGGACGCCCGTCACCAACTGGCAGCGGTAGATGGCCTCGAAGATCTGGTTGCAGTGCTCGCGCGCCTCGGGGTCTTGCGTGGTGAGCCAGCGATAGCATTCGCCGCCGAGGTAGTAGGCAGTCCAGTTGATGGAGTGCGCCACGTTCGCGTGGCCCGCCGTGGTGAAGTCGACGGAGCCGTCCGGGGCTACCTCGACCATGGACGGGTAGAGGCCGTCGATCCAGTGGCGCTCGAGGACGTTCTGCTCGAACGCTCGCGCTTTGTCCGCGAGCGGGGCGCGCCACGAGTCGTCTGCGGCGAGCGCCTTTGTCGCAATCAGTGGCGTGAGAAACAGTGTCGCTAGCAGCAGTGCGCACGCGTGTGTTGCCATCATCGAGGCGCCTTCCATCGAGCCGCCGCTGAGGAGGGGATCAACACGCGGGGCCGCGCCGAACCGTCGGGTCGCCGCAGACGCGTAGGGTGAACGCACGTGTGTCCCCGAGGTCGCAATGCCGTGAGGGAATGGGGTATCACGCGGTGTCCGGCAGCGTCAAGGAGGGCGCCGCCTGTCGCCGATGTCTCAGCGTTGGCCTGCCAGCGGCTACCGGCGCCGCTTCATCCGCTCCTGTATGAGCGGGTCGTCGGGGAAGTGTCGCGCTGCCGACTGAAGGACCGACGCGGCTTCCTCGGCGCGTCCCGCGTCCAGGTGCTGCTGCGCCAACTCCACATAGCGACATGCCATCGGGTTCGACGACTGCCGTAGATAGTCGCCGAAGTTCTCCACCCCGCGATAACGCACGTGTGTCCCCGAGGTCGCAATGCCGTGAGCGAATAGGGTATCACGCGGTGTCCGGCAGCGTCAAGGAGGGCGCCGGCCGTCGCCGATGTCTCAGCGTTGGCCTGCCAGCGGCTACCGGCGCTGCTTCATGCGCTCTTGTATGAGCGGGTCGTTGGGGAAGTGTCGCGCTGCCGACTGAAGGACCGACGCGGCTTCCTCGGCGCGTCCCGCGTCCAGGTGCTGCTGCGCCAACTCCACATAGCGACATGCCATCGGGTTCGACGACTGCCGTAGATAGTCGCAGAAGTTCGCCACCCCGCGATAGGTCTGCCCGGTGATGCTCTCATATTCGTCGGCCATGGCGCGGTAGTCGTTCAAGGCGTTCTGATACCGTTCCACAGGTTCTGGGGTTTCCGGAGGCGGTGTCGGCGCCGGGGCCGGGGCGGGCGGCTTGGGGACAGGACCACGAGACGGCGGCTCGTCTGGCGGACTTGTCGCGGCGGGCGGCGATGAGGGCGTTGGCGAGTTGGGGAGATCGTCGGATGGCACGGTTGGTTGGACGGTGTCGATAGGCTGAATCCAGGACTCGCCGTTCTGGAGCCGGTCGAGAACCTGTAGGAGAAAGCCGCTCCCGGTCGCTTCGATGCCCTTCTCGTAATAGGAAGCGGCCGTGTCCGGGTCGCCCACACGCTCATACGCCAGACCCATACTCTCGTAGCCGAACAGGGCGTCAGGGTGTACGTCGAGGAGCCGTTGGGCGTACTCCATGCTCTCGTAAGGTCGGTCCATCGTCGTCACGGAGGCCAGGTACGCGAGAGATCCTCGGTGGGTCGGGGCACGTTCCAACACAGCCAGGTACGCGGCCTCCCGGTCATTGACTCGGTCCACCGGGATCAACTGCGCCCACAGAGCCAGCGCTTCCACCGCGTTAGGATCGCTACGTACCGCCGCTGCCGCATGGTAGCGCGCCCACTTGCGACTGCCGCCTGCGCCGGTCCAGTACTTTGCTGCCTCAATGTCAGTTAGCCCTTCCGACATCACCGCGTGCAGCAGATTGTCCGGCTCGCCGTCGGTCTTGCCGATGACGCTGTAGTGCCGGTAGAGGATTTCGAGCTTTTCGTCTCTTGTCAGAGTCGGGTCGTAGATCGACTCCTCGATCGGCCGACGCATTCTCGCGTCGATCTCCTTATGCGTGAGTCGTCCAGCAAGGCGGTCCCCTCCCACCCCCGGCAACCGGCAAGCCGTGAGTCCCATCACGAACACACACGCGACGAACAGTGCAACCGCGCGAAGGCGCAGCATTCGGCACACTCCCTGCCGCCTGTTGACGAAGCGCCGAGGTCTGTGAGCGACATATTGGCCCGGTAGCGGCGCCTACGCAAGCGGCGACATGACCCGAGTTTCTCACCGGTGACGGCCGTGATCTGGCGTGTCCCAAGGGACCACTCGCTACGCGGCCGCGCGCCGGCCAGGATGCTGTCCGCGTCTGTTCTGGTCTGCAGCGGTGCGAGGGCGTCAGGTCAGGACGCCGCGACCCATGACTCGAACGCGAGGTCGTGTTCGGGGTCGCTGGCGTGGCTCCACGGCGTGGGCATGTCCGGCCAGAGTTCGTCGTAGGCCCCGTAGCCGTGACGCTGCATCAGCGCGACGTACTCGCGCGTAAACCGGCGGCATGCGACGCATTGGTTGAGGGGTCGGAGATCGGCCTGAAGGTCGCGCATCTCAGCGCCTAGGTCGGCCGAAATCATCTGCGCGATTTCCCACGCGCGCTCCGGGACGCCGAGGTGCTGAGCGATCGCCAGAGGGTCCGTCACGTAGCCGAGGAGCATATGCGGCACGGACATTTCACGGGCGTCGCCGAGCGGAAACTCCGTGAACCAACAGCATGGGTAGACAGGGCCGCCGTTGATGGCCACCTGGTCTTCCGCCCCGCCACCTAGGAAGCCGCGCGCTCCCGCATGGCGGGAACAGTAGCGCACGCCGTTGTCGGCTTCTGTGACGAGGCCGGCGCGGACGGCGCGTGCGTTCGGGACGAGGTCGTCGATGATGAATCCGTCGAAACGGTTGTCGATGTCGGCCCCGAAGAAGTGCGCCGTGAGGATGCTGGGATCGTCGGGGAGCCATGCGGCGCCATCGCCGGTGACGAACATCACGCGGTCGCGTCGCAGATTCTCCTGCACGCGGGCGTAGTGCCGCTTGCGCTCCTCGAACTGATCCTGTGGGGTGGCTCCCTTGGCGTGGTACATGTCCATGCTCGCGACGACTATGCGCCGTAGCCCCGCGTCCCGCAGGAGTGAGAGGGTGTCGTGGCACTGCCGTGGGTTTCTCAGGAAGTCGCCGTTGGTTTGTAGAGATAGCAGCAGGTCACCGCCGTATCGCTCCGTGCAGAGCCGCAGCGTGTGAAGGGTCAGGGGCATGACGTCGGGATGCAGGACCTCGCCGCCGCTGATCTCGATCTCGCGCAGGGGGTAGGGCAAGTTCGCGACGACGCGTTCGACCTCCTCGAACGTCATCGAGACGCCGTTGGGCCCCGAGCCGTTCAGGCAGTGCGCGCAGGTCTTGTGAGCCACCTGCCCCTCGGCGTCCGCCGTGGCCATGCCGTTGTTGCACTTCGTCGTGATGACCAGATATGCGGAGTCCTTGCGACGTAGGTCGTCGGGCAGGTCGGAGGCCAGGAGATCACTACGGGCGGCCGGGTCCTGCCAGTCAAGGAAGAGGCGGTGGTACGCGTCCACACCGACACCCGAACGGATCTCCGTCGCGCGCATGTGGGCGGCTAGTTCCACGCCGCCGAAGCGCGCGAACGCGGGCGTCCTGAGCGTCTGAGCCCAGGCGAAGATGGCGTGCGGCACGCTGTCGGGGGTGGCTTGCGGTATCGTCCGGCTCCTTGTCGGCATTGTACCGACTTCGCTGCGGGTCAGGCAAAGCGCCTATCTGGCCGGCCTCCATCCCGCTGCCTGTGTGACTCCGACGCTTGTGGATTGCCTCTGAGCTTTTGGGCGCGTCCTTTATCGCCGCGCGGCCTCTCGGTGGGTCGCGACCCAGATGCGGGCGGGAAGCAGCGACACAGCAGTTGGCTCGCATCCGCCACATTCCTATGGGTTCACGCGTAGCGATCAGTCATTGTCGCCCTCGACGCGCCCAGAGCCTGCGAACGCGATTGCCTGGGCTGGCATCTCCGTGGGCGGCCCGCCGGACGAATCCGGCGATCTCCCGCCTCCGTCCTCAGCAGCGGCGAGACGCCACGGTATGCAACAACGGCGCGCCCGGTGCAACGGGGCCGAGCTATAATCGAGGTAACAGTGCCGTGGCACTACTAACGAAGTACTCGGGGTGGTGAGAACATGGCTATGGACTGCGCGAGCTGCGGAGCCCGGGCTCCGGCGTCTGCCCAAAGTTGCCCAGAATGCGGCGCGCGTCTTGCGCCGGAGCCGCTGTCACCCGAGAACACGGCGATACGTGAGCAAGCCCAGCAGAGGGTGAGCGAGAGCGAGGGCGCCAGGCACGCGCTCCTACAGGCCATCCCCGACCTGATCTTCCGATTCGACGCGGACGGCACGTTCCTCGACTGCGTCCCGACCCCCAGCATCCCACTCCTCGCGCACCCCGACGTATTCCTGGGACGACGCGTAGACGACGTGTTGACCGAGGACCACGCGGCCCGGGCGTTGGAGCACATCCGCCACACCCTATCCTCCGGGACAACCTGCGCCCACGAATACGCTCTGTGGCTCGACGATACTCGTCGTCATTTCGAGGCGCGCTACTCCCCGGTCAGCGACAACGAGGTGATCGCGCTCGTCCGCGATGTGACCTACCAGAGGTGGCAGACGGTGGAGCGCGACGCGCTGAACGCCATCTCCTCGCTGTTCCTGGACTGTCAGGCACTCGCTCCTGTTTGGGAGCGCGTGCCCGGTATCCTGTCGGAGAAATTCGACTATCCCGTAGCGGCGGTCGAGCTGTACGACAGACCGACGGATCACATGGTGTTCGTCGGCTCGGTTGGGCTGCCTAGGAGAGACGACGGACCGGTACGCATCCCGTGCGATCAGACGATCTCTGGAACAGTTGTCAAAAGCGGCGAGCCGGTGATCGCCGCCGACATCGAGCGAAGACCGGACTACGCGCTCCCCGGCCTCCGCGCGCTCGGTGTGCGGGGCTTCGTCTGTGTCCCCATGCGCAACGACGGCCGCGTGATCGGCACTGTGGTGCTGGCGCACACCCGCGTGTGTCGTGTGCCACCGTCTCTCCCGGACACGCTGCAGTTGGTGGCCGACTTCCTCGCGCGCGTGATAGACCACTTCTGGGCGCAGGAGGGGGTTCGCCAGCGTCAGGTGCGGCTTCGACTACTGAACGACATCGCCATCGGGATCACCTCCAGGATGACCATCGAGGAGATCGTCCGGTCGGCTATCGGGCAGATATACGACGACTTCCCCACGCTGCGCGTTGCGTACTCGACGATAGACGCCCACGGGCAACTCTCCGTCCTGACGTCCGCCCAGCCCGAGGGCATGTCCGCGATCGCGGGCATGTCGGCCGACCTCACCGCCGCCCCGGAGTACCTCGCCGGCCTGCGGAGTGAGGAGCCGGTCATCGTCGAGGATGTCTCCTCAGACGACAGGATGACGCCGCTCCGAGACGCGATGGCTGCCGGAGGCACAGGAGCTTTCGTCGATGTCCCGGTGCGTCACTCCGACGAAGTCATCGGCATCCTATGCTTCGACGCCCCGCGCCCGAAGTGCTGGTCGGAACATGAATTAACTACGCTATCGGAGGCCGCGGCGTATCTCGCGATCGCGATACGAGGCGCGCGCTCGGAGCGGGAGCTGTCCGAACACAGGAGCCGGCTGGGGACTTTCGACGAGATCAGCAAGGTGATCCTGTCGACGCTGGACATCGACGCGATCCTCGACATCCTGGGACGGGAGATCGTCGAGGCGGGGTACTTCCGCAGCCTCATGATCGCCACGGTGGATGAGGAGGCCGACGCCGTTACCGTGGTTCGCAGTCTTGCGCGCGCGCCGGACGGCTCCGTGGACAAGGGCGCCCAGAACGTCCTCGGCACGCGGTACGATCTGGCCGACCCGAACATCACGGCCGTCGTCGCGCGCACCGGAGAGATGGCGGTGCTGACCGGGTGGGACGACCGCTTCGACTCGGAGTTCACGGAACTAGACACGTACCCGCCGCAGAAGGTCGCCTACTTCATCCCGGTGAAGCGACGGGATCGGGTTCTCGCAGTCCTCGCTACCGCGAGTGACGAACGCGACAAGCAGTCCGTGCTGCATCGCATCGAGGCGATGTCGCCGCTTCTTGCCCAGACGGCCGTGGCGCTGGATCACGCGCGGTTGTTCCACCGAACGCGTACCGCCCGCGAGGAGCTTCACGCCGTCGTATCCTGCGCACGCTGCCTTCTCTGGCACGCCACGGTGGAGCGGCGCGAGCCGGACTTCCCGGCGGGTCGTTACCTTCACTGGGATCTCCAGTCCTTCAATGAGGACGCGGCTCAGCAGTTCCTCCCCCTCGACGTTGCCCCCGGAAGCTCCTACCTACAGGCGTGGTACGAGGCGAAGCTGCCCGAGGACGACGGGCCGATGTACGAAACCGCCAAGAACGCTCTGATGGGCGGGGAGTCCCGATACCGTCAGGAGTTCCGATGCCGCGATCGACACGGCGCCCTGAGGTGGTTGGAGGAGGATGTCTTCGTCGAGAAGCTCGAGCCGGATCGCTGGCGCCTTGTGGGCGTGTGCACGGACATCACCGACCGGAAGGCATCTGAGCAGGAACTCCACGCGGCGAATGAACGGCTGGGAGAAGCGGTTGACAAGCTCCGTCAGACACAGGAGCAGGCGCTACTGAACGAGCGACTGCGAGCGCTGGGGCACATGGCGAGCGGCATCGCGCACGACTTCAACAACGCCCTGACGCCGATTCTGGGATTCAGCGAGTTGCTCCTGACTCAGCCCGACGAACTGGAGGACACCGCCGTCGCGCGGGAGTACCTCGACATGATCCACACGACGGCCGAGGACGCGCGGCACATCGTCCGACGCCTGCGGGACTTCTACAGGGCCCGTGGCGATGACGAGGCGCACTCGCACCTCGACCTGCGTCAGATTATCGCGGAGGCGATATCGCTGACTCAGCCCAAATGGAAGGACGAGGCGCAGGCGCTCGGCGCGTCGGTACGGGTCCACACGGATCTGGCGGACACACCGCACGTTCTGGGGGAGGCGTCGGAGCTTCGCGAGATGCTCACGAACCTCATCCTCAACGCATGTGACGCCATGCCAACGGGAGGCTCCATCACGATACGCACGTATGTCGAGACGGGCGCGGAGAGCACGCCTGCGATATGCCTGTCTATCCGCGACACCGGCATCGGCATGTCGGAGGAGGTGCGCAGACGCTGCCTGGAGCCGTTCTTCACGACGAAGAGCGCGCACGGCACCGGTCTGGGGCTCGCCATGGTGTACGGCATCCTACGGCGGCACGACGCAACGGTCGACATCGAGAGCGCCGAGGGGGTAGGCACCACGATCACGTTGAGCTTCCCCACGGCGTACGATGAGCTGCCGCGCGAGGACGAACCGACGCCTGCGCAGCCCGCCGCCCCGCTCCGGGTCCTCGTGGTGGACGACGAACCCGTCGTGCGGAAGCTGATCGGCGCGTATCTGGTCAGCGACGGGCACGGGGTCGTGTCCGTCAGCTCCGGTGAGGACGCGATCACGGAGTGCGAACGGCAGATGGTGGATCTCGTCGTCACCGACCGGGCGATGCCTGAAATGAGCGGCGACCGGCTGGCCGACATCATCAAGGAGCGGTTCCCCGGAACGCCGGTGGTCATGGTCACGGGATTCGGCCCGCTCATGCACCACCGACCGGAGAGCGTGGACGCCATCCTGGCGAAGCCGGTCACCCGCGGCGAACTGCAGGGCGCCATCGCCGAAGTAACTTCAGAGGATAGGCGCGAGGCGGGGTCGGAACATGGCTGACAGACGCACGATTCTCGTCGTGGACGATGACCGCCCGGTCCGCACGTTGGTCGCGCGCTTCCTCGGGAAGACCTACGACATCCGCGAGGCCGAAGACGGCGAGGAGGCATGGGCGATAATCCAGTCCGAAGACACTGCGCCCGACCTGGTTATCACGGACATCAGAATGCCGCGAACCGACGGCGTGACGCTTCTCGCGCGCATCCGCGAGGAGTACCCCGACATCGGCGTCGTGATGATGAGTGGCACCGACACCGTGTCCGCCGCCGTGCGAACGATGCGCCTTGGAGCGGTGGACTATGTCGTGAAGCCGTTCCCGTCCCTCGACGAGCTGGCCATCATCGTCGAGCGCTATTTCGAACGGCAGAGCGTGGAGCACACGCTCGCCGAATATGTGCGACTTCACCGGGAGATGACGACGCACCTCAAAGTGCGCACGTTCCTGTGCGTAGATGTCGTGGGATCGGGGCGGATGAAGGATGGGCAAGATCCGTTCCTCGTACAGTTCTCCTTCGCGGAATACCACCGGTACGTCCAGACCACGGTCGAGTCTCACAACGGCGCCGTCCACAGCACCGCCGGAGACGGGGTGATGTGCCTGTTCCCGTCGGCACAGGACGCGGTCGACGCGGGGATCGCGCTCTACGGAGCCCTGCCAGACTTCAACCGGGAGACGAACCGACTGGCTGCTCCGTTTACGCTTCGCGGCGGCGCTCACACGGGTCCTGTCGTCATCGACGAGGCCGGCCGCGTGAGCGAGATGTTCTCCGCGGCGCTGGACATCACGGGACATCTACAGAAGCAGGCCGAGCCCGACCGCTTCGAAATCAGCCACGAGACGTGGAATGCCATCTCGAACGCGGATTGCTTTGCGGCTACGGGTAGGGAGGTGGATGGCGTCGACGTGTATCGCTACTCGCCCGAATAGACGACGAGCCTATGTGCCGGCCGGGAACTCGGCCGTTGGACAGCCACGGTCCCGCGGCACGGGAACACGCGAGAACGCGGGCGTCCCTCTTCGTGCTGTCCTCGGGTACTCTGGCGTGCGATGGGCCGCCGCGGGTGGTCTGTGGCGTCTTCCGGCTTCCTGCCCGACTCCCACGGACACGCACGCCGCATTGACTCGCGAATTCTGCTGGCGGCCCGGCAGTTTCTCCGGGGGCGGTGGTGATCGTTGGGCCCATTGGGAGTGAATGCCGAGATGGGTATTGGCTGCCGACCGCCAGACTCGGCGCTCGCCCGAGAACGCCACCCCGAACGGCGTCACGCGGCGGGATCCGGGAGACGGACAGAACCCGCGCTATTCTGATGTACGGGACCGCGGCTGGGAAGCTGGGCCCGATCATGCCGTCCATCGAACCCGCGATCGCTGTGCCGAGCCTTATCGCGGGAACGGCCCGCGCGACTATGGCGAAGACGAGCATCACGGGCGGTATCGTGTACGTGCGTCGGCTCCGTCGAGGCCAGACGACAGATGGCGGCGATTAGCCGGCACCCGTGCCTCAGCGGCGCCATCGTTCCGCTTGTTTGCTCGCGACTCTCCCATCCGATGCGCGCGACTTGCACGGAGGCGTTTCCCATGGACGTGGGGTACCTGAAGGTGATCGGGGTCCTCGCTCTCGTCGCCGTCGGTCTGTTCGCCCTCGACCGGCTCGGGCTGTGGCTGGAACGCCGCGGCTGGCTGTACTATCGCAAGACGGAGGGCCGAGGGGGAAGCATCGGCAACGCGCTCGTGGGGATGCAGTCCCTCGTGGAGCCGGATAAGCGCCACGTGCAGGAGATCAAGACACAGCGACCGGCCACGCAACGTGAGGGTGAAGAGGGAAGCGGCTCACGGTCGGCTGGGCCGTCCACCCTTGATGAATGACCCAGCGTCAGCGGGCCCGACTCACGAACCTGCCGGCGTCTCCGTCCGCGCCAGCAGGTCGGGCCACGCAGGCCGGCCCCGTCCTTGGTCGCACACGCGCTACCTGCATCCTCGGTCGCGCGGCGCGCGTATTGGATGTGGCGGACGTTGACGCCACTCGTGTTCGGTACGCATCGCCTACAGGCAGCCCGCGCTGCTCTCTCCGCCGTGGTCGGCGGGGAAGGCCATCGCTCGAAGGATAAGGAACATGACGACTCCCCTGGATCAGTTCAAGGCGGCGATTGCGGCCGCAGACGTGACTGCCGTCGGCGCGGCGTTGACCCATGCCGAGGTCCGCGACGCGATCGACGACGGCATGTTCGGGTATGGGCGCCCGGCGCTACTCGAGGCGCGCGCTCCCGAGATGGTGGATGCGCTGCTCGGCGCTGGCGCCGATATCGGCAAGATGAGCGAGTTCTGGGCGCGGGGCTTCTGGCTCGACGAGGTACCTACGGATGTGGCCGAGCATCTGCTGGCGAACGGGGCCGTTCCCACGGTGCACGCCGCGGCGGCCCTCGGGCTTGCCGATGTCGTTCGCGAACTGCTGGATGCCGATGCGAACCTGCTGGAGGCGCCGGGTGGGGACGGCGGGACGCCGCTCCACTTCGCCCGCACGGTCGAGGTAGCGACGTTGCTGATGGATCGAGGGGCGAACCTCGATCCGCGCGACGGAGACCATAGTTCGACGCCGGCGCAATGGCGTATCAAGGTGTCGCCTGATGTCACGCGGCTTCTCTTGGACCGGGGCGCCGAATTGGACGTCTTTCTCGCCGCAGGACTTGGCGATCTCGAACTGGCGCAAAGAGCCGTTGCAGAGGACCCGGAGTGTGTCACCTATCGACTCGGCGTGAACACCAGCCCGTTCCCGGGGATCGGGTTCGACGGCGGCGGGTCGATAATGCAGTGGACCCTCGCGTTCAACCTGGCGCCGCAGGAAGTGGCGATGAAGCGCGGGCATCGGGATGTCTACGAGTTGCTCATGCAGTCCACGCCGCCAAAGCACCAGCTCAAGATCGCGTGCATGGTGACGGATCGCGAACTTGCGATGTCGTTGCTGGAGTCACATCCGAACCTTGTCGACGAGTTCGACGATGAGGACCGGATGCTACTGGCCAAGGCGTGCTGGGAGACGAACAACGACACCGAGGCCATACGCCTCATGCTCGAATGCGGGTTCCCGGTGGGCATTCGAGAGCACAACCACGGGTATTCGCCGCTCCACAACGCAGCCTGGAGCGGCAACGCGGAAGTCGTCCGCCTATTGCTGCAGCACGGGCATCCAGCCGATATGATCGACCCCGCATACAACTCGTCTGCCGCGGGGTACGCGATACACAGCGCCGTCGAGGCGCGTAAGTACGAGGATGCCGACTACGGGGGCGTCATCGACGCGTTGATCCAGGCAGGCCTGGACGACTGTCTGTCGGGCTACCCGGTCGGCCATGAGGCCATCGACGCTGTGATGAAGAAGCATCTGGACGCGAGGTAGAACGACCGCGGCCGCCTTCGTCGTGGAGGCATCGCTGTCAGCGCAGGCGGGCAAGGAAAGCCGCGGTGACGGCGGCGTGGAAGCTCGCGGGCGTCCACCCGACGCCCGCCTCTGACTCGATGTCACGCGCGCTGATCGCCTCGACGAGATAGGGCTCGAGCGGGAGGTGGCCCCGGACCTCTATCAGGTGCGCGCCGTCGCGTTCCCCCAGCCCCGCGCGTATCAGCTCGCGGTTGTCGAAGTAGAGGCACACCCCCGGCTCGTGTGGCGCGTCCTCATCCGTGATGATGCGACCCGCCCGTCGTGATGCCACCACGTGCTCGCCGCCCACGCGCTCCATCGACCCGAGCATGACATATTCTGCGTAATCCGCCGGCTCGCCCAACACGCGGAAACCGAGATCGTCCGGCGTGGCGCCCTCGGCAGTGAGCAGAGCGGACGACTTGAGGGCGCCGTCCTCGCGGATCCTTGCCCACGCGTCGAGATCCGTGGAATGCGTCACCCATTGAGGATCGGGGTCGCGGACGACATGCGGAGGCGGGGTCCGGGCGAGCGCATCGCTAACGAAAGTGTCCCCGTCGATGTCCGGCGGCACGCACAGCAGCACCGCGCGGCCGTGGCGGGTCTCGTAGCGAAACAGGTCGGCAAGGCGGGACTTGAGGTCAGGAACGTCGCGGTCCCACCGGACGGAGAACATGCCGCGCGGCGTGGATCCCGTGAACATCCACCCGCGCCGCTTGTCCTCTACCTCGGCGTGCGTCCATCCGCCCGGGGAGTCGTGTTCCCCGGCGTATGGATTCGGGTCGGTGGCAGACCAGCCGGGTGGCGCGAAGCGGCACACTACTCCCCGATGGCCCGGTGTCACCATTGGCAGTTAAGCCTGTCCCGTCTTTGCGGCGCCTGTCGGGGCTCTACTGCCTGCCCTTCAGCGTTCCCCACTGCGTGGCGAGCTTGCCCTTCGAATCGACCGCCAGGAACTCCTCGATCCCGGCATCCATCAGCCCGGCGATCTCATCTCCGTCGAGCCCACGGCGTAGGATGATCACCTCGTCGAGCGATCCGATCAGCCATCGGTCCAGGTGGCTCATCATGTGGAGCGGGGCCGCCCCGGTGCCCACATCGAAGCCAGCGTCGTCCTTGGTGGCCTCCTCTACGCCGTCCACATAGAAGCGAATCGTGTCGCCCAGTCTCGTTCCCGCGAGGTGATGCCAGGCGCCGTCATTCACGAGCGGCCCGCCGGCGATGTGGTGGCTCGCGCCTCCTGCGTCCCGCAGGAACAGGCTCGCGCTCCCGTCCAACGACTTGCCCTGGTTGGCGTAGTACAGCGCCCACCAGGGATTGACCCCTGCGGGCTGGTAGTTCTTGGCGACGACCATCGGCGGATCGCCCGCCGCCATGTCGGTTCGAAGCCACGTCGCTACCGTGAAGTCCGTGCCTTCCGGGAAGTGCAGGCTGGGGTCGTCCTCGACAGAAACCCACGATTCGTCACCCTCGAACAGCAACGCGCCGCCGAACTTCCCGTCGCCGACCCACGTCACGTTGCCGATGGCTTCCCCATCATTGCCGGCGTCCGACGAATCCAACGTGGCGTCGCTTTCGTCGTCGAACAGCCACGCTCCGACGAGATCATCGTCCGTCAACGACGCCCCAGAACCTACGCGCGCGCCGATCGCGAGGATTCCAACCACACAGAACAGAGTTCGTATCCGCATCAGGCATCTCCCTTCGACTTCCCATGCACGCGCCGCCGGGGACGGCCGCGCGTAGGACGTTCGCCCCTTCGATGATAAGCGCCGAGGCGAGGACCTGCAATCGACAGCGTTCTCTACATGCCGGCTCTCTGCGTGAAGTTTAGTTGCCACTAAGTTTCGAGTGCGGTATGCTCTCCGCACAGTTCCGTGTTCATTGCTGAGGCGACGCCAAGTCGATGTCCCGTCGTGTTCCCATGCGCGTGAACGTATGGCTGCTCGCGCCACTGCTGTTGGCGCAGTTGTCGCTTCCTACGGTCGTGCTGTGCCGTGGATCGGACGGGCACGTCGCGCTCGAATGGAGCCACGAAGGGCAGTGCGCGCCCGAGTCGCGGACATCCGGCCGCGTCGAAATCGTGGATCGTGGACACTGTGGCGAGTGCATCGACTCCCTCGTCTTCATCGACGATCCCGCGAGGCGCTCGCACGGGTCGTCGCACGAGATCGCCCCGCCGACCCCGACGATGGCAGCCGACTCGCTGTCGGCCCATACGACTTCGACACGTCCGAACGCGCACGCCCGGCATCGGTCCATGGCACCGATCTCGCCCGTCCTCCTGCGCTCCGTTGTCCTGCTGATATAGGCCTGCTCCACGCTGAGCGTCCGTTCACGACTGTGCTCAACGTCGGAGTGTGTCATGCGTACGTACCCTCGCGCGAAGTGCGCCGCCATCGCGCTGCTCGCGGTGGCCCTCGGTTGCTCGTCGTCACCAAAACACGACTATCTCTGGCGCTCGGCGCGCCCGCTTGGAGCTGAGGCCACCGCGGCTCGGCCGCCGCTCGATCCGGCCCCTGCGGTACCTTCGTCCGAAGCTGAGGCCGCCGTCGAGGCGCCGGCCTCCCTGACGCTGGACGCCGCCGTCGGCCTGGCGCTTGCTGGTAGTCCCGAACTGGCTGCCGCCGGATGGGACGTGCGCGTCGCGGAGGCCGCGGCGTGGCAGGCGGGTTTCCGCTCGAATCCCGAGATCGCGATCGAAAGCGAGAAGATACTCGGGTCGGGTGGGCGGAGCGGCTTCGACTCGGCCGCGGCGTCGATGACCCTGGAGTACACGCTCCCCTTGGGCGGCAAGCGCGGGAAGCGCGTCAGTGCCGCAGACGCGCAGGGCCGTCTGATGGCGTGGGACTACGAAGCGGCGCGCCTCGACATCTACACGGACACGCGGAAGGCGTTCCTCGCGGCCGTCGTTGCGCAGGAACGCGAGGCGCTCGCTGTGCGGACGGTCGAGTTGGCGGTTGGCGCGCTGGATACCGTGACCGCACAGGTCGCCGCCGGCCGGTCGCCTGCGATCGAGCGCACGCGCGCGGAAATGGCCGTCGTAGAGGCGGAGAGCGTCCTGCGGACATCCGGCAACGCCGTGAGCGCGTCGTACAGCGCGCTGGCGGCTCGGTGGGGCGCGACCGTCGTGAACTTCGAGCGGGTGGACGGGGCGTTGACCCCGCCGGTCGAGCCGCCGCCCGCCGCCGAGGCGAGGAACGGCTTGGCACAGGCCCCCGCTCTCGCGCGTTACAGCGACGCCCTCGACGCCCTCGACTCCGCCGTCGCTGTCGCCGACGCGGAAGGGGCGCCGGACATCGGCGTGGGCGTCGGCGGCCAGTACTCCCGCGACGTGAAGGAGCGGTCGTTCCTCATCGAACTGGGCATCCCACTGCCGGTGTTCGACACGAACCAGGGAGGCGTGGCCGAGGCGCGGGCCGCCGCGGCGAAGGGGCGGATGGAATTGCGCCACGCCCTGGCAACGACACACGCGACGTTCGAGCGGGCCTACTCCGACCTCCTGTCCGCATATCACGAAGCGGTGACGACGCGCGACGAACTCATGCCGCGCGCTCAGGAACTCCTCGACAAGACGATGGCCGGCTACAAGGCGGGGAAGTTCCGCTACTTCGACGCGCTGGCGGCGCAGGAGGAGTTCGTCGAGACGCAGGAGGCCGACCTCCAGGCGCGGGCGGCGTACGCGATGGCGCTCGCGGAGGTCGAGCGACTCATCGCCCGAGAGCTTCACGACACGGAATCGGCTGCGGAATAAGCGCAGGAAGAGGATAGGGAACCGATGACGAGGATTCATGGACTCTGGATAGCAGTCGGGCTCGCGCTGGCGATCGTGGTGTTCGGAGGCGTACGCACGTACGCCCAAGGCGCGGACGGGCATGGTAGCGACGCGGCCCAAGCCGAGCCCGCAACGGATGCCCACGGCGATGCGGCGGCAGACCCCCACGATGACCACGAAGAGGTAGTAACGCTGTCTCAGCAGGAGATGGTGGAGTTCGGCATCCGCGTCGCGGTGGCGCAGCCCGGCGCGCTGTCGAAGTCCGCCTCCCTGCCCGGGGAGATCACGCTCGACGCGGACCGTCGGGCGCACGTGACGGCGCGCGTCGCCGGGACGGTGCGTGAGGTGTACGGCCATTTGGGCGACGAGGTATCCGCCGGGGAGCCGATGGCGGTTCTGGACAGCGCGGAGATGGGCGCGGCCATTGTGGCGTACCTCGGTCGCAAGCTGGAGGAGCACGGCGCGAGGGCGGCCGCGGAGATCGCGGCGGCGGGCGTCGCGGTGGCGACCTCGAACGCGGAGACGCAGCGGGCCGCCGTCGACGTCGCCCGGGCGGACGTGGACGTGGCGCGCGAGGGGCTGGGCGTGGCCGAGGAAGCCGCGTCCGTGGCGCGTGCTGCGCTTGATCGTCAGGAGGCGGTGACGGAGAACACGACGGCGCTACTCGGCGCGCTCGCGGAACGTGTGTCGGTAGAGGAACTCGGCGACCGGCTGGCGGGGAAGGACGCGGGGGCAAACCGGGCGATCCTGCTCGTCGCGTACGCCGATCTGCTCGCCGCCGAGACCGAACTGGAGCGTGAGGCCGCTCTGCAAGCACAGGGAATATCGAGCGCGGCCGAGGTGGTCGTGGCGCGTCAGGCGCGGCGCAATGCGGAGTCCACGTATGAAGCAGCGCGCGATGAGACGGCGTACGAGGTCGGCGCGTCGCTGCTGATGGCGCGTCAGGCAGTGCGATTGGGTGAGCAGGGCGCCGACGCGGCGTGTCAGTCGATCCGAGCGGCGGAACAGGCCGTGCGCGCGGCAGAGCAGGTGTCCCGGATCGCGGACCAGGGCGTGATGGCGGCCGAGCAAGCTGTGCGCGTGGCGGAACTGGGCGTACTCATGGCCGAAACCAAGGCAACGGGCGCCCGGCACGCTCTGCATGTCCTCGGGATGGCGGACGAGGAGATCGCCGACCTGCACGAGAGCGCGAACCACGACACGGACCTCACGCGGTTCGTGTTGCGGGCGCCGTTCGGCGGCACGGTGGTGCATAAGCATATTGCCGTCGGGGAGTTCGTCGAGCCGGGCGCGGACCTGTACCAGGTGGCCGACATGAGCAGCGTGTGGGTGAACCTGACGGTGTATCAGAAAGACCTGCCATACGTGGACGTGGGGCAGGACGCCCGCATTTCCGCGGGGCACGCGGTCCAGTCAGGGCATGGGGTCGTCTCGTACGTCAGCCCGACGGTGGACGAAGCCACCCGCACCGCAAGTGCGCGCGTCGTGCTGCCGAACGAGGACGGCGCCTGGCGTCCTGGGCTGTTCGTTACCGGCGAGGTGGTCGTCTCTGAGAGCGATGTCGCCGCGCTTGTCCCGCGCACCGCGCTGCAGACGTTCGAGGACCGCCTGTCCGTGTTCGTTCTGACGGACGAGGGCTTCGAGCCACATCCCGTGGTGACGGGGCGCGCGAACGACACGCACGTCGAAGTGGTCTCGGGCCTGGCGCCGGGAGAGCGGTACGCCGCGACGGGCGCCTTCACCCTGAAAGCGCAGCTCGCCAAGGGCGCCTTCGGCGACGGTCACGCGCACTAGGAAGGGCGGACATGGACCGCATCGTACAGTTCGCGCTTCGCAGTCGCTTGCTGATCGTCATCGTCGGGCTGATCGTGCTCGCGTCGGGTTTCTTCGCCTACACGCAGCTTCCCGTGGACGCCTTCCCGGACGTCACACCGGCGCTCGTGCAGGTGTTCACCGTGACGGAAGGTCTCGCGCCGGAGGAGGTGGAACGCTACGTCACGTACCCGGTCGAAGTCGCCATGAACGGCCTGCCGGACATCGAGCAGATCCGGTCGGTCTCGAACTTCGGGCTGTCCGTGGTGAACGTGTACTTCCAGGACGGCACGGATATCTACTTCGCGCGGCAACTCGTCAACGAGCGTCTGCAACTCGCGCGAGAGGGCATCCCCGAAGGCTTCGGCGAGCCGGAACTCGGGCCCATCACGACGGGGTTGGGACAGATCCTGTTCTACTTCGTCGAGGACGAGACGGGCGAGCGCACGCCGCAGGAGATGCGCGAGATCCAAGATTGGATCGTCAAGTTCAACCTACAGACCGTGCCGGGCGTGACGGAGGTGCTGTCGATCGGCGGGGACGTGAAGCAGTTCCAGGCGCTCGTGCGGCCAGAAGACCTGCTGCGGTACGACGTGTCGCTGCATGAGGTCGTCGAGTCGATCAAGGCGAACAACTCGAACGTCGGCGCGCAGTTCATCGTGAAGAACGCCGAGGAGTACGTCGTTCGGTCGGTGGGTCTCGCGGAGACGATGGCGGACGTGCGAAACATCGTGCTGAAGTCCCACCACGGAACGCCGGTGTATCTGCATCAGGTGGCAGACGTCGTCATCGGCGGGGAAGTGCGGCGCGGGCTGGCCATCATGAACGGTCAGGGCGAGACCGTCGTCGGGATGGTGCTGAAGCTCATCGGGACGAACACGTCGACGGTCATCCGCGACACAAAGCAGCGCATGGCCGAAATCAACGATGTGCTGCCACCTGGCGTTCGGATCGAGACGTACTACGATCAAGCGACGCTCGTGTCCGCGTGCATCGAGACGGTGACGACGGCCCTGACGCAGGCGGGCGCGCTGATCGTCGTGGTGCTCCTGCTGATGATGGGCGGGCTGCGGCCGAGCCTGGTCGTTATCCTCTCGATACCGTTCTCGGTGGCATTTTCGTTTGTGCTCATGGGCTACTTCGGCGTGTCGGCGAACCTGATGTCGCTGGGTGGGCTGGCCATCGCGCTGGGGCTGCTTGGGGACAGCACGACGGTCATCATCGAAAACGTGGACCGACTGCTGCGACGTGGGGACGGCGCCTCTGTGAAGGACGCTACGGCTACGGCGTTCGTGGAGGTGATTCGGCCGATCCTGTTCGCGGTGGTGATCATCGCGCTGGTGTTCGCGCCGCTATTCACGCTTCAGGGCGTGGAAGGAAAGACGTTTCGACCCCTGGCGCAGACGATGGTGTTCGCGCTTGTCGGGTCGCTGCTCTTCGCGATCTTCCTGGCCCCTGTGCTCAGCAGTCTGCTCATGAAGAAGCGGGCGGGCAGTGGCGGTGAATTCATCGTCGTTCGGCTGTTGACGCAGGCGTATCGGCCGGTCGTGAAGTTCTTCGTGCGCGTCCCTGTGGCCGCAATCGGGATCGCGGTGGCGCTGCTCGTCGTGGGTAGCGTGCTGTTCACCCGGCTTGGGTCGGAGTTCGTGCCGCGCCTGAACGAGGGCGATCTGCTCATCCGCGCGACGATGGCTCCGTCCATCTCACTGGAGGAGGCGCGGGATACGATCTCGCGTGTCGAACGCAGGATGCTGGCGCGGTTTCCTGAGATCACACGGCTCGTGTCCCGTGTGGGTCGTGGCGAGGTCGGGGCGCACGCAGACCCCGTGAACAACTCGGAGATATTCGTCGCGCTGAAGCCGGAGGAGGAATGGACGTCGGCCGACAGCCTGGACGATCTGTACGCCGCGATGGGCCATGAGTTCGAGGACTTCCCCGGCGTGCAGTTCAACTTCACGCAGCCTATCGCAGCGGCGGTGGATGAACTGTTGACGGGCATCAAGGGCGAACTCGCGGTCAAGATATTCGGCCCCGACACGGCTGTGTTGAGAGAGAAGGGCGCGGAGATCGAGGCGATCCTGCAGGCTACCGAAGGTGCGGCGGACGTGCAGATGGATCAGGTCACCGGGACGCCGCAGTTGCTGATCCGCGTGGATCGTGAGGCCATCGCGCGGTATGGGATCAACGTCGCGGACGTGCAGGAGATCATCGGCGCCGCCGTTGGGGGCGAAGAGGCGGGGCAGATATTCGAGGGCATCCGCCGGTTCGGCATCCTCGTGAGGTATCACGAGAGCGGTCGAGGCACTCGGGAGCAGATCGGACACATCCTCGTGCCTGGGCCGGACGGCGTGCGCGTGCCGTTGGACGAGCTTGCGGAGATTCGCGAGATCGTCGGCCCGCGTCAAATCACGCGGCAAAACAACCAGCGCTTCATAAACGTGCAGTGCAACGTGCGAGGGCGCGACATCGGCTCGTTCGTCGAGGAGGCGCAAGCCGCGATCGCGGCGCAGGTGTCCATGCCGCCGGGGTATCTGACCACGTGGGGTGGGCAGTTCAAGCTGCAGCAGGAGGCGAACCGACGGTTGAGGATCGTCGTGCCGGTGACGCTGTTCCTCGTGTTTCTGCTGCTCTACTCAGCGTTCAATTCGATGCGCAGTTCGGTGTTGATCCTGCTGAACATCCCCCTGGCGCTCGTCGGGGGCGTGGCTGCGCTCGCGTTCACGGGGCAGAACCTGTCGGTGCCGGCGTCGGTGGGGTTCATCGCGCTGTTCGGGATCGCGCTGTCGAACGGCATGGTGCTCGTGACGCTGTTGAACCAGTTGCGTCGCGAAGGGGGCGCGTTGGACGAGTTGTGCATCGAAGGAGCGTGTCTGCGCCTGCGCGCGGTGCTCATGACGGCCTCGACCACAGGGCTGGGGCTGATCCCGCTTGCGCTGGCCTCAGGGACAGGCAGCGAGGTGCAACGACCGCTAGCGACGGTAGTGATCGGCGGGCTGACGACCTCGATGGTGCTGACGCTGCTGGTTATCCCGGCGGTGTATCGCTGGTTCGCCGTGCCGGTGGAGGACGCGGTCGATGCGCATGGCTGACGACGCCAGCAACGTACATGACGGCCCAACGGGGCCGCCGAAGTCTGTGGCGGCCACCCTCCTGGTTGACCCCTTAAGGACGCGTGACAGCTCGGACGGTCGGTCGCGGCGGGCACGGTAAACCCCGCGCGAGGCGGGGTCTACCGATCTACGTGATTCAGCGTGACTTGACGCTCGCCCAGGTGGTCGCGGCTTTGCCGTTCGGGTCGACCGCCTGCGGCAGCGGGCCGAACTCCATGATGATCTCGACTTCCTCCTGTGTGAGGCCGCGCTTCCACAGGTTCAGGTCGTCCATCATGCCGGTGAACGGCCGCGCGTTGTCGATGTTGTAGCCGACGCGGGCGCCCTTGCCCCAGTCCCCGGCGACGTCTGCCCCGGCGGGGCCTACGCCTTCCTCCACGCCGTTGATGTACAGCACGGCTCCGTCACCGGAGTCATACACTCCCGCGTAGTGAATCCATTCGGAATCCGCGGCGGACCCCGCGCGGACGTCGAAGATCGTGTTCCCACCTTCGCTGCGGAGCAACCACCGGAAGTTCCCGTCGCCGCCGCGTATCTCTGGGTGTATCAGCCATGTGTCGTCGGCCGCACGCGCGTTGAAGATCGCGTGGTCGCCGCCGAGGCTGTCGACGTTCACCCAAGCGAGGAGGCTCATGCCGTCGGTGGGTGTCTCGGCGGGAGGCCAGTTGGGGCCGTCCAGGTCGATGAAGCCGCCGCTCGAGAAGCGCGCTACATTGCCGCGGGTCGCATCCGCCTCGATTTTGATTTCGCCGTTGATGACTCCAACGCGGCCCTTGCCGGACATGTCCACGGCCTCATCGCCCGCGAATGCCTCGTAGTCGTAGTAAAGGATGAGATCGGCGTCCTGCGCCATGGCCGCGATCGGCGTGAACGCGATCGCCAAGGCGAAGGCGGCGCATAGCGCCGTGCCCCAAGTCTTCATGCCGTGACCCTTCCCGGGAAGCGGTTGTATGCTAGGTCGACGCTGGGATCAGGCATCGACGTGAATGCCAAACCAGTTTACCATCGGACTCACGTCTAGCACAGTCAATCGACTCCGATCTTCCTCCGCCGAGCAGGGGCGCCATCGTGGATATAGGCATCATCGGCACGGGCAACGTGGGCGGCGCGCTGGGACGCCGTTGGGCGTTTTTGGGACATAACGTGACGTTCGGGTCGCGCGAGCCGGAGAGCGACCGGGTGAACGAACTCATGCGTCGTATCGGCGCGGGCGTGTCGGCTACGGGCATCGCCGATGCGGCGAGGGCGTCGGAGATCGTCGTCATCGCGACGCCGTGGCCGGCAACCGAGGCCGCCGTGGCGGCGTGTGGCGACCTGTCGGGCAAGATCGTCATCGACTGCGTGAACCCGCATAAGGCGGACTTTTCTGGCCTCGAAATCGGCACGGATACGTCCGCGGGCGAGAAGGTCGCGGAGTGGGCGAGCGGCGCGCGCGTCGTGAAAGCGTTCAACGCCACGGGCGCGGGCAACATGCGCGAGCCTGCCTACGGCAGGACCACCGCCGACATGCCCATCTGCGGGGACGACGAGGACGCCAAGGCCGTCGTGCGCGGTCTCGCGGAGGAGATCGGGTTCGACGTCATCGACGCCGGGGGGATCACTTCGGCGCGGCTGCTGGAGCCGATGGCGATGTTGTGGATTCACCTGGCATACAACCTCGAGCAGGGCGTGGACATCGCGTACAAGCTGCTGCGCCGCTAGATCGGAGATGGCTATGCCGGGACAGCTTCGCATGACCCGCGCGCACTACGCGGATCTGCCGCCGCTCGAACTTCCCGACGGATACGCGTTGCGGTGCTATGAGGAGGGCGACGACGGTCCCTGGGCGGATGTCGTGAACAGCGTGGGCGATCTTGGGAACTACGACGCTGCCCGCGCTCGCGACTTCATGATGGACAAGCCGCAGTTTGAGTCGGAGGCGCTGAAGTTCATCACGTTCGACGGAGGGCCCGTGGCCACGGCGTGCGCGTGGCGCGACCACGCCGGAGAGACGCAGCTCGGGCAACTCCACATGGTGGCCGTCGATCCCGGACACCGCGGCAAACGCCTCGGAACGCATGTGAGCACTGCGGTGATCCGCTACTTCGAGGAGCGCGGCTTCCCGAAGCTGTACCTGATGACCGACGACTGGCGGCTACCCGCCGTTAAGACGTACCTGCAACTCGGCTTCGAGCCGGACCTGTACGACGACGATCATGAAGGTCGTTGGGCGAAGCTCCGCGACACGCTGGGGATATGACCGTCGGCGCCGCCGTCTTCGACGAGACGGGCGCGTACCGATATCGCCTGAGCCGAACCAGATCGGACGGCGCGGGTGTCGTCACGTTCGTCATGCTGAACCCCAGCACGGCCGACGCGGAGGTCAACGACCCGACAATCCGCCGTTGCATAGGCTTCGCCTGGGACTGGGGACATCGCGACCTGATCGTGGTGAACCTGTTCGCGTACCGGGCGACGGCGCCCCGCGACTTGCGCCTTGCTACGGATCCCGTCGGCCCGGCAAACGACGAACACCTCCTCGCGGCGGTCTGCGAGGCGGACGTTGTTGTTGCTGCGTGGGGGGTGCACGGCGCGATGCTAGGCCGCGACCGCGACGTAATGGGCCTGCTAGAGGGCCGCGCGTCGCTCCAGTGCCTTGGCGTCACGAAGGCCGGGCATCCGCGCCACCCGTTGTACATGCCCAAGCGCAGCATGCCGGCACCCTACGCTGCGACGCGCGAGTCGAGAAGCGGGCAGTAAGGCGTACGGGAGTCGGCAGACCATCATGCGCCTGCCGACTCACGGTCGGGGCGGGATGCGTAGCTACGCGGACAGCGCCGCGTGCGGGTCGATGACGTACTTCTTGGCGGCGCCGCGGTCGAACTCCCCGTACCCGGCGGGAGCGTCGTCGAGCGAGATGACCGTCACGTTGACCGCGTCGGCGATCTTGATCTTGTCGTAGAGGATCGCGTTCATGAGTTGGCGGTTGTACCGCATGACCGGGCATTGACCGGTCGTGAAGCAGTGGGACTTCGCCCAGCCGAGACCGATGCGGATGCCCAACTGACCGATCTTGGCGTTGTCGTCCTCGGCGCCGGGGTCCTCGGTCACGTAGAGGCCGGGGATGCCGATGGCACCGCCAGCACGCGTCACTTCCATTACGGCGTTTAGCACCGTCGCCGGATGCTCGTGACCGGCGTCGCTACCGTGCCCGCGCGCCTCGAAGCCGACGCAGTCAACGGCGCAATCCACCTCGGGGTCGCCTGTGATCGCCTCGATCTGGTCGGAGAGCGACGCGTCCTCGCGAAGGTCGACCGTCTCGCAGCCAAAGCTACGCGCTTGCGCCAATCTCTCGGGAATCATGTCGCCGACGATGACGCACGCGGCGCCGAGCAACTGGCACGAAGCGGCGCACGCCAGGCCGACGGGTCCGGCGCCCGCGACGTAGACAATCGACCCGGGACCGACACCCGCGGATACGGCGCCGTGGAAGCCCGTCGGGAAGATGTCCGAGAGCAGTGTGAGGTCGTTCATCTTCGCCATGGCCACGTCTCTGTCCGGGAACTTCAGCAAGTTGAAGTCCGCGTACGGGACCATCACGTACTCCGCCTGGCCGCCGACCCAGCCGCCCATGTCCACGTAGCCGAAGGCGGCGCCGGGACGCGCGGGATTCACGTTCAGGCAGATGCCCGTCTTGCCTTCTTTGCAGTTCCGGCAGCGCCCGCAGGCGATGTTGAACGGGGCGGAGACGATGTCGCCGACGTTGAGAAACTCGACGTCCCGACCCGCCTCGATGATCTCGCCGGTGATCTCGTGCCCGAGGACCAAGCCCTGGGGAGCGGTCGTCCTGCCGCGGACCATGTGCTGATCGCTGCCGCAGATGTTCGTGGCGACGACCTTCAGGATCACCCCGTGGTCACACTTCCGCGTCCCCAGCTCCAGCTTGGGGAAGTCGATGCCCTGGACTTCCACGACACCGGGGCCCATGTACGCGACGCCTCTATTGGTCGGCATGGTCATACCTCCTGCTCATGACACGCCACTCGCCTACGAGTGCAGTTCCAGTACGAAGTAGTATCCGGGGTTCCATGCCTGGCACATCAGGTGCAGACGTCCGTCGTGCACGTGCCAGGCAACGTTGTGCATGTGGTCGGCGAGTTCGATGCCGAGATCCTCCTTCGGACGGATCGTCGAGAGCACCTCGTAGGACTCGCCGTCGAGGATGTAGATCGGCGCCGGTCGTCCCGCTTGGGGATCGTCCAGGCTGCCGATGGCTGCGTACCAGTGTCCGTCCCACTCCACGAAGTCGATACCGCAGGGACGCGAGCCGTCCGGCAGGCCGTAGGACTTGCTGCCCTGCCCGTCGAACGTGACGACCTCCACCCGAGAATGGGGTCGGTCGGCGATGGCGATATGGGAGCCATCGGGCGTCCGGTTCATGCCGTGGGCCGTGCCGTACTTGCCGAGTTGCGTCGGGTCGTCCGACCTCCCACCAAAGATGGATGTCCAACCGCGCGAGGAGAGATGCGCCGTCGTGATGTAGTTGGCCCCGTACCCGTCCGTGACGACCAGATTCTCGCCGTCCGGTATGGTGTCGGTCGGTCGGTAGGGCGCTGCCTCGCTGTCAGCGTATTGCTCGAACTCGGGCGTTGGGAGGATGAACTCCGTCTCGCCGTCCAGCGTCATTACGGCGACCATCGAGTCGCCGTTCGCGGGGAGGAACAAGCGCGGCTCGCCGTCGAACTCACCGATCTTGGTGCTGTGGAAATTCACGTCCACCAGGTCGGCGGACACCTCGATGATCTCTTGCACAGTCATGTCGGCGCTGACCCGCATCACGCCCGCGCCCGGCATGCCGTAGTAGACGTGGCCGTGACCCGGTCGCTTATCGACGGCGAACCCGCCGTGCAGCTTCACCTCGTGGGCGAGCGCCGCGTCCGGCATGTTGCGCAGGTCTTCGCGGTAGATGAACTCGAACGGCGCCTGCCCGCTGCTTCGCTGACCGGCCATACCCCTCTTCCCCCTTCGGACAGACGGCTCAATGCCTCACGACCCCAGTACCGGCGCGTTGCCCCACGAGCGTCGCGACGGCCGACACAGGATGGCTCAACGATGGGATGATCCCGGCCGGTGACTTTGCGTTCGTCGCCGCATGTCGGGTAGACCGGGAGTTGACACGTGTATCGGGCGGGACCTCCTCGTCCCCAGAATCGCCGGGCCGAGTGTAGTTCAGGGGGCGCCGGAGCGCAAGATCGGCGCGTCCTAGACCGAGGCCACGCAGGCCTCCGCGATGGCCTCGATGTGTTCGGAGTCCGTGCCGCAGCACCCTCCCAGCACCGTTAGCCCGTAGCTCGCCTGCATGGCGGCCATGTGTGTCGCCAGGGCGTGCGGATCCCCTCGATCGAGTTCAGCGCTGTTGTCCAATTCCTCGTGGCTCTTGGAGGAGGCGTTGGCGCGGAACCCGTCGAACCGCGACACCCAGGATTCCCCGGCGCCATGCGCGGCCCGCAGCACCGGATCAACGTGCGTCGGATGCGCGCAGTTCGCCATGTAGAAGAGAGGCGAGCCGTGCGTGCTGTCGTCCACACGACGCACGAACTCGGCCAGGCTCGTGCCGTCGGGGAGGCGGCCGTCGGTTTCGACCGTGGGGGAGATGATGATGGGCAGATCGACATCGCTGGCAGCCTTCGCGATACCGATGGCCTCGGTCGCGCTTGTCAGGGTCCACGCGGCGAGTAGTGCGATGTCGGTCTCGGCGAGCGCGGCGATCTGTGGCGTGTGGTAGTCGCGGGCCCTGTCGGCCTCCGGCTGCTGTCCCGAGCCAAGGGAATATCCGTCACCGCGGGGCCCCACCTCGGCCGAGAGAATCATCGAGACGCCTGCGGGGTTCGCCATGGCGGAGATGGTTGCATCGACGCGGGCGACGGCGTCGCGGTTGATGCGCTGTACATCGGAGGCGGCATACCCGAGCTTCTCCACGTAGTCCGGCGAGGCGCGCCACACGAGGGCGTCCGTGATGATCCCGTAGCCCCCGGCCGCGGCTGCCTCGACCGTCGGCTGCAGCAGGCCCTGCCGAAGTTCCTCCCAAGCGGCATCGTCGTCGAGTATCTCGAACGCGCAGAACTCTCGGAGCGCGAACTGCTGCTCGAAGATCATGTAGGTCTCGGCGCCGGGGAATGTCAGGAACGTGTCTCCACAGGACAGGGCGTCGCCGACGGACGCACGCGCGATGCCTCCGGCCATGTACGAACTCCTCAGGCGATTCTGTTCATGCGGTGGGTAGGGCGCAGAGCGTACTTCGGTCGCTGCCGGGGGCACAACGGCTCGCGTCGAGGCCCGTCTGTGACGGCTCGACCGGCCACGGGGCCGTCATGTTGGACCCGTAGCCACGGCGCCGGCCGCCGGCTCTCGACGCGTCGCGTGCGCGTCGCGGCCCCGGCGCGGGGAAGCCGAGTTCCCGTCGATGCGGGCCAGATTGGGGTCGACGTTCTGTTACAGATCATACCTACGATATGGTGTTGACAGCCCAAATCGCGCGGCCCTATACTGCCTACGTGTTGGGGCGCGGTAGGCACCCAAGCCCCATATGTTGTGTATTCGGGAATCACATGCTCTGTCCATACTGTCGCTCACGGCAGACGCGGGTCGTCGACAAGCGAGACGCACAAGATGGCGCGGTCATACGTCGCCGTCGCAAGTGCCTCGACTGTGATCAACGGTTCACGACCTACGAGCAGTCGGCGATTCTGGACATGGCGGTGATTAAGAAGGACGGCACTCGCCAGAACTTCGACAGGCAGAAGCTCCGGCAGAAGTTGCAGGTGGCATGCGCCAAGAGGCCCGTCGGGCCCGAGGCGTTGGACGCGCTTGTCGCGGGGGTTGAGCAGCGGCTCATCTCGCGGCCGACGAAGGAAGTAGCCAGCCACGCCATCGGCGAAATGGTGATGGACGCCCTGAAGGATCTGGATCAGGTCGCGTATATCCGGTTCGCCTCCGTCTACCGAGATTTCCACGACGCGGAAGACTTCGAGGAAGCGCTGAAACAGCTTCAGGGCTCTTGAGCGTTACCTGAGAACCAAGCCGACGCTTTGCGCGGGCTATCGCCTGCCCGCACGCGCGCCGAGCGGCGGCCGCCAGGTCAGCTCTCGCCTCACCCGCGGAATCTGGTTATCCGCGCTTGACGGGAGTAGTCGGCGCGCACATTACGACACAGGAATAGACATCGCGTGAACGCCGCCCGCCGTTGTTGGTCGGGCCTATTACGACGTTCATGCTGAGGAGCTTCGCTATGGCGGACCACCCGACTGAGGGGGATTCGCGCGCGCCTGTCTCGACGGAACAGGACGCCGACCCGGCCGCGGCCAAAGGCCTGCGTGTCTCTCGTTACTTTACCAAGCCCAACGTGCATCCGTACGACGATCTCGAATGGGTCGAGCGCCGCTCCGCGATCTACAGCGAGAAGGGCGAGACCATCTTCGAGGTGGACAACGTACGCGTCCCCAAGGAGTGGTCCCAACTCGCGACGGACATCATGGTCTCCAAGTACTTCCGCAGAGCGGGAGTGCCCGAGACCGGCAGCGAACGTGGCGCGGATCGCGTCATCCATCGCGTTGCGCATACGATACGCGTCGAGGGCGAGCGCGCGGGGTATTTCGCCTCCGCCAAGGATGCCGAGACGTTCGAGATGGAGCTGACCCATCTCCTCGTGCATCAGATGGGCGCCTTCAATTCGCCGGTGTGGTTCAATTGCGGCCTGTCGCACGAATACGGCATCAAGGGCAGTACCGGGAACTGGTGGTACGACGAGATGCAGGGCCAGGCCGTCGAGATCCTCGACAGCTATGCGCACCCGCAAAACTCGGCTTGCTTCATCCAGTCGGTCGATGACGACCTGATGTCGATCTTCGACCTGACGCGCAACGAGGCGCGGCTGTTCAAGTACGGCTCCGGCACGGGGACGAACTTCTCCGGGCTGCGCGGGAATATGGAACGCCTCAGCAGCGGCGGCACCTCCTCCGGCCTCATGTCTTTCCTGGAAGTGCTGGACCGCGGCGCCGGCGCCACGAAGTCCGGCGGCACGACGCGTCGCGCGGCGAAGATGGTGATCCTCGACATGGATCACCCGGAGATCGAGTCGTTCATCAATTGGAAGGTGCGCGAAGAGGAGAAGGTCGCCGCGCTCGTGGCCGCCGGATTCACTTCCGACTTCAACGGCGAGGCGTACAAGACCGTCTCGGGTCAGAATTCGAACAACTCGGTGCGCATCACGGATGCGTTCATGGAGGCGCACCTGAAGGACGGGTCGTGGAACACGTCCTTGCGCACCACCGGGGAGGTTCACAAGACGCACCGCGCACGCGAGTTGATGAACCAAGTCGCCCACGCGGCATGGTCGTGCGCGGACCCGGGCGTGCAGTTCGACTCGACGATCAACGACTGGCACACGTGCTCGAACACGGATCGCATCAGCGCGAGCAACCCGTGCTCGGAGTACATGTTCCTCAACGACTCGGCGTGCAACCTCGCATCGCTGAACTTGGTGAAGTTCCTCAACGACGACGGCACGTACGATGTCCCGGCGTATGAGGAAGCGATCCGCACGTTCACGATCGCGATGGAGATCATCGTCGGGTTCTCGTCGTATCCGACGGAGCAGATCTGCGAGAACAGCGCCGCGTACCGTCCCCTCGGGCTGGGCTACGCGAACCTCGGCTCGCTGCTCATGATCAAGGGGATTCCTTACGAGAGCGAGTCCGCATATGCCATGACCGGCGGCCTCACGGCCGTGCTGACGGGCAAGGCGTACGCCACGTCCGCCGAACTCGCCCGCGTGAAGGGCGCGTTCGACGGCTTCGCGGACAATCGTGAGCCGATGCTGCGCGTCATGAACAAGCACCGCGCCGCGGTGTACCGCATCAGCGCGGACAGCTGCCCGCCGGAGTTGCTGAGAGCGGCCGAGGCCAACTGGAACGACGCCGTCCGTCTCGGCGAGCGGCACGGGTTCCGGAATGCGCAGGCTACTGTGCTCGCCCCGACCGGCACCATCGGCCTGTTCATGGACTGCGACACCACGGGCATCGAGCCCGACTTCGCCCTGGTGAAGTTCAAAAAGCTCGCCGGCGGCGGCTACTTCAAGATCATCAACCAGTCCGTGCCGCGGGCGCTGGAAGCGCTTGGGTACAGCGAGGAAGAGGTCGAGCGGATCGTAGAGTACGCGCAGGGCACGGCGAATCTGCTCGGGGCGCCATATGTAAATGTGGTCAGCCTCGAAGAGCACGGCCTGCGCCCCGAGGACATCGAGCGCATCGAGAAGGCGCTCCCCGGCGCGATGGACCTGAGCGGCGCCATCAACGTGTGGACCCTCGGCGAGAAGACCCTCAAGCGGCTCGGGTTCACCCCCGAGGAATACAACGACGACCGGTTCAACGTCCTACGCGCGTTGGGCTTCACCGCGGAGCAGGTCGCGGAAGCGAATCGCACCGTCTGCGGCGCGCAGACGGTCGAAGGCGCTCCCGACCTGAAGGAAGAGCACTACGCGGTCTTCGACTGCGCCAACAAGTGCGGCAAACACGGCGAGCGGTTCATCGGAGCGATGGGGCACGTCCGCATCATGGCGGCGGCGCAGCCGTTCATCAGCGGCGCCATCTCGAAGACGGTGAACCTTCCCAACGAGGCGACCGCCGAAGACATCCTCGATGTCTACGTGGAAGCTTGGCGACTCGGTCTGAAGGCCATCGCGGTGTACCGTGACGGCTCGAAGATCTCTCAGCCGTTGAGCGCAAGCGCGGACGAGGTGGAAGAGGCCGCCGCGGCGAATGAGCCGGTGCGCCGCCGACTGCCGGACGAGCGCCAGTCGGTGACGCACAAGTTCAGCGTCGGCGAGCACGAGGGGTACATCACCGTCGGGCTCTACGAGGACGGGAAGCCGGGCGAGATGTTCCTCACGATGTCGAAGGAGGGGTCCACGATCTCGGGCCTCATGGACGCCTTCGCCACGATGACGTCGTTGGCGCTGCAGTACGGCGTGCCGCTCGACGCGTTGGTGCGGAAGTTCAGCCACATGCGGTTCGAGCCGCAGGGGTTCACGAGCAACAAGCAGATCCCCATGGCGAAGTCGCTGGTGGACTACATCTTCCGCTGGATGGCGCTCAAGTTCCTCGACGATGCCTCGCTCGCGGGTTCGGCGGCGGCGTACTACGCCAATGCGGACGATGCCGCGCCCGCCATACCAGCGGGCGGGCCGGTTCGCGCCAAGGTCTCCGGCTTGACCGATGCTCTGGCGGCGGCGTCCTCGGAGCCTTCGGCGGTGGCAACCCAAACCGGCGGCGGCGACGCGGAACACACCGACGGCGTCGCGTGCCACGTGTGCGGCACGATCATGCTGCGCTCGGGCACGTGTTACGTCTGCCCGAACTGCGGTGGCAACACCGGCTGCGGCTGATGCGGTAGCTCGACGGATCGTAGGCATGGGCGGGAAGCGATTCCCGCCCATGTTCGCGTCCGAATGCGGATCGTCGGACAGGCCAAATGGGCAACCGCGCCGGCGCCAGGTTCGTATTCCTTCTAGATGTACGTGCGATGAACCCGAATGCCAACGCGCTCTGCGAGCGCGCGGGGCGGAGCCCCAGTATGTATTCTCTGCTGTACGATCTCGAACTGACGACGGAGCCCTCCGTCACCGTTGAGGTGAGTTCGGCGCGCGGCGGGATCACCTGGGCGCATGAAGTCCCAGTAGATCGGCCGGTACACGACGAACGGATTCCCCGGGACTTCGACCCCAGTCGACAAGACACCATTCCGCCCTTCCAAGACCGCGTTGAGCGGATCATCCGCGGCGCGGCTTGGGAACGCTTCATCGAGTACCTCGGGCGAACGGCACTGAACGCCGGAATGGAGTGGTTTGTGCTCAACCGGTCGGAGGGGGCCGAGGTGTTCCTGTTCTCGACGCGGCAGCAGGATCTGCTCGCGGAGCGTCTCGGTCGGGAGGGTGGCGTGGTGGAAACGCCGGATCGCCAGATCTTCGTTCTGACGGATCGCCGCGTTCCGGCAGACGCATGCTATTGCGTCAAGGCGAAGCAGTGCCGCGTATACGCTCGATCTGAACTGACTGCGACGGCGTTGCGCATATACCTCAGCGACTTCGTGCGCGCGGACACCGGGCAGACCATCGCTCAGGTCGCCGCCGAAGACGCCGCGAAGTACCTGCGCACGATGGAGCGTATGGCGCTGCCAGGCGATCCTGCGACCCTGAACGCCCCGCCGCCGCGACTTGCGGCTGCCGCGTCGGCGGCTCCTGCGCCGGCCGGATCGGCCCCAGCGTACTTCCCTCACGGGTTGCCTGCCCCGGCGACGCCGGCTGCGATACCCGGCCTGCCCAGGGCGACTCCGACGCCGCCCTCGAAGCCGGTCGCGGAGCGGCCTACTGCTGCTGTCGTCGCAGAAGATCGGCCGCAGGATCTGTGCCCGGAATGCTCTGAGCCGCTGTTTAACGTCGGTGGTGATGACAAGCTGTGCCTGGTATGCGAGTGGAGCAGCCTGCCGACGATCGGTGAGTCGACCAAGCACGCCTAGAGCCCGCGCTGCCGACGTTGTCGGGCCCGAGCCTGCTCTTCCCCTGCCAAGACATGACACCCGGGCCCTCACGGACTCGGCGCCTGTGTTCTGATCCTACTGCGCTCAGGCTAACCCTTAATATGCAGCGGCGTGCCCGGAGAAGGCCGCCGCATTGCCGTCATCAAGGGAACATAGTCATGCGTCTGAGACTTGCGGTCGGGATCGCCCTGCTGTTCGGATCCGTGATAGCGCATGCGCAGGTGACAAACCTCGCGCTGAACCCCAGCTTCGAAGAGGACGAGGCCATCCTCGACGACCCCGACTGGCTCCAGTGGGCCACATGGGGAGACGGAGATGGCCTCAACACTGCGCTCACCGTCGACGATCAGGAGTACATCGACGGGGTCAAGAGCATGCGCGTCGAGCCGCAGGGGGCCGAGAACTGGCACTTCATCCTGCTGTACCTCCCGGTGACATCGGTCAACGGAACGGCCTATACGACGTCGTTCTGGGCCAAGGCGGGCGCCGAGCGGCCGCTGGCGATCAGCTACAAAGCCACGGACAACTCCGTCAGTTGGGGTGGCGCCGACTTCGTCCTGAGCGAAGAATGGGCCGAGTACTCGCACACCGCCGTTGCGGAGTCGGCCGAGCTCAAGGTCGAGTTCTTCTGCGCAGCCAGCGACGTGCCCTTCTGGGTGGATTTTGTGAACATCTACGAAGGCGAATACGTGGCGGGCATCACCCCTTCCATGCTGCTTGTGACCGCCATCGACCCGGCCGGCTCTGCCTCGGTCACCTGGGGCGATCTGAAGGCAGCGCGCTAACCGAACGACTCTGGCGGGCGTGACCGTTAGGAACGGCCCCAGCGTTCCGTGAGGCGCCGCGAAGCGAAGTCCATCACGCGGATGGACTTCGCTTCGCGGCGCGAGGGCCGGGCGATTGGCCCGGCCCTCGCGCCGCCGCCGTCGGGCGCACCGACCCCTCGCAGGATCACATGAACGCAGCTCAGTGGAACACGGGCGGGAGACGGACTATGTGGCGACGAATAGTGGTGACATGTGGCGTGTTCGCGCTCGCCACATCCGCTTGGACACAGGTAGATAACCTCGCCCTCAACGGTAGCTTCGAGGAAGACGAGGTCATTCTGGACGACGGAGCTTGGGAAAGCTGGGCCACGTGGGGCGATGCCGACGGCATCGGTAGCGACGTGTTCTTCGATGAGGACGAGTTCATCGACGGCTCTCGTAGCCTACGGGTCGAGCCGATCGGCACGGTCAACTGGCACTTCATCGTGCTCAACTTGCCGATCCCCGTGAACCAGGGCGACGACTACACGGTGAGCTTCTGGGCGAAGGGAGAGAAGACCCGGCCGCTGAGCATAAACTTCAAGGCGACGGACAACACGGTCTCGTGGGATCAGGTCGACATCATCATCTCGGACGTCTGGGAGGAGTACCACGCGACCGGCGTGACCCTTAGCGGCGAGATGAAGGTGGAGTGGTTCTGCTCCGCCGGGAACGAGGTGATCCTCTGGTTGGACTTTGTGAACATCTACGCGGGCGGGTTCGTAGAGGGCGTCGAGCCGTCGGCGGGCCCTCAGGCGGTGAACGCATCTGACAAGCTCGCGACGGCGTGGGCGACCGTGAAGAACGTCAGGTAGTTTCGACAGCACACGACGTCAGCGACAGGGCGTGTCCAAGGGAGACCCGGGCACGCCCTTGCTGCGTACGGCCTACCTGCCCAGTCATCGGCAGAACGGGCCGTGTCGACAGGATGGAGCCTACGGCGCGCGGAACAGCTCGGACATCTTAGCCTTCACGACGCCGCCGGAGTCGTGCACGAGGTACATGTGGCCGGACGCGTCGAATGCGAGCCCTTCGGGATCGTCGCCCGGGACGTGGTACGTCTCGCGGATGTCGCCGTCCATGCTCGCGCGGCACAGGACGCCGTCGCCTAGAAGGTACAGCTCGGTGGAGTGCGTGTCGTAGTGCGCTGCCGCGACGTTGAATACGGGCAAGCGCATGTGTCGGAGGATGCTGGCGGTAAGGACATCCTTCTTCTCGCGGAGCGGAAGCCGAAGCTGTAGCACCGCCGACGCGTCGTCCGCGTCGCTGTCTTCGAAGCCCTGGTTCACGACGTAGAACGTGCCACCGTCGGGATCGGCCGTGTCGGCGACAAACGTGATGCCTTCGAGCCCCTGCCCGCCTTCCGCGATGACCGTCTCGTCGCCTACCGTTCGCTCGACGATGAACTCTCGCTCCACCGTCAGGTCTTCGGGGTCGACTTCCAGGATTCTGTCGGCCATCTCCACGATGACGTACAGCATCCCCGTGGGCGCCGCCCAGGTGACTCCCTCGAAATCGGCGGGATACTCCATCTCCAGCTTACGATGGTTCAGGAGTTCGCCGTCCACGGACAACTCGCCAATGTCGCCCTCGTCACCTACGACGAACAGAGTGCCACGCACGGTGTGGTACACGGCTCCCGAAGGCTCGGGCAGCCGCCGGTCTTCGTCGATGTCGCCGAGCACGGCGCCCGGGAAGTCGAGCACTCGCGGGCCGGCATTCGCCGAGACGGCGGTCGCGCATAGGACGCAAAACGCCACGCGTAGCCACGATGTCGCTACGTCGCGAGGATCACTCGTCGGCGTCCTGCTGCACGGACCGGGCCTTGTAGGCTTGTCGGAGTCGCCAGATGTTGACGCCGGCCGCGTCGGCCCAGAACTCCGCCTCAGTGGAGTAGATGAACCGCTGAGCGGCGGTCTGCGCGTCAGGCTCGATTCGGCGCGTGCCGGTGGCGTCGCGGAGCGCGTGGTCGATGACGCCCAGAGCAAGGTTCTGGTAGTTGCGGCGATACGGGCGAACGCCGAGATCTTCGCGCGGTTTGGCGTGGGCGATGGGACGTGACCGCATGGCGCTCCTTCCGCCAGAGATGTCCAATGCGTGTACGCCTGCATTAGACGCGCGGAAAGCCGATCGTACTTAGTCATGTGCTACGTCCAAAAGATCGCCGATTCCGGCCAGTCCTAGAATGGTCGTGAACTCCTCCGGCGTTGCCGGGCTGACGGACAGCCGCGACTGGCGGACCATCTTCATCTCCTGCAGCGCCGGGGTAGCCTTGATCGTGGCCAATGTCACGGGGGTCTCGACCGCCCGCACCGGCTCCACCCCGACGGCCACCCACCGGTCGTCGTCGGTCGTCGGATCCTGGAACGCCGCGCGTGTGATGCGGATGACGCCTACAACCTGCCGTTCCTTGCCGCTGTGGTACATCACGCCCAGGTCACCCACGGCCATCTCGCGCATGAAGTTGCGGGCCTGGAAGTTCCGCACGCCGCGCCATACCCCGCGCCCGTCCGCCGCGAGTTCCGCGTAGGTGCGGTCTTTCTCAGGTTCGCTCTTGAGCAGCCAGAAGTTCATCGCGTTACGGTCTCCGCTTCCTGTGCCTCGACTCTCTCCAGTGGCCCCGCGCCTATCGCCTGCTCCGACCGCGCCAGGACGAGGTCGACGATCCGCTCGTCGACACCCAGGGGGTCCGTCATGAAGCATTCGACGCCGGGATGGTCCGCCGCGGCTTCACGCGTCATGCGCGGGATGTCCGACTGCGAGTGGCGTCCCGGCGAGAGGAAGTACGGGTGCACCACGACGCGCTCCGCTCCCTCCGCCACACAGGCGTCGAACGCTTCCGGAAGCGCGGGGTCGGCTAGTTCCATATGCGCGGCGCGGACGATGTCGTACTCACCACGCGCCCGGACGCGGTCGGCGACGAGTTCGAGCATCTCGTTCGCCGCGGGACGCACGCTGCCGTGGTCGATCAGGATGAGCGCGGTCTTCACTGCTGTAGATTCCCCCAAAATGCCTGCAATACAGTGTAAGCGCACCGAACGATCCAGTCCACATGCCGTACGGCGCGAACTGGGCCTCCGCGGCCCCAACGCGATCGAGATCAGGGATTCCCTCGGCCGACGCGCCCGGAACGGTCCCGCGTTTCCTGTATCACGCGTAGGTCGTCAGCATCCCGCGCGGCGGCTCCGGCGCGCGCGAGGACGTCTGTGTACGCGTCCTCGGCGGACTGTGCCCGATCGGGCATCACGGTGAACGGCTCGGATGCGCGGAACACATCGGGCGCCGGGCGGTGTGTCATCCACCCGTCATCGACACGTTCGTACCATGTCACGTTCGCCCATTGGTCTTCCGATCCTGTCGGCGTGAGTGGTGTGATGTTTCCAGACAGGTGGACGCGCGTTCCTGCATCAGGGTGATCTGGCAGGACGCACGCCGCGAGAGTCGACGACTGAGGGCCGGCGGCGTAGTAGTTGTTCACGATGTCGACGCGCGCGCCGTCGGCGACCTTGGTCGCGTTGTGGTTGGTCCAGTTGTAGACGACGTTGTTCGTGAACGAGTAGACGCCCCCATTGACCAGCGGACTGCGGTCGCCGTTGTGCGCGAAAAGACAGTGGTGGATCGTCAACCGATCCGACCCGCGTCCCGACAGCCAGCCCATACTGTGGGAGCCTTTGGCGTGGTCCGCCTCGGCCTGGCCCTCCGCGATGATCGTCCACTGACACGTCAGGTCGCGCACACTCCCCCAAGTGTTCAGATTCTCGTCCGTGGCCCACATGAGCGAGCAATGGTCGATGAGAACCCGCTCTATGACCCCTCCATCGACGCCCCAGAACAGGAGACAATCGCCCGAGGAGCCGCCCTCGAACACGCGTATACGCAGATGGCGCACGATGATGTCGTCGCAGTCGCCGACGAACTGGATGCCGTGGCGCGCGATCGTGATTCCCTCCCCGGGCGCTGTCGAGCCGTCGATCGTCACGCGCCCGTGGCGAACGACGATGCGACTCTCCAGCTCGATTACGCCCTCGACCTCGAATGCTATGCGGCGAGGCCCTGGCGCCTCCAGCGCCACGCGCAGGGAGCCGGGGCCGCTATCGGCGAGAGTCGTCACGCCGATGACCCGCCCGCCGGCTCCGCCGCGAGAGCAGGCCCCGAAGCCTTCAGGCTCGTCGCCGACGGCAGGGGGCGACAGAAACAGAGACAGCGCCACCATGAGCAAGGCTTTGGCGCCAATTGGGGTCTGTCTCGACATGACGATGCCCTTTGGTTGGAGCACGCCAGGGTCACACCGGGCGCGCTACCGCTACGCGACCAACGCCGCGAACATCGCCTTGATGTACCCCACCGAATACGCCAGACCGTACTTCAGCACGCCCTGATCCCCTTCGAGATCGGGGATATGGTCCGCGTTGATGCAGCCGTCGAACCCGACGTTCTTCAGTTCCAGCAGGATCTTGAACGGGTTCATGTCGCCGTCGTCGAGCAGTGTTTCCTCGAAGCCGCCCGCAGTGGCGAGGCTGCCGCGCACATTGCGCAGGTGGACCATGAAGATGCGGCCCTTACGGCCGTAGTTGTTGATCTCGTCCAGCACCAGCGATGACCCGCCCGCCTCAGCACGCGTGCCACAGCAGTAGAGGTACCCTACCTGTCGGCTCGGGAACGCGTCGATGACCCGGTGGTAGCCGAGTGAGCCCAGCGGCGTCTCCGGGTTCGGCGTGTCCGACGGGTGCAGGGCGAGCTTAATGCCCGTGTCCTCCGCCACCGGCACGAGTGCGGAGTAGACATCGACAAAGCGCGCCCACCAGGCGTCGAGTTCTTCCCGCCCGGGTGTCTCGGGGTCACCCGGCGCGAGGCTCTCACCTCGCGACCTGTACCCACCCCTATGAACCGCGCGGTACCGCGTCATGAGTTGGTTGAAGACGTCGCCCGCGAACCGCTGGCGCGCGAGGGGTATCCCCGCTTCGGCGAACACGCGCAGGGCGTGGACGGAGTTCTCCAGATCCCTGTCGCCGTCCGGCGCGCCGCCCATGAAGCGCTCGGTGATGTTCGGTAGCGTGACGCGGTTCATGTCCAGCCCGTAGGACCGGACCTTCTTCTTCATTTTTAGGACTTCGTCGAGGTCAGGGTACCCCTGCTCCTTGACGCCCGGGAACGCCGTATCGCCTCCGAAGTCGACGGCGTCGGCGCCCAACTGCGTGACGAGGCGCAGGTAAGCGTCGTCCAGCCCGCGATCCCATACCGATATCCTCATCATCGGCGTCCTCCCTTTCCGCTCTGGATGCGTTGTCTAGCCCTCGTATGCTTCGCGCAGGAAGGTCGCGGTGCGCGCGAGTTCCTCCATGGCGTCGCCCGGGACGCCGCATTCGAGGCCACAGTAGTAGTCGTATCCGATGTCCTTGAGCGCTGCGAAGCACGCGACGAAGTCCGTGTGTCCTCGTCCGGGCGTCTGCCGGTGGCTGTCGGCGAGGTGCACGTTCACGATGGCGTCGCCCGCCTCGCGGATGCTCGCCGGCATGTCGGCGTCCTCGATATTCATGTGGAACAGATCCGCCATGATCTTGCAGTGTGGATTGCCCACCGCCTCACACAGGCGCACGCCGTCCGCGAGCGACTTCGGGAACACCTGCTCGTAGCGGTTCAGCGGCTCGAGGATGACGTAGACGCCCCTGCTCTGGGCGTGGGCGCTGATGTCCCCGAACAACTCCGCCATCATGAGGAACTCGAGTTCCTCCGACGACTTGTACGGGCGCAAGTCGGGGATGCGCGGGCGCGGCCCTTCGATCTGCATCTTCACCTTGATGCCCGGCGCGGTGAGCACGCCGACCGCGCCGATTTCCGCAGCGAGGTCGATGGCGTCCTTGTGGCTCTTGACGGCGATATCGCGCTCTTCCTTGCGCGCGTCTATCAGGCACCCCGGCCCCGCCGACGTGATGTTCGGCTGGATGCCCGATTCCCGCATCGCCGCCTTGATGTTGTCGAGTTCGGACAGGTTGCTGCTGCGGGTCAGCTCGACGCCCTCGAAGCCCAGTGTTCGCAGGTTCTTCCACTGCTCGATCAGCGTCGCGCCGGGAGCCATCGGTTCGCGGATGGAAAGTCGAAGCGCCATCGATCGTGTCCCTTCGGTCTTGGTCTCTTGTCTCGTCTAGAACTCTTCAGCGTTCACCGTTGGAAGCCACTGCGCGTGGTCGGCTTTCGCGTTGGCGTGCGCCGGCAATGCTGCCAGGTTGTCCCACTCCATCGGGTCGGCGTGATGGTCGTACAGCTCTTCGGAACCGTCGGAGTAGCGTGTGTACCGCCACCGGCGGGAACGCACGGAGTGATTGTTGCGGCCGTAGGTCGTCACCGTCGGTCGAACCCACTCGGCGCCTGGATCGGTCAGCAGCGGGGTCAGGCTGCGCCCTTCGAGTTCGTCGCGCCGAGGTACGCCGCACAGGTCGACGACGGTCGGGTAGATGTCCAAGAGATTCACCGGCGCATCGCATCGGCCGCCGGGCTCTGTGACCCCCGGAGCGACGCACATCAACACGTTGCGCGTGGCCTCCTCCCACAACGCGAACTTGCGCCAGTGCAGCTTCTCGCCGAGATGCCAGCCGTGGTCGGACCACAGGACTATCGCGGTATTCTCGGCGTGCGCGCTTGCGTCAAGCGCGTCGATCAGCCGCCCGACGCAATCGTCCGCGAACGAAACGCTCGCGAGGTACGCCTGCACCGCCTTCCGCCACTGCCCATGCCCGATGACGTTCGCGTGGTCTCCCTGAGGCCGGGCGATCTTCCTCGCCGCTGCCGGCACGTCGTCCAAATCATCCGCCCGGATTTCGGGAAGCGTCACGGACCCCAGCGGGTAGCGGGCGAAGTACTCCTGCGGCACGTACCACGGCAGGTGCGGGCGGAAGATGCCACATGCGAGGAAGAACGGCTTGGCGTGGTCCCGGCCGAGTTCCTCGACCGTCCGATCCACGACCTTCCAGTCGGCCATCTCCTCCTTCGCCGCGTCCAGCGGCCCCCAGTCGAAATGCGCCGTCTTCGGGATGCCGTTCAAGGGGAGCGTGTCTTCCGGCGGCGACGGATCGCCCGGACGCGTGTGCGTCTTGTCGGGCCAGTAGTCGTCCCAGGACGCGGGGTCGGGGAAGCGACCGTGGTATATCTTGCCGGCACCTGTCGCCCTGTACCCGCTGGCCATCAGGTGCTGCGGGAGCGTGACGGCGTCTCTCAGGACGGGGCTTTCGCGCCAGGGCTGCGCGTTCCGGTACACGCCCGATGTGGACGGCCGGATTCCGGTCATCAGGGCCGCCCGGGACGCGTTGCAGAGGGGAGCCGGGCAATGCGCGTTCGTGAACAGCACGCCACGGGCCGCGAGGCGATCCAGGTTGGGCGTCTTGACGTCAGGATGACCGCCGAGGCACCCAACCCAGTCGTTCAGGTCGTCGATGGCGATGAACAGGATGTTCTGCCGCGCGCTCGGCCGCCCCGATGACCGCCCGAGCGCGCGGCGCGCCGCGAGCCCGTACGCCGCGGCGCCAGATGCCGTCGCCAGGAACTGACGCCTCGTGGCGCGCCCACCACTCATCGGGTTCTTACTCGCCGGGTTGGAACGACGTCTCGAGCACCGTCCGCTGCTGGAAGGCGTCGAAGGCGAGCAACGTCACCTCCAGCGTCTTCAGCCCCTGACCGTAGTCGCACAGGATGCTCGACCGGTCGCCGGACTTGACGGCGTCGATGAACGCGCGGCCCTCGGCGGGGAACATGTCGTTGCCGGTCTGCTGGTTGTACGTGTCGTCGGGGGTGCGGATCTCCATGCCGCCGTACGTGAACTCGACGACGAGGTCTCGGGCGAATATGTCCAGACCCGTCTTGAATCCCTGCGACAGCGCGCAGCTCGACGTGATCGTCCCAATCGCGCCGTTCTCGAAGTAGAGGTGCGCGATGCTCATGTTGTCGATGGTCGCCGTGTCGTTGATGGGCGTCCGCGTGGCGAAGCCGCCACCGACTGCCGCAACGTCGCCGACAACGTAGAGCGCGGTGTCCACGATGTGCGTCGTCTGCTCAACCAACTGACCGCCGGACCTGTCGCGCTGCTGCCACCAGCCGCCCGGAGCGCCGCCCATGTAGTAGCCGAGCGCCATCTCGACCTTGTGGTCTGCGAGACGCTCCTTCAGCGGGACGATCGTGTCGAGATAGCGGACGCAGTAGCCGACGGCATTGATCACGCCGGAATCGCGGATCGTCTCGTACTTCTTGATTGCGGGTTCCATGTCCAGATGCACCGGCTTCTCGACGAAAATGGGGGTGCCCGTCGCGACGACATCCTCCTCTATGGAACCGTGTGCGAACGGCGGCACACACACGTAGACGGCATCCAGATCCGCCTTCTCGAGCATGTCGCGGTAGTCGGCGTACGTGTCCTCTACACCGAAGTCCTCGGCCCGCTTCGCGAGCTGCTCGGCGTTGATATCGCACATCGCGACGAGTTCGGCGTCTTCGAACTTGCTGAGGTAGTTCAGATGACCGCCGGCAACGCCGCCGACGCCGATAAAGCCTATGCGTGCAACGTCCATGGGGGTTCTCCTAACGGGAGCGCGTATGCCTGTCTCCTGAGCGCGGATAGAGTATGACGCGCCGCCAGGGCGGGCAAGCGACGGCCTCGTCACGTACCGGGCGCCGCTCTACGGAGGCGTCTCCGTGTGTTACACTCCTGCCGCAGGGAGACCTCGACGATGTCCACGCCAGAATACACCGACGTTCTACGCCTCGCGATGCGGCTCTCCACGCGCGAGCGGGAGCGACTCGTCAACGAGGTATCCGCCGTCCTACCGCCGCCTGACGACTCCGCGAAGGCGCATACGATCCAGGAGTTCCGCGGATGCGGCAAGGAGATGTGGCGGGCCATGGACGTGGACGCGTATCTACAGCGGGAGCGCGACGATTGGGATGGGTCGAAGCGCTAGATGGTCGGGTGATCGCTCTGGATACTGCCCCGTTCATCTACTACCTCGAAGAACACGATGTGTACCTTCCCCTCCTTGACCCGCTGTTCGCCAGCGTCACCGATGGAACCGTGCGGGTCATCACGTCCACTGTGACACTGCTTGAAGTTCTCGTGGCTCCGCGCCGCCGTGGCGACGACGATCTCGTGGATCGCTACCGGCAGATGCTGCTGGACACGCGCGGGGTCGAAGTGCACCCGGTGTCCGAGGCTGTTGCAGAGACGGCTGCTCAACTGCGGGCCGAACACACCGTGAGAACGCCGGACGCGATACAGCTTGCGACTGCGGTCTGCGGACACGCGTCACATTTCCTTACGAACGACCGGCGTCTGCCGTCGCTTTCCAACGTCGAGGTTCTGCTTGTCGATGACCTGCTCCTCGCGGAATAGGATCCGCGACTGGCGGGCCCGCGACGGTCATCTGCGAAGGGCTGGGCAGTGAATTACACTCGTCGCGGCATCGTCCTCACCCCGACCGACCTCAATGGCATCGCCGTCCAGTGGGTGGACAGGATGGCCGAGGCGTCTCTGAACGTCCTCGGCGTCCACGGAGGCATCGACGAGTGCGTGCGCTTCATTCAGGGCGACGAGGGACGCGCGTGCCTCGACGCGGCAACGTCGGCGGGGATCGACGTCGAGTACGAGTTGCACGCGCTGGGGTGGCTACTGCCTCGCGGCATGTTCCCCGCCCACCCCGAGTGGTTCCGCATGGACGAACACGGCGAGCGCGTGGCCGACGCGAACATGTGCGCGTCGTCCGCGGAGGGGCTGGAATACGTCGGCGAACGCGGCGTCGAACTCGCGCGGATGCTCACGCCGACGACGGATCGCTACTACTACTGGGCAGACGACGCGAAGCCGTGGTGCGCTTGCGAGGCGTGTCGGGAACACACCGCCAGCGACCAGAATCTACTCGTGACGAACGCGCTTACCCGCGCACTGACGGCGGCGCATCCCGAAGCCAAGATGGGGTACCTGGCCTACCACAACGCCATCGAGCCGCCGACGCGTGTGCGACCCGTGGATGGCATGTTCCTCGAATACGCGCCGATCATGCGGAACTCCGCCGTGCCCCTGGACGACCCCACCGACCCCAAGAACGCGGAACACGCAGCGAACCTGCGCCGCCTCGTCGAGACGTTCGACACATTCGACATGGCGGAAGCGCACATCCTCGAATACTGGGTGGACGCGTCCCGGTTCTCGGACTGGAAGCGTCCGAGCGTGCTACTTCCGTTCGACGCAGACGTCATCGAGCAGGACGCGCGGTTCTACGCGTCGTTGGGGTTCCGCTCGGCAACGAGCTTCGGTGTCTTCCTCGACGCCGACTACGACCGGATGCACGGGCCGCCGCCGATTCGGGAGTATGGTGAGGCGCTTACGCGCGTGTAGTGGCGCTGCGGGGATCGTCCTGGGGAGCCGATGCCGCGGTAGGTCAAGGCATCATGGGTGGCCAGCCGTGCCGCCGTCGGCAGGCCCCGGGAGACCGCACCCAGAGACATCTCGCCCGTGGCACGCCTGGGCCTCCCCACGCCAGGCGCCACGCTGAGGTCCGACCGGGTCGACACCACGAAAACGCATGGCTGGCGTGCGGGATAGGCTAGAGACCGGTCTGCATCGTGCAGCGCAACCTCGCATGGCTACTCCTTCGCGGCATAGGTGGGCTGGGCAGATCTGTAAAACTGACCAGTTCATGCTCCTGCTTGACCGAGCAAGCCCCCTCTCGCACAATTGCGTCAAGATGCTTGATGGGGAACTCCCACTCCCCGCGCAGGACTGCGCCGCCACGCTTCGGCCGCCCCAACTTTGCGGTGTTCTTGCTTTCGAAGCGTGTGGGTATTCGTCGCGATGGGACGAGAAGTGGGAGACCATCTGTCGAGGGAGACCGGACGCAATGCCCACCTCGAACGCCCCGTCGGGACACATCACCCTCGTCTTCACCGATATCGAGGACTCCTCGCGCATGGCGACCGCGCTGGGCGACACGGCGTACGGCGAGGAGATCCGCCAGCTTCACAACGCGCGCATCCGCGAGTCCCTCGCCGGCCACAACGGATACGAGGTTAAGACGATCGGCGACAGTTTCATGATCGCCTTCCAGTCCGCGGACGACGCGCTCGCGTGCGTCTGCGACATCCAGCGTCGCCTGACCGACCCGCGCATCGCTGCGACCGACCGGGACGGCACAACCTGGATCTGCCAGGTCCGCATCGGCGTCCATACGACGGAGACGCAGTTGCATCCTGATCCCTCTGGGGACTACCACGGCGGCGACGTGAATTTCGCCGCCCGCGTCGAGTCGCTCGGTGTCGGCTGCCAGGTACTCGTCTCCGCCAATACGCACCGTGTCGCCGACGAGAAACCGCACGAATGGATGTCGTGGGAAGGCCGCCGCATCCGCAGCTTCGCCGATCCTGAAACCGTGTACGAGCTTCTTTGGGATGGCAAATCGCGCGGCGAGCCCGGCAGCGGCTGGTTCCCCGGCTGGTACTTCGGCGAACCGAACGCCTACGTTGAGCGCCCCGCCAAGCAGGACGATGTATTCCGCGCCTTCGAGGATCACCGCCTCGTCACGCTCCGCGCCGACGGCGGCATGGGCAAGACGCGCCTCGCCGTCTTCTGCGCGTCTCGACTGGCCGGACGGTTCGAGCACGGCGTCTACCTTGTTCCACTGGAAGACGCTACCCCGACGGCTCACGGCGTCGCCGAGTCGTGTTCAACGGCGCTGGGGATCGAGGGCGCGACGCCGGATGAACTCGTGGCCGGCTTGGCGGATCGCGAAATCCTCCTGCTCATGGACAACTACGAGGCAGTCGCGGAAGCGGGCGACGAGGTGGCGACGTTCCTCGCCTCCCTGATCCGAAACACGCGTGCCGTGCGCCTGCTCGTCACCGGGCGCTCGCTCGCGGGCGTTGCCGGGTTGGAGAAGGAGATTGGACTCGACGACGGCATGACGGACGCTGAGACGCGCGAACTGTTCCTCGAGCGCTCCCGACTTCACGGCAACCGATCGGACTGGACGCCCGACGCGGACGACGAGGGCTGGCTTGCGCGCCTCTTCGACCTGACGTTGCGAATCCCGCTTGCCGTTGAACTCGCCGCCGCGTGGATGGGCGACCAATCACTCCAGGAAATCGTCGAGGAGCTTGACGCGAAGCCGCTCGGCTCCGCCGCCGCCCTGCCGTCGGGCTCCGTGTCTCTGAACGACACGGGCCGGCACCGGTCCCTCACCCGCTGCTTCGATTTCACGTACGACAAGCTGGACGGGCTGACGCAACAGGGGTTCGCTGCATTGGGCGTCTTCGCAGGCACGATCGCGGTCGAGTCCGCTGCCGCAGTGTGCGCCCTGGAGACGCCTGAAGCGCGAGACCTGCTGCTAAGACTGAGCCGCTTCTCCCTCCTGCGTCGCCTCGAACGCAAGGGCGAGAGCCGTTGGTCGATGCATCGCTTCGTCCGGGAGTACGCCAACTCGAAACGTGTAACCGATGAACCGGAACTTCGGTACGTCGCCCATTTCACGCGCATCGCAACAGAAAACGGAGGGGCAGAGCCTCCAAACGACGAATCAAGACGCGCCGTGTTGGATGCCGAATTCGCCAACATCGTATACGCGGCGGAGACGGCGGAGCGGCTGTGCGACTGGGAGGCCGTACAGACCCTGTCGTCGCAAACGACGGTGTTCTGCGACCTCCGAAGCGCATGGACGGCGCAGCGAACGCTTAACGAACGCGCGCTCCGCGCGGCTCGGGAAGAAGGCGTCCCTGGGAACGAAGGCGCCGCGCTCGGCAACCTCGGCGTCGTATATGAACTGCAGGGAAGGTGGCAGGAGGCCGAGGGTTGCTACGACCAAAGCCTAGCCATCTTTAAAGGACTCGGCGACCGACACGGCGAAGGGCAGACGCTCAACAACCTCGGCGACCTTTACCGAAAGCAGCGAAAGTGGCAGGAGGCGGAGCGTTGCTTCGACCAAAGCCTAGCCATCAAAAGAGAACCCGGCGACCGACGCGGCGAAGGGCAGACGCTCAACAACCTCGGCATCGTTTACCGACTGCAGGGAAAGTGGCAGGAGGCGGAGCGTTGCTACGATCAAAGCCTAGCCATCAAAAGAGAACTCGGCCACCGACACGGCGAAGCGCAGACGCTCAGCAACCTCGGCATCGCATATGAACAGCAGGGAAAGTGGCAGGAGGCCGAGGGTTGCTACGACCAGAGCCTAGCCATCCTTAGAGAACTCGGCGACCGACACGGCGAAGGGCAGACGCTCTACAACCTCGCCCTTCTACGCGAAGCGCAGGGGGATGTCTCCGCCGCACTGGAGGTCGTACGCGACGCGCTCTCCGTCCTCGAAACAACGGAAGACACCATGAGCCGCGACAAGGCACACGCCATGATCGCCAGATGGGAGCGCGCCTAACAGACCTGGCGATCGCGAACCCAACGAAATCCCTGGGCAAGGAGTACCGCCGCGCCGAGCCAGGAGCTTCTTGATCGATTCGAGTGGCAAGGGCTGGCGAAGCTTCTGCCGTGGGCCCTTGAGGAACGACTTCCCATTCGGCCCTCTCAACTGGTCACTTCTGCAAAGTGACCAGTTCGTGCCGGAGTGGCATGCTGGGTTCACATCATGGCGCGGCAGCACAACGCGCCGCCCGACTGGGAATCCGCCGTGGCGCCGATCGATGCCGTCGGTGCCTTAATGCGTGCGGCACTCGGCGCCGTGCCCTACCGGCCGGTTTCGCCTCGCGTGGCTGAGTCGCCCGACCCGTCCGACTATGCCGGTCCGAAGCGCTCCCAGTGGATAACATCACCCAACTCGCGCTTCTTCTTGTCGCCGTCTTCGGCCGGGTAGCCGAGGGGGTTGAGGCTGACGAGGCGGTAGCTCTCGGGTACCCCTAGGAATTCGCGCACTTCGTCGACGTACGGTCGCTTGTCCCCGGAAACCCAGCATGAGCCAATGCCATGCGCCCACGCGGCGTGCAGGATGTTCGTCGTCGCGGCGCTGCCGTCCTCGACGTAGAACGTGACGTCCTCGCAGAACACCACGATGCACGCTCCCGCCGTAGCGATGTGTTTGCCGTAGTCGGTGATGTCGGCGAGGCCGGTCAGCGTCTCCCGATCCGTTACCACGACGAACGTCCACGGCTGACGGTTCGTCCCCGTGGGCGCCAACCGCGCGCAGTCGACGATATCTTCCAGCGTTTCGCGTGGGATCGCTCGATCGTCGTATTGCCGGATGCTGCGTCGCGTCTTGAGACAGGTGATCGCGTCCATAACGTCGCTCCTGCGAGTGTTGGGTTCGTCGCGGATTGATAGCCCGCGCGACTCCCTGTGACCACCGCGCTTGTCCACGCATGCCGTCGTGGCTATCGTGGCCGCGTGGGATACGCTGGGGAGCGCCGCCAAATGCCTCGCGACTATGACAAGCCACTGGACGTCCTGAGCGTGGCGGACCTCTGCGTCGATCTCGTGCTGACGGGAGATGTCGTCCCGCGGTTTGGGCAGGCCGAGCAACTCGTGGACGACTACTATCTCGAGCTTGGTGGCTCCGCGACGATCTGCGCGGGTCAGCTCGTCAAGCTAGGCGCGCGTGCGGGGCTCATCGGGTCCGTCGGCGCCGATCCGTTCGGAGACTTCGTGAGTGGGCGGCTCGCGGAACTAGGCGTTGGGACAGAGCGCGTCGTGCGGTCCGAGCATGTGCGGACAGGTCTGGGCGTGGCCCTGGCGAAGCAGGACGGGGATCGGGGCATCCTGACGTACTCGGGGAGCATCGACGCGACGCCGCCTGAAAGCCTAACCCACGATCTGTTAGCCCTCGCCCGACACTGGCACATCTCGAGCTTCTTCCTGCTGTCGTCTCTACGCGACTCGTGGGCGTCCTGGCTGAGCCGATGTCGTGAAGCCGGCCTGACGACATCGCTGGACACGAATTGGGATCCCGCGGAGAGGTGGGACGGCGTGCACGAGATCCTGCCGCTGATCGACGTGTTCCTCCCAAATGCCGCCGAGGCATGCGCCATCGCCGGGGTAGAGGACGTGGGAGTCGCCGGTCGTCGGCTGGCGGAACATGGCGGCGTGGTGGTCGTGAAGCAGGGCGCGGACGGCGCCGCGGCGTTCCACGGGAACGACATGACGACGCTCAATCTCACGGACGAAGAGCCACCACGCATCGTCGACGCTATAGGGGCCGGCGACTGCTTCGACGCGGGGTTCCTGCGTGGATGGATGCTCGGATGGGGCGTCGAGGAGTGCCTGCGCCTGGGGAATCGTTGCGGTCGTGCGAGCCTCGGACAGGCGGGCGGATTCCGCGGGCAGTTGGTAGAGGACGTGAGCCGGAGCGCGCAGTAGGGGAGCCGACATGAGGGGGTCGCGATGACCAAGCTGCTGGAAGACATCCTGCGGCAACCGGACGAGTTGCTCGGGTCGCTGGCGTACTCGACGGGCGACGGCGCGTCCGCGCTACGCGAAGCCGCCGGGCTCGTGGGCGAGAGCGATCACGTCTTCGTCACCGGGATCGGGAGCAGTTGGCACGCGGGCATGGCGGTGCAGGCCCGGTTCGACGCCGCGGGCAAGCCGTGCAGGCTGGTGGACGCTTCGGAACTGGTGCACTACGCGCCCTTCCCGTCCAACGCGACGCTCATCGCGCTGTCGCGCAGTGGGCGTAGCGTCGAGATCGTGGAGTCGCTGCCCAAAGCGCGCGCGGCGGGGACGCGCGTCATCGCCGTGACGAACACGCCCGACAGCCCTCTCGCCGATGAGGCGGACGTGACCTTGCGTCTGGAGGCCGCCTTCGACCATCAGGTGTCCGTGACGATGTACTCCGCGTTGACGCTCGTCGGCGGGCTGATCGCCGGATGTGACGCTGGGCTCGCTGATGGCCTGAGGAGAGGACTGGAAGCGTCGCGCGACATGCTGTCGGAGTGGCGCGAGCGCATCGACGACGCCGGTTGGTTCGAGCTGTCGGCCCCGACGTATTTCCTCGCGCGAGGCGGAAGCCGGGCAAGCTGCTACGAAGCTCGGCTAATGTGGGAGGAGGCGGCAAAGGCGCCCGCGACGGCGCTGGGGACGGGGTCGTTCCGGCACGGGCCGCAGGAAGTCGTCACGGACGCCTTGCGCGTAGGGCTGTGGCTCGATCCTGCGACGCTGCACGACGAAGACTTGGAACTCGTCAAAGACCTGCGCAGCCTTGGGACGAAGGTCATGCTCATCGGCGTGGATGTGCCGGACGACGCGGCGGACCTCGTGATGCCGGTTGCCCGCATGCCTGACGGATGGCAGTTCCTCGTGGACATCATGCCCGCGCAACTGGCCGCGGAGCATCTGTCACGGCTGCGAGGTGTGGATTGCGACGCGTTCCTCTATTGCCCATACATCATCGAGAGCGAAGGCGGCCTCTAAGCGGCGCACCACGGAAGGCAGCGAGATGCGGGAGAAGATCGTCCTTATCGGCGCGGGGAGCGCGTCGTTCACGCAGGGGCTCGTGGCGGATCTGCTGCAACGGGACATGGAAGCCGATGTCGCGCTGGTGGATGTAGACCCCGCCGCGCTGGAAGTCGCGGAGCGACTCACGAGCAAGATGATCTCCGCTCGCCGGCCCGACATCGGGCTTTCGGCGTCGGTGGATCGGCGAGACGTGTTGTCCGGGGCCACGGCCGTCATTTGCACGGTCGGCGTCGGCGGCAGGAGGGCGTGGGAGCAGGACGTCCTCATTCCGCGGAAGCACGGCATCTACCAGCCGGTTGGAGACACGGTTGGGCCGGGCGGCACGTCGCGCGCGATGCGGATGATCCCCGCGATGGTCGGCGTCGCGGAGGATGTGGTGGACCTCGCACCGGACGCGCTGTTCTTCAACTACGGCAACCCCATGTCGCCCGTGTGCCGCGCCATACGGAAGGCGACCGGCGCCGAGGTGGTTGGGTTGTGCCACGGGGTTTTCGGCGTGGCGCGCTACCTGGCTGAGGTGTTGGGCGTCGAACGCGACGACCTCGATCACACGGCCATCGGCATCAACCACCTGACGTGGTTTGTTGAGGCGCGGGCAGACGGACGCGACCTGATGCCGCGTCTGGTGGAAGTGGCGGAAGAGAAGCTGAAAGGCGCGCCGCTGGATGACCTGAGCGACCCGTTCACGTGGGAGCTTACGCGTCTGTTCGGGGCGTTCCCGGCGGTCCTGGATCGGCACGTGACGGAGTTCTTCCCGCGGAACCTCGGCGAGGGCGCCTACTACGGCAAGACGCTCGGCACGGACGTGTACAGCTTCGAGGGCACGATCTCCGGCGGCGATCGCACATACGCCCGCATGACGGAGCAGGCGCATTCGCCCGACCCTCTCGGCGACGACCACTTCGCGCGGTTCAGCGGCGAGCATGAGCGCGTGCTGGAGATCATCCACTGCCTACGGAACAGCGTGACGCGTGTGTTCCACGCGAACCTCCCCAACACAGGTCAGGTTGCCAATCTGCCGGCGGACGCGGTCATCGAGTCTCCCGCCGTCGCCGAGGGTGGACAGCTCCGCGCGTTGTCGCAGAAGCCGCTTCCCGTGGGCATCGCCGGGACGCTTGCGACGCGGTTCCTGTGGGTCGAGACGGTCGTGGAAGCGGCGCTGGAGGGCAGTCGCGACAAGTTCATTCAGGCGCTGCTGCTCGATGGTGCGGTCGACTCCGTCGGGACGGCTACCGCGCTGGCGGATGAGCTGATCGAGGCGCAGGCGGCGTTCCTGCCTTGGGCGAGCTGACGGTCTGCCGGGCGCCGATCGCGAGCGCTTGCCGGCCCCGCGCGTGAGACGCCCGGCGGGGCAGGTGTCCAGGCATGTCCCGCCATGCGCTCATGCCAGCAGCGCTCACTCGACCCGACGCCAACATAGCATTTGCATGGGGAATGGCGACGGTCAGGCGTGATGCGCTCGGGGCTGCTTGGCTACCCATGCCCGCCCTGGGCTCGCCGCGTCCGCCGGTCGGAGTGAGGGGACGGTCGGCCTGGGCCGTTGTGCCGCCGCCAGGTCGCCTCTACTCTTTTGGGCGAGACGAACAGGCACGATGGCATCAAGAGGGGTCGGGCATGGCGCACCATCCGAACGCACGCGTTGACGCCTTCGTCGAGCGGTTCGATGCGTTGGGCTCACGGGAAGGGGCCTGCCGGCTCCGTAGCTCGCGCGCGCTGACGATCGGAGGTACTCCCGTGCTGCTTCTGCGGTATGACGCGACCATCGAGCGTCTCGCGTCCGGGATCGTCGGGCCGGCTCCGGGAACCGTCCGCGTTTCGCGTCCGGTGCGGTGAGGCAGGGCGCCCATCCGGCCGCGCAGGGCCCTTGGCTGAGGCGTGAACGCCCTGTATCGTCTCGACGGTCGGGGTCAGCCGCTGCGGGAAGCCTCGCCACGAGTCGTCGCCACACGCACGCCCACGACATAGGACCACCGATGAGCAACGGGCCACTCGCAACCGGCACGGTAGATTCGCTCTGCATCAACGGCGAACCCGTGGAGTCGATCCGCTTCCGCGTCGACGGACCTGACGGCGACTCGCATTCGGCGTCCACCCGGAAACTCGCCGGCCATGACGGCCGGTACATCCGCACGTCGGACCTCGCCCAGGGCAAAGAGGTGTTCAACTGGCGGACGTGGACCGGGTTGGCGGCGGAGGAAATCGCCGAGGTGGAGGCCACGCTGGGGTTGGACATTCCACAGGGCTGCCTGTTGGAGAACATCACCGTCTCGGGCATCGCAGGATTTTCGCAGTTGGACCCGACGTCGCGGCTCGTGTTCCCGTCGCGAGGAGAGGGCGCGGACCTGACGCAGGCGGTGCTGGCCGTCTGGGAGGAGAACGGGCCGTGCGCCACCGTCGGTGAACGCCTGGAGAAACACCACGCTAAGCCCGGTCTGAAGACCGACTTCATCCGAGCAGCGCAGGGGAAACGCGGCGTCATGGGTCTCGTCCTGTCCGCCGGTGAGGTGCGTGTGGGAGACACGGTGCTGGCGTACCCGCCGGTGAAGTGATCGGACTCCTCCGCCACGTGGCGCCGACCGAGGACGGCTCTTGACACTCGGAGCGTGCCGACGCATACATTAGTCGGAGCTCGGAAGGGAGCCGGTCGTCCGCGAAAAGGGCCAAGCCCACCTTCTACAGTATCGTCTCGCTTGCAGCCTTCTTTCTTGCCCGAATCGGCGGACACCGGGCGCGACTATGGAAAGAGGGTTGTCATGTCTCGACTTCCTTTGCGCGCCAGCCTGGAACGCCTCAAGAACGAAGCGAAGACGCTCCACAAGGACTACCGCGCGAGTGACGCCGACGCGCTGGAGACGATTCGGCAGGTCCACCCCCGTTTCCGCGAGGCCGCCAACGCGGTCATACGCGCCGCTGCCCTCCCGCTCGGGGAGATGCAGCACGTCGTCGCGTTGCGGTACGGCTTCGAGACCTGGGCCGCCCTGAAACAGGCCGTCGAGGTCGATGCGAGTGTCTCGGGCGATCCCACGCCCGGAACACTGCGGGACCACTTCGTCCGCGCGGTGGCTCAGGGCGACCCCGACGACGTCCGCCGACTCCTGAAGCACGCTCACGTGCGGTCCAACATCGATGCCCCGTGGTTCCGCGATATGACCGCCCTGCAACGCGCCGTGGCGAACGCCGGGGACATGGTCGGCGGGGGACATCTGGGCGTCGTCGCCGTGCTACTCGACGAAGGCGCGGACGTCGAAGTCGCCGGGCCGTACGGTGCGACCCCGCTGCAGATCGTGGCGCGCAAGTTCTCGTACTTCGCGGACGACGCGCTCGCGCGACATGTCGTCGAGAGAGGCGCGACTGTGGACATCCACTCCGCCGTCGGGCTCGAGCTGATGGACTGTGTGCGTGCGCTTGTCGCTGCTGACCCAGACGCCATCCACGCGGTTGCTCGCAATGGGCGGACGCCCCTGCACTACGCCCATACGACCGACATGACCGACTTCCTGCTCTACCACGGGGCGGACATCGACTCTCGCGACACTGAGCGGCACAGTTCGCCCGCGCAGTGGGCTCTGTTCCACTCTCACGCGGAGCAGAGGGACTGGACGGAGCTGGCGCAGCACTACGTCGACCGAGGCGCCGAAGCGGACTTCCTCCTCCTCTGCGCCCTCGACGACCGGGAGCGCGTCGAGGCGCGTCTCGCGGCCGAGCCGACGCTGGTCAACCGTCGCTTCGACTTCTCGGACGCTCCGCACGCGTACCACATGGCGAAGGTGGGCTGGTGGCGGAACTCCCCGATCGACGCGATTCAGGCGGCGGTGAATTACGACCGACACGACCTCCTGGGGCGCCTCATCGAGGCGGGTGGCGAGTTCACGTTGGAACACTGGAACATGGTCTTTCCGAAAGGCGACCGAGGCCTCGACGCCTGCCTCGCCGTCCTACTGTCGTCCGGCATGGATGTCGACGCTCCGGCGTCGAGCCTCGACGGTGAGACGATCCCGCCGTTGCTGCATTGCGCGCGATCCGAAGGCCTACAGACACGAGAGAACCTGATCGACGGCGTCGCCGCGCAGGTGGTGGTGTTCGTGCGTCGTGGCGCCGATCCTGGCGTGAGGGATTCCGCCGGCCGGACGGCGCTCCATCATGCGGCGGCGAACCCGTATGGGCGCGAGGCGATCGCGATGCTTGCCCAACACGGCGCCGACCCCCGCGCGCGTGACGACGCGGGAGCGACCCCGCTCGATCGCGCGACGGAAGGAGGGTGGGAGGACAACGTCCGCGTGCTGACGGATCTCACTACGGACGGCTGATCGGGCTGCGTCCGTCACGGGTTATCGGATGCGGACGGTGTGCCGGAGGATGTTGTAGCCGGTCGCGTGTTCCCAAATGCTCTCGTTTGCCAGGCGGATCGAGTACGCAGGGATGGCCCGCAGCGACGGCTGCGGGTCGGGGAGATTCAGGAACAGCTCGTACGCGCCGGGGAGGAGGTCCGCATGTGTGGCGGTCACGGAGAACGTGTGTGGTTCGCCTGCGAGCCACCGCCGCGGATCTTCCGTCGCTGTGAGCGCGACTTCAGCGTGCGATTCGACGTCCCGCAGGATGATCTCCACGTCGCGCGGGTTGTACGGCGCCGCGAACCCCACGTTGCGTAGGGTCAGCGTGATCGCCAATCCGTCCGCGGCCACCACCTCGGCCGGGAAGTCTCCCGACACCAGTTCGAGGCGATAGCCTAGCCGCCGTTGGATATCGTCGAGACAGTCGCCGCGCCAGCTCTCGATGATGTCGCCGTGATAGTCCCAGTTCAGGTACGACCAGTGGAATCGCGCTAGTTCGCTGAGGGCGTTCTCACACGCCGAATGGGGTTCGTTCGGGCGGCACGTTTCGCCCCCGATCGGCGCGTATAGCGTGTCTCGTTCGAGGTACGCGCGATCCCTCTCGCCGGAATACGTCCCCATGTCCGTAGCGTTCGCGAGGAAGCAGTCGTTGTGGTGGCCTACCCGCGCAACGACCGCCGTGGTGTAGGCCGTGTCCGCACCGAGAGGGCTCGTCACGCCGGTCACGAGCTTCTTGTACCCCGGCGTGCGGACCTGCACGGAACGACCGTCCGGCAAGGTCGCGAGGAGCGCGTCGACGACTTCGGCGTACTGCGAGTAGTCGACGCCGGACTCCGTGCGAGCGAACTCGTGCGACGCGTAGCCGTGCCACCACTCGCCCCATCGCGCGATGAACCCCGCCTGGACGGCCGCGATGACATCCGCGTGCGTCCGCAGGATGGGCGCGAGTTGATCGTCGATGTGGGAGAGAATCCGGCCCTTCGTCGCGTTGTACGGTTTCACGTCGCGCGGGCCGCTATAGGCGAAGCGCACGATCGCCTTCGCCCCGGCGGCGCGGAGGGCGTCGAAGTCGGCGTTGACGGATTCCAGATACGCGCCGGAGATCGGGCCGTCGATGAACGGGTCGAGGTAGTACATGCGGAGGATGAGCGTCGTGTGCTCTTCGACCCGGCTCCGCGTGAGGTCGGTGACCTGCAACGGGGCGTACGTGTCGGCATGCGGATCGTCACGACGATTCACGCGCGCGGTTCGCTGGTGGTAGAAGCCGCGCTCGGGATTCGCGAAGATGGCGTCGGTCGTTTCGTACTCGACGGCCACGCGACCCGGCTCCGCCGCGATCGCGCCTTCGGCGGCCAGCAGCGATATGAGCAGAGCGGTGGCGAGCATGCAAGTCCTCGCATGGTGGGTGGCCGCGCGCGATCGGAGCTCACCCATCGACATCATCGCCGTGCTTAGAGCATGCGGCCGCCGTCGATGACGACGGTGTGCCCCGTGACGAAGTCGTTCAGAAGCAGCCCATAGATCGTGTTGGCGACGTCCTCGGGTTGGGCGAGGCGCTTCATCGGCGTGTGCTCGCGATGCGCCGACGTGAACTCCTCCCAGCCCACGATCCAGCGCGTCTCGACGACGCCCGGAGCCACGGCGTTCACCTGGATATCGGGCGCCTGGCCGATGGCCAAGGACTTCGTGAGGTTGATGATCGCCGCCTTGGACATCGAATACGGGATGGAACTGCCTCGGGCGTTTATCCCCGCGATAGAACTCACGTTGACGATGTGGCCGCCTCCGTTCTTGCGCATCTCGGGGATGGCTGCGCGGCTGGCGTAGAACGTCCCCTTCACGTTCACGCGGAATATGTCGTCCCAGTTCTCGTCGGTGATGGCGTCGAGGTCGGCCAGGGGGGCGGCGTGCGTGGTCCCGGCGTTGTTGACCAGGAAATCCAGCCTCCCGAGCTTGTCCACGGTCTCGGTCACCATGGCGCGAACCTGGGTCTCGTCGCCGACGTTCGCTTTCACCGCGATGGCCGACGCGCCCGCGGCCTGGGCGTCGGCAGCGGTAGCCTCCGCGTCGTCCCGCGAGCGGGAGTAGTTCACGGCGATGTTCACGCCATACCGGGCGAGTAGAAGCGCCGTGGCGCGGCCGATCCCCGTGCCGCCACCCGTTATGAGGGCGACCTTGCCTTCGAATTCGGGCATTTCTGTATGTCTCCTTGGAGTGGCGGGCGTAGGAGAGGCCGGGGCACACTAGCGGATGCGCGTGCTTCGGACAACCGCCTGATCTTGTTACGCCCCGGGGCCGATTGTGGTGATGACCCCCGCGTGGTATTGCTGGGACACGGGCTACACGGGTTCCCACGCCGTTGCATCGTGCAACGCGACGCGCGTAGCGGGCCAGGAAGGGAGAAACCGTGGCAGAGACCACCTTCCCAGCGGAGGCGTGGGGACGAATCGCGCCCTCGGACGTCGGAATCGATGCCGGCAAGTTGGGCGCAGTCAAGCGGTGGCTCGACGATCACGCCGAACACAGAGGCTACCGGTTCGTCGTTGTCCGTGACGGCCGGGTGGCCGTCGAATGGAACAAGGGCATCGACGCGGCGGATCGGCTCCACATCGCTTCGGCCAACAAGTCACTCATCTCCAGCGCGCTGGGGATCGCTGTCGGGGAGGGCCGCATCGGGTCCGCCGACGATCCCGCAGTCGACTACTTCCCGGAAATGATGGACGTGCCGCCGGGTGAGGGCCCGAAGGAAGGTCGGTACGCCTTCCCCGCCAACGCGGGGATCACGTTGCGCCACCTCATCTGCAACGTCTCCGGGTATATGAAGCCCGACGAACGACCGGGCGAGGTATACCACTACCAGACGAACGGCATGCACGTCGTTACCCACTGCATCGAGCGGGCGTACGGGCTTTACGACATCGACGATCCCGCGGGCTCCCCAAAACTGAAGACACTGTTCAGGGAGAAGCTGGGAGAAGCCATCGGCGCCGACTGGGAGTACGCGTCCGGCAGTCAGAAGATGCATGACACGGCCAAACAGAGCGTGTTCGGGTGGGGTTCACAGATCCGCACGACGGCTCTGGACTTCGCGCGTCTCGGATGGTGCTGGCTGAACTGGGGTCGATGGCGTGATCGACAGGTCATCCCCGAAGCGTGGATGCGTGAGGCCACGAAGGTGGCGCCCGACATCCTCGCGCACTGCCCGGAGGACACGTGGCAGTATGGCCACGGATTCTGGACGAACGAACGCGGACGGATGTGGCCGGCCTTGCCGCGGGATGCGTACATGGCCGCCGGCGCCGGAGGGCACCACTGCGCCGTGCTGCCCGGCCTGCGAATGGTCGTCGTGACGAACCCGTTGCCTCGCCTCTGGGAAGATGGCCACGCAGAGGTCGCGGAGCCCCTCCAGCTGTTGCTGGATGCGGTTCGCTGAGTCCCAACTCAGCGTAGATAGACCGAGCGCGAGCAACGTAGCCAACATGCTGGGCGCGGGCGATAGGTCACCGGTAGGTCACGGGGGCGTCACCATGCTTGGGGCCTGGTCACGGGCAGCTGCTTGACGAAGACGACACGGCGCAGAAGGCGCGAGGCGGCGGCGGGACCCCATCTCAATCTGCCCCTGCCAGGGGAAGACGTTCGCGCGTCCGCTTGGCGAAGGCGCGTGGGGCCCGCGCCCCCGAGCCACCAACTACTCATGTCGACACCCCATGCTCGCGGCCGTTTGCGCGGCCTGAGGTTAGAACGTATAACTTTCCCTAGCGCCACTCGCCGGGCGCGACATGGTGCCGTCGCTCTCCCGAGTGTCGTCTCGTATAGCGTGTACTCCGTAGTCACTTTCGCTAAGAATGGGAGCGCCCTTGCATCTACGTCGGGCCTGTAACCCTCCACACCCTAATTCATATGTTCTCCGGAGGTTACCGTGTCATCACCTAGTATCGATATTGGAGACCGGGTCCTCGCCGCCGTAGCGCAGAGGCCCTTTGTAAGTGGTGGTAACTGGTTCTGCACTCTCATCCCGATATGCGACCTGGACGGCTCGGTTCTCTCGGACGACCTGTTCCCCAACCGTGGACTCATCTGGTGGAGGGTCATCGAGCCCGTCCGCGAACACGCGGTGCCGCGCAACCTGATCGTCGTGCACCTCGAAGCCGCTCCTGCCTACGATAACAACGACGGACAGAAAGACTACTACCAGGTCGGGTCCGTCTCGCCGCTCAAGAGCCTCGTCAACGAAATCATCCCTATTACCGCGCACGCGGACGCCGACTCGCTGATCCGCGCGGGCAGCGTGTCGCTGGACCGTCCGGTTCGCGGGGCGGTGTATTTCCGTACCGGCGACGAGGTGACCGGCCCGTGGAAGGGCACCGAAGAGGAAGAAGCGAGCGGGCGTCGCACGCTGCAGATCAAGGCGGTGCAGAAGGAGCGCGTCTGGCGTTGGCAGTGGGACGCGTTCGAACGGCTCGTGAACGTCATCCACCGCGACGTGAAGATCGTCACAGACTGGCATTGGGGCGAATTCGACCTCCAATCGTACACGCTCGTGTTCCAGGAGGACCTGAAGCGGGCGTTCGAGGACGCGGAACTGGTCGACGCGCTATCGGATCGCGATGTGGTGTCGAAGCTGGCCCGCGCGACGGTCACACACGCGGAACGGCGCGAGATCCAGAAGTTCTTCAAAGAAGGCATGGTGACCGCCGAAGAGACCGAGGAACTCCGCCGATTCCGACCGCGCATGGAAGGTCTGCTGGATCACCTGGAGGGGTTCGAGGAGCAACTGCGACCGCTCCTGGGGGCGTTGCTGTCGCGCGACGAACTTCGACCCGCCCTTGAGCGACGGCAGGAGGAACTGGCGAGAGAGTACGTCAGCGACCGGCTGGAAGAATTCGAAGCGAAGGTGCACGAGGAGATCACCGGGCTCATTGAGCAGCGCGACTCGATGAACGACGAGATACAGCGCACCCGCGAGACGTTCGCCGACGACAAGAGAGCGCAGGAAGCCGACCTACGCAGGCAGCGGGAAGAACACAAGAAGTCCCTCGAAGAACAGCGCAAGGAGAGTGAACAACGCGAGCGCGAGGCCGTGAAGCTACTCGACAACGCGGCCCAGAAGTTCGAGGAACGCCGATCCGAAGTGCTACAGGACGTGTTGGAGATCGTACCGCTGCTGCGGGAGGTCGGCGCGCTGCCGACACAGGCGGCCTCCACCGGCAATGGAACGGCGCTCCGCGCGACCCCCCCGCGGCGAGAACTCGAGCTTCCCCCCTTCGTGCAGAACGGCGTGCCCAAGCAGTCGCTGAAGGAAGAGGACTTCCTCTCTCGATGGACGGACGAATGCCGCGACGCCGGGTATTCGTTCAGCGAGTCCGACCTGCTGAACTACCACGTGGCCATGAAGTCGGAGCGGTTCAACGTCCTCGCCGGCCCGAGCGGGATCGGCAAGTCCACGCTGCCGCGGCTGTACAGCCTCGCGTTGCAAGGGGCAGTGGACGAGCAGACGACATCGGATCGCTTCCTACAGATTCCCGTGCGCCCCGGATGGATGGACGCGCGCGACCTGCTCGGGTATTTCAACAGCCTCGAGGACGCGTTCCAGCCCTCTCCGTCCCGCCTGTTCGAGTACCTCGTGTACGCCTACGAGGAGGAGCAGCGGGGGACATCGGGCATCTACGTCGTGAACCTCGACGAGATCAACCTGTCGTACGTGGAGCACTATTTCGCGGACTTCCTCAGCGCGCTGCAGAGCCCGGAAGATCAGCAGGCGATCCAGTGCTTCTACCCCGACCTGTGCCGCGAGGACGACCCGTACCGCGCGTACGGACTGCTCCCGATCGCGCGTAGCGTGCGGTTCGTCGGGACGGCCAACATCGACGAGACGACCAAGCCGTTTAGTCCGCGTTTGCTCGACCGGGTGAACGTCGTGGAGTTGCAGATCCCCGCGCATCTTGGATTGGGTGGCGTCGAGCCCGAGTCGATCGGTCGGTCGTACGTGGCGTGGAGCCAGGCGGCCCCGGTGTCGGCCGCTACGTATCGGGAATGGACGGTCATCCGCCCGCCGGATGCGGCGCGCGCGTTGGTGTTCCGGGCCGTCGAGCCTTTGCAGAAGATCCTGCACCAGTACGGCTATCCGATCAGCCCACGCGTTATGCGCGCGATGGTGCGGTACGTCGCGAACGCGAACGAGATCGTGGCGGAGAAGGAGGCCATCGACCGGCAGATCCTCCAGCGTGTGCTGCCGAAGCTGCGCGGTCACACAGAGCGGTTCCGCGAGATGCTACAGGAACTCCTCATGCACATGCCGGAGGAGGAGTATCCGCGCTCGCAACGGCGGTTGGCCCGCATGTCGGAGTCGGAGTACGCGATGGACTTCTTCCACTGCATCCAGGAAGGCTAGTCAGTCGTGGGCGAGGAGATACTCCTCTACATCGAGTCGGACCAGACCCCGGCCACGGCCGAGATGCCGCTGCGCTTTCCCCTGAGCGACGGTGGGACGCATCAGGTGGCGCAGCCGGTGCACGAACTCGACAGCATCGAGGTGGTGGTGAGCAGCCCTGTGCTCGGCGCGCACTACATGCTGCGGGTTGGGGACAAGGAGTTCTCGCCGTCCATGCTTACGAGCGGACTCCGGTTCGGCTCGCAGAAGCTTCTGGCGAACTACCGCGGCTGGGTGCCGATCCAGATCGTCAGGACGATGGACGAGGAGTCCGCGACGACGGAGATCGAAGTCGCCTGCCTGCCGTCGAAGCTCACCGAAGACCAGTATCACGTGATGGTCGAGGAGATCGACCGCGTGTCGCGCGACCTCATCCTCGACGTGGTTGGCGCGCGCACGGACGTGGGATGGCGCGGGCGCGTCGTGACGACCGATCTGGCGCGCATGGAGGAGCACGAGGCTATCCGAGCCGTGCTGGAGCGGATCCGGCCGGACGTCCACCGCCTGAGAGATGAGCAGGTACTGCGTATCCAGGTCGAGCGGGAGCGTATTCCGTGCTGGGGACATGAGGACCTGGATCATCGGTCGATAATGGACCTGGCGGCATCCGGGGTCGATCCGCACGACCCTTCGAACCGGCCGTTCTTGTGCAACGTCCGGCAGCGGACTCTGACCGGCGAGCTTCACGAAAACCGGCAGATCGGCGCCTTTCTGCGGTGGCTGAACATGCGGCTGCGGTTCATTGTGCGGATGGTCGACGCCCAGGTGGAACAGCTCGACGAGGATCGCTGGTGGCGCGACGGCGCACGGTCAGGTCGGAAGTCCATCTGGGAGCTGGAGGACGCGCCGAAGCGTCGTCGGCTGGAACGGATCGTCGAGACGTGCAAGGAGTTGCGGCGGGTGATCCGCAAGGACATGCAGGACCTGCCGTTCCTGGCGGGCGGCTCGGGGCCGATGGACCTGCGACCGACGTCCATCTTCCTGCGCCACCCTGTCTACTCGCGGCTGTATCGGGTGATCCTCGGGTTCCTGCGCTCGCACGGGGCGATCTTCGATCGCGCGGACTTCGAGACGCAGGCGCGCGTGAAAGGCACCGACAAGCTCTACGAATACTGGGTGTACCTGAACATGGTGCGCTATCTACAGGAGCGCGCCGGGCTGCCGGTCGAGGAGTACGGCGAACTGTACGAGCGGTCGGCGAAGCTAGGGTCGTACACGCTGAACATCGACCGGTCTTACGTGACGTTTCGGCTGGGCGAGGATCGTACGTTGCGTCTGTATTACACGCCGCTCATCTTCCGGAAGGACGAGGCGGAACGGCGTGGCGATTCGTTCTACCGTCTCGGCGGTGGGTTGCCGTACAGCCCGGACTATCTCATCGAAGTGCGACAGGGCGACTTGCTGGAGATGGGCGTGATCCTCGACGCGAAGTACATGAAGGAGGTGTCGCGCGAGTCGCGTAGCCTGCGGAAGTATCTCCCCGCCATCCGTGACGCGTACTCGGGCGAGGCGTTCTCGCGGACGCTGTGGATCATCTACGTCGGCGACGCGAACGAGGACGAGGGTGAGCCGCCGTGCCACGTGGAGATCCACTCGGATCAGCCGGCGTTCATCCACAACGACAGCGGGCGTGTGCAGGTGCGCAGCGAGCAGAGCGTGGCGGTCGGTTCGATGCGGTTCGCGCCACGGCCTTGGGAGGGCCCGGAAAGCTCGCAGGATCAACTCCACACGCTCTTCCGCCCGTTGCTGCGCGAACTGGGCGTACCGGCCGCGCGGCGTCGGCCCGCGACGGAGGCGCCCGCGGAGGCCGTCGTCGGCATGCGACTTTGAGGACGGATGCTGCCGTTGGGTGCGCGGTCGGTCTGGAGGACCTCGTCACCGAGGAACTCGGCGAACTCGGCTACCAGGCCGAGTACATCAAGCCCGCCAAGCTGCTGGTACGGGACGTCGGCTCGGACGACGTCGTATCGCTGAACTACCTGACGCGGCAGGCGACGCGTGTATTCCTTATGGCTTGGATAGGCGAGGCGGAATCCGTCGGGGACATTCGCGCGTGCGCCGACGAAGTCGACTATACGCAGTACATGACGCCGGAGCAGACCTTCGGCGTCAAGGGAGTGCGGTCGGGGGAGCACGAGTTCACGTCCACCGACATCGGGGCGTACGTCGGCGCGGCGGTGGTCGACTGTTTCCAAGCGCGTCATGGCGTCCGTGTGCGGGCGAATCTGGACGAGCCGGACGTGCAGTTCTACGCGGAACTGCGCGACTCGCACTTCATGATCACCGTTAACAGCACCGGCGAATCGCTCATCCGTCGTCACGCGCGGCCGTTCCAGCACTTCGCGCCCATGCGGCCGAATCTGGCCGCGACGCTGCTCCGCATGTCGTCCTTCGAGAGCGGCGTGGGGATGTTGGACCCGATGGCGGGCGGCGGGACGATCTCGACGGAAGCGTGCATGATGGTGCGCAAGATCCCGTCAGGTCACTTCCGCGACAGCTTCGCGTTCGAGCGGCTTCATTGCGTCGACGAAGGTTCGTACGCACGGGTCCGGGCCGAGGCGCTGTCGCAGATCGTCCCGTGTTCGACAAAGCTGGGGGCTTGCGACAAGTACGCGCGCAGCGTCGAAGGGATGCGGGGGAACTTCGCCGAACAGGGCTTCGGCGACGACATCCGCACGTGGGAAGACATGGCCGAGACGTTGGATGGGATCGAAGTCGGGGAGTACGACACCCTCGTCACGAACCCGCCTTACGGCGTGCGGATAGGCAACCCGCGGGTCGTGCGGCGCCTATACGATGCCTTTCCCATAGCCGCGATGGACAAGGGCATCCGCGAGATCGTCGTCACGACGCCGCGGCAGGCGAACATCTGTCACGCGCTGACCGCCGCCGGCTACAAGGTCGTGGAGCAGCGTCACTTCCTGTACGGCGGGCTTTGGAGCTGGATTGTGCGGGCCGTGGCCCCGGACGCGCCGCCGGCCGCGTCGTGAATCGGCCCCTGCCACCGTATGGGGCTCTCGCCTGCCGGGTCACACCCGGGCACGAAGGCGCCCCCCGCGTAAGAGCGGAGGGCGCGCAAGCGAATACTTCCTCTGGTCTTGTACAAGAGATAGCACGTCTCGGGCGGCTTGAGGGGCATCTCGCGACTTGATTTTCTGTCTCAAGGCGGCCACCGCCAGAAAGTGACCCGAAAGGCATGCGCGCGGCCTGGATCACCGACCCCCACCTAGAACATCTGCGCCCGGACCACTTGGATGCGTTCTGCCGGGACGTGTCCGAGGTGGGCCCGGATGTCGTGTTGCTTGGTGGCGACATCGCCGTCGCGCGGAACGTGGTGGCCATGCTGTCGACGCTCGATGATGCGCTGCGCCGGCCGATCTACTTCGTGCTCGGGAATCACGACTACTACGGGTCATCCATCAGTGACGTGCGCGCGAAGGTCGGCGCCTTCGTCAGCGGATCGCGGGCGTTGCGATGGCTACCCGCGATCGGCGTCGCGCGGCTTACCGAGGAGACGGCGCTCATCGGTCACGGTGGCTGGGCAGATGGCCGCTACGGGGACTACGCCAACCACGACCTGATGCTGAGCGACTACCGGCTGATCGACGACTTCCGCACGCTCGACCACGCCGACCGGCTGCGCAAGCTCAACGCGCTCGGTGACGAGGCAGCGGCGCGTCTGGCGGAGACGCTGGAGGAGGCCCTGCGCGTGAGCCGTCGGGTTGTCCTGCTGACGCATGTGCCGCCGTTCATGGAGGCGTGTTGGCATGAGGGCCGCATCTCGACGCCGGAGTTCCTGCCGCACTTTAGCTGCAAGGCGGTCGGGGACGCTCTGACGTCGGCCATGCGGAGCCATCCTGACAATGAGCTATTGGTGCTTTGTGGCCACACGCACAGCGCCGGCGAGGCGAGGATTCTCCCTAATCTGCTCGTGCGGACGGGCGATGCCGTTTACGGGCAGCCTCGCGTGCAGGATGTGCTGACGGTGGAGTGACGTCCCCGGCCGTATCTGTCAGTACAGATGGCGTAGCGACACACTGGGCATCCGAGCGTCTATGCGCGCCATCGAGTCGCGTAGCAGTTGGCGCGCGCGTTCGCGGTCGGCTCCCTGGAGGGGCATGTCCGCGTCTGGATAGCCGAGCACGTCCGGCACGTCCGACGGGATGTGCGTCTCGCGCTCCATCTCCCGCACCGCGTCCTCGAGGTACGGGACGACCGGTCGCCCCATCAGGACGACATAACCGACCGCGCGGCCGCGGATCTGCGGATCTGTCGCGGTCAGACCCCACACCAGCAGTGGGACGACCTCGTCTGCGAGGAGGCGAAGCTCCTCGGCCGTGGGCCTGGGGAAGCGCCCTTGCGCGTCGCCGCGCAGCAGTTGGCGACCGATGACCCAATAGGGACGTGGCGGCGCGACGTTCTCGCCGCCGCCCGTGTTGGGCGAGCAACCGACGAGGAGGCCGGAGCCAACGGCGACAGTGGCCGCGACCGCCCGCAACAGGCGGCGCGCTGCAGTATTCATCCCGCCGCGTCTGCCTCCCGCTCTGCGGTCACGAGGGACACGCCCACGTACGTCAGCACGGCCACGGCCGTCCCCACATAGACCTCGTGCCAGTCGGTCCATCCAGAGCGCCGCGCGAAGTACCAGCCGACCGTCACGGCCGAGCCAAGGAGCACGTTGGCGATGGCTGCCGGGCGCGTGCCGCCGCGCCAGTAGATGCCGATTATCATCGCGGGGAGGAAGCACGCGGCGTACAGCGAGCCCGCGAACGCTGTGATCGACACGATGTCCCCGAATGGGTTCAGCGCGAGCAGCATGCCCACGAGCGAAACAGCGACGACGCCAAATCGCGTCCACCGGATCGCCTTCGGGTCGTCGTCGGGCACGATGATGACGTCCCGGCCGATCGAGGACGCGGCGACGAGCAGCACGGAATCGAGGGACGACATCGCCGCCGAGAGCAGCACCAGCAGGAAGAACGAACTCAGTGTCGGGCCCAACACTTCGAGAGTGTTCAGCAGGTAGAGGGTCACCATGTCGGAGTCGTCGATGGCGTCGGCAGGGATGAGCGCGTGGGCGAACGCGCCGAGGGGTAGCAGGCAGAGGTACGTCACCAGCACCAGGATTGGAGACAGGATTCGGGCGGATCGCAGGGCACGGTCGTCGCGGAGGCCGTAGATCCGCGAAATCTGGCGGGGGTCCACGAGCATCTTCATGCCGCCCGCGAGGGACAGGCCGAAGACCGTCAGCATGGGCATCTTGCCATGCCACGAGACGTAGTCGGGATCGACTGCGCGCACCTTCTCGACGATCGCGGCGAGACCCCCGCCAGCGCGCAGCACGCCGAAGAACAGGAGCACCGCGCCGATCGCCATCAGGACGCCTTGTGCGGCGTCCGTGTGGACGACGGCGCGCAGCCCGCCCGTGAGCGTGTACGCGGTCACCACACAGAAGATCAGCACGGCCGCGACGCGGTAGTCGATGCCCAGGAACTGCTGGAGCGCCAGCGCGGAGCCCTTGTAGACCGCGATCAGGTACAGGACCGACGCGCCGAAGATCACGAACGCGGTGATACGTCGAAGCGCGAGCGAGTCATACCGGCGCCCGAGGAAATCGGCCAGCGTGAGCGACCCGTATTCGCGCGCCCGGACGAAGAAGCGCGGCGCCACGACGTACCACGCCAGGTACGCGCACGCCACGATCGTCACGCCCTTCACGTACCAGATGAGCCCGACGTCCCAGCTCTTGCCGGCGTTGCCGATGAAGCTGTTCGTGCTCACGTAGGTCGCGTAGAACGACAGGCCGATCACCCAGCCGCCCAGGCGCGGGCCGATGTAGCCGCCGATGTTCCGACTCGCGTCCCGCGCTCGCCACGCGTGATGCGCGAGCAGCGCAAGGTAGCCCGCGATGAACAGCAGTCGCAGCCAATACTCCGATAGCCAGTTGGGCATCCCTATCCCCTGTGTGAGCGTCGGCGCGGTAGCTCAGGCGCTATGATGCGCGGCTGTGTGGGCCGGCGTCTACGCAGGGCGTCCGTGACCCAGCGGACCGTCGCGTTCACCAGTACGGTCCGCGCCCGAAGCCGCTGAACGTCTTCCCTTTCTGGGGAACGAAGAAGCACAGTGTGCTTCTGAGCGATGGGGTGCTCTGGGCCGTTGGGCACATCGCAACTTGCGTTCCTCCAACACCCACCCATGACCACGCCCCCAACGCACGGAGCCGCACAGCGAGCGTGCATCACCACGCCCCCCACGCGTAAGATGCGGGAAACTCATATTGCGCGGCCACGCCTCCCGAGGAGATCGCGACATGTCCGAGAACGAGGAAGCCGTCTCCCGGCCGAGCGTCCCCCTTCCAGGCGAGGAGTGGACGGAGCAGGAGCAGTACGTCTGGGCGCAGGTGGCACAGGGCGAGATCGCGAACCTGCTGACGAGATACCAGGGATCCGACGACCCGACGGATGCGGAGGGGTGGCCGGAGGAGCGCGTCCTGCGTCCCGGCTTCCTGGAGACGATCCTCTTCGAGGAGCCGTTTCGGAGCGAGGTGCGACGGGCGGGTGTGGACATCGTCGGGGCGTGGTTCAGAGAGCCACTCGACCTGTCCCAGGGCCAGATCGGCTTCGTGCTCGCGCTACAGTCATCCCGGATGGCGAGCGATGTCCGCTGCAGACGCCTGCACGCGTCGGCCGATTTCGGGTTCAAGGCGTCGGCGTTCGCTGGCAAGCTCGACATGGACGGGTTCCAGGTCGACGGCTCCCTTTTCATGCTCGAAAGCGTGTTTGGCGAGGTCAACCTTCGTGGCGCGCGTGTCGGTGACCAGTTGGCAATGAGCGGCTCTACGTTCGGCGGCACACTGAACATGGACTCGCTCCATACTCGCTCCGCCCTGCTTATGGATGACGGTGGGACGTTTGAGGAGGTGGTTCTTCGGTGTGCGCGCATTGGCGGCCAGTTGGCGATGGTCGCCTCGACGTTCACCGGCTCGCTCAACATGAACGCAGTCCAAGTCGAGGGCAGCCTCCTGATGAGTGGTGGCGCCACGTTCAAGGAGGTCGTTCTGCGCAGTGCGCGCATCGGCGACCAACTGGCTATGGTCGGGTCGACGTTCAACGGCAGGATCGACATGACCTGCATGCAGGTAGACGGACCCGTGTTCATGCGCAGCCCTGCCCGGTTCGTGAGTGACGTGAGCATGATTCGCATCGACGCCAAAGACGTCCTAGACATCCGCAGTGCGAGCTTCGGCGGCGTGTTGGACTTGCGGTTGGCGACCGTGGGTGTTCTGCGTGATGCCGCCGATGCATGGCCGGAAGAGCTGCGGCTAGAGGGTTTCACGTACGCCACGTGGGATGAGAGCATTGGCAAGCTCGCGCCCCGCAAGGCGAAGTGGTTCGTCGACTGGATCAGGCGATCCGAGGGGTATCATCCGAAGACCTACGACCAGTGTGCGAGCGTCCTCCAGGCGGCCGGCTACGACAGGATGGCGAACGGCGTCCGGTACGCGGGAGAGTGGCGACGACTGTGGAGGCGGCCGTTCTCGCCGTACGGATTCCTGCAATGGTTGATGACCGGCTTTGGGTACCGGATATGGTACGCCTTCGTGTGGGCGGCCCTCATCTTTGGCGTGGGCGTAGCCGTCTTCGATTGCACGGGACAGGCGGCTGGTCAGGCAATCCAGAATGGCGTGCACCCCGCCGAGTACAGCCTGGACCTACTCCTGCCGCTGGTGAAGCTCCGCGACGCCCACTACACGAAGATCGACCTGAGGGGACCGGCGCGCTGGTACTTCTACACGCATCAGTTGGCGGGGTACCTCTTGGGTTACTTCCTGGTCGCGGGTCTCGCGCAGTTCGTCCGCCGGTCGCGGCCGTGACGCGTCGCCGGGCCGGGCGCGACAGGGCAGCCGCCGGTTGCGTGCCCTCCGCCGCCGTTCTATAAGTGAGACGATGCGGACGGATCGCGCGTCGTGATCGCCCCAGGAGACAGCCATGATCTTCGTGCCGCCCAACCGCAACGCCGACGGTGAGAAGCCCCTGGGGCCGATGCTGTTCGTCCTGCTAGTCGGCGCCGTGGCTGTCGGCGTCGCGGTCTACCGCAAGAATGGCGGCGAGTTCAACTTCGAGGGCTTCAGTCCGGCCTCGGCCATGTGGGCGGTGGCGGCGCTCGGGGTGGCCGTCGCCGTCATCGCTGGGTTCGTGGCCGTCCGACAGGCGGGGTCCCGCGACGCGGAGCCGTCGATCGACGAGCGCCTGACGAAGATCGAGGCGCAGATCGGCCAACTCCACGAGGCGATGGACGCAGAACTTAGCGCTATCTCCACGAAGGTCGACGACGCGGCTCGAACCATCGCCGCGCGCGGAGAGCGTCGTAGCTAGCTCGCCGGACGTCGCCTAGGAATAGGTATGCCGATCTTCGAACTCGGGCTGATACTGTCCAACACGGTCGTGCCGGCAGTCGCCGGCCTGATCACCGCAGCCGTCACCAAGGCGAACGGGATCAACGCCATGGGGCCCGTCGCATGGGTGGACGCAGACGACTTCCTCCGAAGCCTCAAACGCGCGGACGCCCCACTCGTGTTCCACTCCCAAAGGGGGAGAGCCGAGATCCGGCACGAATACCTGGGAAGCTGCCGCGGCCTGCTCCTGTACACGAAATCCGACCTACCGCTGCACCTGCCGGCTGAGTGCGAGACCGTGCGGGTGAAGAGCATCTGGAGACGGCGGGTGTAGGGTCGACGATGCGATATCCCGGGCACGGTGTCTCCAGACTCCACCCGTCACCGGCGGGGCCGGGAGGTGGTAGGGCCTCCGTGGACCCCACCTCCATCCTCCCCTGCGAGGGGAGGACGTTCGCTGTTCCCTAGCGCGAACAGTCTTCGTGTGGCACCACGCTGACCAGGCTGCCGCCGCTTTCGAGAACGGGGCGCCGGGCGCGGGACGTGAGGGCGCTCACGGACACGAGCGCCCCTCTGTGTTCAGGCGTCGAAGATCACTCCGCCGTCGGCGCGTCCAGATGCTCCAGCAGGTACGGCACGTACTCGATACCGGCGCCGTGCGTCAGCACGATGAGCGTCCGCGTGTATTGGTCGTAGCCGATCTCCGACCCGTCCGGGAGGAACTTGATGATGAGATCGACCAGATGATTCCCGTCGGCATGCTCCAGACGGAATACTTCGAGCCGACGCTGTATCGGCCGCTCGACGCGTCGCTCCTTCCTCATCGCCGGGGCCTGCGGACGGCCGCGATACTTCCTCATCCCCTCGCGTGTCTCGGCGGCCATGTCTTCGAAGCGCTTCTGCATTGCCCGCTGCTCGTCGGTCCAGTCCCTGTCACCGACTTCCTGCTTGAGGTGGTGCATCCGCATCTCGATCCCGCGCAGCATCTCGGCGAGTTCGTCGTTGTGCTTCGCGCGCTCCTCGTCGCCCCTGCCGCGTTCAAGCTCCGCGACGATCTTCTCGCGCTGCCCGCGGAATCGCTCCAGGGCCTCCCACCGATCGGGCGTGCCCTCAGGCGAGAGGCCCTGATCCTCCAACCTGGCGATGGCGCTGTTGAGTTCCTCCAGGTTCCCGCGCAAGTTCTCGCGGCGACGCGGTGGTTCCTCGCCGGACATGCCGCGCTCGATGGCGCCGATGATCTCCGCGCGATTCACCCTCGCACTCTCTAGCCATTCCCACCGGTCGGGCGTGCCTTCGGGTGAAAGGTCTTGGCCTTCGAGTTCCTCAATGCGTTGGTTCACCTTATTGAGCTTCGCGCGCAACTCTTCCACATGGCCCTGTTTCTGATGTTCGCGGGCCATGCTGCGCAGTTCCTGTGCGCGATGCTCGAGTTCCCGCGCCTGCTCCCTGACCTCCGCGCTCATGTCGCCCTCGCGGAGATCCTCGAGCGCCAGTTCGATCTTGTGCAGTTCCTTGGTCTGCGCGCCGTCTTCCGCCATCACGGGGACGGCCGTCAGCATCAACGCGAACGCCATCAGGACGCCCAACGTCACGGCGCCCACACTCTCCATGCGTGTCATCCTGTCTGCCTTTCCGTCGCGGTTCCCGCACCCTCGCCGCGTCAGACCGTTGGACGCGCGCGCGTGGGGGTTCGTTGACTCAGACTCGTCAGAACGTGACCTCCTCGCGTGTCTCGATGGCGTCGTCGTCGAGTTCCATGCACAGACCAGGGGCGGTCGGCACGTCGATGCAGCCGTCGCGGGGCTCGATCTTGTGCGTGAGGAACACCTGGAAGCGCTCGCCGTATTGGATCAGCCACTCCTGCATGGGGCATGTCGTGAGCGTCTGCGATGCGATGAACTGCGTCGAGGCGGGCCCGCCGTGATGCGGGATCACGGGGATGCCGTACGACGACGCGAGCGCCGCGATCTTCGTCAGTTCCGTGAGCCCGCCCGCCCAGGTCGGGTCGGGCTGGAGGATGTCGACGGCTTCCGCGTCCAGCAACGCCTTGATGCCCCATCGCGTGTATTCGTGCTCGCCGCCTGAGATGGACACGCCGGACACCGATCGGCGGATCTCCGCGTACTGTGGGATCATGTCCGGTAGCACCGGCTCCTCGATCCACCACGGACGGTATTCACGCGTGAGTTCCGCCATGCGGACCGTGTACGGCACGTCCCAACTGTTCCACGCGTCGAACATGATCTCTACATCGGGGCCGACGGCTTCTCGCACGGTCCGCACGAGTTCGACGTTTTTCCGCACGCCCTCCTCGCCGTCGCTGGGCCCGTGCCGGAAGAACCACTTCGTCGCCGGGTATCCCTGAGCGACGATCTCCTTGAGGCGTTGCGTGACCAGCTCCGGCTCGATGGAGTACCCGAGCATCGAGGCGTACGTGCGGATCTTGTCGCGGCTAGGGCCGCCCAGAAGCTCATACGCCGGCGCCCCCAGCAGCTTGCCCTTCAGATCCCACAGGGCGAGATCCACATGGCTGATCGCCATCATCGTGGGGCCTTTGCGGCCGTGGATGGCGTGCCGGTACATCTTGTCCCAGATGCGCTCGACGGCGTGTGGGTTCTCGCCTACGACGATGCGCGCGAGCTGATTCTGGATGATGCGCGCGACATCGTCCTGCGTCGGGCCGTACATGCCGGTCACGCCCTCGTCCGTGTCGATGAGCAGGAACAGGGCGGAGATCGGGTAGGGCGGCTCGGCGTCCGGGCCGAACCAGCCGGGGCCTTCGTCCCGGAACTCCGGGTAGATGTCCACGGGGCGGACGAGCCGCTCCTCGCCGAGCGGCCCGTCGTAGTCCCACGATCCGGTGACGCGAAGGAAGCGAA